>NVSQ01000068.1 GCA_002401285.1 SAR202 cluster bacterium
GCCGTCAAAGGTGGAATGGTAACGCTCTTCCGCACGGTGATCGCTGATCCCAAACCGCCGGCCTCTTAGGAGTATCTCCCGTCTTCCGTGCTCACCCAGGCGTCAAACCCGTGCTGGGCTATCACATCGTCGCCCAAGTGCCACTTACCGAAGTAGCCGCACAGATATTCCGCCGAAACCATCTCAGCGATGGTACGGGTGCCGGGGGGTAGGATCACCCTATTTATCCACGGGGCCGGCGGCATGCGGGCAGAGGCCGGTCATGATTGAGGCCCGAGCGGGGGTGCACACCGGCTGGGTTACGTAAGCGTTGCGGAAGACAAAGCTCTGGGAAGCTAGTGCGTTAAGGTTCGGAGTCTGGATCCATTCGTTGCCGTAACACCGCAATGTGTCGAACCGCTGTTGGTCGCTGAAAATGAAGACCAGATTGGGTTTGTCCGGCATTACCTTTACTCCTTCARGGGCAGATTGGGACCGCATAACGATGTTAGGTTAGGCATCCCTCACGCAACGGAAGCCAAGGTTCCCAGTGGAACTGTCGGGGGTGTTGGAGCTTCGGGCTGCGACGCGATAGCGGTTACAGTATGAAGAGTGACACAGGTACGAACCACCCCTCATACTCCTGGCCKTGCCGGTAGCTGAGCCGGTCGGGTTTTCATGGAGGTGCGTTGATTGGCGTGTGGCGCTAAACCAGTCGGAGCACCATTCCCAGACGTTTCCAGSGATATTATATAGSCCGAGGTCGTTGGGAGGGAACGACCGCGCGGGGGCTGTGCCTATGTAGCCATCTTCCCCGGTGTTGCTRTCGGGAAACTGCCCCTGCCAGATATTGCAACGGTGTTGGCCGTCGGGCATTAGCTCGTCGCCCCAAGGGTACTTCATCTGTGTCAATCCCCCACGGGCGGCGTACTCCCACTCCGCCTCGGTAGCCAATCGCTTGCCTGCCCATTTGCAATAGGCAACAGCATCGTTCCAAGAGACGTGCACGACGSGGTGGGTGGGGCGTTTTACCACGCTGCTACCTGGTCCTTCCGGGCGCCGCCAGTAGGTGCCGGCCACTGGCCACCACCAGGGCGCCTCCAAGACCGCCTTGTTTACTGTCTCCGCCACCCCGGGAGGCACGAGAGAGTGGMAGACGAAAGACCAGCCGAATGTTTCCGCTTCGGTTTTGTATCCCGTTGACTTGACGAACTGGGCGAATTGGGCGTTAGTAACGGTACCAACGTCGATGTAAAAGGAGTCGACTCGAACCCTTCGGACGGGGCCTTCGCCGTCTCCCGGGTAACCTTCTCCGTCCTGGTTTCCCATCAGATATTCAGCCCCAGGAATCAAAACCATTCCTCTGGTCGATCTGTTCCTGGACCGAGGTTGGACGGTGGCGGCCACCGATGGGTTGTTCGACTCTGGCCGAGCCGGCGCGCAGCAGGCGGTATCTTGCCCATCCGACATATTCCCTCCTACGCCGCATAACTGGSCAGCCGGTCGTAATCKTCGATTATTTTCTMACATCACACCGAGYCGTGGTTGGTGCGGCCGGAACCYATCGAAGACCCGGGTCAAGTCACCCTGTGACAAACTCCGGTTCCTGGTACATCCATCAGACCTGCCAAATAGCCTCCGCRTTGCACTACCATGCCCCCTAGGAGGCGTCACAAACCGCCGTAGCGTCTACGTTTAGGCCGGGGCGCCCTCCTCGCCRGTTATATCGCCGGGTACCCGGTTCATGAGGTTTATGACCATTATGATTGGCGACAAGGGTGCCCTCACTAGGGTTACTCGACATTCGTTACCTCCCCCTCGATGATTCCCGGCAAAGACACGCCAGAGCGAGCCAACCGGTGGGTGCCATCGAGGCAGGGTGGTCATCGTTAGGCCGGTCCTCTCAGTTGCGGCGACTCCAGCACCTGGGGATTCAAAACTCTAATAGATTCACCGCTGGTAAATGCACGGATGTCTTCTACCACTTGGGTATAGCGGACCCGGTACCCATCCTCCGTGACATACCCCAAATGGGGAGTGAGCACTGTGTTGGACAACCCCAGGAGAGGATGATTGGGTGGGAGTGGCTCAATGTCAAATGTATCAAGCCCAGCTCCGGCGATGGCCCCGCTCGTTAATGCTTGAATCATCGAAGCTTCGTCGACGATCGGTCCTCTGGATATGTTGATCAGGTAGGCGGTAGGCTTCATCAGGCTTAGCTCTCTGGCTCCCACCAATCCCCTGGTCCGGTCACTAAGCTGGACATGGACCGACACTAAGTCGGAATCCTTGAACAAGGTATCTTTGTCTACTAGAGTAGCGCCACACTCTGCCGCCCTCTCCAGGGTAAGATTTTGGCTCCAGGCGATGATGTTCATGTCGAAGGCGGTGCCCACTCTGGCCACCAAGGAGCCGATACGTCCCAACCCCAGCAAGCCCAAGGNTTTTTTCCTTCAGCCCAAACCCCACCGTTGTGCCCCAATGTCCTTCCCTGGTTAGGCGGTCTTCCTGCGGGATTCGCCGCACTAGGGCTAATATAAGACCCCAGGTAAGCTCAGTAGGGCCTTCTCCGACGCCACCTGTTCCAGAGACGACGATGCCAAGTTCGGTTGCCGAAGGTATRTCAAATACCGCGTTACCCATCCCTGCCGTRACGAGGAGGCGTAGTTCYGGYAATCGMTCAAGTACTGARYGRGGGAAAGGAGTTCTYTCCCGCATCCCCATKACTACCTGGAAGTTCTTCAACCGCTCCACCAATTSGTCTTCATCYGCKAWATGGTCATGGAAAAACYGYACGTTGATACCAGAGGGTAATTGGGACCAATCAGCCATCTGTTCGGCTACCGCCTGATAATCATCGAGGATCGCTACGTCCATGTGCTCGTCTCCTTTAGGCGATAATTCAAGGGGATACCGCGGTGAGAATTACAGGATGGCCACGGGGTTGACTGGCGATCCGGTTCCCCCTACGACCCGTAGGGGGTTGACGGTGAGCAGAAACTCATACTGCCCTTCTTCCATACACGCTTCCGCTAACGGCTGTAGCAACGCGTTGTCCAGCAATCCGATACCGTAAGCGAAGATGGATCCGTGGACGGACCATGCCAGGTCATATCCATTAGGCGTAAAGTCCATCATGTCCCAGACCAGCAAGCAGCAATCCGACTCGCGGATGAATTTCAAACACGACGCGTGGAGACCGGGTCGGGCCGTCGGGTCACTTCCCCAGAGGGGGTTGCCGTCTTGGTCCCACTTGTCCCGTCCGCTGTAAACAATCAATGCATCTCCAGGCTCCATCGTTACGCCTTGATCTGCGGCGATGTCCTCTAATTCCCAACCGTGAACCGGCTTTTCCATGGTTACGTAGGCCTCACCCCGGTGCTTGGGCACGTCTAGCAAAACACCTCGGGTTATGATCCCTTCTTTCCAGTGATCGACGGACCCCCACAAAGCACCGTCCATATTGACCGCGGTGTCTGGGTGGCGGCCATTCCACATGCCGTCCTCGTTCCAGACGTGGCAAAGGGCGTCCAAGTGGGTGGTGGCAGTGCCGTGGTATGAGATTCCATAGAAGTCTCCGAAATACCCGGCTTGCTCCCCCCTGGCCACCCGTTTCATATAATGTAAAGCTGGCGTCGGGTTGTTAGGAGCCGGGGTTTTGGGGAATTCCCTGCTCAGGCACACCGCCCGCCCAGTTTTAACAGTCCGGGTCGCCTGAAGCCGTTTTTCGGCAGTTACCATATTTACGGCGCCCACCTGATCGTCGGCGCCCCAGCGGCCCCAATTGCGATCTTCTTTCAAATAAGCTAAGACTTCATCCTTGGTGGGGACTCGTCGTTCCATTTTCATCTCCTCTCTTTTCCTGAGCCYYAGCAGCCCGATAGATTTAAGGATTATCACAAATCRTAGTGGGYTTTGGCGGCAGCTTGCTTTGGGATATCCTGCTGAAAGAGGTCGGGTTGGGTGCCGCGGGCTAGGGACAGGTAATAGGTAAACAGTTGCAACGGTAGAACGTATGCTAAGGGACTCCACAGYTCCTCGACCACCGGCAGATGGTACGCCGCGGTGGCCTCCGAACAAAGCTGAGTGTCCCCTTCTTGTACTAAAGCCCATACGGGTGCCTCGACGGCGGCCGAGGCCCGGGCTACGTCCAGAGCCCGATGGTAGCCGGGGCCAGGCGGCGCTACCAGGGTTACCAGGCAGTGCCCGTCCACTTCGCAGAAAGGGCCGTGCAGCARTTGCTCCACATGGAAGCCTTCGCTGTTGGCCCGGCTGGTTTCTTTTATCTTCAGGGCGACTTCGTAGGCGTTGGCAGTGTTGGGCCCGGCGGCCACGCAAATAAATCGTTCCCGGTCTTGGAAACGAKCGGCAGCTTCCCGGATCGAATCTGCTCCTTCCAAAACCCGGCCAGCGACATCGGGGACCATCKCCAGGCCCGCCTTGGCCGCAGCGCGGTCACTGCCCMCATCGGTCAAGGCCGATGCCAGCATGCCTAGGACCATTAACGCCGAGGTATAGCTGATGGTGAAGGCGGCGGACACCTCCGGGTCCACGGTATTCAGCACATCGTCTGCGGCCTGGATCCGTTCTCCTGGCTGGTTGGAGGTTATGGAAATGGTGTAGGCCCCCGCGGCCTTGGCCTGCTCCAAAGCCAAATATGAGTAAGTCTTGGTGCCCCTATGGCTGATGACCAGCACTGCGTCGTCATGTCCCACCTTGGGTGGATAAGAGTGAAACTCGAAGGAATGCCAGGCCTGTACCTCCAATGAACTTGGGGCCATCCGGCGAAACCAGYACTCACCCACCAAAGCAGCGTGCCAGGAGGTACCAATGCCTACTAAGTACAGCCGGCGTTTTCCCTTGATGGTGGCTGCCACTTCGGTCACYCGTTCGGCATGCTTGGTCAACATTTCCGCCATGGCCTGGGGCTGACGCTGGATGGCGTCGTACATGTGGTAGGGGTGGCCGGTGCGGGGTTGCTGCTGAGTCATGGTATACACCTATGTACAGATCGGGATAGTTGGGCTTTAGCTAGAATAACGCCCTTGGCCAAGAACACTCGGACCTTGGGTAGCACCAAGTCGTATCAAAACGWTTTCRTCTCTGGCAGGCGGTCATGGCGATTCGCTGCAGCAGTTTTCGTTCTTCATCAGTCACATTSCTGAGGTCAGTTTCGATCTTCGTAGGATCTCCGCCGAACAGAGTAGCGTAAAAAGTGCACGCTGCCAGGTATGACCCGGCGATAGTTGGATGACTGCCATCTTCAGCGTGTAACACCGGYTTGTCGTGTTTGGCAWGCAATTTCTGCCAGGCAGTCCCCACSGGGACGACSGACGCCTSAAGCTCCTTGCCAATTTGGTTGTAGCTGTCGGTCAGTAAACCCTGATTCTCCGGTTCCTTTTTGCGTGCCCAGGTCATAAACAAGACCATTTTMGCRCCGCTTTCCTTCATGGCGGGCACGAATKCGCGGACATTTTCATGGAAACGATTGGAGTTCTTGACCGGTAGCGTGCTCTGCTCCTGGAACACGACGTGGTCCCATTTCTCACTGGTAATCGTAGTCGCGGCACCGGCGTTCCAATGACGACGCAGAGATGCTCCGCCCGCTGAGATGACCTTGGATTCGATAGTGATGCCCTTGCCCGCTTGAGCGATATCGCTCAGCAATGTTGGGAGGTCATTCTTGGTTGTGAAACTATTACCGATGAAGAGCATTCGGACTCTTTTCCCCACCGTAACATCACCTCAGACTTATTCCTAACGTCAATTACGCCTTCAGTATCTCCCGCCGGGACAGCACTCGCTCCATCAGGGGCCGCATGCCCAGCTCGCTGGAGATGGCCAGGGACTCGTCAAGCAGGGATGTGGCCTTCGACTTTTCGCCTTCGTCGTCTCGTTCCAGCAGCATGTCCGCGTAGTCGCAGCAGGTCCACGTCAGCTCGGGCCGGTAACCCGCCTCGCGGCAGAAGACCAGGGCGTCCTCGAAGTGCTCGGTTGCCTGGTCCAAGTCCCCCATGGTCTGTGACAGGAGGCCAAGCAGTCGRYCGGCCGATATAACGGTCGATGCCATCGTGCTTTGCTGCCCTAGAAGATAAGAGTAATGCTCCGCAGCAKCAGATTGGTCGCCCGTTTGCACAGCCAGCAAGGCCAACCCGGCCTTGGCCCACATGGCGACCAGAGGCGTAACAGACTGTTCTAAAAGAAGCGATTGGGCGGCTGTCTCGGCTATCTCTAAGCGGTTGGGGACACCCGTGATGCGGGCTATTGCGGCTAGAGCCATAGCCGTCCTTGCAGACGCGAAGAATTCGGCCCGGCGCATCGCCTCTAGGAGCCGCTCTAGGTAGACTTCTCCTTGGTCGAACTCCCCAGTCTCGTGCTCCAACAGAACGCGGGTCGCTAAGAGAATTGTGTTTAAGGGTGACAACTCTAAGYCCCGATCGCTATATTCACGGGYTGACTTCCAGTCGCCCTCGAGGGATGAAAGAAACGTGATCGCCTGTAAGCTGCGACTAGCAAGCTGTCGRGGRGTGCTTCGTCTCTCCGCCAGGTCTCGCAGGACCAAAGTGTGGGGGMGGGCCGCGTCAAGATCACCCATRTAAAGCAAACTTAACGCGGTCCAGAAGCGAGAATCATGTTCAGAATAGGGGTTTTCAACACCGGTGGCCAGTTTGATGGCCTGCAGCCCGCTGTCTACGCTCTCTTGCCAGTGGAGGTGTTCCCCGYTCGCAACGGCGGCATAACTCAGGGTCTGCATCTCCAAGACCACGTCCCCCTCACGCCGGGCAATGTCCATCGCCCGCCCCAGCGCTTCTTGAGCGCCTTCGTAGTCAAATTCAACAGCCCCAAGGACGCCACCGTAGCGAGAGAGGAGGCGTCCAGCCTCGTGGGAATCGGCCGGAACCAGAGTTAGAGCACRGGACATAAGCTCGRCGACACCTAGAATCCGGTTAGTTGTGGGTGCGATTGGGAACTCCGCGGCGGCCACCGCCAGGGCGACATTCCCCGCCTGGGCGTAGTAGTCGAAGGCGCGGATTAGAGTGGCGAACGCTTCCACTAGCTGATGGCCGATGGCTGTGGCGGACTGGGCCCGCGCCAGGCCGAACAGCAAGGCCGCGGCCTCTTCCTCGGAAGCCGCCTCAGTTCCAGACAGGGYTATGTCCCGGGCAACCAAGGCCCTTTCAAAATGAGTAAGTGCGGCCTCGTAGGCATAGGCCGCCAAAGCCCGCTCGCCGRCCAGTAGGGAGTAGCGCACCATTTTTTCGGGACCGGTCAAAGACTGGGCYTGGGCGAAGTGATGGGCCAGYTCAGCAGCGTGAGACTCGGCGTCGTCTCCGTACAATTCTTCCAGGGCCTCGGCAATTCTTGCGTGTAGCCGCACCCGCCGGGTGATTGATAGCTCATCTGCCAGCGTCTCCTGGATCAGGGCGTGGGTGAACTGGTAGCGACCCACCGCCTGAGGCAATTCCTTAATGACCCGAGCGGCCAGGGCCTCCTCAAGAATCTCAAACAGACGGTCTTCGGTTACCTCTTCAACCAAAGGCCTAATTTGGGCCAACGTGAATTCCCGTCCGACTATCGAGGCCACAGTCAGGGCCTCGTTACATCTCTGGGACAGCCGGTTCAAACGCCTCCCGATCACCTCCCGCACTCCCTCGGGAATCCGTATAGTCCAGGAATCTGTCTCTCGGACCTGCTCTAAGCCTAATTCCCCCTCCTGTACCAATAGTCGTACCACTTCTGTGACAAATAATGGATTGCCTTCGGTCTGGGTATGCACCGCCTCGACCAACCCTCGTGGAGCACTGTTGCCTGAGGTCATCTCGATGAAGCGTCCCACGTCCTCCTGGGTCAGTCCCCGTAGCAGCACCCGCTGAAACAGACGCTCGCGGGTCAACTCCCCAAGGGCTTCGGCCAACGGGTGTTGTCGGGACAATTCCATGTCCCGGTACGTGCCAATGATCAACAGCCGCGCCCCGCCCAACTCCCGAGCCACGAACTGGAGCAAGGCTAGGGACGGCTGGTGGGCCCAATGCAGGTCGTCCAAAACCAGCACTAAGGGTTGGCGTTGCGAYGCTGTTTTGAGGAAGGCGGCGATGGAGTCGAACAAACGGAACCGGGCTTGCTCCGGTTCTAGCTGGGGGGCTGGGGGCCGACCGGGTAGCCTATCCCTTACGTCTGAAACCACCTCGGCAATATCTGCGGCCCCGGAACCCATCTCGGACTGTAGCTGTTGGGGATCTTTCTCTCTGACGCAGGTCCGGATGGCCTGCACCCAAGGCCAGTAGGGCGGCACTCCTTGTTCTTCGTAGCTCCGGCCCCACAGCACCTGGCATCCCCGCAACCCAGCGTAGGTGGCTAGTTCTTGCGCGGTTCGGGATTTGCCGATGCCGGGTTCGCCGACTAGAGTGACCAGGCGTCCTCGCCCAGACAGAGAGTCTTCCAAACACGCTTTCAACTCTCCCATCTCTTGTTGCCGTCCAACAAACACACCGCCGGCCAGGCTGTCCAGGGCGTGTGCCTCGTCAACCCCSGCCGCAACTTGCTGTACGCTGGTGGTGAGGTCGATGGCTTCCAGGGCGGATAGCGCGTCGGTGGCCGAATCTGGCCGTTCCGACGGGTCTTTGGCCAGCAAGCGCAGGATGAGGGSATCCAAGGCCCGTGGGCACTGGCCGTTGTGCCAGGTGGGGGCCACTGGCGGAGTGTCGATGTGCTGGCCGATGATGGCTACCGAGTCGTCTCCCAGGAAGGGAGGTCGTCCGGTGACCATCTCGTAGGGCATGGCGCCTAATGAATACAGGTCCGACCTGGGCGTTACCTCGCCCCCCATGGCCTGTTTCGGGGGCATGTAGGATACGGTNGNCMTAYNNTSATRYYWKSYAYRRWAMKGCRKNGASCRKTCSRGGRYSNCGGYSAGGCYGMNGTNACCRMYMYYNGCTMWSYCRTSNTGMASNNTTAKYNNGACSNNTTGSCMRSCTKCAAGTCCCGGTGGACGATGCCCCGGCTGTGAGCGAACTCCATCCCCCGGCAGGCTTCTTGGGCGATTTTGATTGCTTGTTCCAGGGGCAGCCGGTGGTTCTCGGCATCTTCAATAATCCCTTCCACGTCTCCGCCACCCATGAGTTCGGTGACCATGTATGGCTGGTCCCCTTCTTCGCCGAGATCGAAAACGGTGACGATATGGGCATGGGAGCCGAGGCGGCCCATGGCCTGGGCTTCACGTTGTATCCGGGTGCGGGAGGTCTCGTCCAGACCATCAGTCTTGATCAGCGCGAAAGCCACTTCCCGGTCCAACGTTGTGTCGTGGGCCAGGTACACTTTTTTCTTGCCTCCTTCGCCCAGGAACCGCTTGACCTGGTAACGGCCGTTGGCGAAGGAGGTGGGTTGGTCTGGTGTTGTGGCGGGAGTCGTAGTAAGTGTGGGAGCTGTATGGGTAACGGTCGTCGGAGCAGTTGAACCGCCCAGTGCCCGTTCCGCCGCGGCCAGGAAGGTGAGGGCGTCTTGGTTGTTGGGGTCAAGAGCTAGAACAGCTTGGGAGCGGTCGCGAACCTGCTCCCAGTTGAGCTCCCTCATCGCCTCGTCCACCTCGTCCAAGAGGCGGTCTATGCGACCCTGGATTCGCTCGCTGGCTAATATGAGGGAATAGTAGCTTCAGGGAGGCGGATTGTCCATCGACGGGTCAAGCGGGGAATTTAGGATTCCTGCCTGAGTTGCTCCAATACAAGGATGTCGGTAGGGAAGGCCAAATTTTCCGGCAAGGCATCTATCGGGAAGTAGTCCGCCGCGTCCAGGTCGTCTGCGGCCTGTAGACTCCCGCCAATCACGCTGCCACGGAACCAGATGCCCACCGTAAGGGACTGAGGGTTGTGAAAATTGGAGTGCACGGTATAGACGGGTCCAACCTCTACCTGAAGTCCTGTTTCCTCCAAGAACTCCCGTTTAGCCCCGGCCCGCACTTCCTCTCCCCACTCCAGATAGCCACAAGGGATACACCAGGCCCCTTTGTACGGCCCGCGGGCACGGCGGCCGAGGAGGATCGTTCGCCCCTTTTGAACGATCATCGCCACTCCTACAACAGGATTCCGGTAAAATATGTAGCCACATCCCTGGCATACCAAACGTCCATTTAGCGTATTTAGCCGATCGCCGCACTTTGGGCAGAATTGGAATTCGGTCACTGATCTCTCCCAATGTTTTTTATTTAAAGCGCGTGGACTCTGCTCGCCATTGAGGAATTCTCTCGCCGGTCCGCAACCTCAGAACTTTGCTGGAGTATCAGCATTGTATACTGGCCTTTCTCAGGGCGTTACCGCGGAACAAGCGGAGTAACCTTTTGTCCCAACGAGGCGGATAGATCAGAATCGCCGAATGGCGGGAGCCGGAAATTTGAGTTCAAAGAACGCGGATGTAGTGATCGTGGGTGGCGGGGTGATAGGCTGCTCCATCGCTTATCAGTTGGCGAAACAAGGA
>NVSQ01000069.1 GCA_002401285.1 SAR202 cluster bacterium
CGGCCACACAGCACCAGGGCTCCCCGCTGCATGGCCAGTACGCCCAACTYTTGGGCGGTCCGAGTTTTGCCGATACCYGGYTCRCCAGMMAGSRYGACCAGGCGGMCYCGGCCCGACAACGCGTCTTCCAATGCGGCCTGTAAGTCRTCCATCTCCCGAAGTCTGCCGACAAACACGCCGCCCGCCAGACTGTCCTGAGCTTGGACATCGTCCACAGCTGCTGTAGGTTGCTCCACGACGGTCGTGAGATCGACGGCGGCCTGATGACCTTCAAGCCCTCGCGTGGCAGCGGACAGGAAAGCTTGGCCTTCGCGGTTCTCGGGGTCGAAGGTTAAGACATGTTGTGCGCGGGCTCGGACGATTTCCCAGTCTTGTCGGGCCGCAGCTTCGTCAGCTTCGTCTAGGAGACGGTCGATCTGGCGTTGAATTCGGTCGCTGGCCATGATGGGGGAATAGTACGTCGCAGCCGGTGGCTTGTCCACATCCAACAGCGTGTGGTGCTCTCTTGACGCGGCGTCTAGCGACCAAGCGACGGTGTTTGTGCGAGCGATTCGGGCCTGGGAACGATCCAACTGCCGATGGGTTAGAGCAGAGCTGAACTCCAGCGGAAACACGCGCCGGCGGTTTGGGTTTCAATGATTTGGAYCGGCGGATTCGGACGCCTAAATAGTTGAATCTGGATCGYCCGTCGCGTCCTTCGCTTTGAGTCTGGAGAAGCGGCCTATGCGAAGGCGGTACATGAATATGCCGCTGATACAGAACAGTATGCCCTTTATCACTTGCCTCTKGTCTAATTTGCTTTCCCCAAGCCGGCGATTAGTAAATGTGATTGGGATCTCTTGAATCGTGAGCCTGGACGCCAGCACTAGCAACGTAGACTCGGGCATGAACTCATAGCCGTTACCCTTAGCYCGTGACAGGACCGCCGATGCMGCSCGGYRGGAAAATACYCGAAAGTTGGTGGTGCACTCRWGGGGCGTCCCGGCGCCCCAGTGGTACACSAGATTGGCRGTCCGGCTTAGCAGCCGGCGTTTGATGTTCCAACCTTCAACGCCACCCCCTGGCGCATAACGGCTCCCTTGGACCATGTCGGCGGAACCCGTCTTGATHGCGGCGAGCAGCCTGGGGACATCCGCCGGATCGTGGGAATGATCGGCGTCCATGCTAATAATATATTGGGCTCCGGCGTTCAACGCGGCGGCTATGCCAGATTGTAACGCTGAACCCAAGCCCAGTTTGCCCGGCCGGTTTACTACGGTAATGTTGCCGAATCTCGTGGAAAGTTGTTGAGCGATAAGACCTGTCCCATCTGGGCTATTATCGTCGACCACCACCAGTTGCAGGTCTATCTCTAGGCTTTCTAAAGCCTCYACGAGCYGCCCSAGATTATCAGCTTCGTTGTAGGTCGCTAGGATCACGGCCAATTCCGGCACGGAAATCACCTTAATTCAATATCGTCGGCCCGCCACCGGAGCCGAACCTACGCCAGAAACCGGTGCCCCATTTCTCGCTTATCGCGATCAACGGCAACGTCAACAGACCCAAGCCCAACAGCACCACCCGCAGACTACGAGGTCGATATTCCAACCGTACTTTGTGTTCGCCTTGAGGCARCTGGATCCCCACCACACTGGGCATCAACATGACCGGGTCCGTCTCTTCCCCATCTACGGTGGCCCGCCAGTTTGGGTGATAAGTGGCTTTAARCATCAGCATGCTATCGCGTTTCACGTTAACGTCAGCCGCAAAGAAATTGTTGCCAACTTCCTCGGAGAGCACTATGCCCCGAGATGGACCGGCAGAAACTTGGATTTTAGAAATGACCTCAGAAGCCTCAGAGAGTGGTATCGAGCTCTTTATCCCTCTGGAAGAACTGCCAAACAGAACCGTTGGGTGCTGCTTGACGCCCAGCAGTCCGCTGGCCATCCAGTTTGATGCCGCCGGCCAGTAGTCCGWTTTTCCTCCRRTAAAGGYCAGGTCTGAGTCTACCAGATCGAAGTAGCCGGTCGTYTGCACTTGGTACAASCGRTGGCGRCCGAACTGMCCGAGTGGTTTTACAAATCGCGGGAATACTTGGGCTTCCGGCGCCACAACGTACCGCACGTTGAACAGATTATATTGCTCAGGGCGGGTCTCGTCGAAGACCCTCTCGAAACTACTGGATAATGAAAATCGATGGTAAAGCCATCCCGTCATATCTAGGCCCTCTTGCTGTAGCAGAAAATACATCGGYATCCTGCCGACGACGTATTGACTGCCCCAATTTTCGGGTAATCCGGCATAAATACGGCCGGATGGTAGTTGMTTTAGTTTTCCGAATAGGGCACTCAATTCCAGTTCTTCGTTGGCCAGAGCCTGCCGGCTTTCTGTCAGATAAAAGGCATTCTCTACCANRTAGGATCTCCGTTCGTTGTATACGGGCAGCAGGAGCAGCGAGGTGAGCGCTAGGACCCCCGCGAAATACCAGACGTTTGATCGGGAAACGGCCCAACGCCAAGGTGCAGCCAATGCAACGGCCATGAGGAAGATGCCGCCAAGATGGACCATAGCCATAAACCGGATCATGTGGAGTTGGCGGCTCATAGGTAACACGTCTATCAATACACCCCAAGTGGACCTGCCGAAAAAGAGCAACAGCCATAGTAAGAATATCGTTACCGGAATCAGGTATCGTTCTTGTCTCCACCGAAGTAGACAAAAGACGAACCCAACAGCCATCAAGATGGTCAAAGAAGGGAACCGGCCAAAATCAAATAAATGACCTTTCGCCAGACCTATAAGCACTGCTGAATGGCCAAAAGAGTCGTACGTTATCCGCGGTAAATTATTATTGTTCAGATACGTCCGGTCCAAGAAAAGTGGAATCAGAAAATAAGAGGTCACCACCACGACCAGCAGAAAGAGGATTATCATCCRCCTCCACCGCCTCCATACAGCCGCAAGAAAAGACCTGGGATCAGACATATCCATCGGTTGAATGAATGTGAGGATGCCAAGGGTGAGGAAGGCCATATACCCGTAAAGAAGGTGTGACATCAACGTCGCCGCGAGCAACAGCGTCGCCCAGAAGTAGCCTCGCCCCTCCTGTAGAACTCGATACCCCTGGGCCAACGCTGGAGGCAGAAGAACCATTGCCCAAAGCTGGCTGTAAAGCCCCCACCCCCTGAAGACGTAACCTTCGAAACCGAGCCCCCAAAGAGAGTTGGTTGCCGTTAGCGACGCCACAAGGCCGCCCATCGCCGCCAACAGCCGATCGAAACCGAAACGTCGTAATGACCAAAAGATGGACAACGGGAAAAAGCTAAGGGGCAAGTACGTCGTCCAGTTCAACATATCGGCCAGGGGAAACAYTCCGAGAGTGAGAACATGGACCAGCGCTAGAGTTACATGCGGCAGATGTTGGTAGTAGTGGAACAAGGGGAAACCCATGCCCATGGTGCGYTRCCACGGATCGGTGAAGTCCTGTCCATGGGTGATGGCCTTCACCGCCATGTCCGTGTACAACAGATGCATCCCGATGTCGTTACGGTCCGGGATCTTAATCGCCACGTCTGGATAAAGATGGACCAGGTTGAATGTAACGGCGAAAAGGAGCACACCGATGACTATGCAATTCTCGAGGCTCGGAAAATGCCGCGAGGCCGTTGTAACATCACCTACCCGGTTGCGCGTGCTGGGCATCGTCATCGGGAGTATTTACTCAACGTTAGTCTCTAAGTTGGTCATATCGTATCCGTTTAGACGAGTGGAAAGCAGCAAATACGATGCTTACTACTCCAACAAATTCGTGCWCCTGCGGCGCCGCCAGTATATTTTSTTTGCGAGGGTGGGTCCAGTAACTTGATTCGGTCGAAAGCACGATGATTGACGCCTGGTCCGTACCCAGTAGTGGGCGCTAGGACTCGCTCAGAGCCAACGCGATGGTGTCTGCTCACTTATCCCAGGTCCCANGGCAAGCGCTCGAAGCGGGAGTCACRTGCAAAATAATCCGGTCGAGTGTAATATTGGGCGCACACCCGCCGTTGTCAGCCCGGAGCYTGTCAGTCCTTCYCCGAAGGATGAACCGACTGGCTCACCACGAGTGGCAGGGTGGCAGCCAGGCTGATYAAAACCAATGGAGGGCATCGATCAAGTTGGACATCTTATCTGACATAAAAGTGGTGGAACTGGCCCATGGTCTGGCCGGCGCTTTCTGCGCYAAGTTGCTGGCCGACCAGGGAGCAAGCACCATCAAAGTGGAACCTCCCGCTTGGGGCGACCCGGCACGCCGCGAGCCGCCMTTTATCGATGGAGTGCCCCATCCCGAAGGCTCCACGCTGTTCTTGGCCTTCAATACCAATAAGCGCGGCGTAACTTTAGACATCGAACAAGCCGCCGGCCTTGAGTTGCTGCTGCGGCTGGTGGCGGATGCCGACGTGCTGATCGAGAGCTATTCCCCAGGTCATCTAGACAGCCTGGGATTTGGCTACCCGGTCCTAAAAGAGAAGAACCCCGGTCTGATCGTTACATCTTGCACTTACTTCGGCCAGACTGGACCTTACCGCGACTACCAAGGGGGAGATTTGGTTGCTCAGGCCTTGGGCGGCTTCCTCCACGCGGTGACCGGTTCCGCCGACATGCCTCCCATGGGCACGGCTCTGGAGCAGATGGAGATTACCGCCGCCCGCAACGGGGTCATTGCCATCATGGCCGCCCTGTTCCAACGTCAGCAGTCAGGTGAAGGACAGCACATCGACCTGTCCACGATGGAAGCCGCTATCAGTACGCCGTCGGGTCTGATCCATCCCTACACGTTCACCGGCCAAAGTCCAAAACGAGGGGGCAGCGACGGCAACGTGATGGACGGGATGCATATACCCACCGCCGACGGCGAAGTGACATTGACCACTGCCGGAACCGGCGGGCGTCCCATGGAAGCCTGGGCCGAATTCCTGGAAGAACCCAGGCTGCTGGACCCCAAATTCGCTACCCGTCAGAGCCGCATGGACAACTGGGAAGAACTACACRGTTTGGTYGCTACCCCCCTGGCTAAGTGGAACAATCTGGACCTGATGCGGGAATCAATGGCCCGGGGRCTCGTCCTCGGTTTGGTCCAGAGCCCCCAGCAGGTGGTGGACTCTCCCCATCTGGAGGAGCGGGGCTTTTTCGTCGAGCTCGACCATCCYGACRCCGGCAGCCTGAAATATCCGGGTCCCGGTTTCTTCATCGACGGTGAGAACCCTATGGAAGGCGGTCGACCGGCTCCGTCCTTGGGTCAACATAACTCGGAGATATTCGGTGGAGAGTTGGGGCTAACTTCCGAAGAGTTAGGCTTGCTCCGCGCCGCCCAAGTCGTTTAGCTCCGGAATCAGTACTCGTAGAACATCTGCTGTATCKCCTCACGGTTKCTGGTGACGGTCAAAGCCAGCATCAACAGCACTCTGGCCTTCTGGGGCAGCAGGTTGTCGCAGACGATGAATCCCTGCTGCTCCTTCTTGGGTGTCATGACTACCCGGCCTGCGGTAGCCCGCGATGCCAGCACCACGGGCATGCCCTCGCCAACGGCCGCCGCCGCCGCTTCAACGACTGCCGGTGGGTAAGTGCCGCCACCGAATCCTGCCAGGACCATCCCGCCGGAGGCGTTTGCCCGGACCGCGTTCACCAACAGGCCGTCGGCGCCACCGTAGGAATAGACGATGTCCACTCTGGGCAGGACGGACGACTCTGAAACGTTGAAGGGAGTGGCYGTCGTGTGCTTCCTGATCGGCGCGCGGTAAAARACGACTTTACCGTCAGAGTCAGCGTAGCCTARGAACCCCAACTCGTTGGGCCGGAAGGTCTCAACCCTGAARGTGTTCGCTTTGGTCACGTCGCGGCCGCAGTGAATCTCRCTGTTCAACACCGTGAGCACACCCATACCGGCTGCTTCCGGGCAGGCGGCGACACGCACCGCCTCCAACAAGTTGAGGTCCGCGTCGGTTCCCAGGGAGGTCGGTGGCCGCATGGCGCCTGTAATCACCACGGGCTTGTCTGTTTTTACCGTCAGATGAAGGAAATAAGCGGTCTCTTCCAAGGTCGCGGTTCCGTGGGTCACCACCAAACCGGCCACCTCGGGCTCTTCCCTAAATGTCCGGTTGATCCGGTTAGCCAAGCTTAGCCATTCGGGACCCCCGATGGCYGTACTGCCCACGCTGATCAGGTCCTCCGCATCGATCCTGGCGATGTCCGACACCTCCGGGATCCGGGCCAACGACTGATCGATGGTGATGTGGTCTCCCAACTCTGGGTAGAGGATATAGTCCAAACGGTCCGGCCCAACACCGGCGATGCTGCCTCCGGTGGCGATTATCTTTACTAGGAGTTTGTTGGCATTCATGGGTATCCTCCGGGCACGGGATTTTTAGCCTTGGTGCAGTTCAACACTATATATTGGGATAGATACCGGCATCAATGCCCGTCCTGGCGCTAACCATGGACAAATCCCCCGGCCTAACGTTATTATTCCTCMATCATGGCAAGTGAGCGTGTACAACGGCGCATTGAGCGTCTCTTAGATCAACTCGATGAAGCTGAGACCCAAGGCAACTGGGAGTCGGTACGTGATCTAGCTCAAGACGTTCTGGAGATCGACCCGGATAACACCGAAACGGGGGCGTATCTGCGGTCGTCTGCTAGAAGGCTAGGCGCTGTAACCGCAACCCCAAGTGATCCGCCGTCGAGCCCACCTGATTCAGCCGCAGTCGCGGATCGCCAAACTCCCCAACCCACTTCCTTCGCMAAYGGCCGYTAYCAGGTCARGMGGTTCTTGGGAGAGGGGGGCAAGAAGAAAGTCTACCTRGCCCACGACACCACGTTGGACCGGGAAGTTGCTTTTGCGCTGATCAAGTCGGARGGGTTGGACSAAACCTCCCGCGCCCGAATCCAGCGTGAGGCCCAGGCCATGGGGCGGTTGGGCTCCCATGCTCATATCGTCACTGTCTTCGACCTGGGCGAGGAAAACGGCCAACCCTACATGGTCACTGAACTCATGGGCGGCGGGGATGTCGAGGGGTTAATAGATAAGGCTGACGACCACCGCCTTCTCCTGGATCAGGCCATCAAGATAGCCCAAGAAACCTGCCGGGGCATGGAATTCGCCCACAGCCGGGGCATCGTCCACCGTGACTTGAAACCGGGCAACGTGTGGTTGACAGAGGACGGCATCGCCAAGATCGGCGACTTCGGCCTGGCAATGGCCCTGGACCGGTCCCGTYTTACTAYCGAGGGCATGATGGTGKGCACMGTGTCCTACATRCCGCCCGAGCAAGCCATGGGCGGAGAGGTAACGCCCCGGTCCGACCTGTACTCCTTGGGGGCCATGCTCTACGAGATGGTGACGGGCAGACCTCCCTTCCTGGGAGACGATTCGGTAGCAATCATCGGCCAGCACATCAACACCCCGCCGGTAGCCCCCACCTGGCACAACGGGCAGTGTCCACGGGCCTTGGATGCCCTCATCCTGCGGTTACTCGCCAAGGACCCGTCCGAACGCCCCGAGTCGGCCACCGACGTACTGTCCGTCCTAGACGCCATAGACCTGGCAGACGCGGACGTAGGGGCGCATGGCCATGCGCCCCTACGGGACAACGAAGCCCACGCCGTGGACAGCCTGGCCGGGGGCGTTTTCGTCGGGCGGCAACAGGAGATGGGCGATCTAAAAGCCGCGTTGGAAGACGCTCTTTCTGGCCGGGGTCGTTTGCTGACCCTGGTTGGTGAACCGGGTATCGGGAAATCCCGAACCGCCCAGGAGTTAGCAACCTACGCTGGACTGCGGCATGCCCAGGTTTTGTGGGGCCGCTGCTACGAAGGAGAGGGCGCGCCTCCCTACTGGCCTTGGGTCCTGGCGATCCGGTCCTATGTGCGGGACAAAGACCCGGAGGAGCTGAGATCGGAGATGGGCGCCGGAGCGGCGAACATCGCCGGGATAGTGTCCGACGTCTCGGAAAAACTGCCAGGTCTAGCGGCGCCGCCGGAATTGGAACCGGAGCAAGCCCGGTTCAGATTATTCGACTCCATGACCGCCTTTCTGAAAAGCGCCTCGCAACGCCAACCTTTGGTGTTGGTGCTGGACGATCTTCACTGGGCGGACCATCCATCGCTGCTGTTGTTGGAGTTTGTGGCTCGTGAGCTACCTGGCAGCCGTCTTTTGGTCATTGGGACCTATCGGGATATGGAACTGTCCCGTAGGCATCCCCTTTCCCTGACCTTGGGAGAGCTGAACCGGGATAGGCTATTCCAGCGGGTGTTGTTAAGGGGACTGACTCAGGAAGACGTGGGCCGGTTCATCGAGTTGGTCTCGGGCATCGCACCACCCCAGGGCATGGTGGAAGCGGTGCATCGGCAGACCGAAGGAAACCCACTGTTCGTCACCGAAGTGGTGCGGCTGCTGGTGCAGGAAGGGGAACTGACCCCGGAGAAGGCCGGTCAGCGGGATTCTTGGAGCGTCCGCATCCCCGAAGGCGTGAGAGAGGTCATTGGACGGCGGCTGGACCGGTTGTCGGAGCGTTGCAACGAAACCCTGACCATTGCGTCGGTCATTGGCCGGGAATTCACTCTGGAACACCTACGGCCCTTAATCGAAGACGTAAGTGACGACCGGCTGCTGGAGGTGCTGGAGGAGGCGCTGGCGTCGCGGGTCATCGAAGAGATGACAAGCACGGTGGGGCGCTATCAGTTCACCCATGCCCTGATTAAGGAGACCCTGGCCGGGGAACTGTCCACCACCAGGAAGGTGCGGCTTCACGCCCGAATCGCCGAATCCCAAACCGTTTTAGGGTCAGACCGGCTGGTCCGGTATTCGTTGCTGGCAGGGGACCGTGCCCTGGCCGCGTTTGCCTGGGAAGAGGCGCAGACTCATTTCCAGCGGGGGCTGACGGCCAAAGGCGTCGCGCTGACCGGTTCTGAGCCTGCGGCGGATAAAGAGGCCGCAGCCCTATTGTTTGGGCAAGGGCGCGCCATGTTGCCCACCGTCGACAGGCTTGAATTTCATGAACCGGTGGCTTCTTTGAGGCGGGCTTTCGACTACTTCGTTGCCGCTGGGGATGTGGAGAAGGCTGTATCCGTTGCGGAATACCCATACGAATCGGTTTCTGGTGGTGACACCGGGATTTCCAACTTGATTTCCCGAGCCTTATCCCTGATGCCACCCGATTCCCACGCTGCGGGCCGGCTGCTCTTCCGCTATGGTTACGTCTTGGGCTTGGAGGCAGGCGATTTCAACGGCGCTCAGAAGGCGGTAGAAGCGGCATTGGCCATCGCGGAGCGGGAGGGAGATCTAGGCCTAGAGATGAGAATCTTGGCCGATGCCGCCAGGGTCGACCGGTACAATCTCAATTTTGACGAATGGCTTAAGAAAAGCCAGCGGGCTTTGGAGCTAGCCACGGCGTCCGATGACCTCATGGTCCAAGTAAGGGCCAAAGGTGACATTACGTTAGCCCTTTATTGCAAAGGGGACCTGGAGGGCGCCCAGCAACATGCCGCCGCCATGCTAATTGGGTCGGAACGGCTCCGCGGCGGGAACTCCCAGGCCATGGCGTTTCACTACAACATGATCGTGCACCATTCGATGGGGGACTGGCAGAACGCTCGGCACCTCGGTGAACGAGGCTTAGCGGTATCTCCGGGATTTTCTGGACTTCTCGACCGCTTTACGGTACTGGAGCGCGAGCTAGGGAACATCGACCAAGGAGACCATTACCTGGGTGAACTTTTGGATTTTATGGACTCCGCCCCTACGCCCCAATCGTTCGCCGGCTTGATTATTCCCTACGTAGCCCGCATTACCGGCGACGTTGGCCGGGTTCCGATAGCTCAGAGAGCAGGGGAAGCCGTTCTATCAGACTCAACTGCTGCCCCGGTAATAACCCATGCGATCCGAATCAGTCTGGCACTAATGGCTGTAAACCGGCAAGATGCTAAGACCGCTGCAGATCTGTACGATTTCCTAGAACCCGGGCATCGGGGGATGCCGGTTCAAGGCATAATGTGCTTCGAGAGGCTGCTGGGCCTTCTCGCCCACACAATCGGCGACTTGGACCAAGCGGCGGCCCACTTTGAAGACGCTTTGTCGTTCTGCCGCGCTGGTTACCGCGTCGAACTGGCCTGGACTTGCTGCGACTATGCTGACACCCTCCTTCAGCGTAACGGTGAGGGGGACCGGGCCAAGGCCATGTCCCTGCTGGACGAGTCCCTGGCCATCTCCAGCGAACTTGGTATGCGGCCCCTGATGGAGCGGGTGCTGTCCCGGCGGGAAATACTTAAGGCATAATAATAGTATGAATCCAACAAAACAGCAGTTGCAGAGTATCCTCGACTCATTGCCGCGTGAGGAATGGGAGAAGCCCTACATATTTAGTTACGATGAAGAGTCCCGGATAGTCCACACGCTGGTAGCCACCAAGCCCGGCACCAATGAACTGTATT
>NVSQ01000070.1 GCA_002401285.1 SAR202 cluster bacterium
TGTCTTCGTTAGCCCGACCACACCGTGCTTCGTGGCCGCATAGGCCGGAGATCTGGAGCCGCCGACCAACCCCATGACCGAGGCCGTGTTAACTATGGCGCCGCCGCCCTGGTTGAGCATTTGGATTATCTCGTGCTTCATACAGAGCYAAACGCCCGTAAGATTGATGTCAAGAACCCGGCTCCAGTCATCTTCGGAATATTCGTGGATACGACCCCGGCTTCCAGCAACACCGGCGTTGTTGAAGGCSCAGTCCAGCCTGTTGTAGGTGTGGACARCGTGGGAGACCATGGCCGTGACATCGCTTGCTTTGGAGACATCCGCCCTTACAAAAGTAGCCTCCCCACCGGTATCCTGGATGATACGGACCGTTTCCTCACCACCATCGACATTTATGTCGGCCACCACGACTTTGGAACCCTCCCGGGCAAATGCCAAGGCCGATGCCTTTCCGATGCCCGAGCCTCCGCCTGTTATCAGCGATACTTTCCCCTCCAATCGTCCGGCCAATTTGGATCTCCTTAAATATGGCGCCCGGAATCTCCCAGACAAAATCTCACCGGCAAACTATCTCAGTTATCATATGCCTGTTGGCGCTCCTTGCCACCGGTACGGCTTCATAAACCGCCTCAAAGTCTTCGACCAGGGGTTATGCGACTCCAAGTCCAAGACGGCGTCCRATATACCTATATGCGGCTTCCCCGGGCCGTCGAGGAGGCAAGGTTACAGGACCCCCGGGCGCAGTGTCAGCTAAAATCGTTAGGCTGGCCCTCTCAGTTCAGGCGACTCCAGTACCTGGGGATTCAAAACTCTAATGGATTTCCGCAGCCTGATATCCCTGCCGGTCCTTCTGAATTGGGCCTCATCTTGGGTATAACTCAACGGCCACATTGCGCAACTTCTCCGCCTCAGCCTTAAGGCCAGCTCTGCAATGGATGGGCCACAATCAGTCTAATTGTCCTTGAATTTGGGAATCACCTGCTCGCCGAATAACCTCAGGGTTCGCTCGACGTGCTGGGGTTCGATCTGGCCCACGTTGGCATTGAGCATCACGTTGCGAGCCCCGATGTCTTTTAGTTCGTCCACTAACTCGGCAACACGGCKGGGCGTGCCGGCCAGGAAGGCCTGCTCCACCACTTCTCCTGGGGGCCGTGGCTGGCTGGGGTCCACGGCGGGGACTTCGCTGATGTTGTAGTTTATCCTCGCGTCCAATAGATGCTTACGGTATCTATCCAGCGCCGGTCCTGCGATGTCCTGGGCTTCCTGATCCGACTCTGCCACTACCAACCCGCGTTGYACCCAAGTCTCGTCCAACGCGTGCTCGACTTGGGAGTCGGAATACTTAGCGTCGTGCATGGTTTCCCGATACAGATCAAGCCGGTGACGCAGGGTTTCTACAGTTTGGACCCCGATGAGCACTGGACGGCCGATCTTGGCCATTTCTGCCACCGATGTTTCGCTTATGCAGGCCCGCAACAGGGGAGGGTGGGGTTTTTGGTAAGGCCGTGGACGCAATTCCGGGAATCTGCTATGCCAATAGCGTCCATGGTGATCTACGTTCTTACCGGTCCAGGCTTTGATCAGAAGTTCTTCAGCCTCGGCCAGCATATCCCGGCCCTGATCGAGAGTGATTCCAAAGCCGATGTATTCGTACTCGTTGTAGGCGGATCCCCGGCCCGTGCCAACAATTAAACGTCCCTTGCTCAAATGATCCARCAAAGCGGTCTGGACGGCCAGYCGGACGGGATGATACAGCGCCATCTCCAGCACCGCGAAYCCGATACGCATCCGCTGGGTCCTCATGGCCACGGCCGTTCCGAACACCACCGGGTCGGCGTAGGCYACCGCACCGTCGAAGTGGTGTTCCGTCAGCCAAACGGCGTCGAATCCCGCCTGCTCGGCCAACTCCACCTCATGCAGAGTGCGGTCTATAATTTGATTGTCTTTTTCCGGGTCTGTGCTGATAGAAAAAACGAAAGAGCCAAAGTGCAATGYGTKCTCCTGYGGRAMYGTTGTTTAATAATATAGCCTACCGGCATACTTACGCGGCTATGGCCCTTGCCGATCTGCATCCAATTSGGCCTGGRTTGATGGGGKTTTGCCTGAACCGGTTAATTCGAAAGCAAGACCACTCTTGTTTTCCGATATAGAATSGTTCAGTTGCRCCACTATACTACTGGGAAATATCAAACAGCGTGGTGTCAGAGAATTTATTTACTATGAAATCGACCTGGCCGATATTGACCCAAGCTCTCCACATTGGTCCCATCCATTATCTCTATGGATGCCAGYTGACCAATTATCGGAGCCAGCGTCACGCCGCTATGGGTTAGAGCCATATAGACGTTGGGCGCTTCTTTCACAAACCCTAACACGGGATACCCATCTAGAGGCATAGGCCGGTATCCTACGGGCACCGGAATGGCGTTGGCTTCCTCTAGCGCAGGGAAATACTGGACGGCCCGCGCTAGCAAGTTGTCGGCGTGTAGCTGTGAATCATCAGCTGCTAAGCTCTCCTGACTACCCTCACCAATCATCAGTGTTCCATCGGACAGTTGCCGTAGATGTACTTCTTTATCCTGTTCGCTCAATGGCGGCAAGTAGACCACTGATACTGATTTTAGCAACTTAGGCTGGGGATCTGTGCGAATGACTACCCCGGGACTGGATTGTTGAGGAATGTAGGCCCCGACAAGACTCGCTAGCATAGTATTGTCGATGCCACCAGCTAATACCACGGCATCGCAGGCGATGTCGCCGGTTGTAGTGGTGACCGATTGCACCTTGTCACCGCGGCTGGATTCTAGCGCAACCAGTTCAGTGTTAGACAATACTTGTCCACCTTGTTTCAACACTTGGGTAATGCATGCGTCAATCACCTTGGAAGGTTCAACGTGACCTTCGATTTCGCTATATTCGGCTGCCTCTATCGGTCCGGGGGAAAGCCCGGGTTCCATTTCGGTCAATGTTCCTGCGTCGATCAATCTAATGGGATACCCCCAYGACTGAAGATGYTTTGYYGCATTTCGTAACTCTTCAGCAGGACCCGGTGCGGACTGCCAGCTGATTTTTCCGCCCCATCGCAGGCCAACATCTACTTCAAGCTGCTGCGAGAAACGGTTCCAAATATCCATAGAACGCCGGTTGAAATCATGGTAGGCGAACGGGGGCTTGTGACCGGCATTAATCCAGGCAAAAGAATGACTCGAAGCTCCAGTCCCGGGCTTCGAACGATCGATTAGAATAACCTCGGCATCCCGCCGTGCCAAATGAAAAGCAATGGATGAGCCAACGATACCAGCCCCAATTACTACTATCCTCATTTTGTAGNCCCTAGATCGCACTGACTTCCTTAACATGCGCATTNNSWTGCGNRTYGWTRMRSCGGGTTATTTTAGSCTCGGTTAAGATTTCCGTTTGTCAATGCTTCTGATAGCAATAATGTTAGCACGGAGYGACACTACATCTACGATATAGCTGAGACGGTCGAGATGCGATGACCGGGGCTAAAGAGAAGGCTCAAGAAGACTGTCCGGTCCGCARGGCGGTACATAGCCATTCTTACTGGGAGGTAGGATTAAAATCTAGGACTTTATGTAAGAGTGACTTTGCTTGAACCGAYGCCCGTAWGCCCTAATGACGTCTATAGAACTCTTCAATAGCACRRGKATTCTGTACGCCNGGCTACCATGTCTTGCGACCAGTSGAGCGGNGTTTACGGTGCGTTGGGACCAGAACGCCGGTTGATCAGATAATCTGTTGSCTACCTCAGCCCAGGCGCATGGCCTGACCCGTCTTTCGCTTCGAATAAGTTGATGAACTGTCCGGTCATATCAGCCGGTGCGTAGGCGGCCAAGAATAAGGCTGCGCGGGCGATATCTTCTGGTTGCGTCCATTCRGGTCCCGCGTYAGCCGGGGTCTCTTCGGCAGTCATATCGGTGTCGACCCATCCTGGATTAAGCCCATTAACACGGACGCCATGCGGACGCACTGACTTGGCAAGCGACATTGTATACCCGACGACTCCCCATTTCGTGGCGCCGTACGGCCCGCACATATCTTCAGGGATAGTCCCGGAGGAAGAGCCTATATTTATCACCACCCCCTCATGTCTCTCTGCCATGCTCGCCACCACGAAATGGCAGCAGAGGAAYGTTCCACGAAGATTTATTGCCATCTCTTCGTCCCAGTCCTTGATAGAAGTCCTCCAAACTGGGGTATCGTGATGAATGATAGCAGCGTTATTCACGAGGATATCTATCCTGTCCCAACGACCAAGAATCTGATTAACTGTATCTTCGACTTGGACCTCGTCAGATACGTCCATTTGCCAAGGGATAGCCTGGCCTCCAGATAATCGTATCTGACCCACAACTTGCTCTAAACGTTGGATGTTCCTGCCGGTTACGGCGACGATTGCACCTTCAGAGGCAAAATCGGTGGCGATGGCCCTCCCAATCCCTCTTCCCGCCCCCGTTACAAGTGTCACTTTGCCTTCCAATACACCACTCAACAAAGTGAATCTCCTCCACACTAGGCTATCTAAGCTTACGTGCTGCGAACAATATATGTGTTGTCGCAGTGCCGTTAAAGGTTACTGTAGCTACGCCATCTCTCTTTCGTCAACGATGGGCAYSCCCCTACATCGTCCAAGCAAAAGCCCGTGTAGATGTACCAGGGACGAAGAGAAGGGTTAAGAGGGCGGTCCGGTCCGCAAGGCGGCACATAGGCATTCTGGTGGGTCGATAGAGCAGGAATGAAGATCATTGATGGTCTTGACCTTAAGAAACCCGGCTGCTAGCATACGACAGATTTCCGAATTTAGGAGTGGACCATGAGTAACCAAGGTGCTGAGCAGGCTGCACAAGCTATCTTAGAGACATTCAATGCCAGTGACTGGGACGGATTCAGGGCGCTATCAACCACGGACGCTGTTTATAACGAACTTGGTACACAACGTGTGATCAACGGGACAGATGCGATAATTGATGCTATGCAGGGTTGGAAAACGGCTATGCCCGACGTGAAGGGAACTGTTACCAACTCCTTTGCCAGTGGCAACATAGTGACACTGGAGATAATCTGGACGGGAACACAAACGGGACCAATGGTAACTCCTGACGGTACTATTCCACCGTCCGGGAAGAGTCAGACCACTCCRGCCGCATGGGTTTTAGAGTTTGAAGAAGGCAAGATGAAGGCGAGTCGCCACTATTTTGACCTTGTGACATTTCTCACCCAGATCGGTGCGATGTAGTAACAAGGAATGATCAGGAGGCGCCTGAGAACCACCTTACCATGATGAAAAMSSMYGNKGAAANNMCGGCCGKKMNTTNSCKRMCRTTTTSMTMAYRRWMWKGTNKWKCWCRGGNCRMCWCCWRATWAYWCYTYANKYACNANAWSGCMCCGRKMTGNGGYGNGAMRYGWYRYWMKRAAAACGTATCTAGCGATACAGAACAACAGCGCCGACCTCAGTTTTTGAAACAGCTACCGTTGAAACACCCTCCCCTTTAACACCTACGGGAGCAAAAGGGGTCGGAGAGTTGCCCACCGTAGMGGCTCCCGCGGCGGTGGCCAACGCAGTGATGGCTGCTCTGAACGGAGTATGGGTGCGCCACATCGACACTCCATTGACACCTGAGAAGATATGGCGAGCTATCCATGGTATTGAGTGAGCCTCTGGGGATTTTGTCAAATACTCTCGTCTGTAAGGATTAGGAATGAGACTAAAAGGGAAGGTTGCCTTGATTAGCGGTGGCGCCAGGGGAATGGGAGCGGTGGAGGCCAAACTATTTGCCTTGGAGGGCGCCAAAATAATCATCGGGGACATACTGGAGAGCGAAGGGCTACGCACGGAGGCTGAGATCAACGCGAATGGCGGCGAATGCATCTTTGTTAGGTTGGATGTGACCACCGAGGCAGACTGGCAGAGCGCGATGCGATTCGCAATGACCCGGTTTGGCAGGCTCGACGTCCTAGTAAACAACGCGGGAATAAGCGTATCCGGCATTATTGAGGACCTGTCCGAAGGCGACTGGGACCGGGTAATGGACATCAACGTGAAGGGAGTCTTCTTGGGCACAAAGCATGCCATACYCGCCATGAGAGCGACCGGTGGAGGTTCGATAGTGAACATATCTTCTGGTGCTGGCATCGCACCTCAACCGGGCACATCCGGTGCTTATGCTGCTTCCAAGGGCGCTGTACGAATCTTCAGTAAAGCCACGGCGATTCAATACGCCCCGGAGAACATCCGGTGTAACTCGGTGCACCCGGGACCGGTGGAAACGGATATGCTGGCTCTGACCAGTTCAGACGACCGAGCTGCGATGATTGGGAGAGTACCATTGGGTCGGGTGGGTACTTCGGAGGAGATTGCATACGGCGTCCTTTATCTGGCCTCCGACGAGGCTTCATTCGTTACGGGATCAGAGTTGGTAATAGACGGAGGGCGGACGGCGCAGTAAGTTTCAACTGTTACCTCCCCGCAAGAACAACTATGCGCCCCCTTGCAGAACTACCTCACCTCCGCACCCAGGATTTCTCAAATTTCTAAGAATCGGATGGGATTTCTGGGCTAGTTTCCAGGAATCGCCGGGGTTGGATTTCGTGGTTACAGGCCGACARCCCTGAGAGTACTCCACCCCCATGCGGGTCCKGAGGTGGGGTCGCTCTCTATATCTTTCTGACTTAGCTAACCCTGTCCCAGTTCATACTACCGGGACGAATACCGCTGACGCTACGTAGGCCCAAAGTGTTCCCTTCTACCGTAAACTCTTGGACTGCAGCTACCCCTACCCCTTCGGGCCGAGAACCGGCTATGCGGTCCATGGTCACGGTATTCCCGTCGATGGTATAGGTCCCGGCGAGGGCACCGAAGGTATAGAGAGCCTCAAAGGCCTCTTCCGGAGTGTACTGGTCGCCCTTGGGTRAATCGCGTTGCTTTTGCATCTGCACGACAGCGTAATGGGGCCCGGTGAAGATCAACACTCCCTGCCTAGTGTCATCGACCAATTCCCAGGTCCCTATCAAAGGGGTCTTAGTACCGCCGCTTGGCACCCCACGATACGTCGTCGAAGAATCGTCCCTCCTGCCTCCGGCGCTTCCGCTGACGACTGTGTGGGTCAAGGTTTCACTGTCTATAGTGTAGTCGAGAATTGTGTCAGGAAGGTTGGAGGCCTGGCGGTGGGTTTAGCTATCCTGACATGGTGATCSTGGAACCGGACACGGTGGAAGGCTCACYTTGCCCAAAGGACACTCCAAGTGGATGACGATCGGTGGGAAGCCCATACCGGAGGGTGGTTATATCGTGCCGTTACAGAATGGTAAAAAGATTGCACTAGCTCAACGGCGTCACCGCGTCATCCAGGCAAAGATCGAGGGACGTTCCGAGGCCCAGATCGCCGAGCAAGAAGGAGTGGTCCAGTACACCATCTGGAAGGACATCCGGGCCTATCTGGGTGAGGTGCGGCGAGAGGACAAGGCAGCAGTCCAGGCTGAGTACGACCTCCAGCGAGCAAGGTATGAACGGTTATTACTCCGCTGGTGGGACCATGCTATCGGTGAAGACAGTGACCATGCGGCGAGGGCAACCGGGATAGTCCTGGACATCCTCCGGCGCCTGGACACCATCGGCGGTCTGATACCGGAGAAGCCGTTGATCCAACTCCARCAACAGAACGTTATGGTTGGCGGCGTGACCTTCGCGGACCTCCTCCGGGAAGCGATGGACGGCGCCGGTGCGTGAAGAGGTGGCAGCACAGTGGTTGCCCTATGAAAGCGGGGACCTTGAGTGAATCAGGCCGGATCAGACCGCATTTGACGCCCTTGGAGTACGGGATTATATTTGGCGGTATCCCCCCGGGAGCTATATCCAGGAAAGTCGGTTTGATCTGGGGGATCCCGGCTAAGACTAGAGTTCAAAAGATTCATGATGCTATGCGGAGGGTCGCTATGGCGATATACCGAATCTTTCCGGGAAACGATGGCGAAAGCCATATAGAAGAAATGAGTCTGGATGACCACCCCGAATTGGGCGCATTGACCAATCTGTCCGAGGTCAGGGTCCAACAATTTGACGGCACCAGAAAAAGGGACTTCAACCCGCTGCCCGAACGCCGTCTGATTATTCATCTCTCCGGTGAAGTTGAGATTACAACAACCGATGGCTCGAAGCAGATATTTCGAGCAGGCGACATTCGGCTTATGGAAGACGTGACCGGACGCGGTCACGCCCACGTTGACCTAAGTCCGTCGTCCGCCGTCTACGTTCTCCTCACGGACTAAAACCGCCTGTGGCACTGTGAACAGATCGAGTGACGAACGATAAAATCGATTAGCATATAGYGGAGTTAACGRTGGTGTCTCTCAGCCGGCAACTTGCGCAGTGGGTCGTAGGCCTACGCTATGACGACCTMCCGCCCCCGGTAATCGATYGGGCCAAGGAGGTCACGCTTCACGGTCTCGCCTCCGTACTCCGTGGCTCGCAGACGACCGGTGGCCAGCAGTCCGTGCAGCTTATCACCGGTGAAGAATCTGGTGTGAGTCGCGGCGCAACCATCATGGTGGACGGCGGCACGGTGACCAATGGGGGTTAATGACCGTTCACCCGGGCACCGTCTGAAGAGCAGGTATAGGTAATGGAAGAACGAGTTGGGGAAGCCTTTGAACTTGATGAGCGTCTGACTGTGGTGGGTGGCAAGGTACGGCCTGGTGATACAGCCCCAGACTTTAACTTGGATTCCTTTGATCCTATCAACGCCAATATGCAGAGTGTTAAGCTGGCGGACTCCAGCGGAATGGTGCGTATCCTGAACGTCATCAACTCCTTGGATACCCCCGTCTGTCATACTGAAACGCGGTACTGGGAGAAAGTACGTGCCGAATTACCGTCCAATGTATCCGTTTATACAGTGAGTATGGACTTGCCTTATGCCCAGGCCCGCTGGCGGACTACCGAAGGTGTTACCCACCAGACGCTGTCAGCCCATCGCAGCGAGCAATTCGGGCAGGACTATGGGGTGCTCCTTAAGGAATGGCGTCTGTTGCAGCGTGCTGTATTTGTGATTGATAGCGATGGTCGGCTGGTACACGCTGAGTACGTGGCAGACCAAATGCAGGAACCAGATTATTCGGCAGCGATCGCGGCTGCTTGCCAAGCAGCTTCTGCGTGAGATACCTGCCAAAGACAAGTTACCAGGGAGCATTATTAGGGTTAATTACCCMTTAAAACCTTCGGCCCCTTCCCTCACACAGGCAATATCAGCTTAATAATATTCACGGATATAGGTATAGGCCCGATCGAACAATTCTAGGTCCTGGTGGAGTCGATATTTAARTARACTTTTTCTGAGCSCTTGTTTAATTTCRCGTTCCCCTGCGAAGGTGTCTTGCCAGCCATCAAATCGGACATATCGAACAATTTCATCGACATCATTGACAACCCTTTCGACAAGGATCGGGGTCTGGTCATTTCTCCCTTCTTCGAACAATTYGSTTAGGGCGGACTTACCAAGTCCTTCCTTATGACGCGATGACGCGCGATAGATACCGATTGACGCGCAACAGATACCGAYTTATAGTTCACGCTATTCTRAGTGCTCCATGTTCAGGGAATCRGTTATTGGCTTGACCTAGACTCGCTGCCGAACGCCAAATTGAGATAGAACGATGAAGTTCGCCCACTTTACCCAGACATTTCCCCGCGAAGGTGAGACCGCAGCCCAAAGGTTCGATTTGCTTTGGCGGGAGTTGGAGTTGTGCGACGAGATCGGCTTTGACTACGGCTTTTCCTCAGTGCACCACTTCAGCCGTCTCAGGCCCACCGCTACGGCCTTCTGCGCAGCAGCAGCGGCGCGGACTAGTCGGCTCCGTTTGGGTCCTATGGGATACGCCGTCCCACTCTATGACCCCATCCGCATCGTAGAAGAGGTAGCTATTCTGGACAACATTACCCACGGCCGCATGGAAGTGGGGCTCGCCTCGGGGGTGACTCCCGAGGAGTTCCGCGTCTATGGGGGAGACTGGGACAATAGCCACGAGTTGGCCACTGAAGCGTTGTCCCTGCTCCGGAAGGCATTTACCAGCAATAAGCCCTTTGACTTTCAAGGCCCCTTCCACCAATACCAGCGGGTGCCCTTGTCCGTTGAGCCGCTTCAGCAACCTCACCCTCCAATCTGGCTGCTTTCCCTAAAGCCGGACCAGCTTAAAGCGGCTGCCCAGGAAGGGGCCCACACCGGCTATCTCTTCTTTCGGCCCCGGCAAGATGCTGCCGCTTACATTCAGGATTATGTCCAGTTATGGCGAGAGAACGGCCATCAGCACGCTCCCAACGTATCTTACGTCGCCTTCGTGTACGTAGA
>NVSQ01000022.1:0-910 GCA_002401285.1 SAR202 cluster bacterium
CCCTTGCGCGAGCTGGTCCAGGCCGCCGTGCGCGTGCGGCAGGGGCGCGACCGCCAGGTGGAGGTTCCGCGCCTGCCCCAGCGCCGCGACGAGATCGGCATGCTCGCCCGCTCGATCTCCGACATGACCGCGGCCCTGCGCCAGCGTATCGACGCGGTCGAACATTTCGCGGCGGATGTCGCGCACGAGATAAAGAACCCCCTCGCGTCACTCCGCAGTGCGACCGAATCGCTCGCCAAGGTGGAAGACCCCAAGCTGCGCGGGCAACTGATCGATATCGCCATCCACGACGTGCGCCGGATCGATCGTCTCCGCGCCGCACTCGATCAGCAGCAGCCGGGCCTCCATCGCCTCCTCGCCCGTGAGGTCGGATTTGCCGATGAGGTCGCGCAGCCGCGCCCACGCCGTGGAMAAAGGCTGRGAAGGGGASTAGTAGGCTTCRAGCGAGGCCCAGAGAGCCGGGTTAGGTGAGAGCCGGCGCCAGGCGCGGAAGCACGAATGGACCCCGGAGCTGCAGGCCGATCAGCGGCGCTACGGGATCRATGATTCCGGCGGGCCGTCGCTAGGCCGGGACGGTTGGACACCGTTAGAGGTCCGCGGCACGGGAGCTACGTAGACCAGGRCTCCCCCGCCKGTTGAGAAGTTGGCCACGCTCCGTCTACTTTCCGGGAGCAAGGTTGGCGAATAGGGTGGTACCGCGGTTCAGACCCGTCCCTTGGGGATGGGTTTTTTKNTTGCCCAAAATTGAGAGTCCGGGGAATCATGAGCACCATAAACAGCGCCGAATACGTGGAGCTRAAACAGGCGATCTACCGGGAATATAGCCGTTCCTACGACRAGGACCGGCAACGGTTCGTCTCCGCTGAATCGTTNCNNNGGCGCATCCAGTGGGCCTTGGAGCCCCYWANNC
>NVSQ01000022.1:916-47730 GCA_002401285.1 SAR202 cluster bacterium
AGCGTTTGTTGGACCTGGRATGCGGCAGTGGCGAGCTGCTGCTGGAAGCCCATCGGCAGATCGGCGGCGTTGGCGTGTTGGCGGGATTGGACCTGTCCCCGGAGATGTTGTCTCTGGCGCGGGTCCGGGCCGATAGCGTGGCGTCCCTTGTACAGGGCAACTCTCTGGACGGGCTTCCTTTTCAAGACGGCAGCTTCCACCTAGYCACCAGCCTGAACCTGTTGCAGGAGYTGCCCCGCTTCGCCATACAACCCCTCTTGGAGCAGGTACGGAAAGTACTGAAACCCGGCGGATATTTCCGGGCGATAATACCCTGCATGGCGGACCGCAGTCCGGCTTCCCAAGCGTTCCAGAAGTTGGCCAGGGACAATGGCGCCATGGAGTTCTGGTGGCCCGAGGAATTGGAKGMYTTGCTGACRAATATCCCCGGTTTCACTCAGCAAGAGTTCCGGGTAGCCGCCAGCACCGCRGCCTCCGCYGCCGCCGGGGGGGAAACCCGTTTCAAGTTCTTTACCGGGCTGGCGGAAGAAGTCCGCCGYCGCGGTCTGGACCCGAACCAAGTAAAGCAAGGCGTGTTGTTTTTCTCCRCGCGGCGCGGCATAGAGACATCGGATTAGAGACGCACTTAGATAGAAGGAAGTAGGTGCAGACCCATGTACCAACCATCGCTGGAAGAGGTCAARTCCCTGGCCAGTCGGGGCAATTTAGTACCTGTGTACCGGTCCATCAACGCCGACCTAGAAACACCGGTTTCGGCCTACTTGAAGGTGGCCCGGGGGCCTTACTCCTTCCTGCTGGAAAGTGTATCCGGTGGCGAACGGCTGGGCCGATACAGTTTTATCGGTACCGACCCCTACCACGTGGTAAAGACTGGGCCGGGGCARCCCGRTGGCCAARTTGACCCGCTRACGTTGGTGCAAGCTGAGATGGATAAGTACCGGWTAGTCCCGGTGGACGGTCTCCCCCGATTTCATGGCGGAGCGGTGGGCTACCTGGCTTACGACACCATCAGCTATTTCGAACCCCGCGTGCCCCTCATGCCCGCGGACCCGCAGGGCCTGCCCGAGTCGGTGTTCACCTTTGTCGACACACTGGTTATCTTCGACCACATACGACACGACATCAAAGTGGTGAGCCACGTCCATCTCGACGGAGACATAGACAARGCTTACGCCGAGGCGACTCGAAAGATCGACGACTTGGTAAAGAGGTTAGGCCAACCTTTGGACCTGCCGCCTGAGCTACAAGGTCCAGCCACCGTATCAACACCGGTGGAAGCAACGTCCAACTTCACCAAAGACGAGTACAACAATGTAGTGGAAAAATGTATTGARTACATCTATGCCGGRGACGTTATCCAAGTAGTYAACTCCCAGCGGTTCTCCCGGAARACCGAGGCTCACCCTTTCCAAGTGTACCGGTCCCTGMGCAGCATCAACCCATCRCCTTACATGTASTACCTGGACCTGGACGGCTTCCAGATCGTCGGCGCGGCCATYGARACRGTGGTACAAGTTCAGGATGGTATCGCCGCAACGCATCCGATAGCCGGAACCCGCCCGAGGGGCAAGACCCCGGAGGAAGACGACGCTCTTGAGGATGAACTGAAGAACAGCGAAAAACAGCGGGCCGAGCACATCATGCTGGTGGACCTGGGCCGAAACGACATCGGCCGGGTCAGCGTCACCGGAACGGTTAACGTCACCCAACTGATGGACGTGGAACGGTTCTCTCACGTGATGCACCTGGTGTCCCACGTGGAGGGCAAGCTGAAACCTGAACTCAGCGTATACGACGCCCTTCGCTCTTGCTTCCCGGCAGGGACGGTTTCCGGCGCTCCCAAGATCCGGGCCATGGAGATCATCGCCGAGGTGGAGGGAGAGAGGCGCGGTCCCTACGGCGGCGCCGTGGGCTACTTCAGCTTTTCCGGGAACATGGACACCGCCCTGATTCTGCGCACCGGCATCTACAAGGACGGGGTGATGCACATCCAGGCCGGCGGCGGCATCGTGGCCGACAGCGTCCCCGAAGATGAGTACCTGGAGACCCAGCATAAGGCAGGGGCATTGCAGAGAGCCATMGACCTGGCCGAGGGCCGGGACTAACCCACGCGCCATTCGTCAGRAGGTGATCCGATGTTGAAATCCTTCTACCACACGGGATTCGTGGTCAAAGMCCTGGAAACATCCGCCCGGTTCTATTCCGAAGTGCTGGGCATGCAGATGGGTGATCGAATCGAACGTCAGGGTGAGTTCGTCGAGCAGGTTTTGGCCTTCCCCGGAGCGCATATCGACCGCGCGTTTTTGGATAAGGGAGAGGGCCACAAACTGGAGTTGGTCCAATACTTTTCTCCGGCCAGCGGCCCGGGAGGGGTAGAGCGTAACGACCTGGGGGCCGCCCACCTGGCTTTTTTCGTCGACGACCTGGACCGGTTCTACACCGAAACGTCCCAGAAGGGCCTAAGATACAACAACCCTCCGGCGGCTCAGTACGACGGTAATGGYAACGTGTCGATGAAGGCCTGCTACGCCCAAGACCCCGACGGWAAYTGGTTGGAGTTCGTGGAGATWTTCTGATGCTGTTGATGATYGACAATTACGACAGTTTTACCTATAACCTGTACCAATACCTGTCCGAACTGGGCGCCGACGTGGTCACGGTGCGCAACGACAAAACGACTCTGGAAGACATCGAAGCCATGTCCCCCCGGGGAATAATCATCTCTCCGGGACCCTCGACGCCACTGGAGGCGGGCATCTCCAATGACGTGATCCAGCATTTCGGGCCCAATCTGCCCGTTTTGGGTGTCTGCCTGGGTCACCAATGCGTCGGCCACGTTTATGGAGCAAAAGTAGATCGGGCCGACGAGATACGCCATGGAAAGACATCCATGGTCCACCACAACGGGCAGGGAGTTTTGGCGGGGCTGCCCCAGCCATTTGAAGCCATCCGCTACCACTCGCTGGTGGTCTACCAAGATTCTCTGCCGGACTGTTTGGAGGTCACCGCCTGGACAGACCGGGGGTTAATCATGGGTCTGCGCCACAARGAATACCCGGTGGAGGGGGTCCAGTTCCACCCCGAATCCATCATGACCCCCGACGGCAAAGCGTTGCTGCAAAACTTTTTAGACCGGGTGGAGATGCATGGGTAGGAGAGTTAACGTGACTCGGGCCGTGATAAACTTGAGAGGATGGCTGCGAGTTTGCTAGTCGATTATGTCGCTACTTCCAGAAAGKTTCTAGCTATGATCGAAGAAAATAACAGCGACCCGGCTCCGTAATTGCTGTCGTCCRATTTCGAATTCTCTAATCATGCGATAAAAATGCTCGAAGAGAGGAAAATCCCTCGGGAGTGGGTTATGCTCGCCCTGGAATCTCCTGATCATACTGAGATTGGGGCCGACAACAACGTCCACTACATTAAGGAGTCCAATGAATTCGGCCCTCGTACCTTTCGTGTGATAGTCAATCCCCGCGCTACACCCAACCGAGTTATTACGTTTTTCTTCGACCGCCGCTTGAGGACGCCACTATGAGACTCAGATTAGACAAAGACTGCGACGCGCTGTACCTCCGGCTTGACGATTCCGAGATCGGAGAATCGGAAGAGGTGAAACCCGGCGTTATTTTGGACTTCAACGCCGAAGGGAAAGTGGTCGGTGTTKAGATTCTTAATCTAAGCGAACGAGTACCTGCTGAGCAGCTCCGGATTCTTCAATTTGAAACTTAGTGCAACCGGTGAACTGGCTTTGGTGCCGCCTCGCTTGATTCGGGGAGCAAAATAAATGATCAGAGAGTCCATCGACACGGTGGTTTCCGGCCGGTCCCTCACCATGGAGGAGGCGTCCTCAGTGATGCGGGAGATCATGGAGGGTGAGGCCACGCCGGCCCAACTGGGCGCGTTTTTAACCGCTCTCGCCTTGAAGGGAGAGACCACCCAGGAGATCRCCGGCATGGCCAGGGTGATGCGGGASATGGCCCTAAGAGTGGASGTSGACGGCGAGTTGGTGGACACAGTCGGCACCGGGGGCGACGGTAAGAACACTTTCAACATTTCCACCGCCACCGCCTTTGTCGCGGCGSKSGMRRSSCTGAAGGTAGCCAAGCACGGTAATCGGGCCGCCTCGGGGTCCTGCGGCAGCGCCGACGTCCTGGAGGCCTTGGGAGTCCAGATCGAACTCTCACCGGTCGCGGTGGCCCAGTGTATCAACGAAGTGGGYGTTGGGTTYATGTTCGCTCCGGCCTTCCACCCGGCMATGCGTCACGCCGGCCCRGTGCGCCGGGAGATCGGGATCCGYACCGTTTTCAATATCCTGGGTCCGTTGACCAACCCKGCGGGRGCCCAGACTCAGCTACTRGGYGTGGCTTTMCCGGAGCTTGGCGGAATCATGGCCGAGGTTCTGGGGCTCTTSGGYTCCCACCACGCCATGATCGTTCACGGSGCCGGGGGATTRGACGAGATTTCCCTTTCAGGCGATACYTCCGTATGGGARGTGCGGRGAGGACAGGTTGAGGAGTGGACCATACGGGTGGAGGACACCGGCCTGCCGGAAACACCCATCGAGGCCATCCGCGGAGGGAGCAAAGAAGAAAACGCCGCCACYATGCKGAGGCTCTTCCARGGRGAGCAGGGGGCGGTCCGGGACATGGTGCTGCTTAACAGCGCCGGCGTCCTGATGGTGGGCGACAAGGCGGAAACCATACGCCAGGGAGTCGAGATGTCGGCCGGGATTATAGACAGCGGAGCCGCGCTTGCCAAGCTCGACCAGATGGTTGAAGTGACCCAGCGGTTCAGACAACATGCCACGTGAAACCGGTACTGTGGACTGCCCACGCTCGGGATAAACTTAAGCTAATCCAAAACCAAGGATTCATTGTAGACGAGGATTCGATAGTCAGCGCATTGCACCAGCCGCAACAAATTGTACCCGGATTTTCTGGGCGATTGATCGCGCAAGCAGCCCTTGATGATGAGCACGTTATCATGGTGGTATATGAAGAGACMAACGTAATTACAKTGGTGACTTTATATCCTGGAAKGCGTAGCAGATATGAAAGTTAAATATAGCCGGGACGTGGACATACTTTCGATACGGCTTTCGGACGATCCCTTCGATCACGCCGAGGAGAGTGAGGGCATAATCACCCATTTCTCTAAACAGGGGAAACCCGTATTACTAGAGATTCAGGGAGCCCGCGATTTCCTTCTTAGCTCAATAACCAGCCTKATCGAAGAATCGGAGGTTACGCTTCCCTAAATGCCTAACATCSTTGACGAAATTGTAGCCGCTAAGACCCAGGAACTGGCCCAACAAAAGTTGGCCGTATCCTTGGCCGATCTGAAGAAAACAATCGCCGCTCAACCGAAAGCCTTGTCGTTGGCGGAGGCGTTGGGGGCCGGCGGGGTGCAACTCATCGCCGAGGTCAAGAAAGCTTCGCCGTCCCGGGGGCTGCTTCGCCCCAACTTCGACCCGGTGGAGCTGGCGGACATCTACTCCAGCAACGGAGCGGCGGCTATCTCGGTACTCACTGACCCTCGGTTTCAGGGCGAGTTAGAGCACATAGTCCAGATCAAACAAGCCGGAGCTTCCCGAACCGCACCGGTGTTGCGCAAAGACTTCATTTTCGACCCGTACCAGGTCTACGAAGCCAGGGCCGCTGSAGCCGACGCCATMCTGCTCATCGTGGCCATCTTGTCACCGTCACAGATAAACGAATACCTGGAGATAGCGTCGGAACTGGGCATGGACTGTCTTGTAGAGRYCCACGACGAACAAGAGATGGAGATCGCGGCCAACGCCGGGGCYGKAATCATCGGCATCAACAAYCGGGATCTCCGCACYTTCAAAACCGACCTGGCGGTGACCGAGCGTTTGGCGCCCTTGGCGCCCATGGGRAAAATCGTMGTCAGCGAGAGCGGTATCCATCAGCCAGATCACTTAACGCAACTGGCCGGGTGCGGGGTCAACGCGGTCTTGGTGGGAGAAGCCCTGGTCACGTCAGACGATGTCGCCGGAAAAGTCCGGGAACTTGCGGGCCAGGCCGTCTCGCCGGCAAAGCCATGACTCAAGCCGTAACAAAGGTCAAGATCTGCGGCATACGGACGCTCTCTGACGCCCAAGTGGCYGCCCAGGCCGGCGCCGACTTTATCGGTTTGGTGTTCGTTCCCGGCCGGCGCAGGCGATTGGAATTGGATGTAGCCCGAAAACTGGTCGAAGGCCTAAAAAATGGTCCAGGCGGAATTCCCCGGGTAGTGGGGCTATTCGCCGACCAGCCTCTTGAAGAAGTGAACCACATCATCGAAACCTGCAACTTGGACATGGCCCAACTGTGCGGGACCGAATCCCTGGACTATTGCAGCGATACCAAAGCCGAAGTGATCAAGGTGGTGCACGTCCCCCAGTCGCCGTCGTCTCCGGAGCCCCAAGGAGAACTGGTCAAGAAGATGACATCCTAYCGGGAGRRCGGCTGCCTGGTCACCCTAGACCGGCTGGTCGARGGATTACAGGGAGGGACCGGAGAGAGCTTCGACTGGAGCATCGCCGCCGCCGTGGCCGAGTCAGGAAACTCGTTCATCCTGGCCGGAGGGCTGTCTCCGGACAACGTGGCCAAGGCCGTGACCACCGTTGCTCCTTGGGGTTTGGACGTTTCCACCGGTGTAGAGACCAACGGGGATAAAGACCACAAAAAGATCAGGGACTTCTTATCCATCGCGAAACAGCGCTCAGTCTTAAAGAGCTGAAGGCTGACCGCTGATAGCTGAAAGCTAAAACCCGAGGTGTTCCAATGGTCGTAGAAAATCAGACAAGCCTGCCCGACGAGCGGGGCCGCTTTGGGGACTTTGGCGGGAAGTTCGTTCCGGAGACGTTGATGGCCGCCCTGGAAGAGCTGGAAACGGCCTACCGGGAGGTCAAAGAAGATCAGCAGTTCCAGGACCGGCTGGGGCATTTACTTCGTACCTACGCCGGCCGGCCAACTCCTCTGTATCACGCCGARAACTTGAGCCGCCACTGCGGCGGCGCCCGTATATACCTGAAGCGGGAAGACTTGGCCCACACTGGTGCTCATAAGATCAACAACGCCCTGGGTCAGGCCCTCTTGGCACAGCACATGGGAAAACAGCGGATCATCGCAGAAACCGGCGCGGGGCAGCACGGAGTGGCTGCGGCCACCGCCTGCGCCATGCTGGGACTGGAATGTATCGTCTATATGGGAGAGGGAGACATCCGGAGGCAGTCTCTGAACGTCTACCGGATGCGGCTGCTGGAGGCCGAGGTAATCTCCGTGGGGTCGGGCACCCGGACGTTGAAAGACGCCATAAACGAGGCCATCCGAGACTGGGTCACCAACGTCGACACCACCCACTATCTTATCGGCAGCGTGGTCGGTCCTCATCCTTACCCCATGCTGGTTCGGGACTTTCAATTGGTGATAGGCCGCGAGGCGAGGAGCCAGGTGTTGGAAGCCGCCGGACACTTGCCGGACTACGTTGTGGCCTGTGTCGGAGGAGGCAGCAACGCCATCGGGACCTTCCATCCCTTCGTCGGTGATGAGGGAGTAAAACTACGTGGAGTAGAGGCTGGCGGAGAAGGGATCGACAGCAAAAAGCACTCGGCTACCCTTACCGCCGGCCGGACCGGCGTGCTGCACGGCTCCATGTCCTACTTGCTCCAGGACGAGCATGGCCAAGTTAACGAGACCCACAGTATCTCCGCCGGATTGGACTATCCCGGAGTCGGACCGGAGCACAGCTACCTTAAAGATTCGGGCCGGGCCGAATATTCGGAGGTCACCGACTCCCAGGCCTTGGAGGGATTCCACCTCCTGTGCCGCACCGAGGGAATCATTCCGGCCCTGGAGTCTTCCCACGCTATCTACTACGCCAGCCAATTGGCCGGGGAACTTAGCCAAGACCACATCATCCTGGTGTGTCTCAGCGGACGGGGCGACAAAGACATCGATATAGTGGCCAAAGCCAGTGGGATAGAGATATAAAAAGAACCCACGGTTGGACGGGACGGGGCATATTGTTATAATGTGCCCCGCTCAACTTGATTCGTCACATAAGGAGTTTGGATCATGGATATGGGATTGCAGGATAAAGTCGCCATCATCACCGGCGGCAGCTACGGCATCGGCAAGGCGGCGGCCTTGAGCATGGCTAGAGAAGGGGCCCGAGTGATTCTGGTAGCCCGGCGGGCGGACGTGCTGGATGAAGCCTGCCAGGACATCAAGACCGCCACCGAAGGCATCGCGATTCCGGTGGTGGGAGACGTGAGCGACCACGAAATCGCCGATCGGGTAGTGAAGACCGCCCTCGACAATTTCGGGCGGGTAGACATTCTGGTGAACAATGCCGGAGCTTCCATGGCCAAGTCATTCGAAGAAGTTACCGATGACGAGTGGGAATTCGACTTCGATCTGAAGGTTTGGGGAGCGGTCCGATTCATCCGTTCGGTGGTCCCCGAGATGCGCAAAGTGGGCGGGGGCCGTATCATCAACGTCACCAACCTGGGCGGCCGGACTCCCGGCGCGGCGTCCATGCCCACTTCCATCTCCCGAGCGGCGGGCCAAGCGATCACCAAGGGACTTTCGCGGGACTTGGCCAAGGACAATATCCTGGTAACGACCGTGTGCATCGGCCTGATCAAGAGCGGCCAGGCGGAAAGACGGTTGGACCGAATGCAGACGGCTAACGCCAACGCGACCATCGAGGAAGTTTGGGCCGAATCGGTACGCGGCCGGGGAGTCCCTCTGGGCCGGATGGGCGAAGCCGAGGAAGCGGGCGACGTTATAACCTTCTTAGCCTCGGACCGGGCCAGCTATCTAACAGGCATCGCGGTTAACATCGACGGCGGAAATTCGGCCGTCCTTTAGGGTTGTCACCCCCGAAAACGGGCGATGCACCCAAATACGATGCCCCAAAGCTCAGGAGCCCAAAACAGCGCCGGATCAACACGGCAGTTTGTCTCTAGACTCGCCCTAAAACGCGACACACCGGAGTGACAAACGAACAGTGGTGGACTAAGCTGTATCAAGGAATCAGTCAAAAGCGCGACTGATTCCATATCCCAATAGGYGGAGAAACGGTGTGAATAGGTCTTATCTAAACGAATTACAGCCATCCCCCAGACTCTTACTGGGYCCCGGCCCCAGCAGCGTCCACCCCCGGGTGCTCCACGCCATGACCCTTCCCGTCGTGGGCCACTTGGACCCGGAGTTCTTCCAGGTGATGGACGAAGTTGGGGACATGCTCCGGGAGGTCTTTCACACCGAGAATTTCATGACCCTGCCCCTGTCATCCACCGGCACCGGCGCCATGGAAGCCGCCTGCGCCAACGTCCTGGAGCGCGGGGACACCATGGTCGTCTGCCGCAACGGTTTCTTCGGAGACAGGCTGGCCGATATCGCGGCGCGTTGCGGGGCCGAAGTTCASATAGTGGACTCGCCCTGGGGCAAGCCCGCGGACCTGGACACTCTGGCGGCCGAACTGGACAAACACCCCAACGTCAAGGCAGTGGGTATGGTCCACGCGGAAACTTCCACCGGCGTGTTGACTCCCCTGCAAGAGATGGTTGATCTGGTCCACCGMAAGGGGGCACTGATAATCGTGGACGTGGTTACCTCCCTAGGTGGCCATGACGTACGGATGGACGATTGGGACATCGACGTGGCCTACGGCGCCAGCCAGAAATGCTTGGGCGCTCCTCCGGGATTGGCCCCCATCAGCTTTGGACCACGGGCCATGGAGGTTATCAACTCCCGCAAGTCCCAAGTGCAGAGCTTTTACTTCAACGTGAAGGACTTGGAAACCTATTGGTCCCAGACTCGCGCCTATCACCACACGTCACCCATATCCATGACCTACGCATTGCGGGAAGCCCTCAGGATGTTGATGGAGGAAGGGTTGGAGCCCCGCATCAAGCGCCACGCCCGGGTAGCCTCGGCCCTCAGGGCAGGTCTAGAAGCGATGGGCATCGCTTTGCTGGCCGACCCGGAGTACCGCCTCAATCCTTTAACCACCGCAGTGGTGCCTGAAGGAGTAGATGACGCCGCTGTTCGGCGCACCTTGCTGAACGATTACAACATCGAGATCGGCGGCGGGCTGGGGGACCTTCGCGGAAAGGCTTGGCGCATCGGCCTGATGGGTGATGGAGCCAGGGAAACTAACGTGTTCTCTCTTTTGTCGGCCCTGGAAATGACTCTTTCAGGACTGGGCTATGAAGTGGCTCACGGCGCCAGCCTGTCCGCCGCCCAGCGAGACCTGGCGTCATTCGACAGTTCAACCTAAGAGCGCTCCGGCGACGGCTCCTCTCGATAGGCTTCGTCCAGAATATCCACCACGTGGATCACCCTAGCCGGCGTTCCCATCTGACGAAGCCCCTGCTCGATCTGCACCATGCAGCCAGGATTGGCAGTGATCACTTGGCTGGCGCCGGTGGCGGCGATATGGCCCATCTTAGTCCCGAGGATCTTGGCCGACAATTCAGGCTGCGCCGCCGAATATATCCCCGCCCCACCGCAGCACTTTGAAGACTCCTCCATCTCCACCAACTCCAAACCAGGGATGGCATTTAGAATGGCGCGGGGTTGAGATGAGATACGCTGGGCGTGAACCAAGTGACAAGGGTCCTGGTAAGTAACTTTCCGGTTCAACTGCGCCTTCGGCGGATCAAATGGAAGATCGACCAGCACYTCGGTGACGTCCYGCGTCAGCTCTGCGAAGCGTCGCGCCGGCTCGGCGTAGCGCGGGTCGTCCGCCAATAGGTCCTGGTACTCCTTCATGTTGGACCCGCAACCGGCCGAAGACGTAACGATCAGGTCCACCCCGGCAGCCAGGAAGACGTCAATGTTTATTCGGGCCATCCGGCGCGCCATCTTCAGATCACCGCTGTGAAGGTTAAGGGCCCCGCAGCAGCCCTGTCCCATGGGCACGACCACGTCGCAGCCATTCCTCGTAAGGACTCGCACCGTGGCCGCCATCGTGCTGCCCTGCATCAGGGGCATAACGCAGCCTGAAAGAAGTCCTACGGTCAGTTTCTTTGGCGAGGTTGCCGGATATACGGTTTTGCTCGGCCCGAAAAACGGTCCGTTGAACGTGGGGATCTGAGCCTCCAGATGGCTCAATGGTCCCGGCAATAATCGCAGGATCCGGCTTTTGCGTATCAGGTTCTGAATACCCATCCGCTGGTAAGCCCGTATGAAATGAGCCCCCAGACGGAGCCGTTTTGGACTGGGCAGCGCCGCTCTGAGGAACAAGCGGCTGATCCATCTCAACCGGGCCGACTGTTGCTTTTGAGAAAGGACCTGAGCCCGAGTCATCTCCATGATCCGGCCGTAAGGCACACCAGACGGGCAAACGGCTTCGCAGGCACGGCACTGAAGGCATTGATCCCAGTGAGACACCACCAGAGAGTTGATGCCAACCCGGCCTTCGTTCACCGCTTTCATCAATGCGATGCGGCCCCGGGGCGACTCGGTTTCCAGGGACGTCTCGGAGTACGTCGGGCAGGCGCTGAGGCACAGCCCGCAGTGTACGCAACGGTACATGTCGGCTTCGGCAGGCATATCCTCACCGCTGAATCCACCTCGTGACATCGCGGGAGCCTCCAGGGGCCCGGGCTGGCCGGCCGGCAGTGAGGCTTCTGGATCAGCCACTACATGCCTCCCACAAACCGGCCGGGGTTCAAGATGCCCGCCGGGTCGAATTTTTGCTTTATTTTCCGCATTATTTCAAGCCCAATAGGGGGATCGCCCCACACTTCAACTTGCCGTTTCAGTGCCGGCGGGGCATGCTCCACTACCACCGATCCGCCCAATTCACGACCCAGCGCTTGTACCCGGCCGACGACGTCGATGAGATGGGGCTCATCGAACCGTCCCAGCCAGCCTTCCTCGGAAGAGAGGGCAACGGCGCTCCCCTGACCGGAATGGAGCGCTCCCGACCACCAGTGGAACCGGACCAGACCGAATCCGGGGTCCGCAACGATCTCGGGCGGCGAGTCCGACGGACCTTGGGGGATCTGGGCGTGTCTACCTCCACCGGACAGTTCTTCATTTGAAGGCTGGTCGAACCAACCGGCTACTTGTCCCACYATCGAAGGCGAAACGTTAACTTTAATGCTCAGAAAGGGCGGATCTTCGCTGTTCCAGCCCACGTCGGTGAGCTGCCGTAACAGCCCGGAACCTTGTGGSCCKYKTAKKKSMTCWRSTYNGCGMCRMTNNCCMTGKYCMNGGMTSWMTCSGGAAGCCTCGCTGAGCTTCCGCCGCACCGCCCTCACGCGCCCCGAGAAAAATGCCAGCATGACCGCTTCTTGGGAAGCTTCGCCGGTGGCCAAATCGGACCCTAGCTCACCCCCTGCCATGGAAAGAGAAAGACGCTGGGACATGGACGAGTTGACGACTTGCAACCCGTGGGGCGCGTAGACCTGCCGCAACAACTGGGACCCGGCATCGATGGCAGACTCCATGGATGGGAAAACAGCCACCAGAGCATTGGAATCCACAGGCAGCGGTATCAACTTGAAAGTAGCTTCCAATATGATTCCCAGCGTGCCCATGGAGCCGGTGTACAGTTTGCCTAGGTCGTAGCCGGTGACGTTCTTCACCACCTTGCCGCCCGCCTTTGTTTCCACACCTCGGGCGTTGACTACTCCGATGCCTATGAGCCAGTCCCGGGGTAACCCGTAGCCGAACCGCAGGGGGCCGCTGGCGTTGGAAGCCAATATGCCGCCGACAGTGGCCTTGGCCGGCATCGGCGCTTCGATGGCCAGGAACTTGCCTCCTTTAGCCAACTCCCGTTGCAGGGAATCCAGACTGATTCCAGCCTCCACGGTGGCAGTAAGGTCGGCGGGCTGATAGTCGATCACCCGATCGTACCGGCTCAGGTCTAGGATCAGGTCCACCCGTTCGGGCAACCCTCCCAGACAGACCTGGGTGCCACCKCCCCAGGGGAAAACAGCTACGCCTTCCGATGCGGCCCACCGGATGACCTCAACGATCTCCTGCCGCTGTTGTGGCCGAACAACAGCTCTGGGCGTCACTCCGTCGATGGAGTAGCCTGCCAAGCTCTCCTCCGGCAGCACAGAGCTGCTATCCACGAGATCAGTGAGTTGTTGGTTAATAGTGGGCACCGGCACGATCACCCAGCCTTAAGATACTCGTCCAGCTTATCAGGAAAGTTCACGGTCATRCCGTCGGCTCCAGCGTCCACGACCTGCCGCATCAAGTCAGTCGTGGTGACTCGCCACGCCCGAACTACGAACCCCTTCTGGTGCAGATCGTTTACCAGCTCGGCCGTTACTTCGGAGGCCGGCGGACACAGTTGCACCAGCTTCAAATCTTGGGCCTGGGTTATCACCGATTCGTTGATCTCCGGCACCAGCCAGCCCGAGTACAGTTCCGGAGCGTAGGTCCGTACTTCCTCCAGGGGAGTCAAGTCGAAGGAAGTGATGGTGGTGACACGGCCAAGACTGAAGCCCCTGACCAGATCGGCGGTCCGGTGGGCCAGACCCGGAGACCGGCCTTTGATCTCAATATGGAAGTGAAGCCAACCCTTGTACCGCTCTAACAGATGAGCCAGGGTGGGAATAGGCTCGCCTTTGAACTCCTCCGAGAACCATCCACCGGCATCCAAGGGCCGCAGCTGGTCCAGAGTCTGATTCACCACGGGACCCGAGCCGCTGGTGGTGCGGTCCAGGGTGTCGTCATGGATAACGACGACGTGGCCGTCTGCGGAGAAATGCACGTCGAACTCTACGTTGTCCACACCCAGCGCCAATGCCTTGTCGAAGGCGGCAAAGGTGTTTTCCGGAGTGTAGGCCGACGCTCCCCGATGAGCAATATTGATAAAATCGCGAGGCGGCACTATCGGCTCTACTAGATGGACAAGCCCGGCTCCGGGCGTCGGGCCGGCGGTAGGTAGTGGATGCCATCGGGGAAAATCTTACCAGGATTAAGGCGGTTCTCCGGGGCGAACGCCTCCCGCACCAGGCGCATCGCCGCCATGTCGTCCTCAGTGAACACCAGGTGCATCAATTCCTTCTTCTCCAAGCCCACTCCATGCTCACCAGTAAGGGTACCGCCGGCATCGACGCAGACTTTCATCACCTCGGCACCGGCAGCGACGATCGCGGCCATGGCGCCTGGCTTGCGCTCGTCAAAGAGCAGACATGGATGCAGATTGCCGTCCCCGGCGTGGAAAACGTTGGCGATGGGTATGCCGTGTTCTTGACTGATCTCGGCCACCCGGCGCAATACCTGGGTCAACTGGGTGCGTGGCACCACGCCATCCACCAAATAGTAGTTGGGCGCCAAACTGCCCAAAGCGCCCAAGGCGCCCTTGCGGCCCACCCATAGAATGTCCCGGTCTTCGGCTTTCTCAGCGGTTCGCACCTGGGTGGGGCYCGACTCCCAGAGAGCGGCCTCCACCTCTTCCCCTATCTCGTCCACTTCCTCTTGTAGGCCTTCCAATTCAATCAGGAGCACCGCTCCGGCGTCGTCAGGGTAACCGGCATCCATAACGTTTTGCACCGCGCGGATGCTGAGAGCGTCGATCATCTCCAAGGCCGCCGGAACAATGCCATGGCCGATGACGGCGGAGACTGCGGTGCAAGCCGAATCTACATCAGGGAAGATTCCCAGGAAAGTCTTGACMGCCTCAGGTTGGRGCAAAAGCCGCACAGTGATCTTGGTAGCCACGCCGAATGTTCCCTCGGAACCGGTGAACACGCCTCGAAGGTCRTAGCCCGGCGTTTCCCGGGCCATGCTGCCCAGATACACTATCTCGCCGTCCTCCAGAACCACCTCCATTCCCAGAACGTGATTAGTGGTGGTGCCGTAGGCCAGGCAGTGGGGCCCTCCGGCGTTCTCGGCGATATTGCCGCCCAGGCTGCAAGCTTTCTGGCTAGATGGGTCCGGAGCGTAGCGTAGACCGAATCGGTGCGCGTAGACATCCAGGTCCAGGTTGATCACTCCCGGTTCCACCGTAGCCGTCCGGTTTTCGGTGTCCACGTCTAGGATATGGTGCATCCTGGTGAAGGCGATCTGGACGCCTCCGGGGGAAGAGATGGCGCCTCCGCTTAGTCCGGTACCCGCACCTCGGCCTACGACGCTCAGCGATTCTCCGTAGGCCAACGCCATGACCTGGCTGACCTCTTCAACAGATATGGGAAACACCACCGCGCCCGGCATACCCCGGTCCACCGACCCGTCGTACTCGAAGACAAGCAAATCTTCCGGGTAATGGATGACGTTTTCCGCCCCAACAACGGCTTTGGCCTGGTCTAAAAAGCGGCTCATCGGACCGGGAGGAAGCACCTTTATCTCCTCAGATCAGCTCGTTCGGCAGCCCCGTTGGCGACTCGATTCGATGATAGACCAGCGAGAGGCACCTTGGCAAGAAATGCGACTCTTAAGCCAAGCACGCCTTGGGTCTTAGGTCGTCTCGGGATGTCGACCCAGACTTCACAGATCCCGACGAATGGGACGAAGTGCGGCCAACTGACCGAGGGTGTAAAATCGGAGTGGCAGATTTACTTGGGCTCGACCGGGCCGCTCTTAGAACCCCTTCGAATCATARGGCAGGGAATATTATGCAACGGAAATTTTCTATCAGTCAGAAAGTGCGCATCAAGACCAGCGAGGGTACTTATAGGGAGCCGCCTAACGACGCGAAGGGCGTCGAAGGAACCATCGCGGAGCAACACATCGCCGATTGGCTGGAAGCTAGCRAAATCRTGCCKATGGAGCCTTTTAGGTCATACTACGTAGAGATCTCCGAAACCCACACCGTTCTCGTGGGTGAGGATTGGCTCGAGCCCGCATAAGCAAGCCAGCGRTTCGCCCCGATCCCATCGGGGTAACCACGAACGCGATTAAAACGCCGGGTTACGCCAGCCAATCTTCTACCTGAAATGCTAGGAGGATCCCTTTGGACTTTCAAATCGCTGTACTGGCCGGTGATGGTATCGGACCGGAGGTCACCGCTCAAGGAGCCAATGTCCTCGAGACCGTAGGCCGGGTATTCGGCCATAATTTCCGTTTGGAGTATGGCGACGTTGGCGGGATTTCCATCGACAACCACGGCACGCCCCTGCTGCCGGAAGTCAGTGACCTGGCGGCGTCGGYCGACGCCGTATTGTTCGGCGCGGTGGGCGGTCCCAAATGGGACGACCCCAGCGCCTCGGTACGCCCGGAAGACGGCCTTCTGGARCTCCGCACCCGCCTMGGTGTGTTCGCYAACATCCGTCCGGTTAARGTCTACCCATGGCTGSTGGACKCCAGCTCACTGAAACCTTCGGTKATCGAAGGTGTGGACCTSGTGGTAGTRCGGGAATTGACCGGCGGCCTCTATTATGCCCAGCCCAAAGGCCGCCACGAGACAGACCAGGGTTGGACGGCCGTAGACACCATGCGTTACAGCGAAGGGGAGCTGGAACGTATCCTGAGGGTAGGGTTTGAGCTGGCCCAAGGCCGCCGGCACAAACTGACCTCCGTGGATAAGGCCAACGTATTGGAATGCTCCCGGCTGTGGCGCCAGACGGCGAACCGGCTGGCCCCGGAATACCCCGACGTTGAACTGGAACATGCCCTGGTGGACTCCTGCACCATGCACTTGATCCAACGCCCGGTGGAGTTCGATGTTATCGTGGCCGAGAATACCTTCGGCGACATATTGAGCGACGAGACATCGGTGCTGGCCGGCTCCATGGGCCTGCTACCCTCGGCCAGCCTGTCGGGAGTGCCTATGCCAGGCCGGCGTACCAGCGGGTTTTACGAGCCGATCCACGGTACGGCTCCGGACATTGCCGGCCGGGACATCGCCAACCCCATCGGCTCCATTCTCAGCGTTGCCCTGTTGCTACGTTACTCCCTGGGACTCACCGAAGAGGCCGTGGGAGTAGAAAAAGCGGTGGACGATGTACTGTCGGCCGGTCACCGCACGGTAGATATTTCCAACGCCGGGGCTTCTTCCGTGGGAACGCAAGAGTTGGGGAAGCGCATCACAGACGCCCTGGAATCCTCCAGGTGACCGGGGTCATCTTTCTCACGGCAGCCACGATCCGGATGGGACGTACATAAATGGCGGGAGACCTGGCGATTCCGGTGATYGTGTTTCTGGTTAGCGCCGTATCGGTGATCTTTTTCGGGATACGCCTGGCCGTCTACGGGGACGCTCTTGCCAGCCTTACCGGTTGGGGGCGATTATTCGTAGGAAGCGTCTTGGTTGCCCTGGCCACATCTTTGCCCGAGCTGTCCACCAACATCTCCGCCGTCCGGCTGGACCCTCCCAACCCATCCCTGGCAGTGGGCAACGTCATGGGCGCCAACATGCTCAACATGTTCAACATGTCGTTGGTCGCTCTTATCTTCGGGGGCAAACGGTTCCTCCAGCAAATCGCGCCTCAGCAGGGCTATCTGGTCGCTTTGGCGGTGCTTTTGACGGGGCTGGCGGTGCTCTTCGGCGCGATAAAATTGGACATATCCCTGTGGCAGATCGGTCTGTCGTCCCTGATTCTCATAGTTGTATTTGTGGTGGGCATGMGGGTGGTCTACGTGACCAAACCCCCGGAGAAAGATTCCGCCGACGAAGCAGACACGGGAAGCATGACTCTCAAACGCGCCTGGGCGTTGTTCCTCTGCGTCTGTGGGGGGGTGGTGATTGCCGGGTTTTTCCTGGCCTGGAGCACCGACCGCATAGCCGATATCACTGGCGTAGCCTCTAGCACCCTTGGTATCTTAGCCGTTTCCTTTGTAACCACGATGCCGGAGATGTCGTCGGCCATCGCCGCCGCGCGAATCGGAGCGGCCGACCTAGGGGTGGCCGGTCTCTTCGGTAGCAACGCGTTCAACGTAACGATCCTATTTTTCGCCGACCCRTTCTACCGGSACGGCRTTCTGAGCAGYCAAACCGAGCCGGCCCACYTCATCGCCGGGGGCATGGCCGTCGGGCTGATGCTGGTGGYACTGGCKCTRATCTTGGCTCRCAACCGGCTCAAAGCCCCTTTGGTAKCGGCCGTATTGGTCTTGGTGATGCTGGCTTACGTCGCCGGTGCGATAGCCGTGGCCACGGTGGGTGGCGCGGGTGGAGACACCATCCAGCGCACGGCTATCGCCCTGATTCAATTCCCGTGGTAGCTTTCTCAATAACCGCCTCTAGTTCCGCCCTAACCGATGCGTCTCCCAGGGTGGCAACAGCCGCGTTCAGCGTAGACCGGTACCGGGCCTGAAAATCCGCCGGCCCATCATCACCGTGCAGTAAGAAGGCCTCCATCAGCCGCCGCGTCAGCCAATCCGGCCCCTGCTTACTGAGCAGACCCTGCAAAAGATCCCCATCTCCCTCCAATGCATTGATCAAACCGGGCACCACCTTGGACCTATCCTCGTCGTAAGCGAAATAGGCCAACGACTCCGCCACCAAACCGGTCTCTCCCCGTTCGTCAAAGGCCACGATCAAGTCTGATGCCAGGGCAGCGTCGGCGTGCATCAACCGGTAAATGATTCTGGCCGGCGACGATACCACGGCATCGCTTTGCCGTGGTATCGTCAAAGCGGTTTCCAGGCCGCTTCGAAGCACGGCCGTGGCGGCGGCGGGATGATTCTGTATGAAGCCTTCCAAAGGGAAAGACGGTTGCCCAAGGATCCCGGCCATCTCGCTTGGGTCACGGAACGTCCGGACGGCTACTACCCGATACATGGCGAACAGGAAAGGCTCATCAACGATAAAATTCCCCGACGGCTCCTCCACCAAAATCGCGATGCCCACCGCCAATTCTTCCAGACTGGCTTGAGCGTCGATATCTAATTTGGCGAGCAGTTCATCGGGGGTTAGCAAAGACCGCAGGTGGAAGGGAGCAACCTCAATCGACCGGCGGAAGGAGTYTTTGTCCAGCGCCCGAACGATGCCTAYGGCYGTTCCCCGRTGGGAATCGCCGAACAATTCAAAAAACAGCTTGATATCTTCTTCGGGAGCGTATTCCACACCTTCCAGGAATGCCACAAGCTCCGCCGCGCCCCGTTGGTGATTCCGCCGTCCAGCTGCTATCACACGGTCGACGACGAGGCTGAAGCGGTTTAGCCGGTCAACAAARCTGGCGGTCGCTTGCAGGRTCGCGCCTTCGGGTAAGGGGGCCGTATCGGCGAACAGCAACAACAAAGTTTCGTTCGCCATGGCGGGTAAGAAATTTAYCAARATCGGCCGTTTGGGAAGCTCCCCGCGCAACCGGTCCACCTGGTCTTCAGGTGATCGGCTGATCAGATCAACGGTGAACTCCAGGGCCCCGGCCAGGCTAGGCGCTCGCTCCAGCGGCAGAGATGCCATGTATTCGGGGTGCCGGCGGTGCAGGTCCACCTTGTCCCGAAGGTAGCCTCGCCAGAAGCCAAAATTCTCCTCTTTTTGAGCGTCTCCCACCAGCAGATCGAACTGATCGGCCAGATCGAAAAGTCTCTGCCGCTCTTCCCGAACCAACAATTCCCGGTGACTTGCCAGATTCACGCCAACCAAGTCCTGCTTGCCGGTAAAGTTGTATGGGCGAAGATCCAAGTGCTCAAAACCCAGGAATTTTCCGGCAAGTATCCGGTCATCACGRGAAAGGCYCCGGTACCAAATCACGGCGTTCTGCCAGGAACCGWAASGCCCTTGGTTGAGAAACCGGCTCCAGTACTTACGCAAGACCGGCGGGACCAAGGCCAGGTCGCCGCCGGTGTTGTAAACCATGTCGGCTTCCAAGTTGTGGATGAGGGGCTCCGGATTGGCGCTGGAAAGCTTGGGTAGGTTGCGCAGGCGTTGCCGCAAGACTTCAAAGCCGTCCGGCGGTTGGGCCATGAATGCTAGAACGTCAGAGTGGTAACTTTGAATCGCCGGGGAAAGCTTCTGTCCGCTGGGAACATCCCAGCTCAGACCGGGTGAGCCTTCCACCGGGAAGCCACCCCAATAAGAGTGGCCCAACTCGTGCATCACTCCGATGGGCTTGGCCTCCCCAACGCCGGCCCAAAACTTGAAGCCGTAACTGCCGAAGAATCCGGGGTCGCCTCTGGTCTGGCGCAGGTCCAAGCTGTTCACCAGGGCGGCACCTTCACCCGACAAGCCGTACAACCGAACCACCGCGTCCAAACGCTCTTTAACCCATGGAGTRTTGCTTGGATTGGGAGTGGGCAGCGGGAGGAGAGTTGGAGCGGTGGCGGTGGTGACTCCCTCTAACATCTCCCTCGGAGTCTCCGAGTTGGCGGGTTTTTCGGTAGCCGTGTTTACCAACGGCGTTGTCGAGGACGTTGGGCTGGCCGTGGCATCGGTTGTGGGGCCCGGTTGGATCGCGGATCCTTGGGCCTGGGGCGTCCCGCGGTCATCCCCGGTCGGTTCAGGAATCTCACCCCGGCAAGCCAACGAAGACAAGCCAATGAGGAGGACGCAGGAGAAGAATATCCGAAGCATCTTCAAAGCGGTTAGCCCAAATCTCAACCAGACGGCCCGAGACGGTATTCCGCACCCGTGCGACGGCAATAAGTCCGGTCACTTTGCGTGGAGTCTAGCCCGGCTCCTTCAGACATCGGCTCCATCGAACTTGGCGATCTGGACGAATCCGCCCTCGTCATCGGACCAGGCAAATAGAGCCGCCTCGACCACTCGGCGATCGKCGATCCCCACCACAAGCTGTTGGACCGGATACGCCGGACCGTCTCCCCAAGGACTGGTGGCCACCTCCCTATCGGTGGGGGAAAAATAAGCCTGGCCGTTGGGATGGGAGTGAAAAATTATCCTGGCCGGCATTTCGGATTCCAGGGTTTCATTTAAAGACAGCACGTCGCCGCCGGTAAACACATAGGCATTCTCGACGCCGCGTTGGGCTTCGGTGGGATGGGTTCCGGACGCTTGGGCATTCTCGCAGGCCCGCACCACCGTAACTTCATCGCCATCCTTAGGACCCGAGAGCCAGCCACAGCACTCGGCGGGAAAAGCGCTCCGGGCCTCCCGGTAAATGTCCGAYAGGATGCCCGGTGAGATTTTCAACGGAATCAGTTSATCGGCCATTTCGAGACTCCTTGTAGCGATGGGGCAGCATATTTTGAATATAGCAGATGCACCTGCACGAGAGAAGTGGCATCAAAGAGTTTAGTAAGGAACACACCGCCGGCATTACAGGCGAATCAGTGTAACCAAGGGTAACCAGAATGATTTATTTTAAGGGATGCGCCAAATGCCAGGGCGATATGATTCTTGAAGAAGACTTTTACGGAAGCTTCTACAAATGTCTCCAATGCGGGCGTCAAGTGGATGTGGAGGTTCAGGAACTTGGCTTCAGCAAGGAAACAGTCCGCGAAGCCGCCGAACTGGCTGCCTAGCCCKCGCCGGCACGCCYCGRTGTGCCGGCGCTAAATGTCCCCAAGCGCATCTATGGCCTTCCTCCTACGTTCCCGTTCCTCGGCTTTGAGATGCTCCGAAAACTTGGTGATCACGTCTTCTTGGTCACCAGTCTGGATGGAGCCGGGGCGCTGTTCTCGGACCAATTTCACGGCGTTCTCCGGCGCGTACCCCACATATACCAGATAGCAAGCCAGGATCGYCCCAGTCCGTCCCAAACCCGCCTGGCAAGTAACCACTATCGGGTGCTCCCACGTCTCGATCTGCTCGTCGATGAACCTAACCATGCGCTCGATCTGGTCCAATCGGGGCGCGGTAAAATCGGGCACCGGTTCGTACAGGTCCGCCATCTCCACMGCTTCTCCGGAGATAGTCTGCTCTTCCATCCGTATGATTGCGGTGATTTCATTCAGCTTGAGAAACATCAGATCGCGGCGGCTCTTTGGTCCTTCCGCCCCGGCCAATGCGCCTTCCAGCAACCAGCTAAAATTTAAATATTCCAAAGTGCCAACTCCGGCATACGATTATTGTTCGGCATCCCGCCACGCCCAGACGGCAGGGTCMACATCATGYGCGGTTAACGCAGCCGTACATTGCGCCTATTATACTTGCAGGCCGATTCTCAAGCCAGACCCACCTGTAGTTACACGACCGGAAAAGAATCGAATTAGAGTGATCCTAGGCTCAGCCGAAGCTGGCCTCGAGTATCCCACGGACCTCCTCGGGGGATAGGGATTCCACCGTCACCACCTTGTTCCGGGAAGTCTGTCCACGAACGATACGCACCCTGGATTTAGCCACGCCCAATGCTTGGGCCAGCATGGATAAGACCGCCGCGTTGGCCCGGCCCTTATCCGGGGGAGCGGTCACCCTCAACTGCAGCACGCCCTCCCGATATCCAACCACTTGGTCCTTAGATGATTTGGGCTGGACTCTTATTGGAAAATTGGCCGTGGGCCCTGGTACTTTATCCATGTTCTTAACTCCCCGGCAGACCCAGCGATCCGGCTCTRCTGAACCCCACGGGCGGCGGTCTGGTATATTTAAGTTAGCCAGACACAAACCCCTGGAGGACCCCAGTGGAGTATACCAACATCAAGCTGGAGATCGAAAACGGCGTGGCCACCATCCGGCTGAACCGGCCCAACGCCCTAAACGCCCTGAGTTGGGACCTAATGGAGGAGCTTTCGGACGCCATCTCCACCGTGGAGATCGACGAAAGCGTAAAAGCTTTGGTGGTGCGGGGCGAGGGACGGGCTTTCTGCTCGGGCGCTGACCTGACATTTTTCGAGACGGCCTTTGACGATCCCAGCCAACTGACATCCTATTTAAAGAAGTTCAGCGACTGCCTTTTCGCCTTAGAGGAACTCCCGATCCCCGTAATCTCCGTGGTCCACGGCTTTGCTCTGGCGGGAGGATTGGAGCTGATGCTGGCTTGCGACATGACCCTAGCAGCGGAAGACGCCCGTATCGGCGACCAGCACACCAATTTCGGCCTGATACCAGGCGGAGGCTCCACCCAACGTTTGCCCCGGCGTATCGGGATGCAGAGAGCGATGGAGCTTCTGACCACGGGAAAATGGCTGTCCGGSGCTGAAGCCGCCGATTGGGGGCTGGTTCTTCGRGCCGTKCCCGCCGATTCWCTGGAYCAGGAATTRGAAGAATTGTTAGCGCCTTTACGGACCAAGAGCCGGCCGGGGTTGGGTTGGGTCAAGTCGGTAACCCGCCGGGGCAGCGACCTGCCCTTAGAAGACGGCGTCGCCCTGGAAAGGATGGCTTTTGTTCAGTACAGCACCACCCACAGCCATCCCAAAGAGGGCATTAAAGCGTTTAAAGAGAAGCGTCAGCCCGAGTTCTAGCCGCGCCTGTTCGACAGTGCATCGGGCCGATGCTATCATCCCCATACTCCATGTCGGCTGACGCTAGAAAGCATGGACCAGGCCGTCCGATACTATAAAAACCGAATCTCCATCCCAAAGATCAAGATTGGTAACCGTCTGTGAAGATTAAAGATATTCTAAATAACAACCGGACTATTTCATGCGAGTTCTTTCCTCCCAGGGCTGAGGAGGGGATACCGGATGTATTTAGCGCCGTTGAACGATTGAAGACCTACCGGCCCGACTTTGTGTCGGTCACCTACGGCGCCGGAGGTTCTACCCGCGCTTTCACCGAGCGGATCACCTCGGAGATGAAGCAACAATCGGACTTAGAGGTTATGGCCCACCTGACTTGCGTCGGCCAGACCAAAGAGGAGATTCACTCCGTTCTGGAGCGCCTTGACCAGACGGGAGTCGAAAATATCATCGCTCTGCGAGGCGACCCGCCAAGGGGRGAATCCGATWTCGTTCCCGTGRAAGGCGGGTTCCAGCACGCCACCGAMYTGMTCRAGCACRTACRYWMYAACTTTANGATKNGGMGTKGCSGCMGCSTGYTAYCCCGAAGGCCACACCGAGTCGCCCAACCTGAGCTCCGACCTAGATTACGTTAAGCAAAAGGTGGACAACGGCGCCGATTTTCTGATCACCCAACTGTTTTTCGATAACAGCGATTTTTTCGGATTTATGGACCGGGCAAAAAAGGCCGGCATCGACGTCCCAATCATACCCGGACTGCTGCCTATCCTTAGCACCCCCCAGATACGCCGGTTCGCGTCCATGTGCGGCGCGAGCATACCGCCGGACTTGGACCGCGAACTCGAAAAGTGCGCCGATGATGACCGATCAGCAAGGGCGATCGGCATAGAACACGCTACCAAACAGGTTGAGGAGCTCTGGGACAACGGTGTTCCGGGCATTCATTTCTACGTCCTGAACCGCAGCTACTCGGTTTCTAAMATCTTGGACAATCTGAATCTGCCGGGACACAACGGCCGGGATTAAAACCGGTATTCCGGGCCGGCAAACATAGGACCAAGCCCGCGAAAACCTCATTTTCCCATTGAACCTACCCCCTTACGCATATCACGAGTCGATGTGATGGAGTTAAGCCAAGCTGATGCTTACCACCGGCGTTGACATCATCGAGATCGACCGCGTGCGGCAGGTACTGGAGCGATACGGCCAACGTTTCCTGGACCGCGTCTTCACACCGGGCGAGATCGCTTATTGCCGGGGCCGCGCCCCAAATCTGGCGGCTCGGTTCGCCGCCAAAGAAGCAACTATGAAAGCCCTCGGCACCGGAATTCGGGGTGTGGGCTGGAAGGACATTGAAGTCGTCCGCCACGAAAGTGGAGCTCCCGCCATCAAGCTGCACCAGCGCGGTGAGAACCGAGCCCAAAGACGAGGTGTCCAAGAGATCTCCATCAGCCTATCCCATTCCCGTGATTACGCCGTAGCCTTCGTGGTGATCCGCAGCGAGAGTCCCGGATGAAAGTTGTCACCGTGGACCAGATGGTGGGTTTGGAACAGGCCGCGGTACGCCACGGAGTCAGTCTGGACACTCTGATGGAAAACGCCGGACTGGCGGTGGCCGAAGCCGCTCGAAACGAATTGGGCGGCGCGGCAGGCAAGCGGGTGCTGGTGCTGGTGGGACCGGGAAACAATGGCGCCGACGGCCTGGTGGCGGCGCGCCATCTGAGCCGTTGGGGCGYGAACGCGACCGCCTACCTGGTATTGAACCGTCCCAACTCCGACCCCAAGATGAAACCGGCCCTCGAATACGGCGTCACCGTCACCGGAGTTGACCAGGACCCCGAGCTTGCCGCCCTGGACCAACTGATGGGACGGTGCCACCTGGTCATAGACGCAATCTTGGGCACCGGGAAGTCCCGTCCTTTGTCAGGCCCGGTAAAAGCCGTGATGTCCCGGTTGGAAGCCTGCCGTCACACTAACCACCATCCGATATTTATGGCGCTRGACCTACCCACCGGMCTGAATCCCGACACCGGTGAGGTGGATCCGGCGTGTCCCAAGATGGATATCACGGTGGCGCTGGGATATCCCAAAGCCGGTCTCCTGGGCTTCCCAGGTGCCGAACACGCCGGACGCTTGGAGGTTGCCGGCATCGGCATACCATCGGGCTTGGCGGAAGAATCGGAAATAAACCTGGACCTGATTACACCGGAATGGACCGGGGAACACCTGCCGGTCCGTCCGCCCAACTCGCACAAAGGGACTTTTGGACACACTCTSGTGGTGGCGGGCTCTCGTAATTACGTGGGCGCGGCCTACCTGGCAGCCCAAGCGTCGGTGCGAACGGGCGCCGGGTTAACGACTCTGGCGTCACCAATCAGCGTTTATCCGATCGCCGCCGGTAAGCTGACTGAAGTCATCCATCTGCCTCTGCCCGAGGATAGCAAAGGCCGGATTCATCCCGAGGGTTCGCAAGTGGTCCGGAGTATCCTGGAACGCTATGACGTGTTGCTGGCTGGGTGCGGGATGGGTTGGTCCCAAGGTACCAAAGATTTCCTGGAGAAGCTTTTGCTGGGCGAATCTCCCCCTGAATTGCCCATGGTGATCGACGCCGACGGTCTCAACAACCTTTCCCAGATAAGCGATTGGTGGCGCCGTCTGGGAGGACCGGTGGTCTTAACTCCCCACCCCGGAGAAATGGCCACGTTGACCGGGACTTCTACTCCGGAAGTTCAACGCGACCGGATAAACTCGGCACGGCAATGGTCCCGYCATTGGAACGTCACGGTAGTTCTGAAGGGGGCCCATACYCTGATTGCCGAACCCGAAGGACTGATAAGAATCTCTCCTTTCGCCAATCCGGGGTTGGCCTCGGGAGGCACCGGAGACGTGCTGACCGGAATCATCGCCGGCTTGATGGCCCAAGGGTTATCTCCCGGCGTGGCCGCCAGTTGCGGTGTATACATACACGGACAGGCGGGAGAGGCGGTGCGGACGCGGATCGGCGACACCGGCTCCATCGCCTCAGACCTGATCGAGCGGTTGCCCGAAACCATTCGTGACTTAAAACGCTCGTGATTAAAAGACGAGCCCTTCGGCTGCCGATTTCTTGGGTAGCCAGGATTGCGGAAAAACTTGCATTTTCGTGCAATGTTGGGCGTTGACGTTATGATATACTTTATTTTCCCGTAGTAACCCGATGGTAATTGTATAATATACGCAATGCGCCGACGCCAAACGACCTCTAGCAGCAAAGCTTACATGACAACCACCGAAACCCATACGTCAAACTCATCGCTGACCCAGAACCGGGGGTAGGCCATGGCTCTGGAGAGTTTCCTCGAGGCCCTTGCTGAAGACGCGAACGAAGTGGATCTGGGTGATTTCTTTGAGGCTTCCGGCCTGTTGCCCGAAGAGTTAATCATCTTCGCCCGGGCTTGGTTCGGTTTCACCGTTGAGAATCAGCGTTGGATCATCGCCACCATGGCGGAATTGGCCGAGGACAGCTCCGAATTAGACTTTTCCGCAGTCTTCCGGATGTGCTTGAGGGACAAAGATGAAGAGGTCCTGGAAAAGGCTATCGAAGGGTTATGGGAGGATGAAGACCGCGCTATCATTCCCGGTCTGATYCAAGTTCTGCATTCAGATAAGAGTCCCCAGGTGAGAGCCGCGGCGGCCGTGGCYCTGGGCAAGTTCCCGGCGCTCGTCCAGGAAGGTAAGTTGCTGGCTAAGGACGGAGACTCGATCCTGGAAAGCCTTATGGACATCCTGAAAGACTCCGGCCAGCCCTTGGAAGTTGTCAGGCGAAGCATGGAAGCCGTCGCTCCATTCAACACGCCGGATATAAGGAAATTCGTCACCCGCGCCTACAAGGGCGATGACCTGTCGCTGAAAAGTAGCTCGATCTATGCCATGGGGCGCACTGGTGAAGTCAGCTTGCTGCCTGTAATAATCAAGGAATTGCAGAACCCGGAACCTTCCATCCGCTACGAATCGGCCCACGCCTGCGCCGAACTAGGCGAGGAAGACGCCGTGCCCCACTTGGTCGCGTTACTCGACGATGACGACAATCAGGTGCAACTGGCCGGAATCAGCGCCTTGGGAAAGATCGGCGGACCGCTGGCCAAGAAGATCCTCGTCAACTGCGTCAAAGACGGCGACGCCGTCCTGGAAGRCGCTGCCCGGTCCGAGTTAGAGAATATCGAGTTTCTCGAAGACCCCATGGCCTTCAACTCCGAGATATAGCCTTCCCGGCGAACCCTCCCGGCGATCGACGGTGATTTCCCGCCTATGGTTGAATCCTCCAAGCCGTCGATCCATCAAAGTCATGTATTACCGGGTTCGCCGGTGGAGTTGCCTCCCCCGTTTTGTTCCGGCAGCCCCGATCCAGAAGCCTTTTCGTCATCCTCATTCGCCCGGCCTTCGGGCTGTTCAGTTCCGCTTTGGCGCTGGCGGAGATTTTCAAGAGCTCGCTCCAGAATATCCACGGTCCAACTGTTCAGCGACACTCCGGCCCGCTGTGCCGACTCGGTGGCGCGCTCTTTGACGCTGGAGGGCATCCTAAGAAGAACCTTAGAGATAGTGTCGCTATCAAGATGAAGCGTCCATCCCGGTCTCCTTTCTTCACCTAAAGTGACCACCTCTGCTGCCAGCCGAGTACCCTCTTGGATCAGGCGGATCCGGGCGTGGGGCGCAAGCTGTTCGTTTATCTCATCTAACAGCCTATGGAATGCGTCTCGAGCCGCCGCTTCCACCAAGGGCCCGGTACTTTCGACAAACTCCTCCAGCATACGGCGGCGTTCCGTGTCGTCCACCAGGTTTAATGCCTTTTTTGAAGCGTTGGYTATATCATGAAAGTCTATGGCCATGGCGTTCTTTAACTCTCCAAGTCAGATATTCTCATGTGCTATCATAAAGCTTAYTTAMTGATATCATATTGATATCATAYTGTCAAACGCCTGCTTCATGAGACACGGTAACCGCTATGGGTAAGGGCGGCGTATAATCCGGCGAAGGCATCAGCAAGGGGATAACCATTGGCCCAGTTCTCCACCCGTCAGTTAGAGATGTTGGCGTCGGCACGCGTCGGGCGCCTGGCCACCGCCGGAGAAGATGCCCGCCCCCACGTGATTCCGGTGTGCTTCACTACCGATGGCCGGTCCATTTACTCGGTACTGGACCAGAAGCCCAAACGAACCGGCTTGACCAGGTTGCGGCGAGTCAAGAACATTCTGGCCAATCCCCAGGCGACTCTATTGGTGGACCACTACGAGGAGGACTGGGGCAACCTCTGGTACCTCATGGTTTCCGGCCGGGCGGAATTGCTGATGGATGGCCAAGAGCAAACAAACGCCGTCTCCCTGCTGCGCGAAAAGTACGATCAATACCGGGCGATGGACATCGGCCTAAACCCGGTGATCAAGATCACCCCGGAGAACATCGTTTCCTGGGACGGCGCAACCGGCAGGTAGCCGCGCTCCACCGGCCCCCACGGCAACGAGGACCCTATCTTGACACCGCACGAGCAGCCCACCTAAACTGGCCCGGTGCCCATGACCCATTCGAGCCTAGCGTAACAAAGTGGAGGCTGCCCTGGACAGGTTGTACCGGTGGGAAGACGCCCAGGTGGGAGACACARCGCCAGCCTACTATTATGAGATGACGGCGGAGAAGATCGTCGCCTATTGCCGGGCGGCCCGCTACGAAAACGTGGCCTACACCAGCCAGGCCGCTGCCAAAGAGGCCGGACTTCCGGGGATGATCGCGCCACCAGCCATGGTCTTCACCTATGCCCCTATCTGTCTGTCCGGCTTAGCATCCACCAGAGGCCGCAGGCTCCCTGAGGATCCGGCCCTGCTGGCTCAGACGGGGCATCCGGTGAAGACTTCTATCGGTTTCCAGGGCGCCATGGTCCTTCCGGGAGACTTTGTCCGTAGCGTCACCTCGATCCAGGACAAATACCAACAGCAAGAAAGGGCAATGATCGTTCTCCGAGTGGAGGCTCACAACCAAAGGAAAGAGCGCGTGGCCGAGTATACCTGTGCCTGCCTTTGGCCTTTAGGACCCGATGATCAAGGTTCCTAGCATCTCGGCCAGGCCCCTAGCCGCGGTAGACGATTCAAGAAACAGGAGAGTGTTATGGACGGCAACACGGCGATCGCCAACGTATTGAAGATGGAGGGAGTCGACTTCATCGCCTGCATCCCATCAAACCCCCTAATCGAGGCGGCGGCGGTGGCCGGTATCCGCCCGATCGTCTTTCGCCAGGAATGCACCGGGGTTCACATGGCCGACGGATTCGCCCGGGTAACCAACGGCAAGCGCACCGGCATATTCCTGATGCAGAGCGGACCCGGAGCGGAAAACGCTTTCGGCGGAGTTGCCCAGGCTTACGCCGACTCGGTGCCCATGCTACTGCTCCCCGCCGCCGCCGCCCGGGACCGCCTGGGCGTCGCTCCCACCTTCAACCCCGCCCGGAGCTACGAATCCATCACCAAGTGGTCGGCTCAGATCACCTCCGCCCGCACCGTTTCCGAKGTGATGCGCCGGGCTTTTCAAAAACTGCGAAGCGGCCGGCCCGGTCCAGTGCTTCTGGAGATCCCCCAAGACGTTGGGGCGGAAGAGTTGAGCGAGCTGGACTTCGACTACGAACCACCTCCAACCGTCCGTAGCGCTGGCGACCCCGAAGCGATCCGCCGGGCCGCCCAGGCATTGCTGGCCGCCAAGRACCCGATCATCGACGCCGGACAGGGTGTCATGTATGCCGAGGCTACCGGCGAGTTGATCAAGGTGGCCGAGTTCTTGCAGGCCCCGGTGATGACTACCCTGGGTGGCAAAAGCGCGTTCCCGGAGAACCATCCCCTGTTCGTGGGCTGCGGMGGTCCCAGCACCACCCTGGGTGTACACCGCCACCTGACCAGGGCCGACCTGGTATTCGGCATCGGGGTCAGTTTCGGCAAGACCAACTTCGGGGTTCAGATGCCACCCGGCAAAGTCATCATCCACGCCACCAACGATGAAAACGACATCAATAACGACATGAAGTCCCACTACCCGGTGGTGGGCGACGCCAAACTGGTCTTGACCCAGCTTTTGGAAGAGTTGAAACTCCAGTCCGGTTCCCAAGGCCGTCCCGCCAACCAGGCGTTGGTGGATGAGATCAAGGCCGGTAAACAGGAGTGGCTTGACCAATGGATGCCCAAGCTAACTTCCAACGAAGTCCCCATCAACCCCTACCGGGTGGTTTGGGACATGMTGCACACCGTGGACCTGGACAACGTCATCGTTACCCATGAATCGGGCAGCGCCCGGGAGTACATGGTGCCATTCTGGGAGGCCCGGCAACCCCGATCGTTCATCGGTTGGGGCAAATCCACCCAGTTGGGTTACAGCCTGGGCCTGGCCATGGGGGCCAAGATGGCGGAGCCGGATAAGCAGGTCATCAACGTCATGGGCGACTTTGCCTTCGGGTCGGTCGGCATGGACATCGAAACCGCCGTCCGGGCCGAGTTGCCCATCATCACCATCGTGCTTAACAACTCCACGATGGCCATCTATAACGACAGCCGCTTCCCGGTGGCCGTAGGGAAGTACAACCTAAAGTCAGTGGGCGGGCAGTTTTCCGAGGTAGCCCAGGCCCTGGGCGCCTACAGCGAAAAAATCACCGAACCCCAAGAAATCATCCCGGCTATCAAACGTGCCCTGGAGGTCAACCGAGGCGGCAAGACCGTGCTGCTGGAGTTCATCACCAAAGAAGAAGGGGAGTACTCCAARTTCAACTTCAGGTAGGGGGGATTGGGGCTTTGCACGGGCTACTAGGCTGCGGGCGACGGAGACAATCATGAGTCAGATCGCCATACCTTCTCCATGGCTGGGTTGGCATGTGGCGTTGCGATTGGGACGGGTATCCAATCTTCCAACGGTATGGACCAACGTCGTGGCCGGAGTGGTTCTTTCGGGCGGAAMGATGGATGCCTTTCCGCTGGTGTTGCTTATCGTCGCCCTCTCCTTGTTTTACGTCGCGRGGATGTATCTTAACGATGCKTTCGACCGTAAGACCGATGCTCGGGAACGGCCAGAACGCCCCATCCCCTCTGGACARGTGAGAACGTCAACCGTTTTCGCCATTGGCTTCTCGCTGCTGCTGGCCGGCGAAGGGGTCCTGGCCATAATAAGCTACGGGCTGGAAGGAGGTCAGGGTTGGCCTCCCCTGGTTGCAGGCGTGGCATTGGCCGCCGCCATCGTCTATTACGACATGCACCACAAGACGAACCCGTTGAGTCCGGTGGTTATGGGATCGTGCCGGGCGTTGGTCTACGTAACCGCGGCCCTRGCCGTTACATCCAGCCTTTCCAACCCCGTCCTGTGGGGCGCCGGCCTGATGCTCGCCTATCTMATCGGACTTACCTATGCGGCGAAACAGGAAAACCTGGCCAAAGTTAAGAACGTCTGGCCCTTGGCGTTCCTTGCGCTCCCATTCGCATATGCGGCGACTTCGGCATTGGCAAGCCCGATCATCGCCCTGATCTACATCGGTTTCCTGTTGTGGGTCATTTACGCGCTGGTTCACCTGATGTGGCGCAGCCGGATCAACTTCCCTTTGGCCGTGGGCAGTCTGCTGGCGGGAATCTCATTCCTAGACGCTCTCCTCATTTCCGGTCATGGGGAGGTCTTGATCGGTTTATTGGCCGTAGGGGCGGTGGTCTTGACCAGATTGGCGCAGCGCTACATCCCTGGCACCTGATCAGCCGGTCAGATGATTCAAGACCAAGCCTTTAACYKCRGTGGCCGGAAYGGGGCCYTCCGGAAGTMGGGCTTCTTCGGAGGAGATAAAGACTGGGCCGGCTTCAGGCCGTTCGGTCACTCGGCCATGGGAACCCTTGACCAGCGAGGCGTCGAGACCAATCACATCCATCAAAGTACGAAAGCCTAGCTTCATGTTCAGAATTCGCCAGGCTATGCGAATCTTCGGCATTCGAAGCTGAGGATCGAGGAAGAGTTCAGCCGGGTCAAATCCAGGTTTACGATGGATATCCACCGTTCTAGCAAAGTCGGGAGCTTTGTCGTCATCAAGCCAATARTAATAAGTRAACCACCGGTCTGGACGGCTGAYRGCYACCAACTCTCCCGAGCGCGAATGATTCAACCCCATAYCCCGCTTGCCCTCTTCGTCAAGAACCATATCCACGCCGGGTAGAGCCTCCAGCAGCGCCTTAACTTCGGCGATTCTCTTCGGGCTACGGACGTATACGTGTGCGATCTGGTGATCGGCCACGGCGAAAGCCTCGCTAGCGCCGGGATCAAGTAGCTCAGTCCCCAACTCATTCCGGACGTGAATCAACCCCGCTTCTCTAAGAGCGCGGTTGATGTGGACCGGCCCTTCCACATCGGTGACCCCGTATTCGGACAGAACGATGACTCGGGCTCCGTCTCGCTGCACGTTCTCGACAATCTCGCCGCATAGATCGTCGATGGCTCGCAGATCCCGGCTGATACCGGGATGAGACGGTCCAAGGCGCTGCAGATTATAGTCGAGATGTGGCAGATAGACCATGCTGAGCGTAGGCTGGAGCGTTTTTTGGATATACAAAGCACAGTCGGTGATCCACCGGCTGCCGCTTATATCGGCGAAGGGGCCCCAAAAGCGAAAGAGCGGGAACGGCCCAAACTGGGAATTTAACTCGTCGCGCAATCCGGCGGGTTGGGTATAAACGTCGGGAATCTTACGCCCGTCGGCGGGATACATGGRTCGCGGCGTGACCGATATATCCGCCGATGCATACATGTTGTACCACCAGAAGAGCTTGGCGCAGGAGAAGGAGGGATCTAGATCGCGGNCTGCCTCCCAGATCTTCTCTCCGGAAACCAACCGGTTGGATTGCCGCCAGAACCAGACCTCGGACAAGTCTCTAAAATACCAGCCATTACCGACGATTCCATGATCCCGTGGCATCAACCCGGTTGCCATCGTAGCCTGAACGGAGCAAGTTACCGCCGGAGTGACGGTTGATAAGGGCCTGACGCCTCCCTGTTTAACGAGGGCGTTGATGTGGGGCGTATCATCGCCAAGAAGGCCCTGAGTCAGACCAACGACGTTAATCACAACCGTGGGATGCATATTTCTTTGGCCTTGCCGCTCGATTTACCGGACCGTCTATCTGGCGTTAGACCTAGTCGCGACACGGAGCGAATAATATGCCTGATCGGGATTCATGTCCAACTCGGCCAAAGCTACTCTTGGAGTCAGAAACCGAYAGTTATATCCAGTGCGGTAATGCATCGGGAACTAGGTATGAATTGCCACCCCGCTTCCCCCTCCCCGCGGTCGCTTCGCCGCCACAACGAGGACGAAGCTAATCAGGGCACAGACCGCCAGGTAGGCCAGAGCGTCTTGGTACCGGCCCCACCGGTCGAAGGCGATGCCTAATATCAGGGGRCCTAGGGCGAAGCCGGCGACTTGGGAGGCCCGGCTTAATCCGTGCATGGACCCCAAGATTCCCCTGCCGTAATAGCTGGCCCAAAGGATCGGGGCCAGTGCGTTCAAACCGCCCGATGCCACTCCATGCAAGAAGGCGAACAGGTAGGCTTCGGCCAGATTGTCGGCAAGGATCAAGACGCCGATGTCGATAGCGGTGGTCAGGCACACGCAGGCCATCAAGAGACGGGGCGGCACGCGTTCCGCCAGGAACCCCAGCGCCAGGATCCCCACCGCGCTCGACGTGGACATCACGCTTATCACTCCCACCGCTTGACCCGTGCTCAATCCCTGCTGCGTCAGATGCGGCACCAAGTGCAGGGTAACTCCCGAGCCGGCGGTACTGGCCAGGAACAGGGAAATCAGGATGAGCCAGAACGGAGGCGTGGCCACCACTTGCCGCAAGGTCCACTGGTCAGGTTCGCCCCCCGCAAAAACCGTGGCGGCATCGGCGTCAGGCCCCGCCCTCCCGTCCACCACCAAACCGTAGTCCTCGGGCTGACGCCGGATCAAAGCGAAGCTGGGAACGATGCCCAGGACGGCCATTACCGCCGCCAACAGAAGCCAAGCCGCGCGCCACCCCCAAGCACCGATAGCCAGTTGAACCAAAGGGGCCATGACCATTATTCCGGCCGAGCCGGAGAAAAAGACTAGAGCGATGGCTCGGCCACGATACCTCTGGAACCATTTCCCCACSGMMGGAGCGGCGCCGATCTTGATCAACCCTTGGTCGGCCGTCCTGGCGATGGTATASCCCACATAGAATCCCAGCAGYGTTTGAACCGAAGCCAAGTACACGCAGGCCACTACCACCAGAGTCCCRCCCAAAGTCAGCACCCAACGGGAGCCGATCCGGTCGACAAGCCGGCCAGAGAACGGGGCAAGGGAAGCCCCAAGGACGGCTCCCACGCTAGTCACGGCGGAGATTTCGGTCCGGCTCCAGCCAAACTCTTCAGTGAAGGGATTAACGAAAATTGTGAGGATGCCTATAGCCGTTGCCGCGTTGGCGAACTCCATCCCGCCGGACACCGCGACAATTATCCAGCCATAGTAGATCCGTTTGGAGATACGCTGCATGGGCAAGGAACCCTTAACCTGCTACTCCGTCGATTTCGCCGATCGCCGCCGCCTGTTCACCTTTGGGCGCCAGACACCCCGGCAGCCGGACCATCCTACCATCAATGTGCTATGCAAAGCGCCGTCGCTGATATTTCACTGACACAAGCATCTTTCGATAAAAATTCTTAGGTAGTATGGTTCGCCGATAGCCTACCGGGTTKGAGTGCCGATGAGCGGTAATGGCGACAGTCAATACCAGCCGACGATACGGGACCTGCCCCAAGGCGAGCGTCCCCGGGAGCGGCTGCGGGCATTCGGACCCAAGTCCTTAAGCAATACCGAGCTCATCGCCATTCTATTGCGCACGGGTTTGCCGGGAGAGAACGTCTTGGCCGTTTCCTCGCGCCTGCTGGCCCGTTTCGACGGCCTGGCAGGATTAGGACGAGTCAGCTTCGCTGAGTTATGCGCCGAACGCGGCCTTAGCGAGGCCAAGTCCAGCCAACTCATGGCCGCGTTGGAGTTGGGACGGCGATTCGTCTCCCTGGCGCCCCAGGAACGGGCGGTCATCAACTCGCCCCAGGACGTGGCCAACCTGCTTTTGGCGGAGATGTCGGTCTTGGACCAAGAGCACCTGAAAGTTTTGCTGCTCAATACCCGCAATGAAGTGCTGGGCATTCAAGAGATCTACGTGGGTAACGTCAACAGTTCAGTGATCCGRGCGTCGGARGTGTTCCGCCCGGCGGTACAGGCAAACGCGCCGTCGATCATCGTCGTCCATAACCACCCCTCGGGAGACCCGGCCCCCAGCTCCCAAGACGTAGACATCACCAAAGAACTGATCTCGGCCGGCAAACTGCTGGGTATAGAGCTACTGGACCACGTCGTGCTGGGCAGCGCCAACCGCTTCGTCAGCCTTAACGAGATGAGACTAGCGTTCACTTGAGTCTTCGGTTTGCGTAGAGTRGGGCCCGGAAGCGCCCGTCGAATTAGGAGTCCACGCCGGTTCATCCGTTCCATCAACAGCCTTTTCAAGGTTAGTCCCCACCCGCCGTCGTACGAGGGGTGTCAGGACCATCACCAGCAGGATCAACAGGATCCCGGCTCCGGCGTTGATCCCGATGGCCAATCCAATACCAAAGGTGCTGGCTATCGCCCCTATCTCGGAACCTCCAATCAGGTGTCCCAGGCCGTTTACCATCCCTTGTGCCCCCATCACCCGTCCTCTTATTTCCGGCCGTGATTCCAACAGCAAGATTGTGCTCTGCATAGTGCTGAAACCCGCTTGCCCTAAGCCTCCAAAAAGCAGTAGCGCGAAAGAGACGGCGTACCAGGGAGACCAGGCCATCGACGCTACCGCTGACGCCACGACCAGCGCACCGGTACAAAATAATCGGCCATGGTAGCGAATGTTTCTTTTTAAAGCGATGATCGAAGCGCCGATCAACGTGCCAATACCTTCCGCGGAGCCCAGCAAACCTCCCAGGACAGGTCCGACCAAGAGCAGGTCGTTGGCGATCACTGGGATAAAATACTGGATGGGAAAGACCAGCGCGTTCACTATCAGCGACATGCTGAGGACACCCAGAACCATCCGGTTGGCCAGGGAGTGCTCTACTCCCTCCCGTAGACCCCGCGCCATCGAAAGCCCAGAGCTGATAGCCTGAGCCTGAAATGGCAGCCGCATCCTAGTGATCAGCAAGAGAGCAGCCAGGTCCAACGCCACGATCACGGCATAAGCGCCGTTAAATCCGGCCCAAGCGATCAAAATACCGCCGGCCACCGGTCCCAGTATCCTGCCCCAGTTATTCGTGATCGTTTCCAGGGACATTGCGCTGGCGATATTTTCTTGGCCCGCCAGATCAAATATGGCGGTGCGCCGGGCGGGATCGTCAGTCACCCTCACCGACCCTTGCACAAAAACGGCGATGAAGATTTGCCATGGCTGGATAGTTCCGATGATGAGTAACACCAGTATGGCCACGGCGATCCCGACGTAAGAGGTGTGCGCCGCGATCAAAATGCGGCGCCGGTCCAGCCGGTCGGCCAGAAGCCCGGCAAAGAGGGCCAGGACAGGGCGGGGAATGTTGAGGAAGACTGCTATCAACCCCACCTGGAACGCGGAGTCGGTCAATCGGAGAATCAGGTAGCCCAACACCAGCAGCTCCATCCGCCGGGAGACCTCGTGAATCGACCTGGCGGTCCAAAGAAAGCGGAAATCTTTGCTTCGGAGAACCTCCAGCACTGGGCTCCTGGACTTCCTGAGCAAGTGGATCAAGCTCCTGACGCGGAATGTGTTCGGTACGCCTGCGACTCGGTGCTATAGCGTACCACGACCCTCCAGCTAATACGCCCCCGTCCAGCACGACGTGATAGACGGAAGGTGGTGTGCAGCGGGCGGCCCGGTGAAGGGCATGAGATCCATCGCCGTCACGACGTCAGAAACTACCCAGCCTTTCTGCGTTCCGAAGCATGATGGTCCGCTGGATAGTGGTAACGCGCCGGTCGATGACCTGAAGAGTATCCCGCATGAATGTGCCATTTTCATGTTGAGGTCCGATCATCAGGTGCCCCAGTTCGTGGTCCATAATCTCATTGAGGAGTTCCGCCCGGCCTCCTGCCACCGCGGCGATTCCGTTGCCGGTCCACGCCAGACCCAGATCCCCCTAGGTTCCCACAGACTGGGCTAGAGGAAAGACGAATAAGGTAGGCTCTGGATGGCCCAGCTTCCACCGGTGCAGCTCGCGAAGATTCTCTCCCAGGTTATCTATCGGATTTATGTTTTCAATCCAGCCACGCACTGTGGGTTGCCAAACGATGCCCTGCCGCTTCCAAAAGACGACGCTTTCTTCCAAGGATGTCTCCACCCGCTCAATGGTTTGGTAACTCAGGGACGGCACAACGACGACGACGTTCARYGGCACCTTGATGAAGGGCCGCGCGAGCATCCTGAGGAGCCACATTCTAGCTGTGCTCATTAATCCTCCCGCGATAAGTGATTAGACGGTTTTCGCGACACCGATCAGCCGTCTKTTAGCTACACCCCTGCGCCCACATCCAACGCTAGCTTCAGGGTCTCCCYTGGTRGTAGATCAGTGTAAGAATAAGCTGAATACCTTCTCAGGCCAAGTCCCAGTCCACTATCCGGCGCTCGTCGCAGATTCCTGGCCACGCCTTGAGACCTCCACCTTAGTTGCCAAAGTGAGTTCCCGGCCCAGGGGTTGACCACACATAGTTGAAACACCGGGCGACCGATGGCTGGAGTGCACATGGGCGCCATCCTGGTTCGGATGGACCTTAAGGCCGACATGGAGCCGGCCCAGGAGGGTTGAAGGACTCAGCTCCTGGCAGGTTGCCCCACCCATCAGAGAGCCCCAGTTTAGGCCGGGGGCGTTGATTTGTTGCTTAGGCTCTCGGATGCATCAGTTTTCGAACCTCGGGAACGATTTGCGGTAAATCGACGTTATGTATGTGAGCGGGACGCCTGGGTCATTAGTCCGCCGGCCGGCCAGGTCCCGCCGGTGACCGGTTGGTGACCGCATCCCTTTATAGTTTCGCTGGTCGAGGCATCCCCCATAGTCCCAGAAGTGGCGGAATCTATTTGACCTGGAAAATACAACATTTAGCGCTATGAGCGGCGAATACTATGTCAGAAGAAAAAGAAGTTCGTTCGAATGGCTTTACCAAATCGAACAGTCCTAACAGATTTGACTAGGCCGCCCTGGAGGCGGGCCAGCCCCTTAGGACATCTGGCGATCGGAGCAGTCCCCTAGCCCAGATAAGCTGCGGGCGGAGATGACCGTCGCGTCGAACACTGTCATCGGTACGCTTCCRGGCGGCACGGAGGTCGTGGCCGCGTCTCTCGAGGCCGGACGGGAGCTACTCACGACCGTCGATGACTACCTGAGCCAACAGAGCCCGTTCGATCGTCAGGCCCGGGTGAACTTGCGCCGCCAGGTCGTCGAGGTCACGCTSCCGATGTACCTCGATTACATCGCTTCACAGGTGATGAGCTGGTCGCAGACCGAGATCAAGGCCCTGGGCGCGATCGTCTCTGCGATGGCGAAGTTGTTCGCACCGCTCTCCCTGCGGCTGCCGGCGGAGATTCATCTGGTCAAGACAAGCGGCCAAGAAGAAGGCTACGCTGCCTACACCCGGCGCAAGGACACGATCGTCCTGCCGGCCAACATGGTCGCGAGCGTCGAGACCGCCACGAGCTACGGCGACCCGCTCCACCCCACCAACGACGTTTCGTATCTACAGAACGTCATGATTCACGAGTGCTTCCACCTCTTCAGCTTGAACCACCCTGAAGAGCGGTTCAAGCTCTACGATCGTATTCACTACCGCTCCACCGGCGCCGCCGTCCTGCTGCCMGACGTGCCTTGGGGCCCGCCCGGGTCCCAGTCGACGATRGCCGATCTGAAAATAACGAACCCCGACGAGCCCGACTTCGACGTCTACATCGAGATGCTCGTGCCCTCGATCCCCGGGGACGAGGACAGCCCCCGCGTGAAAAGGGCCCTGGCGCCGCTCCTGCTCGCCAATAGACCGTACGAAGGAGGCGTCTTCTTTGAGTACCTCGAGTGGTGGTTCATGAGCATCGCGGAGGGCCCCGACCGCCGCTGGGCGCCGGTCCTAGGCCCCGACGGGTACCCCGTGATGTACGAGAGCGCGCCGCTCATGCCCGAGTACCTCGCCCTCGTCACTGCCAATTTCACCCAGGAGATCTTTCAGCCCGACGAGATCCTTGCGCAGAACTTCGTCCTGGCGGCGAACCAGCCGAGCCTCGACATCCTCAGTTTCATGAACCAGACGCTTTCGGCCAACCGGGGGTCGTCATGAGCCTCGGACGAACGACCATTCTCTCGATCAGCGCGGCGCTCCTCAGCGCGAGTTTACTCCTCGGGTGCGCTGGGAGCCGCGATGCCGAACCGCCGTTAGGGCGGACGTTCGATACGCCAGCGTACGTGCTTGATCCCTCGTTCCCCCGGCCGTCGTGGGTGACGTTCGACACCGTGAGCTGGGTCGACCGCGATCCGGAATCGAACCTAGTCTATGTCCTTCAGCGCTCCGCGCCGCCGGTCAGCGCGTGGACGGCGGACGGAGAGTTGGTGTCGACCTGGACCACGCAAGTGCTGGGAGACCCACACTCGATATCGTTCGACACTGGTCCGGACGGCTCCACTACAGTTTGGATCACAGACATGGCCCCTCCGCTCCTTGTTGGTCAGGGGTACGGCCACTGTTTGAAGTCATTCACCCTGTCCGGAGAGTTCCTATCGACCATCGGRACGTGCGGAGAGAACTCTCAGGGGACGGGACTCGATCCGGTGCAGTTCGACAAGGTAACCGACGTCGCCTGGGACGCGGCCGGCAATCTGCTCGTTTCCGACGGCGATCTCAACGGGCTCAACAACCGTGTGCTTAAGCTCGACTCCAGCGGTKTGGTCCTTGCGAGCTGGAGCACACCCGGCGATCAGCCTGGGAGTGGACCCGCTCAGTTCGATCTGCCACACATGCTGATCGTCGACCGGTGCGATCGCATCTGGGTGGCCGACGCGCTTAACCACCGGGTGCAGGTGATCGCGAACGACGGCACGTTCCTCGGCGAGATCACGTCCTTCKGTGATCTCGGCGTGTACGCCGTCGCGTTCGGCGCCTCATTCTCTTCGCCTCCGGAGACGATACTCTTCGTCGGCGCCAGCCCGACCTCTGRTGGGGGGACGGGGAGGATTTCCCTGTTTGCGGCGCCGATGGATTGTACGCAACCTACCATCGCAAACCTGGCCGCTTTTGCGACCTTCGATGTTCCGATACCCACCTCGACGTCGACGACACTCCTTCACTCGATGACTGTCGACCCGGAGACTTGGGACGTCTACTTGGCGGTGCTCGGAGGCAAGCTCCCCCCGCAAAAGTGGGTCCCRGCTTGGCCCGGAGGTGAGCGGCCCAGCCCGCGCTGARAAWGCAGCGTKGCGAAKCAAAGAGCGTCCGATCCTMTTTTCATTGCGTACTTTACAAGGAGAAACATGAACGCATTAAACAGCGCCGTCGATCCCGTGCCTCCGTCCGCGTACCCGTCGCTTCAGTCCGTGACGACGCCCCAACCGGCGATGCCGGCGTTCTGGGCTGCCACCGTCCTGCTCCACCCCTTCAGCCCACCCTTGTCGACCGATCCGACGCCCGACAATCCGTTCTTCCAGCTCTGCGTCGCCGACATCAGTTACTCGCAGGGGGAGTATTTCTCCGCGCAGGTCTCCGGCTGCTCCTACGGAAACTGGTGGTACTTTATTACAGCCATTGGCACGCAACTCTCGACCGATGGCGGAAACACCTGGAAGTTTGTCGATATGGGGTGGACGCTGCCGGAGAACTGGTATGGGGCACAGGGCCCGAACGCCGCCTGCGCCGGAGCATCGCCGCTGAACTGGATGGACGCGCAGACAGTTGACTGGTGGAAGATCCCTGTTCCCCTCAAGGGCTCGCTCTCCGCCGCGACGTGGATGTGGTTCGATTCCATCACTGCGGCGCCGGTGCGCATGATGYTCGGCARTGGCCCGCCGTCGCCGASCATGGGCGATCCGACGCAGCTTGCATTCTTCCAGATGTGGTCATTCACGTATTTCCCGAACTTCCAATCCTACGACTTTGCCAGCGAGGCCACCGCGAAGCCGGAGACCTTCGTGTCTCCGTCGTTCCCCGGCTTCGCGGTGGGGAACCCGAACGGCTATCAGAATTTCRTCTGGAATTCGAACTTCGGCATGACAGCGTTCATGACCCCGGTCAACGAGCAGTTCAACCCACTCCCCACGCGCGTCCTGTACGTATGGAAGGCGGATCAAGAGTATTCCGTCTACTCGRACCGGGCCCAAAACACGTTGATGATGTCCACCTACAACCCCGGCCAGATGGTCGCGCAGGAGGCGCTACTCACGGGCCCGGCTCCCTACGGGGTCGTTCCTCCGCCCAATAGCGCCACTGGTTTCCTCATCAACTTCGAATCGGACGGCTCATCGACGTGCATCGGCGGGAGCCAGTTCCCGTTCCCGCAGGAGCCGCCCACCTGGGTCTCCATMCCGCGGTCGAGGCGACGATCCAGGCGACGATTACGAACAACCCCGTCATCGCCCCGAACACGACCGTCACGATCTTCTCGGTGCTATTCCCGCCTGCGCCGCCAAACTACCCGGAAGCGACCTACCTGTGGACGTGGTACGCGCCGCAGAACGCGACAGGGACGGAGAGCCGGCCCATCACGTTCATGCAGTCGCAGTCGGGGGTGAGCGTTGGGACGAGCCTCGCGCTCGCCGATTACTTTTACTACCAGGATTTTCAGCAACCCATCGACCCGTCGAACTTCGACATACCAGCGTCGTGCAGCCCGCAGACACGAAATACCGGGATGCGGCACAGACTTCCATAGCCGAGGGGCCTACTCGCCGCCAATCGTGTGCCTGACCCGGCGTTGCGTCCGCGATCGCATAGTGGGCCACTATGCGCACTTCCGAACCGAGCTTTCGCAAATTTGACTTGGGCGGTTAGGCGAAGAGATTGGCATATCCTGGGTCAAAGATAGTCTTCACCCATCAAGGCGGCGCAGGTAACCTACTGGGACCCGGGAGGCAGGACGCCTTCGAGATGACTACCAACACGCAGGCGCGCGGCGCGCATTGAAGGCCAGATTACGGAGAACGGGCGGGGGACCTATCAGGCGACCGGTTCCTATCCCGGCGGCGACTTGGATCCAGATGTTGCCCTTACCCAAAACGGCCAAGCCCGTGGACCAATTCCATATTCAGGGCACGCACTGGAATAATCCTTTTGGCCGTCGGTCCTGACGGTGATCCCCAGTTCGGACAACCGGTTTAGACCTGCRACGGCGCCCATCTAGACTGCCTCCACATCAACAACATTTCCAGGGTTAAGGTGCTCACCTTCCACCTCTCAGACCGCTGAAGCGACATCTACTGGGTCGATCGGAGTCTTGGAAAGGTTGTTGACGGGTTCGAATCGCACTTTTACACTGCTAGCAGACAAACGCAGTGGCGGAATTCCMGGAGAACCCGTGTTAAGCGGGAAAACCCGGCGAGGATAGGGGGAAATACGATGGCAACTCAGACTCCCACGATCGACTCACAAGTACATGCCTACGAGCGAAATAGTCCGGAGCGTCCTTGGGCCAGGATTCCACCGTGGCCGGACGAAGTAACCGGGGACGATATGGTGGCCGCGATGGACGCGGTCGGCGTAGACGGGGCTTTGCTGGTTTCGCCWTTCAGYATGTAYCGCTAYGATCCCWSMTATGYRCTCGAGGTATACKCGAAACATCCGGGCCGRTTCGGCTTGATYAAGCCATTTGATCCGCAGTCGGAAGCCGTCGCCGACGAGGTCGCTGAGTGGGCAACGACACCGGGTGTGGTCGGAGCCCGGATCATGCTCACCGACCAGCCATTCCAGGCGAACGACCCGGGTATCGATCGGATACTCGCCGCCGGCGCTCAAGCCGGCATCCCAGTGAATATTATGTGTTCGGGCAAGCTGCCGCTCTTTCTAGAACTGGCGCGCCGCCATCCAGACACACAGATGGTGGTTGATCATGTGGGGATAGCCCAGCCCTCGGAACCACCGGCGCCGCCAGAACCGTTCGCCGATCTGGCCAACGTGGTTTCCCTAGCGGCCTGCGACAACGTGTCCATCAAGATTTCCGGCGCCTGTACCCTGTCCCATCAGCCATTCCCCTACCCGGACATCTGGGAGTCTCTGCGCCTGGTTTTCGACGCGTTTGGCCTTGATCGATGCATGTGGGGCACCGACTGGACCCGGGCCRTGGGAGTGTTGAACTACGAACAGGGCGTTGAGGCGTTCCGGGTTACGGACCAGSTCTCGGATTCAGAGCGATCCGYACTCATGGGAGGGACCCTGGCGAAGATTTACAACTGGTCTCCCAACTAGGAGCAAGGCATCCGGCAGATGACCGGTGATGATCTTCCTTCGTAACCCGATCCAATGCAGCCCTCATGCAAGTGGTCGACTCCACCGGTAGCCGCCGACGTACGCCCTGATTCTTTATCCCTTACCGGCTTCGTTAGTCCGGCCATGCCGTCACCCCTCCGGACCTAGGGCGAACGCGTTGTTTTGGCAGACTCCCGGCGTTTACTTGAACCAGCCGCCGATTGGAACTTAGAACACTYTAACAATAGAATGGGTATGGTTCGGTTGAGMCTGGCCGAGGGTCCCGAGTTGCCGGACCATGTAGCGCTGGGGAGCGCCAATCGCTTTGTCAGACTCAACGAGAAGGTACTGGCGTTCGAGTAAGCCCGTCATTGCGGTAGATCTGGGACCGGAGGCCCGCCGTTGCACCATCTGCTCATCGCCGTCGCTCTGCTGGCCGCCGTCGGGCTCGATCTGATCTTTGTAACCTTCTCCGACGAGCCCTCCGCCGCGCTGACCTTCGCCCTGCTTTCCTACTTCATCATGCTGCTTTTGAGCGGTTCCGCCGGTAGCTACGTGCCCGACATGCCAGACTACACAACCTTTCTTGGCCCTTTGGTCCGAGAAGGGATGCAGGGATTTGTTTCCCGTTTGCTACTGGCGTATAGCGTGCCGGCGGTGCTGCTTCTGCTGGTGGCTTTCATCCCAAGTTTGGCCGATCCTCTCACTCCCAGCGCCACCGTCCAGTTGGGTTCCACTTTGGCGGTATTCTGGCTCTTGATGTCCTTGGGCCTGGTGGGAGTGGTCCAAGGGTTCCTCTGGCCCCACAGCGGAGTCTTCCAAGCGRTGATCGTTGGCGGATTGGTRGTATTGACTCAAGGCCTGTTGAGTTGGGCCAAAGTCGACGCCGGCCGGGAAGAGCTGCAATTGGCTTTATACACCTGGATGGTATGGGTGTCTATCTGCCTCATCGGAGCTTGGGTGGGGTTGCTGCTGCGTGAAGTTAGCGGACTTCAACCGAGAGGAACCCCGGAGCTTCCCGGAGAAGAGCTTCCCGCCTACGCTCAGGATATTAGGGAAGAATAACCGCTGTGCCCCGAGCGGACCGGACCCAGACTAGAAACGAAAATCAGGAGGAAACGATGTCCTACTTTGTCGACGCTGAAAACCGGGACCCAATGACGTTGGTGCCCGGAGCCCGTACTCGAACGTTCTGGGGTGAGAACATCCTCTTGTCCTTGGTGGAGATCGACGCGAACTCGGAAGTGCCCGTCCACACTCATCCTCACGAGCAAGCTGGCATGCTGGTGRAGGGAGAGTTGGAGATGRGCGTGGCTGGCRAWGTTAAGCATCTGAAGCCTGGAGACATGTACATCATACCCGGAGGCGTGGARCACTACGCCAAGTGCGGCGATGTAGCGGCTCTGGCTTTGGACATCTTCAGCCCCGTACGCGAGGAGTTCAAGTACTAGAATCAGAGCGGTTTGAGGCCCCGGCGACACGAATCGCCCTTCATKTCCCACTCRGAAGGCTTAAATCATGGGCTTCGCCYCAACTTGACAGTAGCCAGGCARCGGATTTACGATTTGAAGTAGGCTTAGAGATGCTGTCCGGAAGGACCAGCCTTTCGAARCCACGCAACGTTGGGTAACCGCCCTAAGTTGCGGCCCAAGGAAGGGCGACTGCCTGGGGATATAGCTCAGTTGGGAGAGCGCGGCGTTCGCAATGCCGAGGCCGAGGGTTCGAGTCCCTCTATCTCCACCAAATGCCCCTGTAGCTCAGAGGATAGAGCGGCGGCGTCCTAAGTCGCGCGTCGGGGGTTCGAGTCCCTCCAGGGGTACCATACAGGAGCGTAGCTCAGTTTGGCCAGAGCGCTGGTCTCCAAAACCAGTGGTCGGGGGTTCGAATCCTCCCGCTCCTGCCAMWWWTNGGMANCKAAAAGAGGCCCGATTGGGCCTCTTTTCTTTTTACCGAAATTGGTTTTGCTAACAATTCCTCAGACGGAGGTTCAGATAACCGTTCTGAATCGGGCCGATTTCAGGCATATTTTGGAGGAATTTCACCGACGTGCTTAGGTGTGGCAATGTCCGTTGTTGCTATCCGAAGGAGGCACGTCCAAGGCCGGGTTTCTGTCGAAAAAGCCCACAGGCAGAAGATTGAATCCAGTGTACATTACAGGCATCACCGGCCAGTCCTCGGGGCGAGGAACGTGGTGATGGCCCAAGGTATACCAAACTACGATGTCAGTATCGTCAACTGCTCGATCCTCCTTGGTCCACTCCGGAAGTCCCGCGCCCCCAGGATGCTGATTGGGGTATGGTCCGGCAGCGCCCATCTCATCGGGCTTGAATGGAGTGACCCAGAGGTGCTTTCTCATGAATCCCGCACGTTTCGACACGGTGGACTCCGGGTGAGCGAAGGGGAGGATATTCTCCCTTGGAACCAACTTATAGCTTACCAGCTGGCCCAGTTTGTTCTGCACCGACGGGTTGGATATTAGCCAGTACCGGCCTGACAAGGGATCAACCGTGCGCTGGGCTTCAAGCTCGGTTGCCAAGAGAGTCTGTTCCGCATAAAAGGCATTCCCTTGGGGATTCCCTGGCCCCTTTGGATCGGCCTTTGTGTTGACTTCATATACGGAGTTATTTAGCCCGTCGACGGACATGTCCAGGCGAATGCTGAAGAAATGCTGATGAATGTGGGCGGCCAACTGCGGAGCTATCAAGGTGCCGTATTTGGGAAACTCTTGTGAATCCACGGCCGCGTTGTTCACGATGCCGGTCAACTTTACTTGGAACTCGATATGTCCGTCTTGGTAGAAGTACCAGAAAAAGCCGTATTCATAGTTACCCACTGTGGATATAAATGACACAACCAGACGCCGCGAGCGCCTTACCTCAGCCTTTCCGGTGCGCCAATCCACGTGTTTCCACAAGATGCCGAAATCTTCTTCGTGCAGACAGACTGCATTCTGAATTTGCACAGCCTTGCCCCGGCTGTCGTTCAGGGCAGCGTCGAAGTAGTAGATCTGACCAAGGCAATCGCACCCCAATGTCAAAGAGTTGGCTAAATTGCCAATGCCATATTCACCGACGTCGAACGCATTCTTACGAATATTACGTGGACTGGGATCACCG
>NVSQ01000071.1 GCA_002401285.1 SAR202 cluster bacterium
TTTACCAGGGCCACCGGTTCGCCATGCGGAGCTTGCTAAAGCATACGGTCCGGACGGCGGTAGAAATCGGGCTTGTGGATCTAGCGGTGCAGGCACTGGACGGAACGAAGGTGGCAGCCAACGCCGCAGGAGATCAGACCTACGATGCGGCCAAGTTAGAGCGCCTGCTGGCCAAGACAGAGGACGCTATCGGCGAATTGGAAAGCCAGAACGAAGAAGGCGATGAGCCGTCACCACCTCACCTCCCAGCGGAGCTCCAGCAGGCGCAGGTCTTGAAGGAGCGCATCCAGCAGGCCATGAACCGCCTGGCCCAAGACCACCGGCTTACCCGGATGAACTTGACGGATCAGGACGCCCAGTTGATGAAGGGGCGGCAGGGGATCATACCCGGTTATAATGCCCAAGCGGTGGCATCGCCGGTTGTTCACTCATCAGGCAACGGCATGTTGATTACCGCCGCTGACGTGGTTAATTCCGCAGCCGATTCTGGTCAGTTAGTTCCTATGCTGGAACAAGCCGAGGAGATGATTGGGGAATCGGTGCCGGTCACTCTGGCCGATGGCGGCTACCATACCGCAGCCAACCTGGCAGCCGGCGAACAACGCGGAGACCTGTTCGTGATGCCCGAATGCTATCACCCGGGGGTACAGGGTCCCTACTTCAAAGATAAGTTCGTCTATGATCCTGCCACCGACACTTACCTCTGTCCTGAGGGACAGCGTCTACCCTTTCKGGGATTGCGCAGGAAAAACGGAAAGGTTCAGGGACCGTTCCGAGTTTACCGGGCCTCAAGGACTGTGTGCCGCGCTTGCCCGGCTTACGGTGTTTGCACCAAAGACGTACATTCCGGGCGCGCATTATGGATCGGCCCCACTGATGCTCTGCTCCGCCAGCACCGGCATTGGATGACCACCGAGAGAGCCCGGGGCTTGTATGCTCGGCGGAAAGGATTGATCGAGCCCATCTTCGGCATTCTTAAAGAACAGCTTGGGGCTCGCCGGTTTTTACTCCGGGGGCTAGTGAATGTTCGGGCTGAGTTCACACTGCTGGCAACTGCCTTCAATCTGCGGACGTTATGGCGGGCCTGGAGAACCCGTTGGAAACCACCCGTGACAGAAGGCATCTAGCACTTGAATCTGTCAGTGGCCTTATCAGGCTAGGCTCTCCACCTTCCTTCATCTGTTTCGSTGGGAMCMMKCMANACYCNCMYRYYYMYACYRMKTYMGMCTCMRMMWMAYYWMSYTKYTGMGRNCRKKSWSKAGRGNTCGNMWYTAYNCMGWRAMCGMGGGYTKRTTGTRTTGSTGGCGGMGTAGTTTCATTCGCCCTACTTCAATAAGTCGCTCCTCTTGGGAAAGACATCAACATCAATTCGAAAAATACTGTTTTAGGCACTCATAGAATCGGTCCGTGCTAATGCTATAGGCTCCGGAATTAAACCTCAACGGGGAAAGCCCTAGCATCAGCCCCTTTGGGTATAAAACTCTTAGCATCGAGCCCAGTAGCTCCCACGGCATCTATTTCCAGCTAGCCGAGGGAGAGATATCTTAGTTAGAGGKATGAAAGCACCCCATTCTCAGGGGCCCAGTCGGCCAACTATGGTAATGWTCAGCGCGTCGTTGTAGGGTGACGGCTAAAATGCTAGACTTGGCTCAATTTAACTTGGCGTAAGCCGCAGGAGGCGATGATGAGAGAGCACGACTTGGCGGTTGTTATGGACAAGTTTGGACTGGAAATGGGTACGCCGGCAATCAAATCGGTTGGTCCCCTTGCCTTCGGACCTGAAGGTATTTTATTCGTGGGAGACAACAGGGGCGCCTCGATCTTCGCTATCGACCTCGGCGATACCGGAGTGACAAACACGCAGAATAAGATCAATTTCGAAAATCTTGACATTTCGCTGGCAGCGTATTTGGGCTGCTCGCGGGACGATCTCTTCATTCGGGACATAGCCGTCCATCCGTCATCRCAGAACGTCTACCTGGCGGTGATGCGTGGCAGCGGTGAGGCTGCTGTCCCGGTCCTGATCAGAGTCGGGACGGACGGGGAAATATCTGAGGTGTCGCTTGAGAACGTTCCCTTCTCGCAGTCATTAATTAAGGACGCAGCGTCTGAGGATGACTCCCGCCTGGTTTCCCGTGAAAAACTCCGGACGGTGACGGTGACGGACATGGCCTACGTCGATGGTCTCCTGATCGTRGCGGGGACTTCCAACGAGGAGTTCTCTTCGACCCTTCGGCGGATTCCCTTCCCGTTCAACGGGAACGTACAGACCAACTCGATAGAGATATACCACGTCTCCCATGGCCAGTACGAGACGGCCGCGCCGATCCGGACTTTCGTGCCCTACGACCACAACACCTGCCTGCTGGCTAGCTACACCTGCACGCCCGTTGTGCACTTCTCCCTGAATGATCTTGAGTCCGGGACGCAGCTAAAGGGCCGGACGGTCGCCGAGCTTGGCGCGCACMRCNGKCSAYKCGACATAGTGTCCTACGTGCAGGACGGCGAGGAGTATCTGTTGATCTCCAATGCTAACCATCCCTTGACTAAGATCGCCTGTAAGGATATAGATCGGCAAGGGTCGCTCACGGTACCAGACAGGTCGTTGGACGAGCAACGGGATGGACCAAAGTCTCCCACGGTTGGCGTGCCTCGGCAGGAGCTGCCGCATCCGGGTGTTCGCCGGTTAGCGAACATGAACGGCAGCCACGTTCTGATGATGCACGAGGATGACGCAGGGGTCCACCTCCGTTCCTATGCCACCGCGACCTTGTGACCGAAGGACGCAGACTCGAGCTGGCATGGTCGGAGCACCAGGGGCGCAGTTGCCTACGCATTGGCGGTTGGACCGATGCTGAGTTYCGAGCGTTGGGGGGGCTGGCCGCTGGGGAGATTGTTAGGCGGTTAGCTTTCGTCCCCACCGAGTTCATCGAAGCCGGCGGTGATTTGCACGCCGGTCAGACTATGGCAGGTCAATTCGAGGTTGAAGAGGATACGGTCTTCTTCATCCCCAGATTCCCGTTCATGGACGGTATCGGTTACTCGCTGTTGGTCGACTCGTCGCCTGGGGTAGGGGATGTCGACCACCTCGAAATATGGACCATCCAACGACCGGCGTTGTCGGACATTCCGACGACGGACGTTAKCKCSMYKKMCMSSRCCTCNARRCGMNGYTGCMGGNCRMSMAGNCTGCNGGYTYTRSATYNCAYYKWTCCGSRYYMNTSANGCGWTKWYNCGGGCCGCCCGTGCAGTTCATGTTTGCCGCGTGGATAACAACAAACCGCTTGAGGGAATCTTCCTGGAGATGGAACCGGAGCTATGGGATCCAGAGCACCGGCGCCTCACTCTGCTCTTCGACCCTGGCAGGATAAAGCGCGGTYTGGTACCGAACGAGGAGGCGGGCTATCCCCTAACAGAAGGAGTTCCGGTCACCGTAACCATTGCCGCTGAATTCCGCGACTCAGCGGGCCGGCCGCTACGGTCCGGCGCTGAACGGTCCTACGACATCGGCCCGCCGGTGAGAGCGCGGATTAACCCGGCGGATTGGCGGTACCACTATCCTACCTCGGGATCGATGGACCCCCTGACCGTGGGGTTCGACCGGCCACTTGATAATGCACTTCTCCAGCACAGTCTCTGGGTTAAGAACATGGCAGGCGTGGCCGTACCGGGCCAAGGCTTCGTAGGTCCCGGCGAGCGGTGTTGGAGTTTCGAGCCCGAGTCACCGTGGGAAGAAAGCCACTACCAAGTTTGGGTAGACGCTCGTCTGGAGGATCTGGCGGGCAATTCCCTCATCCGTGTTTTCGATCGGGACCTCATGCGAGCCGAGGACGCGCCCACCGATGCGGGACCAGTTACCATCGACTTCATGCCCCTCCACGCAGCCCCGCACCGAACTCACTAGTTGATCAGGCACCGGAGTATCAGAATTCCACGCCGGTATAGCGTATAGCGGACGCATCATCTGTCGATAGTGGCACCTCACTGATTGTACCTGCGCTMGACCCGGTTCCATTAACCCCCAGGTACGTCAACACCCTCTCGTAACTGTGGCTACACCGAATTGTACCGGATGGACGGTGGCGGGATAGGCAACATATTGGATATTTTGACTAATGGATAAAGGGTTAACGTGTGTTTGGTTGGGACAAACCCTCTGCCTTGAAGCTACTATTCYCCCATAATGGCCMGTGAACTTGTGTTCAGCGCCGTMTAGGGCCATATTGAAAAGGCTACATATTGTGGGCCAAAATAACGCGTCCCCAGCCTATCAGCGACGTTCACTACAGTTAGCTTTTGAATGTTTCCACCCTTGATCAGGGCAGGAGGAACTGATGGCAGTCGAATTTTGGACCATGGGCCGGGGAACTTCGGGCGCTGGCAATSCGAAGTTCCTCGATAGTGCGAGCCAGGCAGCACGTGCAGAGGARGTGGGATACGACGGCATTGTCTACGTGGACTCCCAAAACCTTGCCGGTGATTGCTACGTCGCGATGGCGYTGGCTGCGCAAGCGACATCCACTATCAAACTAGGAACGGGMGTCACCAACTCATTCACMCGCCATCCSGCCGTGACAGCGTCGGCGATCGCGACCGTGCAAGTGGAGAGCGGCGGACGCGCCTATATGGGCATTGGCAGGGGCGACTCGGCTCTGGCGCACCTTGGTCGCGCACCGCATTCCGTGGCAGCGTTTGAAGACTACCTTGTGCGCTTACAAGGCTACCTGCGTGGCGAGGAAGTCCCCTTCGAAGCTGGAGGCGACATCGACTCGCTGGGGCTTGCGGACTACTCGGGTTCGAGCCGCATCTCTTGGATCGCMAGGRTCCARCCTAAGGTTCCCGTCGAYGTCGCCGCGACCGGACCCCGRGTCATCGCTGCTGCCGCTAGGCATGCTGACCGCATTAGCCTCAACGTTGGYGCGGACGTGGAGCGGATTCGCTGGGGCATGGACGTCGCGCGTGCTGCCCGGGTAGAGGCCGGCCTCCCACCAGATACTCCTTTTAGCGCCTACATCTCCCTAGTGGTGCACGATGATCCGGAAGAAGCGATGAGAATCGGCGGAGGGAATGTCTCATTGTTCGCACGATTCTCCGCAATGTATGGAACCGTTGTCGGACCAGCCTCGGATGGACAGCGAAAAGTGCTGAAGGACATACACAGCGCGTACGACATGCAGCAGCACGGCCGCGGCGCCGGCACACAAGAGTCGGCTGTCACTGGTGAGTTTGCGAGGAATTTCGGGATCTTTGGGCCTCCATCCYATTGTGCCGACCGTCTGTCAGAACTGATTGACCTGGGCGTAGATCGATTCATCTTCCGCGGAACTCCCCTCGAGCCCGATAATCCGGATTCACAAGCCGCCGAACGCTTTGTCCAGGAGGTCGTGCCTCTACTTCGAGACTGACGCCGCTGACTTGGAATCCGAGGCCCGGGGCATCCCAACCTAATAGAAGCCAATTTTAAAACCGCCTCTAGTACCCGTTGCCAAATATGGTACGACAAGCTCACCACGAGTTGGCCGMYCCGTTGTTTCAGCGAGACTTGGGCGTGTGMAAGGACCCGTCCGGCTGTCMGASTCGATTTTGAATCATTCTCCGTGCTCCACCACCATCCCTCGTGCTCAGCGATAGAYGCCGTGTCGATTGACCAAAGTGCCCGCCACGGATTAGGACCAATTGAGACCGGCTGACCGGACCGCTGGGTTGGCGCGCGCCATCTCGGCGCGCGTCTACTACGGTTGGTTCGTCGCCATTGCCGCAGGCGCCGCTGAATTCGGAAACGCGGCTTCTTCCATCACCGTCTTGACCTTCTTCGTCATTCCGATGACCGACGAATTCGGTTGGAGCCGGACTGAAATCTCCGGRGCGACCAGCGTGGGCGCCATCTTAGGTGCGGCTTTGGCGCCTTTTRCTGGCCGCATGGTTGACCGSGTTGGCTCTCGCATGGTGTTGGTGGTGGGAGGGGTGGCCGTGGCGGCGGCCTGTTTCTACCTGGCGGCCGCCCAGACCCTGGTCGGATTTTACGTCGCCTTCACCATCGCAAGGACCGCCGACCAGGGCCTGATAAAGATTGGCACCACTCCCGTGGTTACCAAATGGTTTCGGCGTTACCGAGGGCGCGCGRTCTCGGTCGTTTTCTTCACCGGGATGCTTGGGGTTATCACCATGGCCCCTSTCGTCCAGTTGGTCATTGCCGCTTGGGGTTGGCGTGCCGCCTGGGTAATGCTGGGAGTGGTGATGGCCTTGGTGGGGGTRCTTCCCAGTGCGTTRATTGTCCGGCGCCAACCGGAAGACATCGGCTTGCGGGTRGACGGCGCGTCCTTGTATGAGGCGCAAGGCCYACCGGCAGCGGATGCGRGTGTTCCCGGCCAGGCGTCATTGGACCTCGAMCCCAGRTGGCGCCTKGGGCAAATCCTACGGACGCCGRCGTTCTGGTTGCTTTTGGTGTCCCTYTTCGTGGTCAGCACCGCCAGTTCTGGCGTCGTGCTCCATCTGATGCCGTACATAACGGAGCGRGGCATCAGTTCAGGGTCGGCGGTGGGGATCATCAGCGTATTCACCGCATCTGGRGCRGTATCCAYGGTGGCGGTAGGCGTCCTCTCCGACCGYACGCCGCCGCGCCTCTTGATGGTCGTCGGCTATCTCTTGTCGGCCAGCGCCATGGGCATGTTGATTGTTACCGACACTCTGCCCGAAGCGTTCTTGTTCGCGGTGYTGCAGGGGACGGCTGCCAGCGGTATCAACGTGCTRGCMCCGATTTTGCTGGCCAGCTACTACGGGAGRTGGGCCATGGGGTCGATTTACGGAATAACCAGGGCGGCCCAGGTCGTCGGCTTCGCTCTGGGSGCCCTTATCTCGGGTGTGGTCTACGATTCCACCGGCAGCTACCGGGACGCCTTCACGTTGTTTTTGGTTATAGCGGTGGCCAGCTCTTTGTTGGTCATAATYGCCAAGCGCCCCGMACAACCRGATGCTGGGACTGTGTGAGCCAGGAGYTTATGATYCGTTCCGCCCCCACAGTACCCGAAGATGGTGTGCCTTCCTTCTCYACCTGGACCAGATCCCTTGGGGAGTTATTTCACGGGAGAGAACGGCGCCGCTATCAGAACTTTGTTTTCCTGGCGTATCGGGCTAACGCCGGCGCTGGGCGGCCACGCCCCCGCTTGACGCGCATCAGCACGGACCCGGTCCCGCTCATTCAGGTCTTTGTACACCCACACATGGGTGAACCGGTTTAAAGCGCCTAACTCGGTGGTCCAGCATGCCGCCAGAGGCGAATACTCCTCMCGRCGGGGAACCGCATCCCCCCATGCCGCCAGGACCTTGGGGATACCACCGGGTTCATAGGTGTAGGTGCGCATCTCATAAACGTTGCCGCTGCCGTAGTCACGGCTGCCTAGGGGATGCATGAATGAGGCCGGCGTCACGATTTCGGATTGCTGCTCGACGATGAACTCCCGACCGCCGGGATTTTTCTCCAGATCTGGGTCGTGRTTGGCCGCCTCCCKTGCCTCGGTGCGGTGGTCAAGGTCATCRTATTCCCAAACGTGAATCACCTGATTAAGGGTCCCAAAATCCGTGTGCCAAAATGCCCCAAGTTTGGAGTACTTTTCGCGATAGGGGTGTCGCTTCTCGAAACGGGACTCAAACTCGCCAACTGTGCCGGGGCGCAAAGTGTAGGTGCGAACTTCGTAAATCATGCCGCCTCCTTATCCTTTAWGGCTTTTTTYTGRATAGGCRATCGCTTTTSGTTGGGAACAGGYWTATYGGCTAATCCTCCTAAGGCTATATCTAGGTGTAGTTAGGGCTCATTATATTACGCTTACTTTCATTAGGCCATTTGCTGGCTATTGGCTATGTGGTCTGTATCGAAGTTGGGGGCCACATAGCGGGGGCGTGGTAAGTGGACAAGGTTTGATATTGACTGGCGTACCCAGAAGGCCCGCCCGGTCAGTCCGGACGCCTTAAAATCGAAAASCGTGGTGGCCGAAGCGTTCGACAAGCCGCCGGAACTTGGCGAGCAGGCATCTGCACGTCATGTCCGACCAGGTCCATTATCACCGCGGCGTGAATCGGTCCGAGACGATGGTCTTCGAAGAACCGTGTGGACCCCATGATTCGATTCCGGAAACACTGATACCAAAAGGTAACAAAAGTAGGGTATCRGGAGWTGGAKTAGAGTYGAACTMTAMMSAWRRCSCMAMCNGGTYGNTSWTGCWSKCSGYGWWSTYTCNNCRGGGNYWWSRMYCRCYTGRSMGACNCYYWWGATNSMWGCCWSSYCAWRKWMGNNSSAWCTRYKWAGAGCAGTTTCGTTATAAACTAATGGTTGACCAGGTACTGCATTGAGATCACAAGAGAAATAGCATCATATTTAAGAGACGTAAAACCAAGCCCCCGACATCACAGGCGGAATTGCCTCTTAATCGCCAGCCACGGTGGTGGCGTCGCCGTCCTTGGCGTAAGGATCAAGACTCCCTTCCTCTACCCCAAGTCGAGCAATCCCCTCAAGTGGCTTCCGCTCCGCCACCCCAAGTCGGGCAATCCCCTCCTGTAGCTTCCCGCCCGAATAATGCAGGCCGTAATAGACGAGGCCGTAATAATGCAGGGCCAAACAAGGCAGTGCTTAATGAGGCAGGCCCGTATCGTTTTGGCACTCAGATAGTTAGTCGCGACGTCGCCCTCGCCCTCAAGACAATTGGCTATGAGGAACCCACTCGCATCCAATCTGATTGCATTGGCCCGCTTTTAGCTGGCAATGATGTGGTGGGCCAGGCCCATACTGGCACCGGGAAAACTGCCGCTTTCGGGATTCCCTTGGTGGAACAGGCAGACCCTTCCCAGGTTTTCATTCAGGGTCTGATACTGGTCCCGACCCGAGAGTTGGCGATGCAAGTCCGCGATGAACTTGTTCGTCTGGCCCAATTCCGTCGCCTGGGAGTGGTCGCCTGCTACGGAGGGCAGCCCATCTCCAAGCAGATTGCAGCGCTTAAGCGTAGGACTCATATAGTTGTGGGTACTCCCGGCCGGGTGCTTGATCACCTTGGTAAAGGGACTCTACGGCTAGAAACTGTTCGCACTGTAGTATTGGACGAGGCCGACGAGATGTTAGACGTTGGCTTCTTACCGGATATTGAGCGGATTCTGAGCCGTACGCCCAGAAACCGGCAGACCGCCCTCTTCTGTGCCACAATGCCCTCCCTTATCCGGCGAATCGTCGGTCGGCACATGCGGTCGCCGGTCTGGATACGGATAGGGAGTGAGATTGAGACATCCCCCGACGTACGACAAGTGTACATCGAGGTACTGGAACAGGACCGGGTGCGTGCGTTCGTTCGGCTGCTAAAGACACAGGTGAGCGGTGGGAAGGTTCTCATGTTCCGGAGAACCAAGGCCGGCGTAGACAATCTGGCCCAAGCGCTGCAGCGGCAAGGCATTGCCGCCGCTGGGATTCATGGTGGATTGGTGCAGTCAGAACGAAACGCTGCGATGCGGTCCTTTCACGCCGGGGAACTTAAGGTGCTTGTGGCTACAAATTTGGCTGCCCGGGGCCTGGATATTCCTCAGGTCTCCCACGTCGTCAACTACGACATGCCCCAAAACCTGGAAGAGTATGTACACCGAATCGGCAGAACGGCGCGCATGGGACGCGATGGTACAGCCATCACATTTGTCACCGAGTGGGATTTCCCAATGCTGGACCTCTTGCAGGACAGCCTGGCGGGAGAACTAAAGCAAGAGACATTGCCTCTCTAGCATGTAGCCAAAATTTGATCACCTGGAGTTCACACAATGAGATTGGGCGTCATTTCGGATACACATAACCCCAGCGTTGGAGCGGAGCCGCCAACGGAAGTGGTGGCCGCATTCCAAGGGGTTGCCGTGATCCTCCATGCGGGAGACATTTACGTTCCTTCCTGCCT
>NVSQ01000023.1 GCA_002401285.1 SAR202 cluster bacterium
TTGCTGTTCGCCCTGGTCGCCGCCGTCACCCCGGGGCCCACCAATATCCTGGTACTGGCCAACGCCTCGCGCCATGGCCTGGCCGCGGGGAGACCGGTACGGCGTCCGCCGCATCATGGCGTTTGGCGCCGGACTGTTTATCGCCGGTATGCTCCTCACTGGCACCATGACCCATCTCTGGCAATTCTACGTTTACTATGGGCTGGTTCTGGCTATAGCCATGGCCATCTTTCAAGTCCCGTTGGTGGCGGCGGTGACCCTTTGGTTCAAGAAGAATCTGGGCGTGGCCATGGGTACCCTGCAGGCTCTTCAGGGATTGGGGACGGTGTTGGGGATAGTCATAGTCGCCGTTCTGCTGGATTCTCTGGGGCTAAAATGGACTTTCTGGATTCCCGGCATAGCCGGCGGTACCATATTGCTTGTGCTGGTCCGGTTGTTTTACAACGAGCCCGGCGAGATCGGAGTCAAGCCTTGGGGGGCCTTGGAAGAGGACCCATTGGAGCGGCTGCTGGAAGCCTCCATAGCAAAGGCGAGGACCAGTGTATTTCTCAAGCAGGCCCAAAGGACCGGCGCTTTTTGGAACCTGATCAGCATCCACTTCTGGGGATGCGCCGGGCACAATATCATTCTGATGGGATTGCCCGCCATGGTGGCTGAACGAGGCTTTTCACGAGTAGAGTCGGCGGGGGTATTGGTAGTCCTGACGGTTGTGAGCTTGATAACCAGGTTCGCGGTCCCGGTGGCGGCGGATCTGGTGGGTAGCAAGAARGCGATGTTGGTCAGCTTTGCCTTGCAGACCGCTCCCGTCCTGATTCTCTTGGTTGCCAACGACCTGTGGGTCTTCTACCTTTTTGCGGTCCTATTCGGCATCGGCATCGGCGGCGAGATGACGGCCTTCCCCATAATCAATCGCCAATACTACGGCAACGCTCCAATGGGCACCACCTACGGCTGGCAATTGCTGGGCGGAGGCATGGGCATGGCGATCGGCCTCCTGTTGGGCGGATATATCTGGACTGAAAGTGGATCATTTAGCGGAGCCGTGTTACTTTCATTTGGCCTGAGCAYGGTGGGCGTTGTATCTATCTGGCTATTGCCGAGCACCTCCCATCACCTGATTCCCCATTGGGAGGAATCGTTGCCTTTAGAGGCCCGTTCGTCTGCTAGCGCGTGACSMMCTAMCCTGKAACGTSGMCYGGCGTGWRGGCATCCTCYTGAGTGAGTAAAATGGTCCGATCGTAATGGGAAAATAAARWTKWTTRRSSWYKAWKKSMKSMSCGSYSRMCTSSMMGTCNGGNCRYSSWRAMTKSMYKAYGRSKSSKYRAKYGYWGCSYYKRSCWSWKYYWKGKGSYRKAKCMYYKCTYSMRWTCGMTTTGCCGCCGCGGCTCTGGTGCCCTATCTGAGGGACTCTGCATCGGGCTTCGGTTGGAGTTACGGCGCGATAAGCCTTGGCTTCAGCCTCCAGTGGTTTGTTTTAGGTGTCGTGAGCCCCTATATAGGCTCGTTGGGGGACAGATATGGAGTTCGCCGGCTGCTATATCTGGGAGCTTTTCTGTTCATCGCCGGCATGCTGCTTACAGGCGTCATGACCAGCCTGTGGCAGTTCTACCTCTTCTTCGGCGTCATGCTGGGCATCGCCACCACCATTTTCTCGATACTCTTGGTGACCGGCGTCACTCTATGGTTCAGAAAACATCTAGGCGTGGCCATGGGGGCCGTGGGCTCGTTCCAGGGAATGGGGACGATCGGGTTTCTTTTCCTGATAGCCGTAGCTTTCGATCTGTTGGGCATGAAGTGGATATTTTGGATTCCAGGCATAGTGGGCGGGGCGCTCATACTATTGCTGATAAAGTTCTTTTACAACGAACCCGSCGATGTAGGCTTGCGGCCYCTAGGCGCTCCTGAAGGTGAGGCTATCAACAGGCCACAGAAGGACGAGACGGCTAAGATAAGGGCCAAGGTGTTCCTCCAGCAGGCCCAACGCACCAGCACTTTCTGGAACCTCATCGGCATCCACTTCTGGGGCTGCATGGGCCACAATATTATCAACGTGCTGTTGGTGGCYATAGCCGTRGAYCGTGGCCTTTCTCTTGGRGTGGCTGCCGGGGTCCTSGCTACTCARCAGRTCACCGGCGTMTTCGCACGGGGCGCGGTTCCSATTATAGCGGACCGCGTGGGYAGCAAAAKCGTCTGGGTGGTTGGTATGTCTYTGCAAGCYCTGCCTCTGCTCATCATTCTCTTTGTYCACGAYGCYTGGGCDTTTTACCTCTTCGCSTTCCTCTTTGGTATAGGCCAAGGTTCCGAGGTACCTACCTTTCCGATCGCCAACCGGCAGTACTTTGGCAACGTCCCACAGGGCAGCCTCTATGGATGGCAAAACATTGGGAATGGCCTTGGGATGGGGTTGGCGCCGGTGGTTGCTGGATTCTTGTGGGACATAACAGGCACTTATGCCGTTCCCTTGAGCATGGCCCTTGGGTTTAGCTTAATGGCCTTGATCTCCGCCCTGCTCTTACCCAGTTCATCCCGTAATTTGATACCCCACTGGGAGGAATCGTTGCCATTGGAGGCCCGTTCGCCAGCTAGCCTGTGAAGCTACGGTAGGCGTGGTACAATGTGCCGGTTCGATGGAATACCATCTTAGTTACACCTAGCATTCAGTAGATCAAATGGAGGTACAACGATGCCGCAAAGTTGGGTAGATATCAATGTTGGCGGAGATACCATGGAGGCGTATTTGGCTCAGCCGGAGGCRTCAGACCCGGCCCCGGCCGTGGTAGTCATYCAAGAGATCTGGGGCGTAAACTCCCACATTCAATTTCTGACCGACCGTTTTCCAGCCCAAGGTTACGTGGGACTGGCCCCCGCCATGTTCCACCGGGAAGGACGAATGACCATGGGACTGCACGAAGAGATGGACAACGCCGTCGCCAGGATGCAGCGGTGTACCGATGAAGGCATCGTGGCCGACGTCCAGGCTGCCGTGGACTACCTGAAGGCGCAGCCCTTCGTCCTAGCCGACCGAATCGGCATTGTCGGATTCTGCTACGGAGGCCGCGTTTCCTACCTGGCGGCCTGCAATGTTTCGGACATCAAAGCCAGCGTGGTCTACTACGGCGGGAGAATAATGAGCTCTCTGGGAGACGGACCTTCCCCCTTCGATCAAACATCCAAGATCACCGCGCCGRTKCTGGGCTTGTTTGGCGAGGAGGACCAGAATCCTTCGCCTGAAGACGTCGCGAAGATCGACGCCGAAATGACAAGGCTGGGCAAGAACCATGAGTTCCACGTTTACCCCGGCTGCGGCCACGGTTTTAATTGCAACGCCCGCTCCAGCTACCGGCCCGAGTCGGCCCGCGACGCCTGGRGCAAGGCGATGGCTTGGTTCGAAGCGAATCTGAAGGGCTAGGAAKCCCTCACCYCGACCCCGATTGCATCTGCATCACTCCTCTCCCCGCGGGAGAGGGGCCGGGGATGAGGGGMCACATCCCTGAAGCCTGACTGAAATAATACCGGGGACGGCCTACATCGACTGGCTGTTCCCGGCTATTTTTGCCCGATGAAAGGCGATACCGTCGATCTACCCGGCGRTACGCCAGCCCTTAGAATTGGATYAAGACGCAGGGCGAAACCCGCGTGCACGCCCGCGCCGATTTGGAGTAAGGACCTTGACCAYYCAGGCGCCCAGARACCCGGCAAACCCRGAACCTCCCACAACGACAACCAGGASTCCAAGGCAATCCAGCCTAGCCACTCTGAAAAACTATAAAGACTTCCGGTTGGTCTGGGCCGGGAACTTCATCGCTTTGGGCGGCCAGTGGATCCAGATGTTTAGCATCGGTTGGCTGGTTTTGCTGCTGACCGATGGRAACGCTATCCTGACCGGCACCGTCATCGCCATCAGGGCGTTGCCGACATTGATCATTGGGCCATGGGCCGGGGTTCTCGCCGACCGCATCGACCGGCGTAAAGTAGTGATGGCAACTCAAGCAGTCATGGCCGTGGCCGCCTGCTCCTTCGCTTTCCTGGTGCTGGCCAGCGATCTGGAAGCTGATCCGGTAACCGGGCCGCTCCGGCAATGGCACCCCTTCCTATATATGATCATCTCAGGGATCTCTCACTCCATCATCCAGCCGGTTCGCCAGGCAATGATTGCCAATACTGTCCCCCGCCATGCCCTGAGCAGCGCCTTGGCCTTGAACGGTATGGTCTACCCGACAACCCGAATCATTGCCCCGGCCATCGGTGGGCTCATCATCGCAACTCTGGGGTTCAACTGGAACTTCTTTCTGGAAGCCGTGGCATACGTGGGCATAGTGGTATTGTTGCTGCCAGTCAAGCTGCCATACCGCACCGAGACATCGGGACCGCGGTCCAGTCCCCTCCGCAGTATGCAAGAAGGATTGGCCTACGTTTGGCGCCAGAAGACCATCTTGCAACTGATCGTCATGCTGCTGATTCCAAACTTTGTCTTCCAACCCTTGATTTTCCTACTGCCAGTCTTCACGACTGAAGTTTTGGGGCGGGAAGCAGCCACCGGAGGCATCTTGGCGGCAGCCATGGGCGTCGGCGGAATCGTCGCGGCAGTCATTATTGCTGGGTTCGGCTTCATTATCCGCCGTGGCTTGATTACCTTTCTCGGTTTGGCCGGTGGATCGATCTTCGTGATCCTGTTCGCCCTGTTGCCTTGGTGGATCGCCTCGTTCGCTTTTTTGACGGGATTGGGMTTCTGYCAATACGCGTTCCGRGTAGCRAACAGCACTCTGATCCAGACCTCAGTGCCCGACGAACTGCGTGGCCGGGTGATGAGCATCTACATGCTGGACAACGGCATCATGCCCGTCGCCACCCTGATCCTTGGTCTATTGATCCACGTCTGGTCTCCAGCTGCCGCCTTCGCCATATTCGGGGKTTTGGCCCTGGCCGCGACCGTGTTGATGGCCTTCGGGTTTCACCAAGTACGGAGGCTGGAGTGACGGATATGCTCGCTCCCATCGCTGGACTCGACAACGTTTATCCAACCCTTTTCGATTGACACASCCGGAGTGTCCTAATACACTCGCTCCTAACTATCGGCGCACCCGGCCTGGTCTYGGGACACACGTAGACCAACTGGATGCTGAAGGAAGAGAGATATGAGCCTGGAGAGACCCGAATACGTATCCGACTTAATCGTCTATCTGTTGAACGAATTGGGCGTTGAATACGCGCCTTTGAATCCCGGCGCCACCACCCGCGGACTTCATGAGTCCATGGTGAACTACGGCGGCAACAAGATGCCGGAGTTGATCACCTGTTGCCACGAGGAACTGGCGGTGGCCATGGCCGAAGGATTTTATCTAGCTACCGGAAAACTCCAAGTATCCCTGGCCCACAACATCGTGGGACTGCAACACGCCAGCAAGGCCATCTACGAAGCATTCCTCAACAACATTCCGATGATTATCATGGGCGGCACCGGTCCCTTGGACGCCAGCCATCGCCGTCCCTGGATAGACTGGATCCACACCGCTCAGGTTCAGGGCCAAATAGTTAGAGATTATGTAAAGTGGGACGATCAGCCACAAGGGGCCCAAAGCGTGGCTGAATCCGTGCTCCGCGCTTACCAGATAGCCATGACCGAACCCAGGGGTCCGGTTTACCTGTGCTTCGACGTTGAATTGCAAGAAGCCCGGTTGCCCGACGATTTCGTCTTRCCGGATCTGAGCCGCTTCCAGGTACCCGCTTCGCCGGGAGGAAACCCCGAARCTGTTAAGCAGGCAGCCAAGGCGCTGATGGAAGCCGAATCCCCGGTAATAATTGTCCAGGGACTAGGCCGGACACCCGGCGGTTCGGAGACACTTCAGGCGCTCTTGGACCTTGTGGGCGCGCCGGTGATCGAGATAGGGTCGGCCTACAACCTGCCCAACAGCCACCCTTTGAACGTAACCGGGGCCAACGCCGAAGTGCTGAAAGATACCGACCTGATYCTCGCCGCCGGCGTGACCAACCTGGAGCAAGTATTAACAAGAGCTGTCGCCTCAAGTAGCGCCACGGCCCCCGAACAACCCAGGGGAAGAGCGGGTTACAACCGAGTGTTCGAGAGGGCCATTCCCGAAGGAACCAAGATTATCCAGATCGGCCTCCAAGACTATGGCATCAAAAGCTGGCCCAGCAACTACGGGAGGATCCTGCCGACAGATACCGCCATTCTGGGAGACGAGAKYCTAGTCCTGAAGCAGATCACCGAGGTTTGCCAGGATTCCATGGATGCCGGCTCTCGCAAGCGCGCCACTGAGCGGATTCCCRAGATCACCAAGATCCACTCGGATCTCTATGATCGCSTCCATAAAGAGGTCAAAGAGCGATTGTGGGACCAGACGCCCACCTCCACCGCCCGGTTGGCCGCGGAGATTTGGGAAGTGATTAAGGATGAGGACTGGGTYTTGGTTCACGGTTCCCTCAGCGGATGGGAACGGCGGCTCTGGGACGTGAGTGATGAATCCCGATGGGTCGCTGGCGGCGGCGGCACCGGTACCGGCATGGGTGTGGCCATGGGTGCGGCTCTGGCCTTTAGGGGGACCGATAAGGTGTGCGTCAGCATCCAGAACGACGGCGACCTTCTCTACACCGCCGGCTCGCTGTACACCCTGGCSCACCACGACATTCCCATGCTGGTGGTGATGTTCAACAACCGTTCTTACTACCAGGATGTGGGGCATCAAACAGCCGTTTCCAGCAACAGAGAAAGGTCTGTGGAAACTGTAGGCATAGGCGTTAACCTGGACGGTCCCTCGACCGACTTCGCCACCCTGGCCCAGAGCTTCGGTTTAGCCGGTATCGGCCCGATATTAAACGCCGCCGACATCGGCCCGGCCCTGAAAAAAGGACTGGRCATAGTTAAGAACGAACGGCGGACCGCCGTGATCGACACCATCGTCCAGCCTCGCTGATATAGAAAACAGGGAGTTGAGCATGGCTACAACCTACTCCGTGGTAGGCACATCGGTAACCAGAGACGAAGGACCGGACAAAGTATCCGGCGGCGCGAAATATCCCGCCGACGTGGTGGTGCCGGGGACCCTTTCAGGAAAGATCCTTCGCAGCCCGTTCCCCCACGCCCGGATAGTCAGCATCGATACGTCGAAAGCCCGCGCCTTTCCCGGCGTCCATGCCGTTCTAACCGGCACTGACCTGCCGGACCGGCCGGTTGGCAGACTCCTTAGAGACTGTCNGGNGCTGGCCCGGBACCGNNTGCGNTTBGTBGKCGDBAVGGNCGTGGHVGTGGVYNCSNAKNCCKBCGAGGCGGCSGAAGAGGCCTTGCTGCTCATCGACGTCGAATACGAGGAGATAGAGGCGGTCTTCGACTCGTCGGAGGCGATGGAAGACTCAGCGCCTTCGCTCCACTCGGATAAGGCCAACTACATCGGCTTGCCCATACCAGCCTCGGAKAYCAACAACGTGCTGGCGGAGAATCACTGGTCCAAAGGCGACGTTGACCAGGGCCTCGGCGAGTCAGACCTGATATTCGAGCATACTTTTAACGCCCAATTGATGCACCAGGCCTACATCGAACCCCATGCTTGTATCGTTAGCGTTGACGGTTCTGGCAAGGTAGATATCTGGGCCAATAACAAAGGACCCTTCATGCTACGCGACCAACTTGCCGCGGCGGCGGGTATCCCCAAAGATCAGATAACCCTCTACCCCTGCAACATCGGCGGCGACTTCGGCGGCAAGGGCTCCTTCATGGATGTCCCTCTGTGTTACTTCCTGTCGCTACATGCYGGCCGGCCGGTCAAGATGGTCATGGACTACATCCAGGAGTTGCTGGCGGGCAATCCTCGACATCCGGCCAAGATTACCCTGAAGACCGGGATGAAGAAGGACGGACGCATCTGGGCCAGGCAGGCCCACGTGGTGTTCAACAGCGGCGCCTACGGGGCGTTCAAACCTCGGGTGTACCTGGGCGGGGCCGACCATCTAGGAGGCACTTACCAGATTCCCCACGTCAATATAGACAGTTACATGGTATACACCAACAGCGTCCCATGCGGCCACATGCGCGCTCCGGCCAAGCCACAGGTCCACTTCGCCGTCGARTCCCACATGGACATGATTGCCGAGGAGATGGGCATCGACGCCTACCARTTCCGGYTGATCAACGTCATCAAACCCGGTGACGCCAGCCCAACTGGGAAAGAGTTTCAGGAGATCCGCGCCGAGGACACTCTGCGCGGCGCCGCCGAAGCCGCCGGCTGGGACAAGCCCAAGTCAGGGCCCAACATCGGCCGGGGCATGGCCATCTCGGACCAACCTCCCGGCAGCGGGCAATCATCCGCCAGGTTGGCGATGGACGCAGAGGGGAATGTTGACCTGCACATGTCTCTGTTTGACACGGGGACYGGCGCTCACACCATCTTGCGCCAGGTGGTGGCCGAGGTCTTGACCATACCGGTCGAGAACGTGCGCATGGTCATCGAGGAYACCAACGCGGTGGAGTTCGACTCCGGTTCCGGTGGCAGCCGAGTGACCTACACTTCCGGGCAAGCAGTCCTGGGGGCGGCCAACGACCTGCGGGGGAAGTTGATCTCCCGGGCCTCCGAGTTATTCGAAAGCGACGAAGACCAGGTCGAGCTTGTGGGCGGCAGCTTTGTCATCAAGGGGGACGCATCCAGAACGGTTACCCTCCAGGAAGTCACTTCTCAGGCAGTGACCGACACCCACGGCCCGATCGAGGGKCAGCTCRCCTACACCTCACCCACTTCCGAGGTYACCGGYTTCAGCGCCCAGGTGGCGGAGGTSGAAGTGGACCCGGAGACSGGGCAGGTTACGGTATTAAAGATCGTCACCGCCCATGACGTAGGCACCATCCTGAATCCGCTAACCCATCAGGGACAGATCGAAGGTGGTGTCATCCAAGGTCTGGGCTATGCCCTGATGGAGGAGATCAGCATCGAGGATGGGCGCATCTCTACCTTGAGCTTGGGCGACTATAAGATTCCCACCATGTCGGACATCCCCATTCTGGAGACGGTATTACTAGAGTCTCCCTCAGGCCCCGCGCCCTTCAACAGCAAAGGCATCGGAGAGAGCAGCAACGTGCCGGTGGCCGGAGCCATCGCCAACGCGGTATACGACGCGGCGGGAGTCCGCATATTCGACCTGCCCATCACCGCCGAGAAGGTCCTCCGGGCTTTGAAGGAGAAGGAAGCGTCGGGTAACAGTTAGCTGGACGCTTTTTGCCTTCACGGTGGACTAACCTAGAGTTGCTGAGTTACCCCGAGTGGGTAGCTTAGAGAACCTGAGATTCCTCGCCGACCTTCCACCGAAGGGCGGGTGTTGGAATGACATTGCGGGCAACGAAAACGGAGATACGCGAACTGTCGTTCCGAGCTTAGCGAGGAATCTCAGGCGGCCACCGAACCTAACGCCCTACTTCCCAAACAACGCGGCAATCCTCTGGCCGACTACCTCATCTTCCCCCGGATACAGCCCAAAGGCGTGCAGGGTGATCCGGTCCTCGCCTTCCCGAACCCTGGTCCAGACCGGCGGATCGCCGGCTTTTAAACGGTCCACCACTTCCTGGTTTGTCATCCCGGTGACTGCCGGGTCCACTTCGATGTTCACGCCGTAGGGTTGGTGGCCGATTATGTTGGCTATCGATTCAACCTTTACACCGGGRATGCCCATCARGGGAGCCATCATGTTCCGGCATTTTTGCTCGGCGTCGATCAGACGCTCCTCATGATTYAGGGTCATCCACCGGCGCACCGCGGCGACCGCTCCGATGATTTCCTGGCGGTCGACTTTTTGAGGCCGGCCAATCCCGCGGACCCGGCGTCCCTCGTAGCTGGCGAAGGATTGCAAGCCAATCTTGCGAATCATGTCCTGGGATCCTAACGCCAGTCCCACCGACTGGGGCGCCCCCAGATATTTGGCGGCGATGCACTGGAAGTCGGCACCCATCCGAACGTACTTCCCAAAATTTTCCAGCGGATATATCTGACCCGCGGCGTCTACCGTAACCAATACGCCATGAGCGTGGGCAATCTCTATGGTCTGTTCCAGAGAAAGTGCCTTRGGGTCCGGCTCCTGYTCCACGGCATAGTAGTGGACCGCGGCGGTGTTGGGACCGATGGCTTTCTCCAAGTCTTCAGCGGTGGTCTCTTCTTCCGAACCGAAATCCACCAGCGTCGCCCCGGCCAATTCCAAACAGCGGTCATACCAATACCGTTGACGGGTTTGGATGAGAATCTCGTTCTTCATGCCGGATGCGTTGGGAAGCTGTTGAATCTTGTCGTCGTCATCGCCGGCCATSGCGGCCGCGGTGGCCAGAGTCAATGCCGACCCCGCTCCGGAAGTCAGATAGGCCGCCGGTACGTCCACCATCTTGGCAATAGCGTCGCCAGCTTTTTCTTGCAGATCCAAAAGGTAGATATAAGCGCCATCTGCYTGGGCCATCGCCTCCCTGACCTCGGGAAAGGGGGTCGAACCGCCCAGCATGGTAACGCTGCCGGTGGCGTTGATCACCGGTTTGGCGCCCAATTCTTTATAGATCTCGCCCCAAGATGTGTCTGCCATGATGCTCTCCTATGTTACTGGCTTGGGATGTAAGGACTTTGCCGAATATGAGATATGAAGGGTTTCCGTAATGTTATCCGCCGCCGGTCTGGCTGTCCAGATGAATAGCGGGGAGTTCGAGTCTAGCGYTGTGTCAAGTTGATCGTCGGGAATTGCCTGATTCCGGCAGSCTGTCATTGCTCCGAAAATTGAATCGCCAACTTTCGGCCCACACTTCGTCATTCCGACACCAGCSCTTCCGCCGAAGGATCGGAATGACATTTATCACATATAGTAGGACCAAGTTTTACATTAGCGGCCCGGCAGAGGCCGCAGCCAACCTTCGGTTTCTTGYGCCGGCAATACCCGGAATATGCCYCAAAGYCCCGCCTGCCGGTATGGCTCTCGATGGTCGCCGTAAAGATAGTCGCCCGGAAGGCCCGTACGGCCTCCGGCGCCTCCCTCGGGTTGAATTGTTATGGCTTCCAGTGCTCCGATCTGGACGGCGCTAAGCATGTCCGAGCMTTCTCTACCGGGTTCYACGGGCCARGGATGACCTTCCAAAGTGAAGACGTGGGCCTGTTCGYTGAAGGGAAMTAAGACGTGAATCTTAACCGGGTCGCCRGAGACGGCCTCCAATAGGGGCGTGGCCGGGTCGCCGTGCACAGTGCTGCTGAACACCCGTGACGTATCCTCGTTCCGGGCCAGGCGGGCGCCAAGGGGCTCAAAATTATAGTTGAGACCCACCACTMCCTCGACCTCCTGGGAGTAGGGCATGATGTGGGTGCCGATCACTTCGTCTTGATCTTGGATGAACAGGSMGAAGTCACGGTAGCTGTCCCGGGCGGGCGGATGTRCATCGACTCGCCAGCCCGACTTTAGCGTCATGTCCTCGCCGGTTACCGGGTGGGTGTAGGATGAGCCTTCCTCCCCAACCACGATGGCGCCATAAAGACCCAATCCCGGGTTCTCCAGCACATTGCCCCAGTCTCTAAGCAGAGCCATCGTTTCACCAACATCGGGGTGAGCATAGAAAGTGTAGGTCCGGGTGCTTCCGGGTTCCACCGTCTGAGGCGGGTTGCCGCCCGCCGCGATTCCCATTGACTTGGCCGGGTTGTAGGCCAGCATGTCGGCGTGGATGGACACCGGGCCTGAAGCGGTCTCGTTGCTGAGCATAAGATTTACGCAATCCCCCACATTGACGTGCAACACTAGTGGCTCAGGAGATTGAGATCCAGAAAGCACCTCCGCCTTGTCCGCTTTTAGAACGTACATCTTGCCCTTGGTCTCGCCCAACATAGGCAAAGGTACATCGATCGCGGCCACCCAGTACTCTTTGACCGGAGCTTCCACAGGACAGACGGTCGCCGCCGGTGCTGGAATCTCCTGGTGACCGGGCAGTTTTTGCAACGATGCTCCAGCGTCATCGTCCAGCACCCGAATGATCCCCCAGCTTCCCTCCCGGAACTTGAACGACCGGCCATTGTAATAAAGATAATCCCCCGCCATCCCTTGCGGGCCTCCGGCCTTAGGCAATACCAGTGCGTACCGCTCGGAAATACCGATGTGTACCGTGTTGATTGGGGACGACGTCAGGCTGTAAGGTTCCAGCCGGAACCAATGCCCGTCGACGTGCAGGGTATGAACGTCGTTCATCGCCGAAACCAGACCCCGAATGACGATGGGGTCTCCAAGGTAGGCCTCCAGCAGCGGGGTTTCGGGGTCGCCGTGGGCCTCACTGCTAAACAGCAGCGACGGGTCTCCTTCTCTGGCTTTCAGAGGCGCCACACGCAGGTTTATAGCACTACCGCTGGAGCGGCCCTCTTTGGTCAGGGTGTTGTCGTCTTGGATGAACAGCAACAACTCCCGGAAACTCCCGGTCACGTCCGCGGAAACCAATCCATCATTATGGACATCCACGATTGGACCGCTTCTGACCTCGCCGCCGGTGCTGGGGTCGTGGTAGGTGGAGCCTGACGGTTCGGACACGATAGCCCCCACCAATCCGTGTTTCCAGGACGTTAGAGCGCTGACATGGTCATGGAAATAAGCCGTGCCGAACTGGACGTCCGGATACCATCGGTAGCGCACGAACTCGATGCTGACGATCTCACCCCGTCCGTGACCGAATCGCAGCGGCTCATCGAAAACTAGGGTGGAGCCGTCAATCTCCCGAATGCGGCGGACCTCAAAGGATTCGGTCTGATCCATCCCCACACCGACCAGCGCTCCGGGCTGGAATCGGTCGRCGCTGACCAACTGGAGGCGGCTCTCGCCGGCTTGGGCGGTTCCCCGAATCTTCTCTCCTTCCTTGGTGAAAGGACGCACCGAGGTTTCGTAGTTAAACCCGGTAATAACGCCGTCGCTGCCCTGGACATCGAATTGGACGAAGTGGACGTGGATATTCGCCTTGCTGAAAAAATCGTTTTCGCCCGAGTCTTCCAACTCGCTCTTGAAAACAATGTCCACGCAGTCCTCTCCGGCGTTTGCCCGAATCGCCAACGGGGACCTCAAGCCATTGTCGGCCCGAACGGCGTCCTCCTCCTCTTTGAGGACGTACAGTTGGCCTACCGGGTCGACGATGTTTGACGACCGGCTGAGGGTGATGGGCAGATTAATCGAGTGGATCACGAACTCCTGGGTCTGCGTGCCATCGGGACACAGACTCCAGGGCCCGTTCTCGCCGGGCTTGGGCGGATCTGTCCCATGGCGGATCGGGTCCAGAAAGGGGGCTGGACCGTGATTCGGCGCAAATGGCGGCCTTTTGGCCAGATGGGGCCTCAGGAATGGGTAAGCCAGTTTACCGGTTAAGGGATCGAAGTAAATGGGCGGACGCACTCCGGGCKAGGCAGAACTAAAGCCTGGCCAGTCCTTCTCGCTGTCCGGTTCGTTAAGGTAGAGGTTACCCTCCCGGCTCCAGTTCAGCACCGACGCGTCGTAGCCTTTAGGAATACCTTGGGGAGGGAGTTGACGTTCCACCCAGTCCGCCAGGTTCTCCTCGCCGATGGGCATGGCTTGGCCCTTCCAATCGGCGGTCGTCCCGACCAATTTTTCGGATGTGACCGCCGGCACCACGCCGCCTGGCTTGTCCGGCACTTCCCAAAGTGGGGGTAAAGAGTCTTGGGCGGCGCCATCTTCTTGCAGCGTGTTGTACACCCGCCATACCATCCACATGCCCGCCAGATAGTGATGGGCGACGTGGCAATGGATGAGGTAGTCTCCCACAGAATGCTGGCAACCCCCGCTGCCGCACTCGTTCTCCAGATCGTAACTTTCCGCCGGGCCAACAGCCTGGGAATCGGTCCGAGCGGATGCCACGGGAAGCAAAGGCGGCGTTTTGTCGAAGCCACTGTCGAATCCCGTATCTTCCACTCCCGGCTGCCTGCGCCAGCGGATAGCTCCGCCATGGACGTGATGCACGTGGAAAACCTCGGAGCCCCCGTGGATCACTCGCTGCTTCACCGGATCGCCCAAGTATGCCCTGGCGATGGGCGTGGCCGGGTCACCAAAGGTGTARGAACTGTAGGCCAATGACGGGTCTKGSGGNTGGCCGRTGTTGGTGTCGGCCGCTATTCTCAGCCGGTTCATGAAAGGCTCGCTGCGGTAGTTCATCGCCCGGCCACCAGGTTTATACGCCCTGGTGAACGGATCCACGAAGGGGRCTTGGCGGCCCAACTTATCCAGAYTCCGGAACCGTTCGTTGCCGATCTCGTGGTAGTARATMGCGAATTCCCGGAAGTCRCTGCCAYYGGGGTCCTGGATGATAGCGTCCCAGCCGCTGGACAGATTCTGGCCGGACCGGGGATCCAGGTATACCGATCCTTCAGGTTCGACGATGACGGCGCCGAAGAGGCCATGGGCGGTCTGTTCCCGGTCGTCACCGTGGCTGTGGAAGTAGTGGGTTCCTTCCGGCTCGTCTTGCTCCACCATCCACCGGTAGGTCACGGTTGCGCCGGTTTGAGCTATGGCATCATGATTGGTGGCTATCGCCGGGGCCCCGGTGTCTTCCATATAGAGGCTGGAGCCATGGAGGTGCAGGCTGGCCGGTTCACCGTTATCCATGCCGTTGCGCAGCGTCAACCGCAGACATTCGCCCTGATTAACCCGCAACGTCAGGGGCTGGATAGCGTCGCCTTGTAGACCGATGGAAACCGCCGGTTCGGCCTGGTCCAAACGGGCGGCCCGGTTTTGCGCTTCCTCCTCTCGAACCTGCTCCAAGCGGTCTTCAAGGACGTACATCCGGCCCATGTGGTCGTAGTCGAGATAGCGGTTCAGGGAGATCTCGACGTTGATAGCGACCACGGAGTAGTCCTGCACCGGTGCGTTTGGGCCGCAAAGCGCCCCGGTATACACGGTTTCCCTATCGGAGTCCGGACCCAACACCAACCCCTCGGACCCTTCATGGCCMGAAGGGGTCGMGCTTCSGGAAGKTGAGTCGACGCCGATGKTGGGRGCCGYTARATCGGTGGGTGTCTCGGTAGCGCGTYCACCGCWGGCAATCATTAGTACAARCGCAGCCAGTACGCCTAAAATACCGAAAATTTGACGCAACATCTTACTMGGGTGACTGCGCTTGGTCATACTTCAGCGAATTACCGTTGGAGCAASAGAATCTMATACGATCRCGAACCYGGCTGGGAGCCGGAGACTTTGATCCGGCTCCCAAGCTCCTCTAATCGATCCGTAGGCTCKCCAACAGCCGGGCGCAGTGACTGGCGGTAAACAGGTCCGCCCCTCCCAGGAGCTCGCCCCATTTCTCCAAGGTCAGATCGGCGCACTCCTCTTCAACGGCGCCCRGGYAAGTGCCGAACATCAGCCAGGGGTTCTCAAACCCGGTCTGTTGAGCAATGGTCATGAAATCCACGGTCTGAAGGGCTTTGGCGGCATTGGATTGCATATCCAGCACATACTCTTTCTGGGTTTCGACATCCTCCCTGGTGGCCGTGCGSCCCAGGTGRCCCGACACCAGGGTATCGAAATCGTAGCTTAAGACGTCATCGTGGGCCTGGATAAAGGCCGGTACGTCCTCGGCCACGGCGAGCTCTAGGAATGGCGTCCAACCGGGGAAGATAACATCAATCAGCAGCAACACTTTCTGCTTTGGGGCATAGATGTAGATGTTGCCCTGCTCGTGCGCAGGCCCCCGGTACTCCAACTCCAGGGTTTGATTGCCGACGGTGATGGTGTAGGTGTCGGAGAAAGTAACCGTCGGCGCGGGGACCGGGCCGMCGCCTACGAACGTGCCGAAGGGGATTGGCCGCTCACGGGCCAACTGGGAGGCTGTATCTTCATGGGCTATGTAGACCGCATCGGCCGGRAACATGCCGGCAGCGGCGATGTGGTCGGCGTGAGAGTGGCTGTAAATCACGTGAGTCACCGGCTCGTCGGTAACCTCGGCRATCGCCTTCAAGTATTTATCTCCGATAGAAGGCGGGGCGTCCACGGCGATGACTCCCTCCCCGGTGGTCAGGAACATAACCTGGTACGCGCATTCGGTAACCCAGTAAAGTCCGTCGCCCAGGTCCTCAACCAGATATCCCTTGTCCTGCGGAATAGCCGGACCCATCGCCGCAGCTGGGACGGGAGCCGCGTCCGGAACGTGGACCCCTGCGGCGGTCACCGTCACCGAACCTTCCATCCCCAGCACCCGATGAATGGCGCACATATATTCATAGGACCCGGCCTTGCTGAAAGTCATGGCAAATGCCTTGCCACCGGGCAAAGCCATGGAGTCGACGCCCATGACTCCAGAACCCGGTGCCGTCGAACTCCCCAGAGGGCTAAGGTAAATACATCTGGAACGTTTGCGCTGGAGATCTGCGCCATCAAGTCCGGGGGAAGTCTTCCCGGATGAAAGGTGACATTGTGGTACATGACCGAAGTCCAGATTACCGTGTCACCTTCCTGGACCGTGATATCCCCCGGCAAGAAGTCGAAAGCCTGAGCGGTGGGCGGGTCACCGGCGGCGCCGGCTTGCACGTGCCATATCGTCGTGCCACCGGGACCCAGTTCGCTCSTGGCGCTCGCTCCGGCGACGACTAACCGGTCAATCTYAGCTTTGAGGATGTCCTCTTCCTTCTTGGCTTGAGCGTTTATCTCGGCTTGGGTAGGAACGTCGGGGYCATTGGCCGCTACTACCGTGACTGTAGCCTTCATCGGAGGATGGAGCACGCAAAGATATTCGTAAGTCCCGGGCKTGCTGAAGGTGAGCCGGAGGTCATAGTTGGGGGGTACTCCCGGCGGCCCGGCCGGAAAATTGTACATGATTCCCGAGGTGTGAAAGCCGGTGCCGTCGTACACTAAAGCCGGCTTGGTCGGACCATTGGTTGGAAAGGCTAATTTCTGGTTAACCTGCAGTTCGTTGGGCTCGCCGCCCGGCACGGGAACGAATACGGGTGGAGTCTTGGCGCCGGAAAGAAATACGGTGGTGTGAAATTCTTCCGGGTGGTTCMACTCCCACATTATCGTGTCGCCGGCGSGGATGGTCMCGCTGGACNGRAGGAATGCGTTTACCGCGACCGTGTCCGTCCCGGCGCCCACCAAAACCGTTAGCAATCGGGCCTCGGCCGGTGGTAGTGGCGTCGCCGCGGCTCCTACCTCAACTATCCGAGTTACCTCGATCTCACGGATCGTTTCGATTCTTGTAGTACAGGCGGCGATCGCGACGGCCAAACCCAAGACCAGAGCTAGCCAAAGAAATTGTCTCGCGRACCACCGTGGCCACCGCCGCATACATCCCACCCTTCGTCACACCAACCAGTTGATACCACAGCCCATTATGGGGATTCTACCGGTAATTTCAACACCCCGGGCCTGGGAGTACCCGGGACCAAACCCAGCAAACGGAACAGGGAGAAGTTGGCCACGTACAATGTGTCGGAGTTTTCTCCCACGCCGAACCTCAAGTCGGAAGGGTTCTGCAACGGGCTGCCCTCATCCAGAGTCGTGATGTCGCCCTGTGGAGATATGCTAATCACCCGGTCGTTCCCCACCACCGCCACATATAGGTTTCCATCTTTACCAAGGACCATGCCGTCGGGAAATCCAATCTTGTCCAAGTCTTCCACGAAATCTTCGACGTTCCCGGCGCTCCCGGCGACGCTCACTGGGATCCGGACGATACGGCCATGTTCGGTGACCGCCACGTAGAGGTTCTCTCCAGCCGCGTCGAAGGCCAAACCGTTGGCCCCCAGGGGTATGCCCAGCGGGGAAACTATGGGAATTATTCCCAGAAGTAGCGGGTCTTCCTTCCARGTGACGGCGTTACCGCTCTGGTCGATCTTCCARATACTACCTCCGATAGTGTCCGACACGAAGAGATCGCCRTTGCTATCGAAAGTGACCACGTTGGGTAACTTGGTGGGATCCAGAGCGGCAAATCGCTCGGCGTCGCTGCCGTCGGCGCTGACCTTCCACACCCCATGGGTTTCGGGGATGAAGCTAGCCATGSCAACGTACAGATCTCCGTTGGAGCTGAATTCCATGCCCAGCATGAAGCCCTCGCCAGGAGCGGGCAATTCCGCGAAGGTTGAAACATCCCCATCGGTCGTGATCTTCTTGATCTCTCCCGTGAAAGCCATGCTTACGTAGATGTTCCCGTCCCGGTCTACCGCCAATCCTTCAGGAAATTCATTCGCGCCGGGATCCAGCGCCGATACCAGGGAAACGTTTCTTTCGGTGACGGTTACCGTGCCCTCCATACCCTGCTCTCGGTGGAAAATGCAGAAATACTTGTAGGTGCCGGGTTTATCGAACTTCAGCRACCAACTGTTTCCGGAAACGCTGAACGGTCCCAGATCGGCCGAATTAAAGTATTGGGCTGGGTCAAACACGGGCGACGGCTTGGCCGGCCGGAACGCCGCATTGCTTTGACGGAGCAGGGGCGGCCCCTGGGGCTGGGGTTCCGGAATCACGAARGGCGCCGGTTCGGGGGCCGGGTCGAAGGTGATGCTGTGGAAAAAGTCGGAYCGCCACACCACCGTGTCGCCCGATTTGATGGTGATGTCCTGGGGGAAGAACTCTAGRATCTGGGTGTTCATGTCACCAGTCACCATCTCGGTAGCCCCGGCCTTGACCTGCCAACTGTCGTTACCGTCGGCGGCCACGTCGCTATGGAACATGAAGTTGGCGAGTCCTTCGGCCTGCCCTTCAGCCTGCTGCCGAGCCAAATTCAGCCTGGCTTGCGCTGTTCCCGATTCTTGCTTGGCTTGGGCGTCGATGTCCCCTTGCGAGGGCGCCACCACCGGCGCATCGGCGGCCAGGACCTCAACTGTGCCGGTCATATTGCCAGGATGAATCAGGCAAAGGTAATTGAACGTACCCGCTTGGGCAAAGGTCAGGGTTATCCGGTCATTGGGCGGAGTCCCTGGGGGTCCTTGGGGGATCTCTGAGAGTATCCCTGAAGTGAAGAAACCTGCGCCGTCGTAGCTTTCCACGCCGGCCCCGGGCAACCTAGTCGGAAATGCGACTTGCGGGTTCATCATGAAATTGCCGGGCTCCTCGCCAKGGATCGATGAAAAGAATTCCGGGACTCGCGCCCCCTCCGGCAAGAACGTTACCGTATGGATCTCATCGCTGTCGATCTTCCAGGTGACGGTGTCTCCWACCCTTACTCTCAGGTTTCGCGGGAAGAAAGCCATTATAGYCTCAGTATCCCGGCCTGCCCCTACCAAGAGGTTCAGTTCCCTCGGTTCGGCGGAAACCGGAGCCGCGGCAACGGGAACTTCCCGAGTCACCTCAACAATTTTSTCGATCTCTACCTCGGTTGTACAGGCGGCAATGATCAATGCCATCGGGAGTAGGGCCGCCAGGAAAATATACTTATACAATTCCAATTCCTMCGAATRTTGATGGGCTGATATTATCCGAACTTAATAGGGCGTCGGAAATTGTAATTACAGGCGTGGCCAATAGTCAATGCGAAGCTCTACGTCGTGTTCGGCTTTGGTTCCCATCGGCGCCAAGGYATCTGGCTAGGGTACTTGGTGTAAGACCCTGGGTTCCCGATAATCATTAGACTATAATGCNGGGGGCTTAGCCTGATCCACGATTTCGAAGATACGGTGCGAAAACACCCTGSGAGGACGCTATGAAAAGCATTGAGCTTGATTACACCAAGCGGTGCGGAGACGAACCGGCCAAAGGGCACAACCGTTGGCATCCTGACATCACCCCAGCCCTTACCGCCGACCCTGGCGAAGAGGTCGTKCTTCAGACCAGGAACGCCTTTGATGGAGAGGTGAAGCCAAGTTCCCGCGCCGGCGACCTGAACAATCTGAACCTCAACGTGGTGCATCCACTAACCGGCCCTGTGTTCGTCAATGGGGCCGAACCGGGCGACCTTCTAGAGGTAAACATCCTCGAGATCGAACCGGCGGCCTGGGGATTCACTACCATCATCCCCGGATTCGGGTTCCTAAGAGACGTGTTCCTGGAACCTTACATCGTCCATTGGATCATCGAAGACGGCTATGCCGAGTCGCCGGACCTCCCCGGTGTCCGGATCCCCGGAGCGCCTTTCATGGGCACCATAGGGGTTGCCCCGTCCAGGGAGTTGCTCCGGGAGATCTTCTTGCGAGAAGACGAACTGCTCCAGAGAGGCGGCGCAGTGTTGGGCCCAGAGCCTAACGATGCCGTCCCGGCCCAGGAACCTATCGCATCCGAGGCGCTTCGCACCATTCCCCCACGGGAGCACGGCGGCAACTTGGACATCAAACAACTGACCGCCGGAACCAGACTATTGTTGCCGGTGTTCACACCGGGAGCGYTYTTTTCCGCCGGGGACGCCCATTTCGCCCAGGGAGATTCCGAGTGTTGCGGTACGGCAGTGGAGATGGACTGCACCCTGCACGTCAACTTCCAGGTCCGTAAAGGAGAAGCAGCCCGGCGAAACTTGAGGTTCCCCATCTTCGAACGAGACGACTATTTCACCACTCCGGAGATGGCGGCGCCGCGCCGGTTCATAGCGTCTACCGGCATGTGCATCGCTGACGGCGTTAACGAATCGGAGAACGCTACCCTGGCGGCACGAAATGCTCTACTGACCATGATTCAACTGCTCATGGAACGGGGTTGGTCCCGCGAACAAGCGTATTGCATCTGCAGCGTGGCGGTGGACCTGAAAGTAAGCCAGGTGGTGGACGTACCCAACTTCGTGGTGTCCGCGTTTCTTCCACTGGACATCTTCGTCTARAGACGAGGAATCGGGCGATATCGTTCGTCGTCCTTAGCGGATAGAGCCGGGCATCATATCGCCCGGATTCAGGCCGTACGGTAGCGATGGATCTGGTCCACAAGTCATATGCCATCGCCGGTAAAATCACYGCCGCGTCAACTGCCTCGACCACTTTCCGGGTAACGCAAACACTCGTCCATCCGGCGATAACGCGCTTCTAAWTTTGACATCCCGCTTAGCCCCWCCCCTGATTCCAACAGCGAACCCACCACYCGCATTTTTACCCTACCTGTGATTTCATGGGTAACCATTATCTTGGGTACCCTAACTCAGAACGAGTGCCTCAACTTGACGCCATTGGTTATCTTTATTAGGTCACCACATTTTTGCGGCTTATGAGTATTCAAGTTAATCTGTACYATTTAGTYTTACATACCCATTAGGTACCCCATAATTCACATTCATTMTTCAGTGACTAACATTGATCCCACGTATCSATTTAAACTAGCCTTTCGAACATTACTACGCARAGATAAGTTTAATCAAATCGGAAATTTAGATGAARATACAGGATGATGACTTCATTAAATTGGGTTACTGAAGGGCGATTATGTACGGTTGCAAATAGCGAGACCTACATCGTTTGGGTCAATAAAATAGTCTGTTCTAGAAAACGCTGGTCTTCTAGATAACCCAAGTTTGGAGGACGAGGGGTACCGAATAAATCGGCCAGACTTTAAGAAAGSGGCCGCGGGTGGATCCGCGTGGAGAGAACTAAAAAGGATTGTAAGGAAAGGCTACGGGTGCCGGTGTCAACTGGGCCGRTTGGGGAGAGACCGAGRRCGGGATTACYCTTAGCTTAGGGGCGCGAAGAACTCCCGGCGGTCGGCGTCGGGAAAGCCGTCCACGGCRGTAAGGACCATGCCCGGTTGCTCGATGCCTGCCCGGACGATCCACTTGTTGAATTCACCTACGTTTTCGTTGTTCAGAAACTCCTGGACGGGCATCCAAAGACATTCCTGGATCTCCTCGGCCTGCATGGTGATCTCGGTGGTCAGGGGCCGCAACCGGCAAACGAAATAGATGTCCGATTTGCCGTACCGGTAGCCGTGCCAGTGCCGGAAGCAGACCACCGACTCGAACTGGGACTCAACTCCGGTCTCTTCCAAAACCTCCCGGACAACGGCTTCCGCCAGATGCTCCCCGGCCACCAATGCGCCGCCCGGCAGTTTCAATGTTGGGGTCCTTCCCCGGTAGCCAACCTTCTCCCGCACCACCAGCAGGTCGTTCGATTCGGTGAGTACGATCCCGCCGGCCCCGATGTAGTGGGAGGCRTAGGGAGGAATGTGGGAACCCTCTCTTAACGCGCAGGTCAGCAACAGGTAGTCTTCCCCAGCATGGTGGTAGGAAAACCCGGCCTCCACGGCTATCGGAACCAGGGCGGCCTTGGCGATGGAAATCTCCAACCAAACCACCAATACGCCTTGGGAGCGCCATGATTCCAACGAGTTATCAAGTTGCCCCCGGAACGCCGCCGGGTCGCCGGTCAGGCTGTCTGCTTTGGTTACCACGCCGCCAAATGGATTATTGGCGGACTCAATGATTTCCGGCATATTCACATCTTTGATCAGATTCTGGTTCCCACGTCTTCTGAAACCGTCTCAGTATAGCTGAAATACCCCCTCACCAATTCGCGTTCTTAGTCCAATTAAATCCAATCGTTGGGGTATGACAGGAGCCGTGCAAGTCAGATGGCCGCCCTGTGCTAAACTTCGTTCATGCCGCTCTCCCAATTCCATCCCATCATCCAAGAGTGGTTCCAAAGCCGGTTTCAGGGGCCCACCGAGGCCCAGGCAGCCGGCTGGCCGGCCATCGCCCAGGGCAAACATACTCTGATCTCGGCGCCCACGGGTTCGGGTAAAACCCTAGCCGCCTTCCTGACCTGCATCGATCAATTGGTGCGCCAGGGCATAACGGAGGAATTACCCGACGCCACCCAGGTGGTCTACGTTTCGCCCTTGAAGGCCTTGTCCAACGATATAAAGAAGAACCTGGCCGTTCCGCTGGAAGAGATAACCGCCCTAGCCGAACAGCGGGGCACTCCCATTCCKGAGATCCGAACCGGGGTGCGCACCGGGGACACCACAGCTTCAGAGCGGGCACGGATGGCCAAGCGGCCTCCCCACATACTGATTACTACCCCAGAGTCCCTCTACATCTTGCTGACGTCGGAAAGTGGCCGGCGGGGCCTCAGATCGGTCAAAACCCTCATTCTCGACGAGATTCACGCCGTGGCTGACGATAAACGCGGCTCGCACYTGYCCCTGTCCGTKGAGCGCCTTTGCGCGCTGGCCGAWGGCCCCGTGGCCCGCATCGGTCTCTCCGCCACCCAGCGYCCCATCGAAGAAGTGGCTCGATTCTTGGTCGGAAACCCGGAGATCGACGCCGAAGGAACACCCAACTGCTTGATCGTCGACACCGGACGCGCCCGGACCGTGGACCTAGCAATCCAGTTACCCCAGTTGGAGATGGGCCCTATCGCCACCCACGAGCTCTGGGCAGATACGTTGGACGCTATCACTCGACTAGTGGAGGAGCACAAGACGACTCTGGTCTTTGTGAACACCAGGCGGTTGGTCGAGAGGGTTTCCCATCAGCTTTCCGAAAGGATGGGGGATGAYGCCGTGGTRGCCCACCACGGCAGYCTGTCCCGGGCCACTCGTCTGGCCGCCGAGGARAAACTGAAGTACGGCCARGTYAAGGTTTGCGTRGCCACGGCCTCCCTGGAATTGGGCATCGACATCGGAGACGTGGAACTAGTCTGCCAGATCRGCTCGCCCCGTTCCATCGGCCTACTACTCCAGCGCATCGGAAGGTCAGGGCACACCGTTGGGGGAACCCCCAAAGGACGGCTTTTCCCCTTGACCCGGGACGAACTGGTTGAGTGCGCCGCCCTGGCCAGGGGAATAGCCCAGGGTAATCTGGACGCATTGAAGATTCCGCCCTGGCCTCTGGACATCTTGGGACAGCAGATGGTAGCGGCCTGCGCCGCCGAGGACTGGGGCGAAGACGCGCTGTTCGAGCTTTGCCGCAAAGCCTACCCATATCGYGACCTGCCCAGGGAAAAGTTCGACGACGTCGTGGRTATCCTGTCGCAGGGGTTCGCTCCCAGGCAAGGGCGGAACGGCGCGCTCCTGCACCGGRACGGCGTGAACCACCTGCTAAAAGGGCGGCGCGGGGCCCGCATAACCGCCCTGACCAGCGGCGGCGCCATCCCRGACAACGCTGATTACGACGTTATCGCGGAACCCGAAGAGACTTTCGTCGGCACGGTCAACGAGGACTTTGCCATAGAGAGCGTGGCCGGAGATATTTTCCTGTTGGGCAACACGCCCTGGAAGATTCGCCGGGTGGAGAGAGGCCGAGTGCGGGTTGAAGACGCCCAGGGTCAGTCGCCSACGATCCCCTTCTGGCTAGGGGAGGCCCCAAGTAGGACCTGGGAGCTATCAGAAGAAGTTAGCTATTTGCGAGAGGGAGTAGATCAACGGTTGGAGCACCCGCCGGAGGCCGAGGAATGGCTGATGGAGGGATCCAAGATCTCCCAGGAAGCCGCTCGGCAGATCGTCGCCTACATCGTTGAGGGTAAGAAAGTCTTGGGCATTGTGCCTACGGCAAACCGCATCGTCGCCGAGCGGTTCTTCGACGAAAGCGGGGGGATGCAGTTGGTGATCCACGCTCCCTTGGGCGCCGCCATCAACCGGGCATGGGGAATGGCCCTGCGAAAGCGTATCTGCCGMACTTTCGACTTCGARCTTCAGGCATCGGCCACCGACGACGGCCTKAACTTCTCYYTGGRCCCTRRCATGTCGTTCCCGGTTACCGAYGTGTTCAGCTATCTAACGTCCAAAACCGTGGAAGACGTAYTGMTTCAAGCGGTGCTGCAGGCTCCACTGTTTGGGACGCGGTTCCGCTGGAACGCGACCAGGTTCTTGGCCTTRCTCCGCCATATGGGAGGCCGCCGGGTCCCCGCGCCGATACAACGCATGAGGTCCGACGACTTGCTGGCGGGAGTTTTCCCCGCCCAGGTTGCCTGCCAGGACAACGCCATGCCGGGAGATATCGAGCCACCCGACCATCCCTTGGTTTTCGAAACTATCCGCGACTGCCTGACCGAAGCCATGGACATAGAAGGCCACAAGGGGGTGTTGGCGCGAATYGAGAACGGCGAGATTGAGATCTACGGCAGAGAAACGGTCCAGCCCTCGGTTTTTGCCCACCAGATATTAAACGCCATGCCCTACGCCTTCCTTGACGACGCCCCCTTGGAAGAACGGAGGGCCCGCGCCGTGTCGCTGCGCCGGGCGCTGCCCGATGACTCCCGCGACCTGGCTTCGCTGGATCCGGCGGCCATCCAARAAGAATCGGACAACGCTTGGCCGCGAATCCGCGACGCTGATGAACTCCACGACGCGTTACTCAGCCTGGGGATACTGCCGGAAAAGATCGCCCTGAAAAACGGCCGGGACACGGGTTCTCAGGAAATCACTCAGTGGTTCCAAGATTTGGCGAGCGTCGGCCGGGCCTACCGGCTGATCAGAGATGATAACGGCGCGGTTTGGGTGGCGACGGAGAAGCTAGCGGCATACGCAGCCGCCTTCCCAGATTCAGAGTTAACCGCCCAACTCCCTATCTCCGTGGAACCGCATGCCGAATCGTCACAAGMGGAAGCGATCCTCGATCTAGTMCGTGGCTGGGCCGAGGCTTTGGGTCCGTTCACCGCCGAAGAAATGCGCGAGACCTTAGGGATGTCTCTTTCCGCAGTGAACATAGCTCTGGCCCAGATGGAGAACGAAGGCGTAGTGCTTCGAGGTAGTTTCCGGCYCGGCGTGACTCAAGAGGAATTTTGCGACCGGCGCATCTTGGCCAGGATTCATCGTTCGACCATCAACGGCCTGCGCCGGGAGATTGAGCCGGTCTCCCAATCCAACTTCTTGCGTTTCCTGTTTCGATGGCAGCACGTCGGCCAAAGCTCCCAAGTCAGCGGCGAGGGCGGTTTGCTCGACGTGATCGAGATGCTCCAAGGATTCGAAGCAGCGGCGGGCGCCATCGAACCCGAACTACTTTCTTGCCGGGTCATGGAATACCAACCCTTCTTGCTGGACCGCCTGTGCGTCGGTGGGGAAGTCGTCTGGGGACGTYTATCCCGCAACTCGGGGAAAAGCARATCCAACGGCAACGGAGAGTMCCATCGTTCGACACCCTTGACCCGGGCCACTCCCATAACGCTGGYCCTTCGCGAGTCCTTGGATTGGCTACTAGACCCACTCCCTCAGAACGGCTCCGGACATCCCGGAGCGGCTGCGGAAGTGCTAGACGTTCTGTCTAGAAAGGGAGCTTGTTTTATTTCCGACATCGTCGCCACAACCCGCCGTCTACCTTCGGACGTGGAGGAGACCCTGTGGCTTTTGGCCGCCGATGGCCGGGTCACTTCCGATAGCTTGGAAGGTCTCAGGATGCGGATCAACGGCACGCCAAACCGGAGCCGCCGCGATCCAAGAAGAAAACGCGCCCGGCCCTACCGCCGGGGTGGCTTCAGCCGATGGTCCCGATTGGAACCGGTMGACCCGGAACCGGAGACCGCCGAATCCAAGGCTCACCAACTCCTGCTGCGGTATGGAGTGGTGTTCCCGGAACTTCTGGCCCGGGAACCCATGGCCCCCAGTTGGCGAGAATTGGTTCGGACCTATCGACGTTTGGAAGCCCGGGGCGAGATCAGAGGAGGCCGGTTTGTGGCTGGGTTTGTGGGAGAGCAGTTCGCCATGCCTGAAGCGGTGGAATCCCTTCGGGCGGTCAACAAAGACCAGTCCAGAGGGCACATGGAGGTGGTTTCCGCCTGCGACCCCTTAAACCTGGTGGGCATCCTGACTCCGGGTGAGAGAGTGCCCGCGATTCTGGGGAACAAGGCCGTGTTCAGAGACGGCGTACCGGTAGCGTCCCTGGAGAATGGGAAAGTGGTCGACCGTTCCGGGGCGGATCAAGCTGTTTTGGCCCAGGCTTATGCCCTGTTGCGGCGTTCACCGGTGGAAACCCAGACGGAGCCGTACCGCCGGGTAGCCGCCAGGGCTATCTAGCACCTCGTTCCTGGCAAATAGCCGCCGCTAACAGTTGCCGCCCCTAATKGTCTCGTCGCGGCGTCKGGCATGGATGTCCTCCGGGGTRATTACCCCGTCCGCCTGGTCAACCCGCCACACCCTGTATTGAATCTCGTCATCATCCTTCACCACGTACCGGTCCGATACCGGGTCCAGCACCGCCTTAAAATCGTTCAATTCGGCACTGGGGAAGCACTTAACCAAGTAAGACCAAARGGTGGCCACTGCGTCAGTAGTACTGGGAACGATGGGCGTTGCCGTGGGAATCGGCGTCAACGTCGGCGTCGGCCTTGGMGTTCGAGTAGGCGTCGGTGGCGGCGATGCCGTTGGCGTAGGGGTTGTCGGCAACACTCCCAGTCCGGCAACCGGGTCGCATCCGGTTTCCACGTAGGGTTGCCATTTGCGGGCGGTYACGTCATGGGGGARCAACTTACCGGTGGMTGATTCTATTCGCCAGATGCCGAAGAAAAACTTCTTCGCGTCCGGCGCTTGCACATACCAGTYATTTTCAACTYCATAAGCCGCCAGTTGAGACGGGTTAAACRGGGTACACCGGCTYAGGTAGACCCAGGCCACGTTGCGCGCTTCCAACTCGGATTGCACCGCCCCGCCTGCCGGCGGCAGGGCCAACTGAGATGGCGCCCTGGCAACGGTCGGCCTGATCGTGGCCGCGGGCGCCACTGTAGCTGGGATGGTAAATGCCGCTACCGGCGGTCGGAGTCTAGGTCTTGAGGTTGGCGTTGGGATGGGGACATCGGTGGGAGTYGGGTCGRGAATGAYRGCWACCCCYGGRGTGATGGTGGGCAARMKYGTTGGCGTGGGRYTYTSWCCGCAGGCCAAAGGCAGCAAAAAACCTAGGGSCGCCAGAAGGAAAAGCTTACCCACTTCCTCGCCGCTTTTCGAAGTAACTCGTCGATGTAACACCGCGATGTTACGCCTAAAAGTCCRTCCGGGCTCCCACTCTAACCGATATGGGAAAGCCAAACAAGGCGAGTGATGCGCGGTTCCGGAGCGTTACGGCAATCTTCARGCGAAGGMCCGCAAACCTATGGKACCGACAGGCTAGGCCAGCTTAAGAGCCGGTCTATTCCTTAAAGCAACCCGCCGATAGTCAGCCAGTAAAAGACGATGTAAGCACCCGCGATCACCATCAACCAAGAACCGATGGGCTGGATGTAGGGTAGGGCCTTACGCACCGATTTAACCATGGCGCCCTTGGCAAAGGCCATGCCTATGGTCAAGCCCAAGATCACCACGCCCATTCCCAAGCCGTAGAGCAGGAACTGACCCAGGGAAACCAGCAGGCTGGAAACCGCAAAGCTRGAGATCCCCACCACCGCCAAGAAGATTGGCAGAGTRCAGCTTAAAGACGCGGTGCCATAGCTCAACCCAAACAGGAAGTAACCCTTAGGGCTCGCCTGGTTGGGGTCGCCGATATGCGAAGCAGCCCGGGCCGCGATACCCGAATACATCTTGCCACCGCCCACCATCCAGGACCCGGYGATCGCCAGGGCGATGCCGATGGCCAGGCCCAGCCAGGGCAGGRTCCCGACCACAACTGTGCGGGCGCCCAGGTTGATGAGGGTGCCGGTAGTTCCAAATAGTACGATAAACCCGGCGGTGACGGACCCTCCCACCAGCAGCGCCTTGCCCAGACGGCGGCCTGTTTTCATTGTCACGTCGCCTTGCTCTCCGTCGCCCAGGTATAGGCCYAGGTAGGCCGGAAGCATGGCAAAACCACAGGGATTAACCGCCGAGGCCATCCCAGCGGCGAACGCGAATCCCAGGGGCGCAAGGAGCCCCAGATCGCCCAATATGGAACTAGAGCCGCCGGAAAGAGACTCGACGAATCCGTTGACACCGTCGATGCCGCTGTCTTTTCCGATGATGAGAGCTCCCACATACGCAACAGCCAMGGCAACGGCGGCAATCAAGCCTGGCAWTAGCAGGCTTCGCAGCACCTGGATATGGTTCGTGGACGTAGACATGTCAGTTGACGAGCCCATTGAGTTTTCTCCCAAATACAAGCAGTTGGCTTTGATGGTTTTTTTATCGGCGTCCGACTAAAGAATCGTAAAGCTAATAATTCAAGGCGGCCGACTCCAGTTCCAACATTTCGTTCGTGACCTTGGTCAACACTTCATTGTTCAGGACCCCGCCCCAATGGCGAAATGTTTTACCTTTAGAGTCGATGAAAACCGTAGTCGGCATTCCCAGAATCTTGTAATCGCGCATGACACCGGCGTCGTTGGTGAAACCGGCAGGGTRAGTTACATTCAATTCTTCRAGTAACGCTTTTGCGGATTCCTGGTTCCCCAGTCCGGRAAATTGCCCCACGTCGATACCCAGCAGATTCACGCGGTCTTTGTTTTCTTCGTAGAATTCCTGGAGGTCGGGCATCTCGGCGCGGCATGGGGGACAGAGTCCGGCCCAGAAATTGAGCACCAATGGCTTGCCCTGGAGGCTGCTGACCGTGAGGTTACCTTCACCCAGCACGYCGGCTCCTTGATAAAGAATGAACGACAGATCCTGCGCTAACTTTTCGCTGGCCGGATTGCCGCCGCTGGAAACTCCAGGGTCCGCTGCACCGCTACAGGCGGCCAGCAGTACCGCCAATACGGTTGCCGCGGTGACCCACCGGCTGCGCCAAGCATTTCGAATCATGTTCCGCATGTTAAATCTCCAAGTGCCAGGCTGGGCCGGCACATCGATATTCTGTCTAAGCGGCTTAAAGYTGATACATCCCATGCTAACACGAGGCCAATCCTAGCTTCCAAGACGACCGCCRTAGATCAAAGCACAGGACCCGGGCCACGGGACCATCCTTGAGCATCAACCACTTCATAATCACAGTATTTACGTTTCCACCGGTCTAAAGGATGTCCACCAACCACCGTTCGGTATTTCGCTCGTTGGCGGRAATCTGCCGCATCAGGTTCGTTACCGCTTCAGGGTGCTCTCCCCTGCAATCATTGGATGCCCTCCGCCGGAAGGAGATTCTATCGGACTGGAATGGGACTTCGCCGGCCGAACGGAAAGTGGCATAAAAAAGGGGAGGGCATAAGCCCTCCCCTTAGTAGGCGATGGAGACGCTACTTTTTGTCCCAGAGGGCTTCCAGGATATTCCCGGGCGACATGGGAAGTTTGCCCATGCGAACGCCCACGGCGTTGTGGATGGCGTTGGCGATGGCCGCCATGGGCGGTACGATGCATACCTCGCCCACCCCTCTCACCCCGTAGGGATGGGTGGGGTTGGCCACTTCCACAATCACCGTGTCGATCATCGGCAGGTCCAGACTGGTGGGCATGCGGTAATCCAGGAAGCTGGMATTGGCCATYTGGCCCTGATYGTCAAAGAAGTACTCCTCGTTCAATGCCCAGCCGATCCCCTGGACCGCTCCCCCCTGTAWCTGCCCTTCCACGTAGCTGGGGTGGATGGCCTTTCCMRCGTCCTGYAGCGCGGTGTAYCGGAGGATATCCACTTTGCCGGTCTCRGGGTCTACCTCCACGTCTACGATGTGTACCGCAAAGCCAGGACCAGCGCCAGTGGGGTTTACGTTGGCGTTGCCGACAATGGGGCCCCCCGTGCCGTTCAATCGGCCGGCAAGCTGCTTAAAGGTGAATTTCAACTCGGGGTCCGACTTGTGGGCTATCACTCCACCGGTGTAGTCAACGTCGTCAACGGCAACGTCCCAGATCTTGGCGGCCCGCTCGATCATTTGCCGGCGAATGTCATGGGCCGCTTCGTAACAAGCCCAGCCGGTTTTGAAAGCGACGCCACTGCCCCCGGTCATGGAGGTAAATCCCACCGAGTCCGTGTCGCCCACCTGGGGATTCACGTCTTCGGCAGCGATGCCCAGAACTTCGGCAAGCTGCATGGCCACCGCCGTCCGGCTGCCGCCGATGTCCGGCGACCCCTCCACCAAACTAACGGTCCCGTCGGCCAGCACGCTGGCAGTGGCGCTTGACGGCCCAGTGCCGTTGAACCAGAAACCGCTGGCCACGCCCCGGCCCCGGTTGGGACCTTCCAGTTTAGTCGAATAGTGATCGTGGTCACGGGCGGCCTGGACCGTCTCCAGGTAGCCGATACGCGGGTTGATGGGACCGGTCACCCGGCGGGTCCCCTCTTTGGCCCCGTTTAGCAACCGGAAATCCAGCGGGTCCATGCCCAGYTTCTCGCAGATCTCGTCGATGACGGTTTCCACGGCGAAGGCCGCCGCCGGCGAGCCAGGCGCCCGGTAGGCGGCGGTTTTTGGCTTGTTCAGAACTACGTCGTAACCTTCGATGCGGCCGTTGGGAATATCGTAGGAGGCCARCATGCACTGGCTGCCCGCGCTGACCGGGGAGCCGGGAAATGCGCCTGCTTCATAGGCCAAGGTGGCGTCGGCGGCGGTGATTCGCCCGTCTTTGGTCACGCCCATCTTTACCCGCATGTAGCCGCCCGACGTAGGGCCGGTCCCTTGGAACACTTCGGACCGGTTCATGGTGACCTTAACCGGATGCCCCGTCTTTTTGGCCAGCAATGCGGTTACCGGCTCAAGATAAACCAAGGTCTTGCCCCCAAAGCCCCCGCCGATCTCCATTTGGACCACCTTGATRTTGGACACAGGGACACCCAGGATCTGGGATGTCTGGTCCCGGACGTTGAAGTGACCCTGGCTGCTGCACCAGATGGTCATCTTGCCGTCGGCGTTCCACAGAACGGTGGCGGCGTGGGGCTCGATGTAACCCTGGTGCACCGACGCGGTGCGGAATTCCCGCTCCACCACCAGATCGGCTTCTTGGAACCCTTTGTCCAGGTCACCCAGCTCGAAGAAGAAGTGGTTRGCCACGTTAGTCGCTTTGCCGTCGTCATCCTCGGACCGTAGTCCGCCGGGACGGATATTGACGTTGGTGACGTTGGCCAGCCGCTCGTGCAGGATCGGGGCGTCGTCTTTCATCGCATCTAGTACGTCGACCACGGCAGGCAATACCTCGTAGTCCACGTCGATCAKCGCCAATGCTGCTTCGGCGATGTGGCCGGAGGTGGCCGCCAGTGCCGCCACGGCGTGACCTTTGTAGAGCGCTTTTTCGGTGGCCATGCAGTTGTTGCTGAGGAACCTGGTATTGGTCATGGCCCCCTCGCCSAGGTCCATGACCCTCCCCGCGTGGTCCGGCATGTCGGCACCGGTCACCACCRCCCTGACGCCGGGGAGCGCCAGGGCCCGGCTGGGGTCGATTCCCTTGATGCGGGCATGGGCATGTGGGCTGCGCAGTATCCGGCCGTGGAGCATCCCGGGCAGATGTATGTCGGCCCCGTATTGGGCTTGCCCAGTGACTTTTTCCGTTCCATCGTGGCGGATGGGCCTGGTGCCCACCACATTAAATTTCTCAGTTGCTAATACTATATTCGAAGCCATCGGYTTTTCCCTCCATCATCCGGTCCACTMCCGGACCGGTGACAAGATTTTACCATGCTGGGAGAAACAGATGGGCCTTATCCTGATAAGCAGCCACGAACCGGAGCGTTGCCAGCCTGATATGCCAATCTTATAATGGCGGCGGCTAGGCGAACGCAAGCAGTGGCCGATATTTCCCTAAGGAGTAGGACATGACAACAGAAGCCAAAATAGGATTGCTGGTACCCGGATGTTTCGCCGGTACGCCGCCATCGATGCAAGATTTTACCCAGTTTTTCCGCCGGGCGGATGAACTGGGATTCGACTCYYTGTGGGTGATAGACCGTATTTTTCACGACATCAACATCCTGGAGCCCATGACCTTGCTAACCTGCGCCGCGGCCGTCACCAACCGGATCCGGCTGGGGACTTCGGTATTGCTATTTCTTTTCAGGAACCCGGTGCAACTGGCAAAAACCGCCGCCACCCTTGACCACCTGTCCGGAGGCCGCCTTACTTTGGGTATTTCTTTGGGAGGAAGGGATTTCGAGTTCGGCCCTATGGGCATCGACCGGGAGCGGCGGGTCAGCCGGTTCCGAGAAAGCCTGGCGTTGATGCGCRAACTCTGGACCGAAGATAATGTTACCCACCACGGCCGGTATTACGACATGGACAACGTGACCGTACTACCCAAACCGGTCCAAAAGCCAGGCATCCCAATCTGGTTCGGCGGCTCCGCCGAGGGTGCATTGAAACGTAGCGCCGAACTGGCTGACGGTTGGGTRGGCGGCGGCAGCGGCGACAACGACGCCTACCGCCAGACATGGCAAAAGGTGAAAGACTACGCTCAAGCGGCAGGGAAAGACCCCGATTCGCTGGAYTCGGGACGGTTGGCATACGTCTACGTTGACCAAGACCGGGAGAAATGCCGCCAGGCCCTTGTCGAATTCACYCACGCTTACTACGGCCCGCAGTACGACGTTGACAACAATTGCGTTTTCGGTTCGGCGGAGGARTGCGCCGCCAAGATTCAAGGGTTTATCGACGCCGGGGCCAAAACCATGATCCTAGGTCCAACYTGGCCTGACGTAGAACARATCGAACGGATCGCCCGAGAGGYAGTGCCGCTACTTAAATAAGTCGCGCCGTCCTTTCGTATTTTGACCCTCGGAATCGTTGGCCCGTTCCAGGAAACGCTCCACGGTTAAGTATTACTGGCTAAGGAATAATTAAACCGATGAAAGTACTGTTTGTGTGTAAGGCTAACGTTGGTAGRAGCCAAGTGGCCCAGGTTCGCTTTGAACAGCTTTCAAAGCATGAGTCTTACTGTGCCGGTATCGGTGTCGCCGAATCAGTCGCGCAACGCCCAAGCAGCAAGCTGAAAGACATTCGAAACCTACGCCCAGTGGAATATATCAAAACCAGGCTTGGAGTAGACCATTCGGAACGGGATAGGCTCCAGCTAACACCCGAGATGATCGACGATATGGACCTGGCGATAATAATCCACGATAAAGCTGAGTGGCCTGATTACCTAAAAGAAGGTGCCAATGTAGTGTTCTGGGACATCCCCGACANCCCCGGGCCTGGATGATGAATCCGCCGGTAAGCTCTGGRATCAGGTTCAGCTACGGGTCGAAGAATTGGTTCGGGAGATCGGCTAAACCCTTCAAGTATTTCAGCACCCCGGCCGGGCCAGGATGCCGGGGGAGACCTTCCGGCTCAGCCATCGGCCGTCTGGCGTGTCACCCGATAACTTGCCGTCTTCAACTATCACTTTGCCCCTTAAGATCGTCATCACCGGATAGCCCTGACACTCGAACCCCTCCCATATGGAGTAGTCCGAGTCGGAGTGCAGATCATCCAGCGTGAGTTKCNKYRWTCRMMTTGGSMKCMKMGMYGMSGAWSYSGGYSWCGYTGCNSRMYGSKWTSRMGMYMKWKYGYSRSKACATGNSSWGKANSTYRKCCKCGNKVCWGSRCKTNGAKRRMGKCNGAAMCNCTCMANGYSRKMTYCGNNGCCGGTSGCCACCAGCTTGGTGTAGGTTACCGGCAGCCGGGTTTCGATTCCGTTGTGCCCGCCGCACACTGTTTCAATCGTGTTGCCGGACATCTTTACGTCTTTATAAGTGGTGTACTCGTCGGTGGCGGTGGTGCACAGAGAGCCATCCGCCAGGCCTTCCTGCAGGGCGTCCCGGTCGTCGGGGTATTTGATGGCAGGGTAGGTGTGGATAGCCGTGCCGATGGGTTTCTGGTAGTCCTCGCAGGTGAACTCCAGGTAGTTGTGCAGGGCCTCGCCGTACACCGGTTGCTGCTGAAGCCTGGCCTCGGYGATGGCCGCCACTCCTTCTTTGGCCGTGGTGTGGACGAAGTAGATCCCCGTTTCGGTATGCTTGGCCAGACGAAGTATCTGGCGAAAGGCTATGTCTTCCGAGATATTGTTGTGGACCAGATGGAGATTGTAACCCTGGTCCCGGCCTTCCCGTTTAAGCTTCTCCTCCATGTAGGTCACAATGTCGTCGTCTTCGGCATGGACGGCCATGATGCCACCATGATGCGACACCTGCTGAAATATCTCCCACAGGTGACCGTAGGGCGTGCGGGCGGCATTAAAGGTGGTGAAAATCTTGAAGCTGGCGACGCCGTTCTGAATGGCCTCCCCTATCTGCCCGATCGTAGCTGGGGAAGTAGCCCCGGCCAGGATGAAATGGAAAGCGAAATCGGTGTAGGAATGACCGGCGAAAGCTTCGCGGCGTTCCTCAATCTGCTTCATGATAGGGTCGGTGGTTGGGGATTCTCCGGGTGTTATCGCCAGTTTTCCGGCGAAGTCGATCAACGTGGTAACACCACCAAAGGCAGCGGCCCGGCTGGCGGCTTCGGGCGGTTGGGTGATAACCTCAGACCGCCCGGCCCATAGTTTGGGGACGGGGATTCCGATGTGGGTGTGCGGCTCGATCCCGCCGGGAAGCACTATCATTCCGGTCGCGTCGATCATTCTACCTGCTTCGCCACCCAGCGTTCCCGGCGCRGCGACAACGRCGATGCGCCCATCCTGAATTCCAACGTCCAGGTCCGAGGCCCCTTCCGGCGCAACCACCTGRCCCCCACGGATAATCATRTCCAGCATGGTATTCCTCGCTTTTAGTCGATCGCCTTTATTCTATCGTTACCGGTGCGGCGAGAGTGGCCGGTATCCAATCGCTAAGCAGTTGYTCCAGGTCGTCCCGGCATTCCTCCAAACGGTGTTCCGCGCCATCATAGAGTACGAGTTGTTTCGGCTCCAACGCCCGGCCGTAGATCTGCTGGGAGCAGGAAAAGGAAAGACGGGTATCGCTCTTTCCGTGAACCAATAGGAGAGGCCGCGGCGATAATTGACCCACCGCCTCGGAGCCGTAGGTCTGGGRCGAAAGGCATACCACCCCTTTGACGTGGGAATTCACCGCGCCGCCTGCGATGACCACCGCCCCYCCGAAGGAGTGCCCCACCACTACGACCGGCTCGTAATCCTGCCCCTTGAAGTAAGCGACTCCGGCCATCAGGTCCAAAACGCATTCGGGCAGATTGTTAGGGTCCCGGTAATCCAGCCGCAGCGACGTTATTCCCTGCCCGGTGAACTGCTCGGCCAGCCGCATGTAGGTGCCTGGTCCCGGCCCGCCAAATCCACCCCGGGCTCCGCACACCCAGACCACTCCAAGTTTGGCCTCTTCGGCCCGGTGCACGATAATGGGGATGTCGCCCCGGCTGGTTTGGATGACCAGAGGTTCCCCGGTCTGCCCTTCCGGCAACGTTCCTTCGGTGATTCCCTGAATGCTCATGGCGATACTTTTGTCTGCGGCTGGTTGAGTCATGKGACACCTGTGTTTAGAGAGATTGCTGATTCTGACTCTGACGGATGCGGGTGATGGGAGATGTGAGAAATCCCCCCAACCCCCCTTGACGAAAGGGGGGCTTTTGTCATGGGGATATGCACTGATCAAARGGAGTTTATTTTAGAAAAGCACCGACGGCGGCGTTAAAGTCGGAGGGATTGTCTTCGAAGACCATGTGTCCGGACCGGGGGATCTCCGCGATCTGGGCCTTGGGCATCACTTCTACCATACGTTGAGCCGTTTCGACGGTGAGGATGTCGGTCTCGGCGCCTCGAACAATCAAGGTCGGGCAGTTGATTTTAGGGATCTCAGGCCACAGGTCCTGGTTTGGCGGCACTGTTCCTTGACGGCGCGCCTCCCGTATGGCCAGATCGTATTTCCAGCCAATCTTTCCGTTGGAGAGCAGCTTGGTGGCATAGGTTAGCCGTCGGCGTATAACGGCATCGGAAGCGAAGCGGTTCTGCTTGGTCATGTACTCGACCACGGCCTCAAAGGAGTCGAACTCCTCGGGAACCTCAACGAGTTCACGGCTGATGCGCTGGCCACCCTCCCGGTTAATGTCGGGACCCATGTCGACCAAGATGAGCTTTACCAGCTTCTCCGGGTGGCGGGAAGCGAAAGTCATACCGTTGCGGGCCCCCATAGAATGGCCGCAGAGGATGAATGAGTTAAGACCCAGGGCATCGCAGAAGCCTTCCAAGTCGGCCACGTAGGCATCTGTGTCATAGTCGCCGTCCGGAGCCCAATCGGTGTCTCCCCTTCCCCGTTGGTCCAGGGAGAGAACGTGGAAGTCCTGGCAGAGGGATGTTGAAACGTCGTCCCAGGAATGGGCATGGCCCCTAAGACCGTGGATCATAACCAGCGTAGGCTTCCCGGTGTTGCCCCAATCCAAGTAGTGCAGGCTCAGCCCGTTGGCGTTTACGGTTTTGTCCTGGGGTTGTACCTGTGTCGTCATCTCGCACCCTCCCTCTAAGGATAAATTGGAATCAAATTTGGTTGCCACAGTTTAGCACAGGGTTGGGTGGGTGGAGATGGATTGGAGGTGCTGATCAAACGGTGGCTCTCGTCCATGGCTGATGCCCGCTGCGCTATTGTCCCCAATCGGGGTTGACGGCCGAGYTGCCACTGGTGATTTGGACCTGGTTAGAACCGTCAGATTTCATCACGTAGATATCCCATCCGCCGGGACCGGTGTCGCGGGATCTGTCAAATGCGATATAGGTTCCGTCTGGCGACCAGAAAGGGTTTGCATCACGAGCGTTGATTTTCCCAGAGTTATCAGTAAGCATCACGATATTGGTTCCGTCAGAGTTTAGGACGTAAATATCCCCGCCACTTTGATATGYTATTTTTGAACCGTCAGGCGACCAGGAAGACCTTCCAATCGACCCTTCAAGGRATGTCAGTTTCACGGCATTGGAGCCATCGTCGTTAATTACGTGCATGATCGCTAGAGGCCTACTGCACCACCAAATTGACCAGGCGTCCGGGGACGAAGATGGTCTTGCTCACCRATTTGCCGTCGGTATAAGACTTGACCCGGGGGCTGGCCAGAGCTAGTTCCTGGGCCGCGGCCTCTTCGATACCGGCGGGTACTTCCAGCTTGTCGCGCACTTTGCCGTTGACCTGCACCACTAACGTGATGGTATCCTCGGCGGCCAGGTCATCGTCCCAGCTGGGAAACGCTTGCTGGTGGATACTGTAGGCATGGCCGGTGCGCTCCCACAACTCCTCAGTGACGTGGGGGGCGATAGGCGCCAGCATGAGCAGGAAGTTCTCTATGCACTCCCGCCAGGTGGCCGAATCGATGCTGGATTCCGCCCAAACCCGATTCAAGTGATTAGCAAGCTCCATCAGACTGGCGATGGCGGTGTTGAACTTGAATCTGTCCAGGTCGTTGTGGCACCTTCGAATGGTTTGATGTAGGACGCGCAGCGTCTCTCGCCTTTTGTCATCGGTTATAGCTGTAGCCCGGGCCACCTCTTGACGCTCCCCATCCAAGTCGGCTGGGTCCCGGRCCACGATGTCCCAGACCCGGTTCAGCCAGCGGGCGACGCCGTTGATGCCGACCTCGCTCCAGGGCCCCCCTTGGTCCCACGGTCCAATAAACATCATGAAACAGCGAACCGCGTCCGCTCCCAAACCTTCTACAACTTCATCGGGGTTCACCACGTTACCCCGGCTCTTGCTCATCTTCTCGTGGTCTTCTCCCAAGATCACACCCTGGTTGAACAGGCGTAGAAAGGGCTCCTCAAAGTCCACTACTCCCATGTCGTGCAGACCTTTGATGAAGAACCTGGAGTAAAGAAGGTGCATCACCGCGTGCTCGGCGCCCCCGGTATACTGGTCCACGGGCAGCCAGTCCTTGACCGCCGGGTCGAAGGGTCCTTCACTGTAGCCGGGACTGAGGTACCGCAACATATACCAGGAGGAGTCGAAGAAGGTGTCCATGGTATCGGTTTCGCGCCGGGCGGGACCGCCACAGCGATAACAGGTGGTGTTCAAAAAGCCGGCGTTGGAAGCCAAGGGCGACCCCTCGCCGGTGGGGATATATTCGGCGTCGGTGGGCAGCAAGACCGGCAATTCATCTTCAGGCACCGGAACGATGCCGCACTTGTCGCAATACACCACCGGTATGGGAGTCCCCCAATAGCGCTGCCGAGAGACCAGCCAGTCCCGCATCCGGTAGGAAACGGTGCGGCTACCCCACCCCTTTTTCTCGATGTMCGCGGARATGGCCTCGATTCCTTCCTCGTCGGTCATACCGTCGTAAGCCTCCGAGTTGGTCATGAATCCGCCGCCCAGGTAGGCTTCGGTCAATTCGCTGCCATCCCAGGAAATGGGCGCCACGACGATGCGGACGGGTAACCGGTATTTCTGGGCGAAAACGAAGTCCCGAGAGTCGTGGGCCGGCACCCCCATGACTGCTCCGGTCCCGTACGTCATCAACACGTAGTCTCCGATATAGATCGGCACCTTCTCACCGTTGAGCCGGTTGATCGCGTACGATCCAGTGAACACCCCAGTCTTGTCGGTTTCCGTGGACAGCCGGTCGATCTCCGAGGTCTTCCGGGCTCGGTCAATGTAAACTTYAACGGCTTCGCGATGTTCCTCGGTGGTCAAGTCCGYTACCAAGGGATGCTCGGGCGCCAACACGATGAATGTAACGCCAAATATCGTGTCGAYGCGGGTGGTGAAAGTGGAGATGTCCTTTTGTTCCAAGCCCTTGTCTGAAATATCGAAGGAGATTTCCACTCCCTCGCTTCGGCCGATCCAGTTCGTTTGCATGGTCAATATCTTGTTGGGCCAGTCCAACAGACCGCTGAAGTCCAACAACCGGTCGGCGTACTGAGTGATGCGGAAGAACCACTGCTCCAGGTCCCTTCGCGTGATGGTCGTACCACACCGCTCGCAGTTCCCATTGATCACTTGCTCGTTGGCCAGCACGGTCTGACAGGAGGGGCACCACACAACCGGGGCTTTCGCACGATAGGCCAAGCCCTGATGGAAGAACTTGAGGAAGAGCCACTGGTTCCAGCGGTAATACTCGGGCAGGCAGCAAACGATCTCCCGGTCCCAATCGTAGATCGCCCCGATGGAACGGAGCTGCTTGCGCATGTTTTCGATGTTGCTCATGGTCCAGGAATAGGGATGAACTCCCCGGCTTATCGCGGCATTCTCCGCCGGCAATCCGAAGGCGTCGAAACCGATGGGATGAAGGACGTTGTATCCCTGCATCCGCCGGAAACGGGCGTGACAGTCGGCAGGAGCCATGGCGTACCAGTGGCCGATATGCAGATCCCCGGACGGATAGGGGTACATCGTCATTTCGTACCACTTGGGCCGGGGATCGTCGTTGTCTACCCGATGCAAACCGTCTTTATCCCACCGATCTTGCCACTTACGGTCGATCTCCTTCGGGTCGTAGCGCAACTCCACGTGTCGCCTGGCTTCCGCCATAAATAGTCACCTCGGATGTGCTTGGACTTGCCAAACATCTTAGCATAGATACGTTTTAGGATAGACGCCGCCGCAGCGAACGCACTTGTATCTCTGGGGCGCCGGTTCATTTCTCGGAGATTGGCCCTCCCTGGTTATTGACTTGCCGGCCACAAGCTACTAGAATCCCACTGATTCGCTAGAGGTCATCCTGACCGGCCGTTCCACTGCGGCGTACGCTTCGTCGATCTAACCACAAAAACGCACCGAAATGTCCCCCCAACTTCTCACAGTTCTTCCTTTATTTAACTGCCGAGCTTTTGCGCGTTTTTGCGTGACCGGGATGGCTCTGGATCAAGTTATGTTCTTGACGCCCCGAGACCGGGCCAACCCACAGATTTTAGTCTTCCGGAAATAGACTGTTGCTAAACCGTAGGTCCAGGCCCAGAGAGACAGTGATCCGTCAGACACGGCCCAGAGACGTGCGACGGTCGGTGGCCCACTTCGCGCCCGACCGAAGACCTCCCCGGGCTTTGAGCACTCCTTATATCCTCCTCTTGGGCTTCGTTCTCTTAATTATAGTTGGCGGCCTACTTTTGGCGCTGCCCATCGCCAATCATCAAAACGAATTCACTTCCTTGGATATCTCCTTCTTCACGGCCATATCCGCCGTAACCGTCACCGGCCACACGGTGGTGCCGACCAGCACTTATTGGAGCGTATTTGGACAAGGCGTTATATTCCTGTTGATGTTGGTCGGGGGGCTGGGATTCATGGTGGTCAGCACCTTCCTGTTATTAGTGATCGGACAGCGGTCTACTCTCCAGGAACGGTTGATGTCCAGCGGGTTTATGCGTGACACGGTGGGAGTGGAAGGAATGCAGGGGCTGAGACGTATCGGCCGCAACGTTGTGCTGATGGTGTTCGCTCTGTACGTCTTGGGGACTATGGGCATCTTCTGGCAGGTGCAGGGCCTGGACGGGATGGGATTTGGGGAGTCATTGTGGAACTCCACTTTCTTGTCGGTATCGGCATTCAATAATGCCGGGTTCAATATCTTGCCGGAGTTACCCACGGGTAGCAGCTTAGCTAGGTTCGCCACCAACCCCATCCTGCTACTCATGACCACGGTCCTGATAGTCTTGGGAGGCTTGGGATGGACCGTGCTGTTGGACATCTACCGTAACCGGCGATTCCCCCGGTTGGGCCTGGACGCCAAACTCGTGGTCGTCACTAGCCTGGCCCTGTGGGGATTTGGCGCCGGTGTGCTGCTTATAGCGGAATTTTCTAATCCAGAGACTCTGGGCAGCTTGAATTGGGTGGACCGGGTGACGGGAGCGGTATTCGGCTCGGCCAGCGGCAGAACGGCAGGGTTTACCACGATAGACTTCGGTGATGTTCGAGACATTACCAAGCTGACCTATACAGGATTGATGTTCATCGGTGGTGGTGCGGGCTCTGTGGCCGGCGGGATCAAGGTCGTTACTTTCGCTGTAATCGTCGCCGCGGTGGTTTCTTCCTTGCGGGGCCGCTCCCATGCCGAAGCATTTGGGCGCGAGATCCATCAATCCCAGCTTCATAGAGCTTTGGCCGTGGCCGTTTTGGGTATTGGGCTCTCCATGCTGCTGGTAGCGATCCTGACATTAACGGAAAGGGACGTCTTGATCGAAAAGGGTATCTCGTTCGTGGACCTGCTGTTCGACACGGTTTCCGCCTTGGGCACCACTGGAGCTTCAACGGGGATCGTGCCTGATCTCACCGTCGGCGGAAAGGCTATATTCATGGTGGCGATGTTTGTCGGTAGATTGGGCCCGGTGACGCTGGCATTGACATTGGTCCCCAGGGAGGAGGCCACGGTATACCGCTTTGTCCGGGAAAGGGTTAAAATAGGCTAGTGCCAGGATAACGGAGGGAATTGGTGAAGAAACAAGTCTGCGTCATCGGTTTGGGCCGTTTTGGCGCCACAGTGGCCCGTGAACTGTTCCAATCGGGTCACGATGTCTTGGCGATCGATATCGACGAAGCTAAGATTCAGGATACGTTGGGCCACGTAACCTATGCGGTCAGAGCGGACGCCACCAACGAATCGGTGCTAAAAGAGTTGGACGTGGCCGACTTCGACGTGGCGGTCGTGGCCTTGGGCAACGACAACGCCCAGGGCAGCATCCTGGTTACTTCTCTTCTTAAAAGCATCGGTCTGCCCTTTATCATCGCCAGGGCAGCGGACGAGTTGCACGGAGATATTCTTGAAAGAATAGGCGCCGACAAAGTAGTTTTCCCCGAGATGGAAAGCGCCCGCCGGGCAGCCCACGTCGGTTTCGACTCCGGCGTGGTGGACTACATGCCGATCATCCCCAACTTCGGCATCACCAAGGTCCATCCCCCAGAGGAGATGTTTCGCCATACTCTGCAAGAAGTGGGCCTAGGCGGAGGATCTGGGAACAAGTACGATATCTCCGTCTTGGCCATACGGCGGGGCCGCAGTTACGTGTTGCATCCGGCCAATGATGAGGAGATCAAGCCTGGCGACGTTTTGATCGTAGCCGGCACCAACGAGCATGTAGGCCACCTGTACGATCTGGCCCGTGACCTACCACCCCCTGTTCCAACAGAAAGGAGCGAGGTGCGCACCGCGAGTTGATTCGATGCCGCGCGTCAGATTCCGGCAGATCTCAATCTCCGCTCAAAGTCACTCACTTTCGATGCCCTATGCTATTTCATGATTCGCCACAATCCTCAGTCCAGCCCGATTCGTTTTGAACGGTCGCGATTCATGCTTGATTTGCCCGCACTCAGTGTTTATAATCTGCCGTTGACGTTTCACTGCGTCAATCGCTGCCAGTCTTGGAGGCTGTGTGTCCGGAGTTAAATTCGACGCTAATCGAATCCTGGTGCCGGTCAATGGAGACAAGGCCAGTGAGCACGTATTTCGCTGGGCTTGCCAGTTGGCGCGCCAATCCAAAGCCCACCTCCACGCGGTCTACGTCATTGAAGTACCTTTGGAGATGCCCTTGGAATCGGAGATTGGCGAGGCCACCGATCGGGGCGAGGAGATCCTGGCCCGTATCGAAGTTATCGCCTCTGAAGAAAAGTTGAAGGACGTCCACGCCAGGTCCTTAAGAGCCAGACACGCCGGACCTGCCATAGTCATGGAGGCCGAAGACCGSCAGATGGACGCAGTCATCCTGGGGGTCCCCTACCGCCGGCGCTTTGGCTCCTGCACCTTGGGAACGACCTCCAGCTACATCTTCAACAATGCTCCTTGTCAGGTCATTTTCTGGCGGGAACGCGCCCCTACCCCAGTGCTTGCCTAAGGCTGCTCCATGCGGGTATTGATTCTGGGATGCGGTAGATTAACCACCACCCTGGTACCAGACTTGGCTGGCAACGGCACGGAAATCACCATTCTGTCCCGCGACCGCGAATGCTTGGAATCCGTGTCCGACATCCCCGGTGTGGAAGTTGTGCTGACCATAGAGCCCACCATGCAGGACTACCTGCAGTTGGCCGGCGTAGATACCACGGACATCTTTTTGGCCTTGTCCGATGACGATCACCGTAACGCTCTTACCGCCCAGATCGCCCGCCACATCTTCAACGTGCCAAAAGTGATCTGTCACCTGGACAACCCCCAACTCCAGATTCTATATGCCGGCCTGGGACTGGATGTGGTGGGGTATTCCTTCGGGCTCCTGCAGGATATCCGGCAGTCCATAGAGAAGTGAACCACATCTGATGTTTGCGGTAATCGTTGGTTGCAGTGAGATTGGATACCATCTGGCCAAGTCCTTGTTGGCTACCGGCCACGAAGTGGTCGTGATCGAAAAGGACCGGGAGAGATGTCAGTTACTCATCGACGAAGTGGGGGGTATCTCTCTACAGGGCGACGGCACCGACGAGGTGATCCTTAAACAGGCTGGCTTGGCCCGGGCCGATGTTCTGATAGCCGTTACCGGTCGAGACGATACGAATCTGGTCGTTTGTCAGATGACCAAGCATGTGTTCAACGTACCAAGAACCATGGCCGTGATCAGGGATCCCAAGAACGAGGCGCTTTTTCATCTACTGGGAGTCGATGTGGTCGTTAACTCGATACATCTCGTCCTTGCCAGCCTGGAGGAAGGCATTCCTGGCCGTCCATTGGTGCATCTGAGCAGCCTGAGCGCGCCTGGCACCGAGTTGATCAGCGTCTCCATACCCAGTGACGCCGGGGTCGTTGGCATGCGTTTGGAAGACGTTGAGTTGCCGCCCCACAGCTTTATATCTTTGGTGATCAAGAAGGGTGGCGCGTCGTTGCCGACCGACGGCCTGGTTCTTGAGGCAGACGACGAGCTGGTCGCGGTCACAATGACCGGCGATGAGCAGACCCTTTACGACATTTTGACCGGAGTATAAGGGTGGTCAAAAGCATCGCATATTTCGGCCCTTCGGGCACCTACACGGAAGAGGCGGCTTTTCAGTACGACCCAAAAGCCAACCTCCATCCCTTCCCAACCATACCCGCGGTGGGGCTGGCCGTGTCGTCTTCCGCCACCGACCAAGGTGTGGTTCCCATAGAAAACAGCTTGGAAGGGGCGGTGAATAATACCCTGGATATCTTGATCAGCCAGCCAGACTTGTCCATATTTGGCGAGTTGGTGTTGCCGATCAATCACTATTTGATGGCGAAGCCCGGTACTAACGCCGGCGGCATCCAGGTCATTTATTCCCATCCCCAGTCGCTGGCGCAATGCCAAGATTACCTGGAACGTGAATTCCCTAACATCCAGCAGGTTGCCTCGCTGAGCAATTCAGCTGCCGTTGCCGACATGGAAAAAAGTCCTATTCCGGCCGCGGCCATCGGACCCCGAAGGGCCGCCGCACTTTACGGCGCCGAGATTCTGGACCGGAACATCCAGGACAGCCCGAATAATATGACCCGGTTCGTGATATTGGCGCTACACGACCACCCGCCCACCGGCTCCGACAAGACATCGATGTGCCTATCTTTCAATCAAGAAGCGCCCGGCGTCCTTTACCGGGCCTTGAATGAATTTGCGTCCAGAGACGTGAACCTGCGAAAGATAGAGTCCAGGCCCACTAAGCAATTGCTTGGGCAGTATATCTTCTTGATCGACTGCGACGGCCACCGGGAAGACCCATTGGTGAATGATGCCATTCAAGCCCTCAACACTTCTAACAGTGTGTTGAAAGTTTTGGGGTCTTACCCGCGTTGGATCGATGCAGAAGCAAAATAATACTGGCCCTCCCTCCGGCCACCGCTAAGACCACACCACACGCCAAATTCCCTACACCGCTTAGCTAGTCACTACCGTAGGAAGGGCCAGCCGGATTGGGCCTTGGCTTTTCTCGAGGTTGATCGCGTCATGCCCAGGCCCGGGATAGCCCTGATATTTTAGTTTTTCTTAAGAGATCAAATATCCTTTATTCTTCGATTTCGTCAGCATCGGATGTCCGGTCGGGGTTCCTATATTCTTGAACTAACTCCACCACGCCCCTAACCACTTCCATCACGGTCGGAACCACACTCAACGGACGCGCTACTCGATTTAGCAAGATCCCGGTGATTTCTTCAACGTTCTGGGTCACTTGCCTGGTTGACCGATAGACCCGGAAGAGCCATACACTCCACACCACCAGCAACAATGTCGACAGACCGGTGAAGACGATGACGAACACGTCTCGGATAATGGCTAACGCTTCTATGTGCTCACCTGGAAGTATTTTTATATTTATTTAATACATCATCTATCGGTTTACCATCAGCCATTTCATAAGTGCCTGTATATGGGAAGCCTGATTGATAAAATCAGGTTGACTTCCCAAATAATCCGATTTAATGAAGTTTAATCCGATCTAAACGTGTTTAAACGTGATTTAATCTGAGATTGGGATTTGTATTTCACAAGAATATTATCTTCCTCACTTTTTTCATTTAAATCTATCGTAAAATGGTTAATCCCTAGTCGTATTAAGAACTCCCCAACTTTTTTTGCTTCTATTTTTAAATCTTTGAGGCGCTGAACCTTTTCTTCTTGTAAAACTTCAATTTCCTTTCCCGTTTTTTCTTTAAAATCACAGTTAGAATGGTATTTTTCAACTCCATTAAGCGTTGAGTCAAGTTTCTTGTATACAATTGATTTATAAATAACCCTAATTTTTGATTCAATTGTATTAGGTGATTTTATCTTTGATAATAAATTCTCTTGTAAAAATACAACATAAGCACTCAATTCCTCCATTACTTGGTTGTGCACCTGTAAAATAGAATCCAATT
>NVSQ01000024.1 GCA_002401285.1 SAR202 cluster bacterium
CACGGGCTGCCCATTTCCTCAGAGAAGACGTCGGTGGCGGAAGTCCCGCCAGCCAAGAGTCCTCGCAAGAATTCTCAGAGTTGTCACGTGGTGGGCCTCGGCTTATCGTTGCCTCCCCAGGTGTGGGTAAGACCCATCAAATGGTCGAATTGGCCCAGAAACCCAACGTGTGGGCTCAAGTGCCCATGTTACATCTTGTTCCCAGCCACAAGTCCTTCGACAACGTAACCCGGTGTGCAGGGTGGGGCCATTGGCAGGGCCATGATAGCGGTGAGGATGGCAGGGATGCCTGCCCTGCTTACGTGCTCGCAAACAAAGGGTATCGATCAGGACGTGAATGCACGTGCGGAGGACGTGCAGCGACGACTGCCCAGGCTTTGTGTCCCACGGTTGCTCCTGTGGAGTACGCCCTGGCCGACTCTCCAAACTCTGAACCACTTCGGAAGGAGGCCATGCAGTTCCCRCTGYGGGTTCTCGACGATGTGGGTTTGGACAAATTCGTAAACACCATGGTTATCGACAGACGAGACGTGGAGCTGACAGCCCAACACCACCCATACGAGTCGGCCCGGGAGCTAGCCCGCGCCCTGCTGTACGTCATAGACAGACACACAGTGGAGAATCAGGGGAAACCTCTGGATGAGCGGCAAAACTGGAGTGGAACGACCTTATATGAACACCTGGAAGCTGCGTTTGAGGCTCCAGGCTTGTCTATGTCCGGGTGGGTGCGGAACCTTCACGCCAACCCTCAACCCTGGCCAGATGATCCATGGATGCCGGCCGAGCACTCAACACAAGCCCTGCCTGTCAACTTCATGCCACGTTTGGTCGGCCTTCTGACGACCGAGTGGATGGTACACATAACGGGCGTTCCGCCAGGCAACCCACTGGTGCACGTGGTGTGGGATAGTCCCAAGCATGGGCAGCCCAAACAAAGCATCGTCCGCGTCCTCTGGCGGAGGTTTCTACCYAAGGATGCGTTATAYAAGTCAGTGGTGCTTGACGCGTCCGGTGACCCAACCCTTTGGTCAACCGTGCTTGGCACACCTGTTACGGAGGGCGAGACAAGTAACAGTCTTCTCTCGCCTGATGGAATGCCGTTCCCCGAGGCCATGCGCATCGTGCAGATGCGTGACACAAGATTGGGTAAGACAACGTTAGAACACTTCGATGGGGAGGGTTCAATCGCAATTAGTACCCTATACAGGAACCTACTGTGCCAAGAGATAAAAGCCAGGAAGGACTTAGGACAGGCCAAGAAGGTTGGCATCATCTCGTTTAGGRAGTTGATTCCYGACTGCCTTGATGCGCTTCGGGAACTTGGCTACCAGATCAGTGAAGACCCTACGACTACAGAAGTTGTCACAGGTTACTACTACAATCTACGGGGAGCCAATGACTTCATAGGCTGTGACCTCTTGGTCTTGTTGGGTTATCCGATGCCAAACCCTCAGGGGCTGTACGAAGAATGTTGTGCACTCTTCCAAGATGACCCAGAGCCCATCCTCACAGAGCCTGCCCCATATTCCGACCGRATCAGACTAAGGAATGGGAGCTCAGTGGCCGTCTCCAAGTCTTTGTGGGGCTACAAAGACGCCCGTCTCAACGCCATGYTGATGCAGAAGTCGCGATCCGAACTRTACCAAGCCCTCCATCGTTCGCGTCCCTTCGCCCCCGCCACCAGTGTGAGGGAGGTTCTCATGTTCACCGATGTGMCTGTGCCAGGGGTACCCGTGGACACGTTCTTTGGAAGAGACGGGAGGATGTTTGACTGCCTGGATAAACTCCTCAGTGAATGCTACGAAGGAGTAACGTTGCTCCAACTGGTAGATTCCTATCGGGCGGTATGTGGCCCACAGGATGACGTTGCTCTCAGAGATAGCCAGATAAGGTGGACCAAGCGCAATGCACCCTGGCTGTCAGAAGCAACCAACTCGGTGTTCGTTCCTGGCAGAGGAAAGGGTCAGCCTGGTGTGTTCCGAACACGGAGTCTTACCTTATAAATAGGACTTGTCCGGAACTGGCGGTGCGGAAATTCCCCGCCCATACGTAAGTGATTAGCCTAGATCACGATGGGCTTGTAGGCATTGATGTCTCCATAGGGGATGCCATGCATCCAATAGTTCAATGGCGTCTGAGAGCATCCCCTGGACTGTATCTGTCGTGGGCTAACTGGGCGAGCTCGCCTGCAACAGCGGAAGTATACCGACGCAACATCGTGATGTCCTTCCAACCCATGACCTCAAGAATGTCGCTGTCGTTCATGCCTAAACGCTTCATCTGGGCGGCAGCTGCTCGGCGGAACCCGTGCACGGTCTTATGTTCGACCCCAGCTCGAAGACACAGCCTTCGGATGATCTGCAAGATGCCCGAGCCCGTCAACTGCCCCTTCTTACCTACCCAGAGCGGCCCTTCCATGATTCCCCAACGCCTGGTGTAGCGTTCGACCGACTGTAGGGCTGCCACCCCTAGATAGACCTGACGCTTCCCCGTCTTGCCGTCAACCCATACCGTACGGAGTTCCCAATCCGGTAGCCCCATGGACACGATCTCACCCTCCCTGGCGCCGGTGTCGAAGAGTACGGTCACCAATGCCCTGTCACGGACTCCTTCCCGGGTCCGCTGGTCACAGGCAGCGAGTAGGCGCCTTACTTCTGCTTCCGTGTAGGTTGGCTGGGGGTTCACTCGGTAGCGCATCAGCTTCATGTCGCTGGTCGGGTCACGACGTATCTCCCCTTCTCGGAAGAGGTAACGAAAGAACCTGCGAAAGGCAAGCTGGGCTTCGTGGACGGTCTTGGGAGCGCGGTCAGGATGTAAAGCGGCGATGTAGTCACGGACGTCGGAAGCTGAGATCGAGTTGGGCTTACGACCCTGGAAGTGGGTGGTGAACCTCTCTACATCACGGATGTAGTTATCGATGGTGTGTGGTCTTAGACCCTCAACTGTAAGAGCCAAACGAAAGRATCTAATTAGCACCGGGAAACCGACCGCTGTATGCATGTTGCCCCTCCTATAAGTTGAGGGGCGATAAAGGGGGTAACGTATCTGTATACAGCGCCCGGTTAGTTAGTGGTGGGCCCGGCTGGTGTCGAACCAGCAACCTATCGGTTATGAGCCGACCGCTCTACCGCTGAGCTACGGGCCCTCGTTTCAAGCTTATTCCCAGGGTTTGGGGGGTGTCAAGAAAGGCCGAGGTGTTCCCGGTATTCCGGGTCCCAGGCGGCCATGAGGCCCAGCTCCACCATCCGCTCCTGGGGAATGCGCGGGACGGGGTTGCCGGCCAGGGGGATCTCGGCGGTGATGGAGTCTTGGACCAGCCCTTGGTACACGTCGTCCTTCAGCCCCAGCAACTCCTTCAGCAGCCTCTCGTTGTCCTGTCCAAAGGTTGGCGCCGGGCCCCGGATGCGGAGCGGAGTATTGGAGAACTTATAGGGGCGGCCCATGAAGATGCGAGAGCCCAACCCCCGCTCTTCCGGGTATTCGACCCGTTCCAGGAACCCCCGGCTCTTGTACTGGGGGTCGAAGTGGACGTCTTTGCCGGTCAACACCGGTCCTGCGGGGATACCCACTCCCTGTAGCTGGTGCATCATGTCGTACTTGTCGCGCTCGGCCGACCAAACCTCGATTACCTTGTCCAACTCATCGTGATTGCGTTGGCGGGATAGGAGATCGGCAAAGCGGGCGTCTTGGGCCAGATCTTCCCGTCCCAGCACTTTGCACAGCGACTGCCACTGCTCGTCGGTACCGAYAGAGAGGGCGATCCACTCGTTGTCCCCTTGGGCCGGGTAGCAGCCCTGGGGGGCGCGGTAGAGATGGCGGTTGCCGATGCGTTCTCCATCTCTGCCGTTGGAGATGGCGTCCATGAGGTAGTCTGACATGAACATGACCCCGGCTTGGTACATGGCGATGTCCGCCCACTGGCCCTGGCCGGTACGGGACCGGTAGCGCAACGCCGAGCCGATGGCGAACAAAGCGGTCCAGGTGGACAGGAAGTCGACGAAGGACGCGCCTACCCTGTTGGGGCCGTCTCCGTCATAACCGGTGATCCAGCAATGGCCGTGCATGCCCTCGAGAGTAGTGGCCTGGGCGGGATTGTTGGAATAGGGACCGCCGCCGTGTCCGAAGCCGGTGTTGGATATCATGATGATGTCGGGCTTGATCTTGCGCAGGTTGGGGTAGTCCAACTCCCAGGCCCGCATCACCCGGGGAGTAAAGTTCTCCATCACCACATCGCTAACCCGCACCATATGCCGGAACAGGTCCCGGCCCCGAGGGTCGGTCATGTCCAGGGTCAGGGACTGCTTGCCCCGGTGGAGCAGGTTGTAGGTCGACGGACGGTTCCAAGGGTCATCGCCCAGGTCATGCTCCGGGTAACTGCCCGCCAAGCCGGAGTTGCGTGTCGTGTCGGGATGCGCCGGGCCTTCAATCTTGATGACCTCGGCCCCGAAGTCCGACAGCAATGCCCCGGTGTAGGGCAGAGCGAATACGTAAGTCGAGTCCAGGACTCGGATACCTTCCAATGGCAACTGGGGCATTTGGCGCTACCTCACCGGATCAGCATAATGGGCGCGAAATTAAATAGCGTTCAACTGACGCAGGCGGCAGAAATCCTCCTGGGAGTAGCCCAGGCCGTCGACGTATATCTCCTGGTTGTGCTGCCCCAGGGTTGGAGCCGGATGGCGGAGTTCGTAAGGGCACAGCGAGAAGTTAAAAAGAACCGCAGGTATTTTTATCTTGCCGATAACCGGGTGCTCCACCTCACGGAAAAACTCCCGTGACTCTAGTTGGGGACACTCGACTATCTCCCTGGGGGTCTGGACCAGGCCAAACAGTATTCGAGCCTTGGCCGCGTTGGCGAACAGGTCCCATTTGTTCAGGCGGCTAAGGGCATCGACCATGATCTTGTCCATCTCTTCGCCGTTCTCCGCTCTCTCGTCGGTGTTGGAGAATCGGGAATCCAACAACTTGGGCTCCTGGAAAAGACCGACGATGTCATCCCACGACGCCGCACCTCCGGTCTGCACGATGACCCATCCGTCGGCGCAGGGCATGGGGTAGGTGAAGTCTTGGCCGGTGGCGCGGCGGCGGTGCTGGGTGCCGCCCATAAAAGGATACATGGTCTGGGTGGCCATCATCGTGGAGGCGACGCAGTCGTTGATGGCAACGTCGATGTGCTGGCCCCCGCAGCCGTTCTCCATGCCGAACAGGCAGATGGCGGTAGATGCCGCCCCGTTGAGGCCACCTTCGTATTGCGACTGGAACCCTCCATGCTTCAGGGGCGCCCGGCCCTGGGACCCGCTGATGCTCATGATCATCCCCATGGCGTAGCTGACGATCTCCTCACCCAGGTATTGGCTGTAGGGCCCTTCCTGGCCAAAGGGCGTGATGGATGTCATCACCAGGGACGGATTGAGCTCTTGAAGAGCATCGTATCCCAGTCCCAACGATTCGATATGTCCGGGATGGAAGGTTTCGACCACGACATCGACTCGCTGGACCAACTCTTTCAAAAGGGCCTGACCGGTGGTGGTTTCSAGGTTGATGGTGGCGCCCTTCTTGTTCAGGTTAAGCACCAGGTTGAAGAGGCTCTTTTCGGGGTGCGGGTCGTCCTGGTGGAAAGGGCCCATGCGCCGCAAAGCGGCCCCGCCCGGAGGCTCCAGYTTCAGAACGTCGGCCCCATAGTCGGCCAGCAAGCGGGCACAAAAAGAACCGGCGATGTCCTCGCTCAGGTCCAAGACCTTCACGCCACCCAACACCCCCGGCGGCATCCCAGCCAATCCTTGCCCATTAACAGTCACTGCAGGTACGGTCCTCTCTAGCGCCAAACCAGCGGGGCGTGCCCTATTTGGCGGGGTTCTTGAGCGTAAAGGATTGTATCCGAAGGGGGCGGGTAAGGCAAATGGGGAGGGGGCTTAGAAACTCGGGCGGTGGGGTGAAATGGCTGGTTTGATTGCGTTTTGTTAATTCCATTACACTGGGTATACCCAGTGATTCTCAGGATGTGCCGATCAACACATCCTGAGAATTAAGGCCCCAGGTAATTAACATCCAAGGTGGTGATTGAACGTGCCCGGTGTTGCGGAGATTAAGGGTGGCGGCCCGAGTACGCGATTAATTTGTCCTGCATGGTGGCGTCTTCTGGAACGCTGACCAGAGGCCCGATGAACCCAGAGGTTCGTCCTTGGTCTAAAGCATCAGGTACGAACATTTGGTAGCTAACTTCGACCGCTTGGGGGTCCAGTTTGGTGTCCTGTCCCGTCGCCTTGGCCAGGTCCCAGCAATGAATTATGTTGTCCATGCAACAGCCACCTAAGAACATACCTCCAGGCATTTCGCCGATGGGAGTGACGACCTTCCCCTCCAAGGCCCCAGGGCTTTTAGCCGCCGAAAGGGCCTTGGAGGCGAGTTCTTTGTAGATTTTGGCAAGCTTCGTCAGGTCGCTCTCCCCAGAATAGGAGCTGGCACTGGCGCCAAAAGGGATGTTGGGCGGATTGCCGGAGAGACACCCGGCCGCGATCTCCGCTCCTCCGACAAGGTGATCGATTAATGCGCTTACGTCCCACTCTGAGCACGGCGTAGGGCTTTTTGCTTGGTCCTGTTTTATCCYGGACAGGATACGGTGGAYGTGTTCGGTGGTTCCCTCGTAAAGCTCCACTAAGTTTGGCATCTGCTGTTGTGACATCGCGGCTTCCTCCTGTTTCCCTCAAATCTTCCAGCCGATCGCTGGTTATACAAATCAGACGAAAGGTGACAGGAAAAATCGACATATTTTTGCTGCATTGGCCGTAGTCTTGGTGTTCCGGGAAAGCTTGCTAGCCTAACTATGCCTCTCGAGGCCCGGTGGTACGCCCTACTACTCTCCTGGGGAGGGGCTCCCTTGGGCTGTCTCAGCGAGCCTTCGCTCCAGAAAGGTACGCTCTACGTCGTTTTCGCAAAGCGCCAGCGCTTTCTGGTACGCGGCTTCTGCCTCATCAAAGCAGCCCAGCCTGCGCGGTAAATCTGCCCGCGCCGAGTAAAGCCACCTGTAATTATCAAGGAGCCCGGAACTTTCAATCCGATCAATAACCGCCAGGCCTTCCTCCGGACCAAAAGCCATGGCAATCGCGACCGCCCGGTTTAACTCGACCACGGGAGAGGGATTCATTTCAAGCAGAAGATCGTAAAGCTCTACGATCTGACGCCAGTCGGTCCCGTATGGAGTCTTAGCTTCTGCGTGTATGGCCGCGATGGCCGCTTGCAGTTGGTATGGCCCGGGATTGCTCGCCCGCAACGTCCGTTGGATGAGTGCGGTGCCTTCCTTTATCTCTTGGTCATCCCATAGAGACCGGTCCTGGTCTTCCAAAAGCACGAACTCGCCGCCAGATGAGACGCGGGCATCCCGCCGCGAATCCTGAAGCAGCATCAGCGCCAACAACCCCGAAACCTYCGGCTCATCCGGCATCAACTCGCTGAGAGCGCGTCCAAGACGCACGGCTTCAGAACACAGGTCGGTGCGCACCAAAGAGCCGCCCGCAGTGGCCGAATAACCCTCATTGAATACCAGGTACACGACGGCTAAAACACCCTCTATCCGCTCCGACAATAGGTGGTCTGGAGGAACCTGGTAGGGTATGCCGGCATCACGAATCTTGCGCTTGGCCCTTACTAGTCTCTGGGCCAGGGTGGTTTCAGGAATAAGAAATGCCTTGGCTATCTCAGGGGCCGCCAGGCCCCCAAGGGTTCGCAGGGTCAGGGCCACTCGCGCTTCCATGTTCAGCGCAGGGTGACAACAGGTGAAGATCAAGCGAAGCCGGTCATCCTGGAGAGCGCCGTTGGAGGCATCGTCCAGCATCTCCGTCACACCCTCGTCAAACTCGCCGAAATCCGTGAGCAATGCATATTTCTCACCTCGGACCCGCTCACGGCGGACGCGGTCGATTGCCCGGCGCTTGGCAGTGGTGATGATYCAGGCTACTGGGCTGCTCGGCACTCCGTCGCGCGGCCATCTCGCTAACGCCACCGCAAACGCGTCTTGTATCGCTTCTTCGGCTAAGTCGAAGTCCCGGAACACACGGATCAGCGACGCCACGATGCGGCCGTACTCCGCTTGAAATACCGCTCCGGCCGTTTCACTTGCGCTAGGCGTATAGGAACTTGTCATCCCGTAACTCGGACCCGGCGGCCCGGGGCCGGCTCCCCTTTGACTCTAGTGGTCCGGGAATTCCATGACGGGGCGTACTTCCACCGCCCCACCCCCGGCCATGTGGGGCATCTTGGCAGCCCACTCGATGGCTTGGTCCAGATTTTCGGCCTCTATYATGTAGAACCCCCCCAACTGCTCCTTCACCTCCGCATAGGGGCCGTCGGTGGTGATGGTCTTATCYCGCTGCACTCGGACGGTGGTGGCGGTGGCGGTCGGCTGAAGCGCTTCTCCGGCCAGCAACTTCCCCGATTTCTGCAGGTCGTCCGTGTACTTGTGTCAGGCATCCAAAACGGGGGCCATTTCTTCCGGAGACTTACCCTCCATGCCCTTTTCGTCAATCTGAATCAGTAGCACGTACCGCATAGCTTCCTCCTGATTTTTCCAGCCTTCCAGCCCATTATTGGGCCTACTAGATAAGACGAACGGCAACAGGATAAATCGACATTGTGAACCGCTTTATGCTAAGCGAGTTTGTTGGCCCCGGTTACGGAATCACATGTCTCCTCCAAGCGGCGCGGCTCCTTCAGGGTCAAGCGGTTTGTTCGCCATCGGACGACGGATCAGGCCGGGCGAGAACTATTTACCCGGCTGCAAAACCTCGATCTCCTCACCCCACCCGCAAATCACGCCCCAAAACACCCCTCCAACGTCGCCGCAAACTCCGCTTGGGTGAAGGTGTAGGTTTGGGTGCCGGCGACTTGGACGGCGTAGTGGGCGGCGACGGTGCCCATCTCCACGCAGCGTTGGATGGGTTTGGCGTCTATCAGCCCTTTGATCAGGCCGCCCCGGAAGGCGTCGCCCGCGCCGGTGGGGTCTATGGCGTTGGGGGTGGGGACGACTGGCACTGTGACCGTGCCTTCTCGGGTGACGATATCGCAGCCGGCGTCCCCCTTGGTGGTGACGATGGTGTCCACCATGCCCAATAGCTKCGCCACGTCCAGGCCGGTGGTGTTGGTAATCATGCCGAACTCGTAATCGTTGGAGACCAGCATCTTGCATCGGCCGATGGCCTGGGTCAGATCGGGGCCGTTCCAGGCGGGGAGAGACTGTCCGGGGTCGAATATGGCGTATATCCCCGCTTCCTGGTAGCGGCGGGGGTAGTCMACCATATCCTGSAGGTTGCCYGGRCCGACGATGGCGATKGTRTCCGCRGGGGTCASGCTGGTGAGGTCRAYATCGGAGGYGTGCATCATCGCGCCGGGGTTGAACGCCGTGAACTGGTTGCCGTCTTGGTCGGTGGTGATGTAGGCGGAGGCGGTCCATTCTTCGGACAGGACGCGGATGTCCTGTGTCGAGATTCCGTGTTGGCCCAGCCAATCGAAATAGCTTTGGTGGTCTTTCCCCACGCAGGCCAGGATGCGGGGCTTCTCGCCCAACGACGATAGGGCATAAGCGATGTTGCCGGCGGTGCCTCCCAGGTTCTCGGTCAGGCCGTTGACCATCAGGCTGACGTTGATGTTGTCCAGGCGGTCCGCCGCGAAATGATCGACAAAACGGCCGGAGAAATCCATTATGCGGTCGAATGCCATCGACCCGGAAACTAAGATATCCATCCTCACCGATCCTTGGGCAAATTTTTGGGGCGAGCCCACCGCCATTGCTAGGCGGCGACTCTCCCCTTTTTAACGGCTAATCTWCTCTAACGGGCGGGGCGGGAGAGTGCAACGGCGGCGGTCTCAGCAGCCGAAGCGGCCGGTGAGGGTTCCGCCAAAGGTTACCGGGTCGCCGGTTTTCAGGCCGGACGCGGCGGCTASGCCCGCGTTGATCTCCAGATTGTAGGTTGCCGGGGCCGACGGGGAGTATGTAGGCAGGACGCTGTCAGCCGAATCCGGTGGAGGTTGGGGAACGTCGGTGGTGATATCCGCCACGGTGCATGAGGCGCTGATCCAGACCATGTCCAATGGGAAGCGCATGTCTTTCATCCAAAAGGTATGCTTTCGCTCCTCCGAGAAGATGAACAGCAGGCCCGTTCCCTCTTCTAGGACGGGGCGTCCGGACAATCCCTGGAAGCGCTTTTCCGGGGTGTCTGCCWCATCCACGGTGAAGGATACGCCGCCGATGGTGACGGTGGGTTCCGGCGGGATAACTTTAGACACGGGAGTGGCGGTGGGCGCACTCGTAGGCGTCGCCGTGGCTGTGGGAGGTTGGCTTTGGGGGACATCCCCACCGCAAGATGTCATAACGACAGACACGAGGCCGATCGCCGTGCAGATCAACCGGATATGTAAAGCACGCTGAATCTGCATCYGTCCCGGCCCGTTAKGAGCGGCCGACGGCTTTGTGGATGTTATGTACCCGCTCTCGCATCGACCGGAGCAACACTGCGGCAGGAGATGGGGCTACATGGGAATAACCTACGCCCAGGTCCAGCAACTCCAGGGCAGTCAACGGCATGGATGCGTGGTCCATCGTAACGGCCAGCTTGGCCTTGCCGATCTTGCGGACCTGGTCGGCCAATTCYTTTAAGCGGACTTTCAGCCGGGGGTCGCTGGGGTCGCGGATGCCCATGTATTCGGAGAAGTCGTTGGGACCGACGGCTACCAGGTCGATACCGTCAAGAGCGGCAATCTTTTCGATGTCGTCGATGCCCCTCGCGTCCTCCACCATCACCGAMAGAAGAACCTCCCGGTTGGACTGCTCGCAATGCTCATCCCACGAAACGGTGCCGAACCGGGCGGCCCGGGTGCCTCCGGCGGCGCCACGGTGACCYAAGGGCGGGTAGCGCACTGCTTCCACGGCCCGTCTAGCCCCCTCTACGCCTTCAACGTGGGGAATAATAATTCCCTGCGTTCCCAGGTCCAACAGTCGCAGGATAAGACTAGGGTCGTTGCCCGGAACCCGGACGATCGGCGTGATGCCCACCAACTCGGCGGAAAGCACCATCCGCTCCACCATCGATAGGTCGAAGGTTGTATGTTCCATGTCGATGAAGGCGGCGTCGAAACCAGCCAGTCCGATGATCTCCACGACCTGAGGGTCAGACAGGGTCACGTAGGTGCCGATAGCCARATCGCCTGCCCGCATCACTTTCTTAACCCGGTTCTCAATCACGACGGACCTCCAGTTTGATAAGCGAAATAGACGATGAAAACGTACTTTACATGCCCCTAAGGGCGGTCCGCGCCAATGTTAACCCAGGCGTGGGGAAATCACAAGAATAGGCGGTCTAGCGTGCGATCCGGCGCCGGCTTCAGCCTGTATTGACTAGGGTAACGGCGGTAGGTTAGTCTGAACGCAAGTCCGACCTAGAGGATGAGAAGATGACTCAAGAAACCCAATCTGCAATAACTCCCGAAGTAAAGGCCATGATCGGCGTGACCGGCGATGTCGTCGAGTCCTGGGGAGTCGTTGACGCGGAGTACCTCCGCCGCTTCACCCAGGCCGTCATGGACCCTGACCCCAGGTACTGGGACGAGGAGTTCGCCAAGTCTACCCCGTACGGCGAAATCATCACGCCGCCAATCATGGTCAGCTACATGGCCAGCCGCAATCCTCCTAACTCTGAGGATCCCATCACCAGGGCGTTTGAAGAGGACCCGATGTCCGACGGGATCGGAAGGGTTGAACGACTCGGCTCCCTACCCCGAGTGCCCACCGATCTGGTTCGGGTGCTGAATGCGGGGAACGAGTTGGAGATCTACAAATACCCTTCCATCGGCGACAAGATCTTCTTTCAGAACAAGTACTCGGACATCAGGGAGCGGGTGGGCCGGGATGGCAAGCCCTTCTTGATTGTTACCACGGAGACCACCTACAAAAATCAGAAAGAAGAGGTGCTGTGCATCACCCGGGCCTCTTCTATCCGCCGGTAGCCGGCACTCACGTTTCTCACGCAGATAGGAGGCAACCATGACCGTTGCGCTGGAAGACCTGCTCAAGATGCCCGGCGACGAGATCTGGGCCCACAATGAAAGGCTGACCGCCGAGCAGCTACGGAATAAGGAACAGACTTACTACGATGACATTGAAGAAGGCATGGAGTTACCCAAGTATATCTACAAGCCAACTCCTACACACCTGTTCCGTTGGAGCGCGGCCATCGAGAATTTCCACCGTATCCACTACGATCTGGACTTTGGACTGAATCACGACAAAAACCCCAGCATCCTGGTCCACGGTTCTTGGAAGCAGAGCGTGGTGCCCCAATACCTGAAGGACTGGACCCTGCCCAAAGGCTGGCCCTGGAAGGCTAGATTCGAGCACCGGGCGATGTTGGTGCCCGGCGACGTGCTGATAATGTGGGGCAAGGTCACCAACAAGTATGAAAAGGGCGGCATGGGATTCATCGATCTCGACATAGGAATGATGACCCAGGATAGCGTGGAAAGCATGCCGGGTAGCGCCACCGTCGTTCTGCCCATCAGAGGTGGCGCGGATATTCCCTATCCCTTCGTGCCTCCGGCTGATTAGACGCGCCCCCATCCTAACCTTCCCCCGTAAAGGGGGAAGGGACTTATCTCCTCCCCCCTTGCGGGGGAGGAGATAAGTGGGGGGTCCCGCTCACCACACCAAAACCRAGTTGACACAGTACTAGAGGTGAACAAACAATATGGCCCGATTTATCGCGATTCACAGCGTACCGGGACTTACCGAGGAAGCGTTTAGAGAGAAACTCAGTGGCGTCGCAAAATGGCGTCCCGACCGGCGCACAACCATCCTCAAGGTTTATGGCGACCTGGATAGCGGCAAGCTGGTTACCGAATGCGAGGCTGTGGAACAGTCCCACTTTGAAGACTGGATCAACCTGGTAGGCTGGCCCGCCGAGTCCATCCACAAGATAGATGTGATCTGTCAGGTAGGGAACTTCTGGAATCTATAGCCGCTGGATGAAGGTGGCGCCMGCYCCTATGTAAATCCCGGCGCCCCGTCCTGTTCGCCCGTCCCGCTCTCCGGCAGACCGTTCCCAACCGCTGTCTGACGTAGAGATYCCCCCTGCTCTATGCCCAACCGCATTCGGCTATGCTCCGCGCCGATCTCCGCCCCCAGTATCAAGATCAACGCCGAAACGTAGATCCAGAATAGCAGCACGATGACGGACGTCACTGACCCGTAAACCTGATTGTAAATGGCCAAGTTATCCAGGTACCAAAGAAACAGGCCCTTGGAGACCTCCAGCAGAACGGCGGCCACCACCGCGCCGGGCCAGATGTACCGCCAGTAGGTTTTGCAATTGGGCGCAAACCGGTAAATCATCAGAAAAATGAAGATGTTGATACCCCAAGGCACCATCCGTAGCGCCAGGTGCCCCAACCCCAACTGCAGGAAGAACTCTTGAGCGGGTATGCCAAAGTCGCGTTCGGGATCGGTGATTACCTCAATGACTGACGTTGCCGAGGTAGATATAAGGAACAAGGCGCCCACCGCTAAAGCCATTAAGATGTGYAATGGCTTAGCGACGTAAAACGGCCGGTTGACCCGGATACCCCAAGCCCGGTTGACTGACCTGGCCACCGCGCCGAATCCGATGCTGGCGGTCCATAGGAATCCCAGTATCGCGCCGACGCCCACAACTCCTCGAAACTCCACCACCTCCCCCACGTTCTGTTCCACAAACGCCTTGGAGCCGGGCAGATTCTCGGTAACGAAACTCAGCAACCCTTGATAGGTTCCCTCCGAAGAGAGCAGGATCCCGCCCAGGGCCAATAACCCTAGGAGCAACGGAAATAGGGAGAGAAGAGCGTAGTAGGCCACTCCCGCGGCCAGGTGGGTGGACTCGATCTGCTGCATTTCCTTGGCCACCCGCGCAGTGAGAACCAATGTCTTGTTGCGGCAGACCGGGCTATCCAACATGGACCGCTTCAAGTCCCCCAATCGTGTCTTGGCCGCTGTGAACCGCTCTGTAACCACCCTTGCATTTTACCAAGGGACAATTTCGCGAGCAGGCTGAGTCCACGCCGGTTTGGCGGCATTATGGGTTGGAACGGATGGCGGAGCGAGATGCAGAACCCTTCTGGTTGAGCCTAAAAAGAACTGCTAGACACCCGAACAGGGTCCTTCAACAGGCTGAGGACGGGCGCTTGCCGCTGGCAATGGCGTCTGGACACATGATCAAGCACGACGGACGAATCGTTCCGAAGCCAAGTCCTTTTGGTGCCCCGAGTTTTACCCTCTTGGAGGGTTCGGCGTACGTGCCCCTCTTTATGGAGGATGGAGTGAAGTAACTCCCTAGTGAGAGAAAATTGGGAAGGTCTGGAATCCCTTCAGCCGACAGATTATACTAGCCGCATGGCAGAGCCATCGCCTCAATCAGAACGAAGTTCGCTACCCCACGCACAGTCGCGTGCCATTTTCGTCGGCCGCCGGCGGGAGATGGCCGAGCTTACGTCTACCCTAGAGGAAGCCCTGTCTGGCCAAGGGCGGCTGGTTATGCTGGTTGGCGAGCCGGGCATCGGTAAAACGCGCACGACCCAAGAGCTAGCKTCCTACGCCGAGAGTCGTGGTGCGCAGGTCTTTTGGGGCCGGTGTTATGAGGACGAGGGGACGCCGCCCTATTGGCCTTGGGTTCAGACCATGCGGTCGTACGTCCAACAAGCCAGCAGGGAACAACTAACCGCAGAGATAGGTTCAGGCGCCGCCGCTATCGCGGAGATCGTTCCCGAGATACTGGGTAAACTACCGGGCCTAGAGACGCCTCCGGCCCTGGATCCCGAGGCGGCCCGCTTCCACCTTTTCGACTCTATTACTACCTTCCTGAAAAACGCGGCCCAAAACCAGCCCCTCATGATGSTGCTGGACGACCTCCACTGGGCCGACCGGTCGTCTCTACTACTTCTGGAGTTTCTAGCTCGAGAGTTAGGGGAGGCTCGAATCTTGCTGGTGGGCTGCTATCGTGACACCGACCTTTCCCGGCAGCACATACTGACGGAGACCTTGGCCCAGTTATCTCGTGAGCCAGTCTTTCGGCGCCAAGTACTCCGCGGTTTGAGTCAAGATGATCTTGGGGAATTCATCAATTTAACCACCGGCGTCCAGCTTCCCCAAAATCTGAACGACACTCNTTTTGCCCACACTGAGGGCAACCCCTTTTTCATGACCGAAATCATTAGGCTGTTGTCGGAAAGTGGAGAGTTGACCGCCGAGCACATCGGCACACCGGAAGGAATAAAAATACCCGCTGGTGTCMGGGAGGTGATCGGCCAGCGTCTAAACCGGTTATCGGAGCGATGCAACGAGGTGTTGACTACGGCTTCTATCATCGGGAGGGAGTTTGATTTCCGGCTGCTGAATATCCTGAACGGCGAAATCTTCGAGGAGCAATTGCTCCAATCGGTGGAAGAGGCGGTTTCCTTCCATCTGATCGAGGAAGTGCCCGGCCGGATGGACCGCTACCAGTTCGTCCACGCCCTGGTTCAACAAACGTTGACGGAGGAGGTGACCACGAGCCGCAACGTGCGGCTGCACGCACGGATCGCGGAGGCTCTGGAACAGCTGTATGCCGCCGATGTCGAGGCCCAGGCCGCTGAACTAGCCTATCACTACAGTGAGGCSGARGCGGTATTGGGCACCGAACGGCTGGGTCACTTCTCCAGGATTGCCGGAGAAAGGGCACTGGCCGCCTACGCCTTCGACGAAGCCTTGGTTTTTTTGAGTCGAGCCCTTGAGGTCAGAGAAGGCGAGACCGGTCCTCATCTGGCAGAGCGGGCCACCGATGAAGACACTGCCGSGATCTTGTTGGCTCTCGGTTACGCTCAGGCGGCGTTGGACCAGATCAACGATGCGCTGACATCGTTTCACCGAGCTTTTGATCTCTACACATCGATGGGCAACGTACCCAAAGCCGTCGAGATTGCTTCGTACGGCCATTCCRGTTATCTCATTCCTGGGATGAGCGACGTGATGCCCAGGGCGTTGGATCTCGTGGACCCGGATTCCCACGACGCAGGCAATATCCTGGCCAACTACGGTTATGCTCTGGGCGCGACGGGTGACGGACTCGACAGCGGCTTGGCGGYGCTGGAACGGGCGCTGGCAATCAGCAAGCACGAGAACGATAAAGTATTGGAGGCGCGGACCCAAGCCAACATGGCTAACGTATATGGGTTCCATTTGCATTGGGAAGAGTGCTTGAACGCAGGGTCACGGGCAATCGAGTTATGCATGGCCCTGGATGATTTCCAAAGCGAGATGCGGGCCCGGATTTGGGTGGCCACTGYTTYTATAGCGAACGGGGATCCRGAGCAAGMCTCRTTTCATAGCGAGCACATGTTAGAGCTTGCTGAGAGGCGTCGCGATAGGACTTGGATCAGTCGGACCTTCCAMCGCGTCCTAATTGTTGAGGTTGCACGGGGCGACTGGAATTCTGCGCGTGAAGTGTGCCGCCGATACCCTTTTGGACTGGCAATCTCGGTCACGATGTTCATCGACTTATGGTGGGTGATGCCGACTTCGGTAACCTAAGCATCAACCCCTGGCGCCAGGACATCAATTTGCCAGGGACGTCCGTCCACATGTTAGCCGTGGTTGCCCGGGTGACCGGTGATAGCGGCGTTCTGGCCTTTGCCGAATCCAACGCGGTCAACCTACTCAATGCAGATCAGCAATTGCCGCAATGGCAGACAGCCGCCAATCTGTCATTGGCTATCGTAGCAGTCGAACGGGACGACAAGGATTCTGCAGAGCGAATTTACCGATYCCTTCTCCCGGTTCACCAATATTATGCGTGCCCTTTGTGCTCCGATCGGGTCTTGGGGCTTTTGTCCCAGACCATGGAAAACAGTGGACAAGCTCAGATCCACTTCGAAGATGCCCTTGTTTTCTGCCGCAATGCAGGCTACCGGCCCGAACTGGMCTGGACCTGCTTCGACTACGCTGACATGCTGCTTGGCCGGAATGAGTCAGGTGATGTTACTAAGGCGATGTCCCTGTTGGACGAATCCCTTGCCGTCTCCACCGAGCTAGGTATGCGGCCATTGATGGAGCGGATCACCGAACGGCTGGACTGGATCCAGGCACTGCCGTCGCCGGCCCCAACATATCCTGCCGGCCTGTCCCAGCGGGAGGTAGAAGTGCTGCGCCTAATTTCCGCTGGCAAGACCGACCGGGAGATTGCTGAGGAACTGTTCATCAGCTTCCGAATCGTCGGCAACCACGTGAGAAACATCYTCAACAAGACCAACACCATCAACCGCACCGAAGCGGCGACATATGCCAACCAACACGGGCTTATACATTCCAGTTAGGAAGGGAAGTTCACAAAACCCGGGCAAATGACCGGCTTCGGATACCCCATCTCGCTGCCACCGACACCGCCAGTCCGTGTTGCTGACCCTCCCCCGTCTTCACCAAGAAAAAGATCGTTAGGCCATCTTATCTGATCTATAAAGCCAAGTACCGCTGCCGGGGATGGTTATCCTCGAATCTTAGGCCGCTGCCGCCGGCGATCGCTCTTTCCGGGATGGATGGCTCAGGGTGATTCCACCGTTATTGGTGGCCCCGATGTATTCGACGAGAATCGCTGTTTCGTTTTGCCACTACATGACTCCCCATGATTTTGGGGGCCAGTAGCAGAGCCAAACCCGGCCTAAGATCTGCGCTGCGGGTACGGAACCGAAGGCCCGGCTGTCGTCGTGGCTTTCCGGGCGGTTGTCACCCATCACGACATATTCCCCCGCGTCGTTCCACCATTCCTTTTGGGGTGGATCTTCTTGGTCTGGATTCGGGATGGGATAGTCCTCCTCCAGCGGGACATCGTCGAGATATGCTCGGCCTCCCTCGATCCGGACGTGTTCGCCCGGAAGGCCGATGATTCGCTTCACGTAGATACCGGCGAGCCCCATGGGGTGGCGGTGCACCATGATGTCGCCGCGTTCCAGAGGGCGGGATGACCGGCTCGATCTTGCCACAAGAACGTATTGGCCGTCAGCTAAGGCTGGAAACATGCTGTTCCCGGCGATTTTGTAGGGCCGGGAGGTGAATATTTGGACGAGGGTTCGATAAAGAAACATGGCCATGCGGTAGTGTACCAGGTGGTCACGATGTTCCCGTAGGCGTAGGGACGCACGGCCGTGCGTCCCTACCAGCATCAAGRCAAGGGCGGCTTCAGCTCCAGACKRTKSSTGCTGGACGCGACTGTAGGCGCACCCTATAATGACACGACCCMTTCACATAACGTCCAAGGAGACCTCCATGGCCAACGGAATTGTCCGGGTGGGTTTGGTTGGTGCGGGCGGCAATACCCGTCTCCGGCATGCCCCCGGGTTTAGGGAYCAGAGTGGTGTTGAGATAGTAAGCGTGGCCAACCGCAGCCGGGAGTCCGGGGAGCGGTTCGCTGGSGAGTTTGAGATTCCCAAAGTYTACGATAGCTGGGTGGACCTGATAAACGCCGACGATACTGACGCTATCTGTATCGGCACCTGGCCCTACATGCACCGCACGTTGACCCTGGCCGCCTTGGAAGCCGGCAAACACGTACTGTGCGAAGCCCGCATGGCCATGAACGCCAAGGAAGCCCATGACATGCTGGACGCCTCCCGGCTCAAACCCCACCTGATCGCCCAGATAGTTCCAGCGCCAAGCACGCTGGATGTGGACTCCACGATACAGGGGTTGATAGCCGACGGGTATTTAGGTGAGATATTGGCGGTGAAACTCCGGGTTTCCAACACCGAAGGCCGGGCGAACCGTAACGACACCTTCGTCGACACCGAAGCGCCTTTCCACTGGCGCCAGAACCAGTTGCTTAGCGGCTACAACGCCATGAGCATGGGGATCTGGTACGAACAACTCATGCGGTACGTGGGGCCGGCCTCCAAGGTATCGGCAATGACCAAGGTATGCGTACGGCAGCGGCTGGACGAAAATGGCGTGATGCGGGCGGTTTCCGTTCCCGACCATATAAACGTGATCTGCCAGATGGCCTGCGGGGCCCAGGCGGACCTGAGTTGGAGTTCGGTGTCCGGCTTGCAGAAGGGCAATGAGCTTTGGCTCTTGGGGACCGAAGGGACCCTGAACCTGAAGGGCGCGCCCAACGTTTTGTATGGTGGCCGAAAGGGGGACACCGAGCTATCGGAGATTCCCATACCGGCGGAAAATAAAGGCGCTTGGCGGGTGGAAGAGGAGTTCATTAACGCCATCCGGGGCGAAGAGCAAATCACCCGCACCCCCTTCGACGTTGGCGTYCAATACATGGAGTTTACCGAGGCCGTTGCCCGCAGCTCGCAGACAGGGCAGGCCATCTCGTTGCCTTTATGACCCTTAAGGGAGATATTTAGTGCCTGAAGAAGAGATCAGAGTCGGCTTGATCGGAGCCGGCGGCAACGTCCGCAATCGTCACATCCCCGGCTTTCAAGGRGTGCAAGACCTGTCTATCGTGGCGGTGGCCAACCGCAGCCTGGAATCCGGCCGCKCCATAGCCGACCAGTTCAACATCCCCCARGTYTACGGYGAYTGGMRRGAACTGMTGGACGAYGAARGMATCAACGCMGTSTGYATCGGCACCTGGCCTTATATGCACCGCACGTTGACCCTGGCGGCGTTGGAGAAGGGCAAGCACGTCCTAACCGAAGCCCGCATGGCCTCCACCGCCCAAGAAGCCCGCGACATGCTTGAAGCCTCTCGCCGGTACCCGAACCTGGTCACGTTGCTAACACCAACGTCAACGGCCTACCGCGTCGATACCCTGATACAGCGAATGATTGGCGGAGGCTACTTGGGAGAGTTGCTGTCGGTGGAAGTTCATGCCCTGCAAACCAGGTTCGCCGACCGGATGGGMGACTTGCACTGGCGCCATGACTGGGAGATGAGCGGCTACAACTCGTTGAACATCGGCGCCCAATACGAGACCRTAGCTCGATGGCTAGGCCGCGCCACCCGCGTGATGGCCATGTCCAAGACCCACGTTCCCACTCGTAAGAACGGCAGCGGGGATTTCGTGTCGGTGGGCATCCCCGATCATTTGGACGTGATGTACGAACTGACCAGCGGCGCCCAGGTGCACATGCGGTTCAGCGCCACCACCGGCCTGTCCACTGGAAACCAGATCTGGCTGTACGGCACCGAAGGGACGATCCACATCGGCACTGGGCAGACGGTATTCGCCGGTCGCCGGGGCGATAGCCAACTTTCCGAAGTGCCCAATCCCGAGGATCAGCGGGCCGGCTACCGAGTGGAGGAGGAGTTCACCAACGCTATCCGGGGTCTGGAGCAGGTGAAACACAACTCCTTCGAGATCGGCGTTCACTACATGGAGTGGACCGAAGCCGTTATCCGTAGCGCCCAGACCGGGCGTTCTGTTTCATTACCTTTGTAAATCTTGCAAGCAATCATTGGAGGAGACTTTTCATGGCTATTGAACCGATTCGCGTAGGATTGATCGGCGCGGGACGCAACACCCGCGAGCGCCACATGCCGGGATTCGACAAGGTCCCAGGATTAGAGGTCGCGGCGGTCGCCAACCGCAGCCGGGCATCRGGCCGGGCTGTGGCCGACCAGTTTAATATCCCCACGGTATACGACAATTGGCAGGAACTGTTGGAAGACGAAAGCCTCGACGCCGTGTGCATCGGCACCTGGCCAAACATGCACCGCACCCTCACCGTGGCCGCTTTGGAGAAGGGCAAGCACGTGCTCTGCGAAGCCAGGATGGCGACCAACGCCCAAGAAGCCCGCGAAATGCTTGAGGCCTCTCGGAACCGTCCGGACCAGACCGCCCAGATAGTACCTTCGCCCCTGACTTTCAAGGTGGACCCGCTCCTGCAGCAGATGATCGGCGACGGTTACCTGGGGGAGTTGCTGTCGGTGGAGGTCCAGTCCTGTTCTCCCAGCTTCGCCGACATCGACGGTCCCATGCATTGGCGCAACGACCGTGACATAAGCGGGTTCAATATTTTGAACATGGGCATCTGGTACGAAGGAATGATTCGCTGGGTAGGCCGCGCCACCAAGGTCATGGCGATGGCCAAGGTTTGCGTACCCAACCGCCGGGATGAAAACGGCGCCTTGGTYCCCGTCAGCATTCCCGATCAGGTTAACGTCCTGTGYGAGCTGGCYAACGGCGCCCAGGCCCACTTGCGTTTCAGCACCGCCACCGGTCTGGCCACCGGCAACGAAGTATGGTTCCACGGAACCGAAGGGACTATCCGCGTCGACAATGGTCTCAACGTTTTCGCCGGTAAGCGCGGCGACACCCAGCTAACCGAAGTTCCCAATCCGGACTCCATGCAGGGTTTTTGGAGGGTGGAAGAGGAATTCGCCAATGCCATCCGCGGCACCGAAACCATCACCCGCACTCCCTTTGACGTGGGATTGCACTACATGGAGTGGACCGAGGCCGTGACTCGCAGCGCTCAGACCGGACAGACGGTGGCACTGCCGCTTTAGGGTCAAAGTACGYGGGCCGGCGGCGTAGGTTCAACGTATGGTTCATGCAAAGCTTGCGCCTAAAGTTCTTAATCTTGTGCAAGGATGGGTATGGATAAAGCTCCTTTCGAGTCTGAAGGAATCTTCCCGGACCAATGGCTACGCCAAGCAGCGGACCGGGGCTTCATCGACTCTGGGGAGTTTAAGATTCCCGACGCCAACTTCCAGCCGGCCAGCCTGGACCTTCGTCTGGGGGCGAAGGCTTATCGCTTGCGCTGTAGTTTTCTGCCCGACGACAAGACGGTGGGGGAAAAGCTCGACGACTTCGTGATGGGCGAAGTTGATCTCCGGGACGGCGCCATACTGGAGAGGAACCGGCCTTACCTTATCCCTCTGRTCGAAGAGCTACGCCTACCCCAGAACGTCTACGCGAAAACCAACCCCCGCAGTTCCACGGGCCGTCTGGACATCTTCACCCGGGTGATCTCAGATCGAAGCGCCCGGTTTGATGAGATTTCCCCCGGATACCACGGCAAGCTATACCTWGAGGTGGCCTCCCGGTCGTTCACCATCCATGTGCAAGAGAGGGTTTCTTTAAACCAACTCCGCCTGATCAGCGGCAAGTACCGGTCCTCCGAAAATTCTGCCCGGGATTTCCACCAGCATTCGCCGATCATCTTTGCCGGGGGCCAACCGGCGGACGCCAGCTACCTGGATGGCGATAACGGTGTTTTTCTAAGCATCGACCTCAACGGGGACGAAAATAAGATCGTTGGATACAAGGCCAAGAAGAACAGCCTTCTCCTGGATCTGTGCGCCATCGGGGGCCATAACGTTGAAGATTTTTGGGACCCGGTGTACCCCGAGAGGAAAAACAGACTGGTCTTGGAACCCGAGGAGTTCTACCTGCTGTTGTCGGCGGAGACGGTAAGGGTTCCGCCCCTGTTCGCCGCCGAAATGAACGCCTACGAGCCAACCAGCGGGGAATTGCGGACCCATTACGCCGGGTTCTTCGACCCTGGGTTCGGCTACGACAGTAAAGGCCTCTTGTTGGGGAGCAAGGCCGTTTTGGAAGTCCGGGCTCATGACGTGCCCTTCATGATCGAGAACGGCCAGAAGGTGTGCCAGCTAGAGTTCCAGACAATGGCCGAAGCCCCTACTGTGCTGTACGGCGCCGACGTCGGGTCGTCATACCAAAATCAGGAATTAACCCTCAGTAAGCACTTCCGCCGTCCGGAACCTCAAACCCCGGTCCAATACCCCATGTTCTGAACTGTGATGCTGTTCTGTCATCCAAATGAGGGTGATGAGGAGAGGTCYACCCCCAATCTAACACTCCCCCKTCAAGAGGGAGAGGATAAATCCCTTCCCCCTCGATGGGGGAAGGTTAGAGCCTGCCCGGAGCGCAGCCGAAGGGATGGGGGTGCGTTCGTCTCGACGAGTTTGTTCTTGAARGAGTACTAGCCCAACCCGCCCTACCGAGAGCGTTTCTTCGGGAACAGGTCGGGGAACTCGAATCCGGGAGTCGAGGGCACAAGCGGGTTCTTCGGCTGGGTGAATTCCTCGGGTCTGGGTTGTGGGAAGTTTCTAGACCGCGGCTGTAATTCCSGGTCSGCRGGCCACTCTCCCAGGTTCAACGCCACTTCAAGGTTTTCTCCATCCCGCACCAAGCTCAAGGTGACTTCGTCGCCGGGCAGGTGCAGATTCAGCAKGGCGATCAGGCYGGCAACGGATCTTACCTYGGTRCCATCCACTGCCACGATGACGTCCCCGCCTTTGGGCGGACGGCCGCGGTCCGACAGACCCGCCGCTACCAGGCCCACTTTGTTCGCCGGGCTGCCGCTCATGACCTGGGTGACGTAGACCCCGTGGTCCACCGTCAGGTCYARGGCCTCMACCAGCAACGGTTCCAGGGAGGCGGCGGTGATACCCAGCCAGGGAGGGCGGATCACCTGATTTTCTTTCAGGCGGGGCAAAAGATTCACCAGGGTATTGACGGGGACGGCAAATCCGATGCTGCCCYGGCCCAGGTTTCTGGGATTGAAGTCGCTAAGGGAAACCTGGATCGCGGTATTGATTCCCACCACTTTGCCCTGGCGGTCCAGCAGGGGTCCGCCCGAGTTCCCCGGATTGATCAACGCGTCGGTCTGTAACACCCCGGATATCGGGCGGGAGAGATCGCTGTTGAGGGTGCGGTCGACGCCGCTGATCACGCCCACCGTTATCGAGCCGCCCAGACCAAATGGGCTACCGATGGCGATGGCCAGTTGGCCGGGTTTTGCGTCTCCGGAATCGCCCAGCGTCAACGGCTTTATGTTCTTGACTGCGTCCGCACTCACCTTGAGCAAGGCTAGGTCGTTGGCTGGGTTGGTGCCCAACGTTTCTGCCTCGGCGCTGGTGCCGTCCTTGAAGGAGATCCTTATCCGATCGGCGCCTTGAATCACATGGTTGTTGGTTACGATGTGACCTTCCGAGTCAACCAAGAATCCAGACCCGAAGCCCAGCCGGTTGAATGAGTCTTCCAATCTGCGGTCGACGTTGATATCCACCACCGCCGGGCTGGCCTGTTCGTAGATTCCCTGCACCAATTGCTCGTCGAATAAGGCGGCGGAAGCGGAAGGCGTGACGCTGTTAAACCCCGGCCCCTGCCAGGCGAATATGACCACCAGAATCACTGCTGCCGACAGTGAGGTGATCGCCAAGGCGAAAGCTTTTGACACGCCGTACATAATATGTCTTCTTCGGTGGGCGGTTATTCCCAGGGTATGACCCAACGTACGTTATATTTAGCCGCTTGTAAAGGCTCTGTCGATCGCCGCGTCGCAAGCATAAAAGAACAAGCTTTTGAAAAGCGGACACGTCTATGTTGCTAGGTAAATACGAACGATCGGCCGATGCGGTTCTCCCGGYTGCGATTCCCCGCAATCATTATTACATTAGACGCTGAAGATGCGCCTTGCGATGCACTCCATCTTGCCACGGTGGACAAACTGATCATMGATGTTGCAAAGCGGCTGGCCAAAACTGTGGTTGACTCGGCCATTGCATACCCTCTGATGGCGATGTTTGCTCGCCGGGTGCTTGCCATGTTATCGGTGATCGAAGGAGATTCGACCAGCGCGGAGGAACAATGCGGATATTTWGAACTCTGGCGTGGCAGTTTRATAATAGGTGCTGATGTGAGTTTTGTTGATAACTTTCTGGGTCTCCTCTCGCGGACCGGGGTAAGTTAGACGATGCTCAGACCCACTTCGAAGACGCCCTGGCCATCTCCAGCGAACTGGGCATGCGGCYCTTGATGGAGMGGGTACTGTCGCGGCGGGAGATKCTRAAAGCGTGAGTTTAGCTCCTCCCGGAAATACTTCTTCTATCCATGAGGGAGGAGAATTCCGGCTGAAGCGTTTGGTTTATCTATCCCTGGGTCGAGTCGGCCGAAAAGGGACTTTAACTCCCAGGTGCGCCGCCGCGGGTGGGCCGGCGGGTGCGGCGCTGGTCCCGGTAGTTGGGGGCGGTGATCGGCTGCCAGTTCACCGTCACGTCCATCAGCCGGGAGCCTATCTTTGGCTTGGCCTCTTCCAGTTCGTCGATGCTGAAGGCGCTGGTAATCACGGTGGGCAAGCGGGCCTCTTGCCGGTGGACCACGATCTGGTACAGTTTCTCTTCGGCCCAGGCGGTGCTGGTCTCGGCTCCCAGGTCGTCCAAGATCAACAGTGGTACCGTCTTGAGTTGCTCGAATAGCTCGTCGTAGCGGATCGGGCTGTCTGGGCTGAATGTAGCCCTCAGGTGGTCCAAGAGGGTAGGAACAAAGGCGAAGAAAATCGGGCGGTCACGGCGCAGGCACTCCGCGGCGATGGCCACTGCCAAGTGGGTCTTTCCCGAACCTCTGGGTCCAGTAAACAGCAGCCAGCCCTCCGGGTCGGAGGCAAAGTTTTCGGCGGCGGACTTGGCATGCTCCAAAGATACCCTGTCGGTGCGTCCGGCGGTGCTGCCGCCACCCGTATCATAAGAGGCGAAAGTCATCCTCCGCTGCATCTCAGTGGGCAGGTCTCCGATACTCCGGGCCAAGCGGGTGTTGTATTGGCCTAACTGATAGACATGGGAAAAGTCCTGAACCGACTCGATGCGGGTCCGCAGGGACTCGTCCAGTTGTTGCAGGGGCCCTCGCACGGTGATGACGGTGGAGAGTTCAAGATTGAACCGGTGATTCATCACCTGGAACAGCTTCTCTTGCGCCCAGGGAGTAGTGCTGTGGCTGCCCAGGTCGTCCAGGATGAGGACCGGGACGTTGCGTACTTGATCGAATAACTCGTCGTAAGACACGGGGTTGTCCGGTGAATACGCCCCCCGTAGATGGTCCAGTAAGTCGGCAACCACGATGAAGAACGTAGTCTGGCCTAGCTCGATGCACCGGTTGGCCACGGCCACCGCCAGATGGGTTTTTCCGCTGCCGCTGGGACCGGTTAGCACCAGCCAGCCGGTCGGACGGTCGGCGAATTTGACGCAAGCTTCCAAGGCCAGTTTGAACAGATGGCTGCTGGCGGCGTCGGGCAGAGGACCGTCTTGGCGGGTGGAGGCGAAGGAGACGCGGCTAAGCGGACCAAGGTTGCTGTAGCGGCGCAGGGCGTCGATCCGGGCCGCGGGGTCCTTTGTTCCCTGGCAATCGCAGGGAAATGTCTGGGCGAAGTCAGGGTGGCCTACTGGAACGCGTTTGCTAACCCAGCCGGTGCCGTTGCAGATGGAGCATACGGGGCCTTCGTGCGGGCTATCGGGATACGCGGCCCCAGCGCCGTTCGTAGTCCTCGAGGTACTTTTGGCGGTTATCCTTCTGAGGATGTCTCCCAGACTTTCCATCGTACTTTCCTTCGTACTTCCCTTGGTCTTTCCCTTCGGAGGCCCAGCGCCGGAGTATCCCGGCGATGTAGCGCCAACTGCGCTTGTTCTCGGTGACGGCGATATGGAAGGCGCTTTCCAACCAGCCACCGGGGTATAGCTCTTCCGCCTCTTTCAACTCTTCGGCCAATATGGGGGAGAGCATGCCTATGTTCTCCTCGTAGAGAACGAATATATTGGGCCGGTCATCGGGCGCCGGTGTCACCGTCCCGGATAACGGTAGGCTTTTTTCCGGAATCGGGACGCCTTCCGCCATCATGCGTTTCAACGCGTCACGGTTTTGGTCCGTGTTCAGCAGGTAAAACTCGTTGTCCGATTCTCCTTCTTCGGCTGGATCACGCCGATGGCATAGAAAGATTCCCCGGTCGGCCGCGAGACGCAGGCCCCGGCGTATCTCCGCTGGGGCGTCGCCGGTGGGTTCGGCCAAGCCCCGCAACAACGTCCGGTCGTTGAGAAATTCCTGGGTGGTGACCATTCGTGGCCGGGTCCGCTGGCGGTGCAGCAGCCACAGCCCCCGCAGCGCCACCTTGAGTTCGGCCATGTCCTGAATCTGCTCCAATAACGGTCCGAAGAAGGGATTGGGCGCCGGCGTATAGAGCGTGCCGGAGTTGAACCCTGGAAAGGGTTCCATCAGGCAGGTTCCGAATTCGGCATTGAGTAGAAACGCAGCAGGTTGTCTCGGAAAGCGAGGGTTACTTCGCCGGTAGGTCCGTTACGGTGCTTGGCAACGATAATCTCGGCGATGTTTTTGGGATATGGGCATCCCGGAGAGTGCTGGTCCCACTCCTCCTCGGTGTAATACATGTCCTCCCGGTGTATGAACATGACCACGTCGGCGACCTGCTCGATGCTGCCGCTGTCCCGTAGGTCGGAAAGCATGGGACGGTGGCTGGGCCGGTTGGTCACCCCACGACCGAGTTGGGAACAAATGAGCAGGCAGATGTTAAGTTCGCGGGCCATACGCTTGAGTTCCCGTGAAATTTCGCTTAACTCTTGGACCCGATTGCCTCCGTAGTTTCCGGTGCCCTCGATTAGTTGAAGGTAGTCGACGACTAGGAGGTCTAGGCCGCACTCCAGGGATAGACGGCGTGCTCTACTGCGCATCTCCACCATGCCTTGGAAGGGGGTGTCATCGATGTACATGGGAAGCTCGGATTGGTGTCCAATGGAGTCAGATATCCGTTGAACGTCAGCTTCGGTAACCAGACCGAGACTAAGACGGTGGGAGTCAATCTCCGTGTTGGCTGCCAGCATTCGTAAAGCAAGCTGATTCCCGCCCATTTCCAGGCTGAATACGCCGACTTTGGTGCCGCCTTGACCAACGTTCAACGCTATATTTAGCGCAAGGCTTGATTTCCCCATGGAGGGTCGAGCACCCAGTACTATCAGATCGTCGCGCTGCATTCCGCCCAGTAACTCATCCAGGTCTTTATACCCGGTGAGCATCGGCGCTCTCGGCTGCACCTGAGACGCGGCAGCTGCGGCCCGTTTCTCTTGGTAGTCGCTGAGAATTTGTCCTAAGTGGATGAAGTCGCTTCCGGTTTTGTCTGAATCGTCAATCACTACACTTTCCTCAGCACACCTAAGTTCATAGTTAGAAAGCTTCCACCCTCTGTATCGATTCGAAACGCAGCAGGTTGTCTCTGAAGTATAAGTTTATGTCGTCGGTGGGACCGTTCCGGTGCTTGGCCACAATTATTTCAGCGATGTTTTTGGGGTATGGGCGCCCCGGAGAGTGTTGTTCCCATTCCTCTTCGGTGTAGTACATGTCCTCACGGTGTATGAACATGACTACGTCGGCGTCCTGCTCGATACTCCCGCTGTCTCGAAGGTCGGAAAGCATTGGCCGATGGCTCGTCCGGTTGGTCACACCACGACTGAGTTGGGAGCAGGTGAGCACGCAGATGTTCAGGTCCCGGGCCATACCCTTCAATGACCGGGAGATCTCGCTTACCTCCTGGACACGGTTGTCTCCGCCCTTACCACGCCCCTCGATCAATTGTAGATAATCGACGATGAGGAGATCCAGACCGTGTTCCAGGGAGAGACGGCGGGCTTTGCTCCGCATCTCCACCATTCCTTGAAATGGGGTGTCATCGATGTACATGGGGAGCTCGGACAGGCGGCCTATCGAGTCGGTGATCCGCTGTTCGTCAGCTTCGGTAACCAGGCCGAGACGGAGACGGTGGGAGTCGATCTGCGCATCGGCGGCCAGGATCCGCAGAGCAAGTTGTTCCCGGCTCATCTCCAAGCTAAACACGCCGACGGTGGCCCCGTCTTGGGCAGCGTTGATCGACACGTTTATCGCCAGTGTGCTCTTGCCCATGGCAGGGCGCGCCCCCAGGACGATCATGTCGGAACGCTGCATCCCGCCCAGAAGCTCATCCAGGTCGTTGTACCCGGTGAGCATCGGCGTGTCGGATGCCAGAAGCGGATCGGCAACGGCGGCCCGCTCTTCCAAGTATTGGTCGTATATCTGGCGAAGGGGCAGGAAGCCGCGCTGGGGTTGACCGGTGCGGACACCAAACAGGATGTCCTCGGCTTGCCGTAGCGTGGCGTCCACGTCGTCGGTGTCGTCATAGCCGATGACGGAGATGCGAGAAGCCGCATCGATGAGCGTCCGCATGGTTGAGGTGCGGGCGACCAGTTGGGCGTAGTGTTCCGAATGGGCCGAAGTTGGGGTAACGGAAACCAGATGACTGAGGTAGGCCATACCCCCGGCCGATTCCAACTGATTGGTGCGGGAGAGTTCCCGCGCCAATGTCACCTGGTCGATGGCCTCATTGCGCTCGAACAGAGAGCGGCAGGCGGCATAGCAGAGCTGGTTTCTTTCCCGGTAGAAGTCTTCCGGTTTGATCAATGAGGAGATGCGGACGAAACTGTCCCCATCGATCAACAACGACCCAACCACCGCTTCCTCCGCCTCCAAGTCGTGGGGAAGGAGTTTCTCCGCATACATCAGTCTATTTTGAACTTCCTATTCTTCGATTTCCGCCGCTACATGAATCGTGGCCTGGATCTCGCCGGAGAACCGTAATACCACGTCGTACTCGCCGGGCTCGCGGATGGTCTCGGCCGAGTCCAGAAGTCTTCGGTCGATATCTCTACCCACCGCCGAAGCTAATTCTGAAGCTATCCTGGTGCTGGTGATCGCGCCGTAATACCGGCCCGTAGGTGTTACCCGCGCGGTGATCGTGACGGTAGTATCGTCCAACGCGGAGGCCAATTCCTGCATATCCTGAGTTTCTTGGATCCGGGTCATGTCTCCCGCGGCCTTGATCTTGTGAAGCCGTTTCAAAACCTCCGGAGTGGCTATTTGCGCCAGACCCTGGGGGATCAAGTAATTTCGGGCGAATCCGTCGGCGACCCTTTTTATCTCCCCGGCTTGGGCCTGGTTGAGAACATCCTGAGTGAAAACGACTTCCATGGTGGTCACTTCCTTAACACATTGGCTGAATTATCTTCTATTATAGTCCAGCCAACCCCCCGGAATACACCTGCCCTTTTCAGGGGAAGAAAAAGTGCCGGAGGTATGTCACCACGGGTGACACTCACAAAAGCTACAACCCCGCCCGACACCCAGGAACCCATCCCTCCGGCTGGCACACGATAAATCACCCAGCCTTGCCTCTGTCAAGGGGAGAAACGATGAATTATTGAGCCCAGCCGTCGAGTTTTCAGTCGTGAAGTGGTCAAAGTCTGATCAGTCAAATTGCGGAACTAGTAGTGCGGTTTGACGGTTATCGTACCGGCTACTACAATCTTCCCGCGATGGAGTCGAAATCCTCCCTGCCTCCCTTCACGGAAGAGGGGAACTAGGATTCGGGAAAAACGAGAGAAAGCGGGGGGAAGAGGAAACCCAATGGTGTTCTGATGAATGAGGCGGCTCGAGAATACCAGATTCTCGGTAGCGATCGTGGAGTGATGTTATGAGTTTTTCCGAAGACATTGAACGGACGGCGTTGCCGGTGCGGCAGGCCATTTTGGCGCATCCGTTTATCACCGGCGTGGGGGGCGGCACGCTGCCGGTGGACAGGTTCAAGTATTTCATAATGCAAGACTATGTTTACCTGATCGACTATAGCCGGGTGCTCGCTTTGGCTTCCGCCAGGGCGCCGGACCTGGAATCAATGAGCTGGTTCGCCAGATTGCTGGACGAGATCCTCAATACAGAGATGGAGTTGCATCGAAGCTACTGCGGCGAATTTGGCATCACGAGGGCAGAGCTGGAGGCGACCAGTCCCGCACCCACCACACTCGGGTATACCAGCTATCTGTTGACGGTGGCCTACCAGGGGTCTTTCTCTGAACTGGTTGCGTCTTTGTTGCCCTGCCAGTGGGGCTACTGGGAGATGGGTGACCACCTTGCCCGCCAAGGTCGGCCTGAGGGCGCGCCGCTTTATTCACGATGGATCGATATGTACGCTTCCGAGGAGTACGCCCAGCTGGCCCAAACGACGCGGGATCTGGCCGACCGGCTGGGACAAGAAGCCGGCCCTGGCGAACTGGCTGCCATGGGTAAAGCTTACCTAACCAGCCTTCGGTTTGAGCACCGGTTTTGGGAAATGGCCTACACGCTGGAGGATTGGGGAGCCTAGGGCACGTCGTCCCCACCCTGTCATTCCGACCGGAGGGAGGAATCTCGGGATGTGAGGAGCAGGCCCACTCCAGATTTCTCGTCGCTCCACTTCTCGAAATGACAGGCTATGGCCTTTACCTGGATTGACAGGCTGTAGCTTTTACTTGAAATGACAGGGTGACGCTTTAACCCTGTCAGTGCAAAGGTCCGGATCGCTATACTTTGACGGCCCGGAAAACCAAGCAAGGCCACGAGAAATCGATATCGCCGTTTGAAGGTTGGATCTGAAACGCTTCCCTAGCGCCGGCGGGCGCTTGGAGAAAGTCATTACGCAGGGCGGTGGCCTCGGGTTCTGGTACGACGGTGCGGGCAACCCACTCGTTAAATCTCAAGAAGACGCGAGCGTCTTCCTGCCGCTCCACTTTCAGGCCCCGGTCAGCCAGCATGGCGTTAATCTCGGATATCTTCCTGTTCCTGACGTGACTGAAGTCCCGCCGCAGCTCGATGTCGTTCATCCAACGGTCCACTTCGTCGTCTTCGGGGCAGACGCTGTCCGCCATCACAAAGACGCCTCCCGTTTTTAAAACCCGGCGCACTTCGTCGAAGGCCCGGTTCAGGTCGCTGAAGTGGTGCCCGGCCACCCGGCTGGTCACCAGGTCCAGGCTGTCACCGGCAAACGGCAATGACTCGGCTACATTCCGGCTCAAGCCTAGATTCTCCAACCCGCGTTCCTGGCCCAAGCGCCTGGTTTGCTCCAACATGGGCCGAGTTGGGTCGGTGGCCACCACGCGGTCAGACAATTGAGTCATGGCGAAAGCGGTGAACCCGGCTCCCGTCCCCAAGTCCGCGGCCCAACCGTACGCTTTATCGTCGGACCGTGCGGCCAACTTTTGCAATACGTCCAAACTATCGTCGCGGACATGCACCTGACTAGTTGCGTAGACCCCAGCTTGGGGACCGAACATTCTTTGGGCATTGCCAGACCCCGTTGTATTCCCATCGTTTTGGACCATAAGAAAACCGGTGACCTCCGGAGATTATTCGATCAGGAATCGGTGGATTCGGGAGTCGTCATATTATCGGCGATGGTGGAGGGGGCCGCAAGGTGAAATCAGATGTCTTGAAGGGAGTCCAAGAACTGATCGGCGTCTCTTTGGTTGCGCAACTCAACCCGTTGCAGACAGGGAAACTCTTCCCCGTCAAAGGTGGCCCGGGTGGACCTCCGACGGTCGTGAAAAGTCTTGATTACCCACAAAATCATCGAGTCCGTGCTGAAGAACGCCCTTCTGATCGATTCCCGGTTGTCCGAGAAAATAGTCCGGCGACCGATGCTGCGGACCGTTGTTCGGGAAAATGCTCGCCAGAAGACCACGAGGAAGGAGTGATTCAGCCAGACTAGCGTGGTAGCCCGTGGCCAGACTATGTCCCGCACCATGTTATAGTTGCCGTCCACTACCCACCGGTCCGCCGCCACCGCCGTACCGACAAGCTCCCTGAATTCATCGTCTTCCCGCTCTTGCCAGTCCGGTAACCAATGAATGGCGTCCAGTTCGATGTGAGGGGTTTGCAATATGTCGGCCAACCGCCGGGCCATGGTGGTCTTGCCGGAGCAACTGGAGCCGATAATAACTACTCGTTCCATCTCAACATTTTTCATCAGTGGGTCGACCCAGTATTTACCAAACAAGTTCTTGGGGACCCTGGGCTAGTCTAACAGGCGCAATGGCCGTGACATGGTACAATCTGCTGGCGATAGCAATGTCCGTTCAAAGGCGTAATGAGGTGCGGCGGCATGAGTAAGTTTCGCATTCAACCCCACAGCCGATTGCAAGAATGGGTGGCCGAGGAAAAAGGGTATTTCACAGAAGAAGGCTTGGACTACGAATTCGTCCACGGACGCCTGCTTGGCCCCGACGAAACCTCGCCCGTGCCCGTGGGTGGTTTGCCTGGTGGCCCGGTGGAGGTGAAAAGCGGCGCTTTTGAAAGCATGGAAGCCGGACGGGCCTGCGACGTCAGCGCCGCCTGTCACTGGGCGGTAAGTCATGCTTCGGCGCAAGGGCACGGCCTCATGTGGGGTCACGCCTACTCTATCACCCCTTCGGGACTGTATACCGCCCCGGATAGCGGTATACGGACCGCCGCGGACTTGAAAGGCGTGGAGGTGGGCGTAGGCTACCACTCAGGCAGCCATTTCTCGACACTTCAGGCGCTGGAGAAATTTCTCAGTCCCGATGATATCAAACTGAGATTCGTCGGCGGCCCCAACGACCGGTTGTCGTTGCTGCTGGAACGGAAAATTTCGGTAGCTAACGTCTTCGGCGCGCAGCTTTACACCATGGAGCAGCAGGGATTCCGGAAAGTGGTGGACACCACGTTTATGATCGGCTTCTTATTCTCCGCCGACGCCAACATTGATGACGTGGCGGCCTACTTCAAAGCCTTGCAACGGGCGCAGTGCGACATAGACCGTGACCCGGCGCTATACAAACATTACTTCCTGAATGAGCTGCCGGAGCGCTTCCATGACCTGGTAGATATTCAGGGATTTGGGCCAGGCGAGCGGTTAGTGTTTGAGCCATACACCAAGGAGATGTTCGACGATACGCACCGGTGGATGGCATCTTGGAAGCTCTTCCCCGACACCGGCGAGCATTCCTACGAGACGGCGGTGGTTGCTTAACGGCCGGTCATTTTAACGCAGAGACACAGAGGACGCTGAGACTTTAATTATCTAAGCGAAGCTCTCAGCGTCTCTGCGGTTAACAACTGGTCCCGAAGCGCCACGTGGGCGGCTTACGACGCGGTGGACCAGTTTACGCCGTTCAAGACCATCTGCTGAAACTCCGGTGACTCAAAGCTCTTACCATCATGGCCTAGCAGCAGAGTGAAAACTTTGCCCTGGCCGTACCGGCGTGTCCAGCCAAGAGGGAAGGTCCCGCCGGGCATGTCTTTGGGCGCCCGATCCGGACCCCAAGGATGGGTCCCGTTTTCCGTATGGCCGGTGAGGAACACGTCGTTTCCCTCGGTGATCGCCAGGCCCATGTAAAGCTCATCGTCGGTGTCGAATTCGGCGACCCCATTTACTCCAGGATGGCCGGAGTTGCTGATGTTGACGCTGAACCGGCCGTAGGGTGGATGGAAGCTGGTTCCGGAGACCCAACCGCCCCCGGTGATGTCGTGGTACTCCGGCCAACCGCTGGGCAGGCAGGTGGAGATGTGGAGACAGACAAAGCCCTTGCCAGAGCTGATGAAGTCTTTCATTCCATTCTGCTCGCTGCTCGACAAAGCCCATTCACCGAAGTCCGGTATATTCTCCCGGCGGGTATTGAACACCAGGGCGTCGTAGCTATTCAGGTCCGATGCATTGGCKAGYACCGAAGGGTCTTCGGTGACGGTGACGTCGTGGCCGGCSCCTTTCAAAAATCGCTCCAGAACCGGGGTGGATTCTTCGTAAGGGTGTCTTCCTCCGGAAATTACTAGCAGTTTCATGTTTATATCCTCCAATCAGATAACCCGTCGGGTTTACCTAGGGTTAGTTTCTTGAGATTGCTCCGCCCAATCCATGGGTCTGTTCGCTGACCAGGAATGAAGCTTTATCCCGTCCGTAGGGCGTCTCCAAGTCGGCGTCGAACCGTTGGCCGCCCAGCTCACCAATAATCTCGTACCGCATCTCGGTGTACAGCCGGCCATCAAAACCCGAGCCTTTTATGTGCCTTTCTTCCTCGCCCACCAGGAACATTTCCACAGCCTGCACCATTATCTCTCTAGCGTCTTCTTCACCTAAGTAAGAGGCAGACCGCAAAAACACGTAGCCCCATCTGATTCCCTTATGTTCTAGCATCGCATTACTGAATATCTGGGAYGGAAGRTCCGGSCTCCATCGAGGCTGGTCCGGTTTATAGTTTCACGCCTGCTTGCTGAAGCTGGGTCAAGACCGACTCCGGACTGCTGACCTTGATCACCGCCAGGGAAGGTTTCGTTTTGCGCGCCTCGCGGATGACGTAACGGCTGTCCGCCTGGGGCACTTCATCATCGATTAYCAAAGCGGCGTAGTCTGAAGAGCCGGCCAAGTCGATGGCTACAGCGTCGCTAACCGTCCCGGTTACCGTGCAGCCCACCGCCTCCAGGATACGAGTCACCGTGTCCATGGAAGCCCATTCCCGGCCCATGAATAAAATACGGTTGAATTCAGCCATCGCCTGCGTTAAATTCCTGTTCGTCGTGATTAGCCGGGTTCAGTAATAGACGGCGTTGCCGACGCCGCCGTTGGCGGCAATGAGCTCGCCGGTTACGGCCCAGGCTTTGTCCGAGGCCAAGAAGACGGTCAGGTAGGCGATCTCCGAAGCGTCGACCATGCGGCAAATGGCGTTACCCCTGGCAGCGCCGGGAGCAAAGTCTGTAGCCTCCACTTGGTCGATGTCGATGCCTAATTGAGCAGCCCTGGCCTCTATCAACTCCGGCGTGCGYTCGGTGCGGGTGGTGCCAGGRTGTATGCAGTTGACGGTGATCCCGAAACGGCCCACCTGAGTGGATAGGGTCTTGGTTAGATGCACCATGGACACGTTGCGCGCCCCGCCGCTCAGGTTCCCGGCGTTGCGGGCGTTCCCGCCGCTGATATTTATGATKCGYCCGTAWCCTTGCTCTTTCATCAGAGGGATAGACGCGCGGGCGCACCTTAGGGCCCCCACGTATTTAACGTCGAAGTCGCTCATCAAGTCATCTTCGTTGACCGTTTCTATCGGTCCGATGGCCGAAGCCGACCCGCCGGGAGCGGACCCGCTGTTGACCAGAATATGCAGGCCGCCAAGTTGCTGGGCAGCTTCGGATATGACGCTGTTCACCCGGTCGGTTTGAGTAACGTCTAGAACCATGGGAATGACCCGGGTGCCCGTTTCGTCTTCAATCTCTCTAGCGGAGGCTTCCAGGTCCGACATTGTGCGGGAGACGATCACCACGTCTACGCCTTCCCGGGCCAGCTCCTTGGCTATCGCCTTGCCGATGCCTTTACTACCGCCGGTGACCAGGGCGTGCTTGCCTTTTAGTCCTAAGTCCATCTCGAGGACCTCCTGTCCAAATAGCGCCTTGACTTATGCCGTTGTCCGGCGTTGTGCGGGCATTTTACACAACAGCAGGGAGGGCGGCAAGCCGCTGGACGGACTTTATTTTGTCGTAGCTGGCAACCTTGAGCCGCCTAACTGGTTAGCTAGGTGGTTGATACCCGGTACTTCCGGCCCGCTTCRRCSCCATYRWAGCCTCTTCCCGGGTTAGCAAGATAGTGAYCTTGTGGTCCTTCTCGACGCCGGCTGCCCGCACCGCGTTCGTGATCGCGGCCATGGTCTCGTTGTCCGGAAATTCAGCAATTGTCACCAGATCATACTCGCCCAAGCTGTGGTAGAAGGACTCGACCTTGCCGCCGAGATGGTCGAACAGCTCGGAGACCATCTTGCCCCGGTCCTGGGATGCCTAATCAGTTCCGCAAGGGCGTCGTCGTTATAGGTGAATTACAGCAGGTATTTGGGCATACCACCCTCCGGTTCTCCTCGKTACGTCGTAGGGATGTTTCACTCCATATATTACATCCCAGCGGTTTAAACGGAGTTGGCGCCGTGGTCCCTTCTTCGATGTCTGGGGAACCGAACCCTGATTGTGGGGGCTACACCCTATCCGGTTGGCGGGCCGCACGCTTAGATGAAACATACCTAGAATCTTGGATACAAWCTTTAGGCGGGATGCATAGGGAAAGTATTGACTGAAGCGATTGATCTTGGCCAAGCCAAGGGCATCACCGAAGACGTTTGCCGCGCCTTGATGGCTTCTGTTGGCACTCCGGCTGATTCCTGATTGGGCCAAAGTTTTTAAGGTGACGTYAAGGTTCCTATCTACAGAATCATGATTAGGTGTTTGAACCCAAGAAATCATCCAGTGGGACGACAAAGAGGGTTCACTCTAGTCGAACTGCTATCCGTGTTCGCCATCATCGGCGTTCTTGCCGGGGTGATAGCCGGGTCCGTTCAGGGCCTAGAGGCTGCCGGTAGAAGCGCTCAGATTCAAAGCGACTCGAGAATCTTGGAGATTGCCTCCGACCGGTTCTTCACCGAGTCTTTCCCCCAGACATACCCGGTGAGCAATCCCGACACCAACGGCGATGCAGTTCTTGACAACCTGGATTCCCCGCCTCTTCCTGCTGGGTACGTCAATGTCAGTCTCGTCGACTTCAACGCCCGGTTGCCCCAGCACCCCACCAAACAATTTGTTCCGGATTTCATCAAAGGTGTTCCCAWTTCTGCCGCTTTGGTGAGTTACCGGGTGCTTACCACCAACGGCGATGTGTTCGCCGCCGCCGCTAAAGCACCTCTGATTCCCCCGTCCGCCAGCCGGTTGAATGTTACCGTGGCGGACAAGAGCACCGGCGCCGCAACCGCTGTAACATTCGGCCTGACCATGCGCAAGAACCGGGCGGCGGTGGATACCTTGGTGATCCAAATACCTGCGGGATACRTYTTTGGGGGCCCGTCTTTGCCCGCCGGCGTGGAAGTAGGGCAGCTCGATGTGTTTTTCGACGCGGACAACCCTTGTAAACCGGGTCACATTTTGAAAGTTTCCACCCCCGTCCTAGCAACAGGGCGGACTGATATGTGGGAAATTTCGCCCAACTACGCCACGGCAACCAGCGAAGATAATGGTGATGTCGTCGATACGGTCAAAGGTGCGATTCAAGCGGACGGGGTTACCCGTGGCCTCGGGCCCACCATTACTCACACGATAGATGTTTCCGCCAGCATTTTAGAATTCCCTGGATCCCTTACCTTGCGGATGGGCATATCCCAGGGTGCTGGAACGCCGCACAACGAATCTACGGAGAGTTGGGTTCTGAAGATTTACAGCTATTCCGATAGAAATACTGGCAGSGCACTGCTGATCGCCAACCCNAAAAAGGCCGGCGTATACCGATGGACCAGTGAGGAACATTCCACTATCCAGGTTGCAGACATGTTCGAATCGGTAGCCGGTCTGCAGGCAGTTCTGATCCGGGATGACGTTGCTATCGTGACCCCAACCGCGGTACCCGACACCACTGGGCCGGTGCTCAGGATCATATCGCCCTATGACGGGGCCAACGGCGTGGCTGTTGGCATAGACATTGTCGCAAGCTTCTCAGAAAGGATCTCCGTCCCGGCGGTAGATGAAACCACTTTCGTGGTCTTAGACGAACGTAGCCAGCCCATCCCAGGGGCGGTCACCGTTGCCGGGAATGGGAGGAGCGCGATCTTCGACCCGGACATTGACCTCGCGCATGACACCGCTTATACCATAACGCTGACYAGCGGAATTACCGATCAAGCCGGCAACCGGATGGTTTCCTACAGCAGTATCTTCACGACGGAAGAGACGGACACGACAAGTCCGTCTGTGTTAGGCATATCCCCTTTGGAGAACGCGACCGGCGTGGCCACCGACACCGTGATTGACGTATTCTTCTCGGAGGCGGTCGATGGGGCGACAGTTGATTTCGCCGGCTTCAATTTGCTGGACTCCGCCTCAAACGTCATCGCTGGTACTATCAGCCTTGGCCCGCATTACGGGGTGGCTAACCGGCGCTTGATCTTTCATCCAACCGGAGACCTGGCGAACGATACCACCTACGCCGTGACGCTGACCGGCGGCATCAGCGATCCGGCGCTCAACTCCTTGGAGCCCTTCGCCAGCACTTTCACCACCGAGGCGGCGCCGAATCGAGCGCYCCAGGTAACCGTCACCGGTGACATTACGGGCGGCGCCTTTGCCGCGACGCCTGACTTAGTCTTTAGCGCTGAGGTCACCGACGACAACGAAGGGGCAACTCTAACGGCTTTTGTCGAGTGGTTCATCGACGGSACGCCGACTGGGGTGACCGGCACTACCATGTCTATGCCCGGCCTGGGACTGGGCAACTTTAACGGCGCTATTCCCGCGATCGGCCCTCACGTCATCGAAGCGCGTTCCCTGGATAGAGGCGGTTTGACCGGTTTCGGCACTCTCGTGTTCACCCTTACCCCGGTTAACCCGCCTCCCGATGTAATTATCGTCAGCCCTGGCGGCAATGGCTTGTTTTCCGGGTCTAGCTCGATATTCTTCCTGGCGGTGGCATTGGACGCTGAAGACGGATYTGTCACCAAGGRCCTGGTATGGAACTCGAGTATCGACGGGTTGATCGGCGCCGGCGGCAACTTTTCCGCGACCCTCACCGCAGGCACCCATACGATCACYGCGTCGGCGTTGGACAGCGGTAACGTGCTTGGCAGCGCTTCCGTTATCRTTMARGTGTTCGATGCYTTACGATGGGCAACCCCAGGCGAGTGGGAAAACTAAACCATAGCCAAACCTAGCGCGCCTGGTAAGGGAAACAAAAGAGCCCAGAGTAGTTCTGGGCTCTCATGGTTGTTAGGCTGCCCTTGGCGTCAATCTTTCAGTATGACCAAAGCGGCCGCCGCCGGGGTGAGGTCGCGATGAGTATGGCCGCGCCCGGTAACGTCTTCCATCAGCCGCACATCCCCGGCACGAAAAATATGCTTCGTGCCATCGCCAAATCCTATTTCCACCTCACCCCAAAGATGAATGATTAGCCGCCGCTCCGGCAGCGGGTGAAAATCCATATTACGGAGCTCGTGATGCTGGGTGACCCGAACTTCGGCGACATTGGTTAATGAACCCAGGTCGGGGCGCTGGGCCAAGTCCATCTCCTCGATGTGACTCTCCCCGTCGTCTCCGGTAAACATCCGGTACATTCCCACGGCGGACYTCCTTTGGCTGATACCGAACCAAGTAGAACATCAGGTTTCATGGCGGTCAAGGAGTAGTTGTTCGGTGTGACGGACATCAGCCGGACGCGTTGGTCCGCGGGTTTGGATCGGTAGAACGGAGATGCCAGATGCCGTCATAGGCGGCAACGGATCTTCATCAGCTGATTCTAGTCAAGACCGTCAGTTGGAGCTACCGGGAGCTAACCGTTTTCCGGCAGCACCTTGAATGGCAAGTTGTGGACTTCCAGCCCCTCCAGAAGCCATACCACCTGGTAGTCGCCGAACGAGAGAAATTCGGTCTCAGCAACGGTTATCTTTAGCGTCTTGTTTTGGTACGTCTGACCGGGCGAGACCTCAACGTTAATAACCTCGTACCGGGCTGGAGTGATCAAGGTTCCGTCCCGGTCCGTAACGCCTAGCCCCACCGTCTTCTCGCCGGTCTCTTCGGGACCGAACCGCATGCTTWTGACGGCATCAAACCCGGGATGACGTACCGGCATGTTCGAGGCGAAAAACGCGTCCAAACCGATGCCTTCAGCCGACGGTTTGCCGTCTTTGTGGCCGAAATGGTCGCAGAGAAAGCCGAAATTGACTCGYATTCTGGTTCTCCTAGCAGCTATTTGGCTACGGTGACGTTATCCCAGGCATCTCTCTGTTTACCCTGAATCCGTCCTAGGATCGGAGATGCGGGCCGCGGTGCGACGTGCTCACCACGAGCGGGGCTTGAACATGCTGTCAACGGAGCCGAAGAAGCTCTAGCCGGTGAGAATACTTTACCATCAAAATTTCCACGCTGGGAACAAGGCCGTGCCGCTAGAACCTTCGAGGGTAGCCAAACGAATCGTCAAAGGTGCTCTGCCTCGCAATCTAGAATTTCAACTCAAACTCGCATCAACTGCGATAGATGTTCCAGCAACGTCTTTGTCTATACTGGCTCTAATCCAATTGCGCCGTTGTCCTACTTATGCTTCGTAGAGGCTGGATGATCAAGATGTAGGGCAGCCAAGCGCCGAGGAACCGCGTTATGACGCTGCGTGATATGCTGGCCCAATCACTTGCGAAATCCCGGATGTGCCCCACTTGTGGCCGTAATCTAGTCTATATCTGTGACTGTAATAGTTGCCGTAAAGATAGCAATAACCCCCTGCATCAGGTTGAATGTACTGGATGKTTGGCTTCCAATTTGCTAAAACTACCGAACGCTCCTGTCCATTCTTAGCTCGCTAATCGTCTGGCCCCGAACCGGCCGAAACGCCCGTGTCGGGTGGTCTAAAAGCTGGGYCGAGTCCACCGGACCGYTGACAAATCAAAAAAGGCCGGTGAGTCCGGCCCYTTTTCACGTTACYGCATTGGATCCRATTTTTTAAAGSGCGGTTCCGGCGGTCYAACCAGTGCGTGGTCCTGTCGTCATTTATTATCGGGACCTTAGCAAAGGGCTAAACAGCGCCACAGTCCCCGGGCGGACATGAGTGATCTGAGAACCGGCTCTCTGAAGCCTGCTCACCGTRGCTGCTTGCTCCAGCACCCGTGATTCCCGGGCTTTGGCTAGGTTGCGTTTCATGGTGGCGGTGGCCTGTCTTGGAAACATATCAGCCTCTTCTTTCACTTGGTATATAAGGATGTTATYCTCCCAAGCCACCGTCGGCATCACCCATTTGGCATGATTTTGGGGTGACAAAARGACTAGTCCTCTTGCYTCTCGGCCCGGTTCCATTCGTAACAAAGATTTAACAAATTATTAAATCCTCCGAAACATCTTTGTAGCATCATGTCTATATAGAGTTGGTTTTGGAGGCGTTATGGAGATACTAGCGGCAGCCGGAGCATTCATCGGACTATTCGCTCTCTGGGTATTGCTTCCCAAGAAACTCATACGCCGGTAATCCCACTCTTCTCGACATCAAACAAGCGACCATTGTTAGTCCATGCAGTTCTGCATGGACTAATTTTTTGCCATTTTTAACTGGCCAAGAAGAGAAAAATGTGCCAGGGATTTCTAGCTGCAATGATTACAGGGCGTCTTTGACCGAACGCGCCATCCCCCGGCTATAATGRCTGAGCGCGGCAGACTAGGCCGGCATCTACGCTCGAACCTGGCATGCGAATCACATCGAGGGCATTACCATCGGAGTGCTGAGGCCCGGTGGCCCGCAATGAGGAGCTGGTCATGGTAACTCCCAGCAAACCACGGATAGTCGCYATTGAGGAACACTATTGGGATAAAGAAGTAGCAGCGTCCTTCGGCGAGGTAGACGCGTTCCGGCGGCAGTCCGAYACCGTGGACCGGTTGTATGAATATGGGGAAGCTCGTATCCAGGAGATGGACGAGGCGGGCATCCAGATGCAGGTGCTGTCCCATGGCGCCCCTTCAACCCAGAGGGGAGACGCGGAGACTTCAGTTAGGCTGGCTCAAGGAGCCAACGACCGGCTCAGGGAGATCGTTCGAGCCCATCCGGACCGGTTCGCCGCTTTCGCCGCACTGCCCACCCCCGACCCTAAAGCGGCCGCCGACGAACTGGAGCGCTGTGTTACCAAGCTGGAATTTAAAGGCGCCATGGTCCACGGGTTGACCAACGGCTTGTTCTTCGACGACAAACGATTCTGGCCCATCTTCGAGCGGGCGCAAGCGCTGGACGTGCCCCTGTACATGCACCCGGCCGTGCCCCATCCGGCGGTGGTGGAGGCTTATTACAAGGACTATCTGGACGAATTTCCCGGTTTGCTTACCGCCGCCTGGGGATTCACCGTGGAAACAGCTACCCAAGGCATCAGGTTGGTGCTGTCCGGGGTGTTCGACGCTTATCCGGAGGTAAAAATCATCCTCGGACACCTGGGGGAATCGCTGCCTTTTTCTCTTTGGAGGATCGACCAGGCGCTTGCCAGGCAGGGCAACAAAAACACGTTGTTCTCCTTTCGAGACTACTTCTGCAAGCACTTCTGGATAACCACCAGCGGCAACTTCTCCAATCCGGCTTTGCTGTGCTGCGTGATGGAGATGGGCGTCGACAGGATCCTATTTTCGGTAGATTATCCCTTCGTTTTGAACCAGCCTGCCGTCGATTGGATTCCCACCATCCCCCTGTCGGCTGAAGACAAGAAAAAGATTCTCAGCGGCAACGCCGACCGTCTCCTGCGCCTATGAAGAGACCCCCCCTTAATGCCTTCGATGGGGTCGTGCCTCAACACTGTCATTTTGAGGACCGGAGGGACGAAGTTTCGACTCTGTCGCAAGTCCTCGACATAGTCGGGAAATCTGAGGAGGCGGCCAGTCGAGCATAGTTTATGCCCATCACCTCAGACCCTTTTCCACGCTCAGGGCGGCATAGGCCYGGAGTTTTTTGAGAAAAAGCCCGCAATGCTAAATCTTGAGGGTGTGCTACTATATTTGGGCGCTCGTTGATCGTGCGCTGGAAAAGGGAGGCAAAGGCTGGAAATATGCGTTGCTGTTTGATCGTTGCCTYCCTGGTTATCCTGGGAGYTGCTTGYTCCCAGYCYGCGACTACWATTCCAAAAGCTGAGGTTCAAATGGCTTCTGACGATACCACTACCACGGAATCTGGGTTGCAATATAAAGATCTGGTCGTTGGAGAAGGCGAGGCGGCATACRCAGGSGCGACCGCTATCGTTCACTACACCGGCTGGCTATTGGACGGTACCAAGTTCGACAGCTCGGTGGACCGAGGCACACCCTTTGAATTCCTTCTTGGCCGCGGGCAAGTGATTCAGGGTTGGGACGAAGGCGTCGGGACGATGAAAGTCGGAGGAAAGCGGGAATTGATCATACCGGCCGACCTGGGATACGGCGACCGGGGCGCCGGTAACGTCATCCCTCCGGGGGCAACTCTGAAATTTGAAGTGGAGTTACTTGGGCTCCGATGAGCAATGCAGATTCCTTCCGGCATATTTTCGTGATTTCTACTGTGCCGGGGGTCTCCAATCTCAGAGCGTAATGCTAATTTGCCTATCAGCCTGGCCTAGCTCTTAGGTCAGGTCCTTCCGCATATATACCCTCCGGTACCCACTTTCGGTCCGCCGGTCTGTTTCAACGTATCCCAAAGATTCATACAGACCTATGTTCTCTGTCATGCTTTCATGRGTATACAGTTCCAGGCTGGAATATCCTTGTTTCGCGGCTTCGTTTTCCGCGAATGCTATAAGTTGACGCCCCAAACCTTGGCCTTGCCGATCTGGGTGTACGGCCACGTTATCTAGCAGCAGCATTTCTTCGTCGGAGACCAGCACAAGAACGCCGATTATTTGGCCACCTTCCCCCAGCACAAACGCCTGGTGACGGCCGATCACCTGGGAGTAGTCGTYGAGCATGGGACCGGGCGCTTGGCCCATGCGGGGTATGTAGTGTTGATAAGCCGCGTCGACGCATGCTTTGATTCCCTCGGCGTCTGGTAGTTCAGCCTTGCGGATCGTTGGGCGATTTGCCATTTCTTGCCTGCTGATGTCTAGGAATGCCCGGCTTCCTTGGAATCGTATGCTTTTTTTCGCCGGCTAGGATACTTCTGCTACTTAACAAGCCGGTTCCACCTCGGTGACTAGAAATCTGTCTTTTCATAATGATTCTCACCGTATGGCTCACTTTACTATCGTAGGTTGTTGGAACCTGAAATAGTATTGAGGGGAAACYAGATGGTATTTCGAGGRTACACTTGGTTTATTTAGATTGAGCCGCCCGTATAATTCTAATTTGCGAGATACTATAKCCCAAAGCCGTATCAGATCTTCTAGGTAGAATTACGAATATCGGAAGATAATGTATCGTATTAGAATTCCGCTAGCTGGCCYTGGCAACGGAGAAAATTARRACRMAGGAATCAACGGGTATCGAGAAAGGCARRATGGTGGCTCAGCCGGACTTAGGARACTGGTGTGGRAGTTCCATCGAGAGGGCCAAGAGAGGGCCAATTGAACGCGGAATATAATCWWCCATATATTTTGATAAAAGRMGGTTCCCYAAATGGGGTGGCSATMCCGATTCTAAAGCCCAGCGTGTCGGTGGGRCGAGACCAGGACGCGGACATYGTTATCGATGATCCKACCGTRTCAMGGAAGCACGCTRAAATCGTGCGTYCCRACGACGGGWTTGTATTGMTGRATCTTRMCAGTAAGAACGGTTCATTTGTGAACGAAACGAAAGTYGGGCAGACTGGGSAAAGTCTYAAAGACGGCGATGAGATYCGTTTYGGCCCGGGCCACGCGGCTCTGGTTTTTCGCGAGAACCGCGCTCCCGAAATTAAAGCCCAAGAATCTCAAGTGACCGAATCGGTCATTTTACGCGAGGAACAACCGGGCGAGCCTAGCAACGTGGATGACGTCGATGAAGTCCTGCAGAACGAGGTGATTAGCGGCTCGGTGCGGCTAAGGGCGGTTGCCGAAGGTGACAGCCAAGCCCTTATCCGCTGGGTGGGCCGGTTGCAGAGCAAGGTCCACATCCACATGTTGAGGGCGGTAAGCGTATCAGAAAATGAGATGAAAATCATGCTGACGGTATTGGAACCCCTTCCGTTGGTTCGGGTACTGTCGGAGATGGGGGGTGTCGCTTCGATCAGATCCAGTGATGGGGAATTCGAGGGTAGTTCGGAGGGTGAATCGAGAGCCTTTACTGTACTGCTCTCCGACTGATTCATCTGAAAACGTCCTTTTGAGGGATGTTGGTGTGTTTAGATAACCGGAGGATAACGCGATCGATGAGGAATGATTCTTAGACCGCCGGTCGAATTGATAATCGTTTCGGAGGATTGGCTACGA
>NVSQ01000025.1 GCA_002401285.1 SAR202 cluster bacterium
GTGTTGGCACCCTTTTTGATACTTTCCTCTAACCGCAGACTAGGTTACCAATAGCGCAACTGGCAGGCGGCGCATTTTGGCCCAACCCCGTTCGCGGTATGCAACGGGAGTGCCGGGGCATTCCCATATACTGGCCCCAATCTAAATACGCCGTTGTCTGGTTGGAAATGCCGATCAAGGCAGCTAAGCGCCGAGGAAAGCGTCAATGTCGCTATCTGATCTAATCACGGTAGAACACCCGCACATGTGCCGAACTTGCGGAAACCAGTACATCTGTACCTGTCTAGCCTGTAGTGAAGGCGGCAGCCACAACCACACCGAGTGTCCCAAATGCGCCCCTTCCCTATCCTCTTGGCCCGACCCATACTGCTTGGGGTTGAAATTCGTCCGCTGGCACGCTTCCGGCTGATCTAACTTTCGGGCGCCCGGCCGGCTTCCCCGTTCCGGCGAATTGGGCTGGATAGCAGCCACTTTAGTAACTTGTTAAAGTCATTTGCCGTTGGAATTGTCAGGGTTTTCGGCCGGGGTTTGTACGAGGGGCGTTTCGTAGGGCTCCAGCATGTCTTCGGAGAACCAGCCCCGGAACTCGCCGGTGTCCGCTTCGTCCAAGTTATAGGCCGGCTGTCCTTCAAAGTAGCCCCGGCGCGCTACTATCAGTTTGTGAGGGGTTGTCGCGAAAGCGGCTGATGCCCGCTCTCTCAACTCCTGCCCCATGATGTATTTGAAATGAGTGACAGCCAAGTAATCTCCAAGCCTCGTTTGCTCCAGCTTCCAGATCTATAAAACCAATGACGCGTCGTCGTTGCCTCTCCTGCAGTGACTTGCCACGTACCAGATCCGTTTGATGGCGCAACAAACTTCCTCTTTGGGTCTGCCACGTCCCAAAGTAAGCACCATAATGACGAGGTAAAGGGGAATGAGGAGAGCCAAGAGCGCGGGAAGAACGATCAGCATGAAGATGGCGCAAAGGGCGAGATTCCGTGCGTGAAACACGGGCGCAAAACAGACCTCTCGCTCCTCAAACCTCATTCAGCCGCCAAATTTTTGATGTATATTCGCGATGGTGACGGTACTATTGGGAGCCTTTGCTCCGTCGATCTGATGATATAGGTTCAGTCACTGATGTCAAGGCGAACGGCGATTCTGGCTTGAATTCAGGGCCGATATACCGTACAGAGATCCCGAAAATAAGAGCCTCCGGAAACTGTTCCGGAGGCTCTGAATCCATTAACGATCATGTGTTGATCGATCAGTCTTAGGTCCTGCTTACGAGATTCCCAACTCCTCCCGCAATGTCCGGATCGTCTCGGCCCGGCTACGGGATGGCCGGCGAGTGCGCTGGCCGATGGGCTCGTTCTCTACTTCCGGCACGATCTTCATCGCCACGAACACCGGCCCGGTTTCCTGCATGATTTTTCCGATGTTGGTGGCGAAGTCCTCAATGTTGTCAAAGGAGTAGGCCGCAGCGTAGCCGGCCTCTTTGGCCATGCCGGCATAGTTGATATCCTGAGCGTTGGGGACGGGCTGCCCACCGGTGGTGGCATAACATTCGTTATCCATCAGCAAGTGCACGAAATTCTTGGGCGCCTGCCCGGCGATGGTAGCGATGATGCCCAGATTCATCAGTAGAGCGCCTTCGGAATCGAACAGCACCACTTTCTCGTCCGGCAAACCCAGCGCCAACCCCAGAGCGGCCGGAGTCGTGTGACCCATAGCCCCACCCATATTAAGGTCGCGGTTCTGCTTGGTGGTGTGATCTACCCAGTGCTTCCCTGCGGTTCCGGTTACTATAACCAATGCATCTTCCCGAAGTGGTTGAAACGTCCGGAACATATCATCCGCGTTAATCAAAATCTGCCTCCGATGATTTCAAGATTACTTGATTGATTCTTTAAGACCGTGCCGGGTCATATCCTGTTAAAGCCGTGGTATTCATCTCCCACCAAGATTGCCACTGGACGTTTGTTGGTCTTGGCCTCTTCGTATGCGATGGAGATACGTTCCGCATCTTCGTCGGTCTCAACCAAGTAGTAATTAACCCCCATGGCGTTCAGGAAGGGCTCGGTGTACCGCGCCGCCGTATCGGTTATGACTCCGTGGCGGTTCCAGCCCCGGTACCCGACAACCATGAGCAAGGGGAAACCGGCGTCCAGCGCCATTCCCCGGATCGAATCGCCAGATTCCATCATGCCGGTATTTTGGATCAGGCAGACCGGCACCTTCCCGCCTACCGAGAGGCCGAGGGCGATGGCAAAGGTTTCCCCCTCGCGAGAAGCGGGGACAACACTGAGCCAGTCCTGTTCCTGCATCAATTCGTAAAGATAGTTGGTTTCGCTATCCGGTATGGTGACGATATGAGTCACCCCAATCTTTTTGAACTCTTCGATCAATGTCTCGGGTCKCAATAGCGCCGCTTGTTGATTAACCATCCAATTTCCTCCCAGATTTATTCCTCGATGCCGGGGCRRACCGCGCCATACARCGCCGAGGACCATTGGCCTTTTTAGTGCCTGANGGCTACCCATTATAGTAACCACKTAGSCCGAGGTCAATTTAGGGCKYGGGGYAAGTGMATGAAGRCAAAATATGGGTATCYATGACGAATCGACAGSCGWGCCCGGTTCCCAGGTRACAAGCRTYYCCCGCAWGGGCTTGCGCCAAGGCSGGCGTATTAGACCTYAAACGAACRATATGCGGCTTGCCRGAACGTCRCACTCAATATTAGTCGACTGCGGCATCGTAGNCCCCNCNNTNSBSYTGCGNSWRSKASARRWMCAKWAMMMYTAMWSSKAYKRSSAWGAYCAWKRYSMYKGCSMMGGCCANNNSKNNMCNNNYSCCCAANYCGCCCAAGCCGCCCAACAGGTCATCYAGCAGGTCCTTGAKCCAGCCCAKCAGGTGGACATCCAACTCGCCACCGTGGGCRACGATCGACAGAGGTGAACCCCACGACATCGCGRATCAATCTCCGGAGGCGCCCGAGATGGCCGGCGCCGCTGCATAACGCGARGAGTATTTGCGCTCCCGGATGGTRAACGCCGATAATGCCGCSGGGAAGAGCAGAGMCCCGGCAATGGCRAARGGAATGGTGTARGAACCAGTGGCGTCGTAAAGGAAYCCAGCCATGGGCACRCTGATGACGGCCCCCATAGCGTGGAAGAAGAAGGAGATCCCCCCGATGGTCCCCAGGGCCCGAACGCCGTAAACATCGGCYGTCARGGAKGTGGTCAACGGRTTGGTGGCGACCCAAGACAGTCCGGCRACVGCGGCGAAAACCCACAATCCCATGGCCCCRGGCACCARCAACAGCAGTACATAGGCGCTGCCCCGGCAGAAGTAAACCAGAGCYAGCMAGTTCTTGCTTCCRCCRAACCGGTCMGARAGRWATCCCGCACYCAARCTGCCGACCATATTCAAGGCCATCATGAAGCTGAAGATSGTGGCCGCCAAMACSGGGGAAATCCCTTGKCCAATSGCRAAWGGCACRAAGTGAATCGAAATGATCGACGTGGTAAATCCGCACACGAAATAKGAGCCGGAYAACTGCCAAATGGGCCAAGARCGAAAYGCYTGAGCCCAYCGRTCYACCTCCAAAGGTCCYCKKGGCCGGTCCGGGATTTYMGTTGGCCCTTCGACTGGTGGCTCGGGATCTCCATCGATCTGTAGCCCTATCTTCGATGGATCATCGCGCAGGAACAGGTATGACAAAGGTACCCCTAATCCCAGCACCAACATACCTAGAATCGCCCAAGTGATCCGCCAGCTCGTCGCCTCCAACATGTAGGCGGCGAAGGGGACGATCAAGAAGCCGCCCGCAGCCAAGCCCGTGGCGTTGATACCCGTTACCGTGCCGCGTCTCCGGCGGAACCACCTGCTGACCAGCGCCATAGTGTTGCTCAAGGAAGTGCCGCTTGCGGCGAYCCCCGATACGAGTCCAAATAGGAAAACCAAGAACAGGAAGTGGAATGTGAGGCTCAGCAACACTGTCGCCACGCCGAAGACGATCATGCTGACCAGAAGTACCCGGCGGCCRCCTTGCCAGTCGAAAATCCGGCCTAAGAAAGGTTGCGTAACCGCGTTGGCGAAAAACCCCACAGACGCGGCTATTGAAAGCTCACCCCGGCTCCAGCCAAAGTCCGTCTCCAAAGGGATTATGAATATGGCAAAGCTGTTTCGCACCCCGTTGGTCACCARGGCAATGAACATGCAGGTAAAAACGATGTACCAGCCGTAGTACAGAGGCTGCTTACCAGTCTTGGACTGATTCATGGGGTCCGTTCCTTGGCGCCAGGAGTTTTTCTATGTTGGCGTAGCTTCCCCAAGTAAAATAAATCCCCCAACGTGTGTGCCCGTAGGATACCACGAAACTATAAAACGTCASGTGGTTCGGGTCTATCGCGTCGAAGAGACTGAGGAGTCACGCTGAATGCGGTGGAGGCTAGGAATCGCTCGACCGTTATGGGGTTCATCCTTGTGGCGCGGAGTAGCTCCTTCGAAGGAACCGGGCAGAAGAACCCGCCGCGTCACGGTTACCGGGGTGGCACGGTAGAGACTCTAATACAAGTGGCAGGACACCCAGTGGTTAGGGGTGATTTCCTTGGTTTCCGGGATTACATGAGAACATTGGTCCATTACAAATGGGCATCTAGGATGGAAGTGGCAACCTTCCGGTGGGTTCAATGGAGAGGGCACTTCACCGGTCAGAATTATCTCTTCCTGTTCAGTGTCTGGGTGGGAAGGCAGGGCCGCCGACATGAGCGCCTTGGTGTAGGGATGCAGCGGATTGTCGAAAAGCTCCTTAACCGGCGCCAACTCGACCACCTGACCCAGATACATGACCGCCACCCAGTGGCACATATACCGCACCGTAGCCAGGTGGTGGGCTATGAGCATGTAGCTGACGTTGTATTCCGACTGCAGGTCCTTCAGCAGGTTCATGATCTGGGCCCTGATCGACACGTCCAACGCCGATACAGGCTCATCCAGTACGATTATCTTGGGATTCAACGAAAGCGCCCTGGCGATGGCCAAACGCTGCCGCTGTCCTCCGCTAAACTCGTGGGGATATAGGTTGGCATGGTAACTGCTAAGACCTACCTCCTGAAGCAGTTCAAGAACCCTCTCCYGTATCTCAGGCTTGGATAGCTGCCAGTTAATCACCATTGGTTCGGCAATAAGGTCTTTGACCCTCATCCTAGGGTTCAGTGAACTCCAGGGGTCTTGGAACACTGCTTGCACCGAGCTACGGTATTCCTTGCGTCCGGCTTCGTCGGCCTGGTAGATGTCCTGCCCGTTGTAATAAATGCTGCCCTCGGTGGGTTGCTCCAACATCAGCACCATCTTGGCGGTAGTGGTCTTGCCGCAGCCTGATTCTCCGACGATGCCCAAAGTTTCCCCAGCCCGGATCTGAAAAGAAACCCCGTCGACCGCTTTGATATAGCCGGTAACCCGTGCCAGTACGATTCCCCGGGTCACAGGGAAGTACTTTTTCAGGTTCCTGGCCTCCAGAATCACTGGGCGATCTTGGCCGTTTCCCGAGGTAGTTACAGGAGTGGTCATGCAAGTCTCCAACAAGCCGARTAGTGGCCTTCATCCACCGGGAACTCCGGAGGATATTCTTCGCGACACCGGTCCATGACGTAGGGACACCTGTCCGCAAAGGAGCATCCCACCGGCAGGTCGTGCAACAAGGGCGGCTGGCCTTCAATGGCGTACAGCCGGTCTACGTCTTCCTCCATTTTAGGTACCGAAGCCAGCAAAGCCTCGGTGTACGGGTGGGACGGTTTGTTGAAGATGTCCCGCACGCTGCCMWCTTCCACGATCTTTCCCGCGTACATCACCGCCACTCGGTCGCACATCTTAGCGACAATGCCGAAGTCGTGGGTGATAAAAATCAGTGACATGCCCGATTCTTGCTGCAGGTCCCTCAGCAGTTTCAGGTACTGGGCCTGAATCGTTACGTCCAAGGAGGTAGTCGGYTCGTCGGCGATCAACACCAAGGGCTGGCAGGAAATACCGATGGCCCCCACGACTCTCTGGCGCATCCCGCCGCTCAATTGGTGGGGATAATCACGTATTCTGGATTCGGCCGCCGGGATGTTTACCTTACGCAACACCTCCAGGGCCTTTTCCATCACGCTTCGCTTGGGAATGTCCTGGTGAATCCTGATAGCTTCCGTCACCTGATTGCCGATGGWAAACACCGGGTTCAGGGACGTCATGGGGTCTTGAATGATCAGGGCRATCTTGCTGCCCCTAACCTTGCTCATCTCGGATTCGGATAGTTGCAGCAGGTCCTCACCGTCCAGGGTGATTGTGCCTTCCACTATCCGGCCCGGCGGAATGGGAATAAGGCGCATCAKGGACAGCATGGTAACGGATTTTCCACTACCAGACTCGCCAACAATCCCCAGTGTTTCGCCCTTGCGGAGTTCAAAGCTGACGCCGTCCACCGCTTTGACTTCACCCCAGCGGGTCCGAAAGTAGGTTCGCAGGTTTTCTACTTTTAGTACAGGAGCTTCCGATGTATTAGCAGTGGCCAAGATAATCTTTTCCTATATACAGTTTTTCTTGGAGACCGGTAGCCCAGGCCATTCCTAGGCTAGTCGAGTTGCCGTAGCCTGGGGTCGAAGCGGTCCCTCATCCAGTCTCCCAAGAAGTTAAGGGACATCACGACCAAGAAGATTCCAATACCCGGGAAGAAGGCGATCCACCAAGCACTGCCCAGGTACTCCCGTCCGTCGGCTACCATGGCGCCCCAAGCGGGCTTGGGTGGTTGGACGCCCGCGCCCAGGAAGCTTAGGATCGCTTCGATCAATATCAATTGCCCCACCCGCAGGGTAGCGATCACCAACACCGTGTTGAGTACACCTGGGAAGATGTGCACGAATAGAATGCGGAATGAACTGGCTCCTGAAATCCTGGCCAAGGCTACGTAATCCGAAGTCTTCAACGTGAGGACCTCGGCCCTCACGTTACGTGGGAAGGCGTTCCAGGCCACGAAGGCCAGCAAGCCCAACAAAACGATGAAGCTCTTCCCGAAGACGATTACTATGACCAGCGCCACTAATATAACGGGTACCGCGAAGGTAATCTCCACCACCCGCATGATAGCTTCGTCCAGATGCTTGCCATACTTTGGGAAGATCTGGTCCGCATATCCGGCGATGAGTCCCATCGCAACACCAATGACCACCCCACTGGTGAGGGAAACCGCGGTGACCATCAGCGACACCCTGGCCCCGAATATCACTCGGCTCAGAACATCGCGTCCCGTTTGGTCGGTGCCAAATAGATGCTTAAAGCTGCCGGCCGGCGTTGTAATGACCGATATAACGTCGCCCACGGCCGCATCTTCTTTGATCTTACGGGCATTCCTCAGGGAAATATTGAGCCGGTCTTCCTCGCTCAGTTTATCTACCGTTTGTTTCACGGTCCTCAGCTCAGTTTCCACTGGAACCCAGAAGGGAGGAGTATTCCGAGCCTTTAGATCTACCCTCAATGGGTCAAAGGGAGCAAAGAGCGGCGCGGCCACGCCCACAAYCACCAASATGATGAGTATCRCGATGGGAGCGACAGGCCAGCGCCGGAGCACATAGCSAATKGTWTGCCATGACGGGACCCTAACCCGCGGGCGGCTTAAGGTTGTAGTTACTTCWGCCATAATCTCCTAGCTAAACCGAATCCGGGGATCCACATAGGCGTAGAGTATGTCGGTGAACAGATTAACTAAGAGAAACATGAAGGTGAACAGGAGCATCAGCCCCACGATCAGGGGAAAGTCGTTGTCGTCCACCGCGGTAAATGCCAGCCTGCCTAGCCCCGGCCAAGAGAAAACCGTCTCCGTCACGATGGCGCCGGTGATAAAGCCCGCCAGGACCAAAGAGGAAAAGGTCAGGGGCGCGATTATCGCGTTGCGGAAGGCGTGCTTCCACAGGACCACCGTGGCGTTCACGCCCTTGGCGCGAGCCAGCTTGATGTACTCCGAGTCCATTACGTCCAGCATGGCCGACCGGGTAAGRCGGAGGTAACCGGCGGCAGAAAACCAGCCCAGAGTGATGGCCGGCATKAYGAAGTGTTTGAAGCTAAATTCGTCCGGCATTGTGCCCACGGGCAACCAACGCAACTGCACTGCAAAGATGAGGATCCCCATAATCCCGACCCAGAAAACCGGCAGGGTTTGCCCCAAAAGGGCCACTCCTCGTCCCAAATAGTCCCAGATGCTGCCCCGCTTGACGGCCGACAGGACCCCGAGAGGTATCCCCACCGCAGTCGCGAATATCCAACCGAAAAATGCCAACTGCAGGGTAGGGCCTAAGGCATCGTACAAGATCTCCGACACGGGCTTCCGGTCCAGCATGGAGTCGCCAAGGTCGAACTGGACCGCGTCCCGCAGCCAATACAGATACTGAACCGCCACCGGTTTATCCAGATGCAGTTTTACGCCCAGGGCGTCCCACGCTTCTGGGCTCAGTCCATACCCGCCTTCCTGCACATAAAGRAGCCTGGGGTCTCCCACCACCCTGGACAGGGAGAACACCAACAGCGTGGCCACCAACATAGTTAGCATCATGTAGGCGACTCGGCGAATGATAAAACGAGACATTGAAGATACTCCACGTCCAACCAGCGAACACTACACTTGTAAATGCGCGCCGGACCGCACTTTCTACTCAGCCAGACTCTTCTGGTCAAAGAGTAGGATGGGCCCCGGCATGGGCCCAGMGTCGACGTGCCAAAAASTTACCACATAAATACGGCCCACCGCAACCCGGCCGGCCGCACCACTGAAGATACTAAGAGCCAGCCTGCACCGTGGTCACGGTTCAGGCTGGCTCTCATGTTGCGTTGTTCTTTACTTAAGAACTACGGTTTCGAAGCTGTTCGCYCCGCTCAGGTTTCCGTTCATGCTTGGGTGCATGTTCCATTCGGAAATCAACTTGGGGTCGTACATCGGGTGGTAGGGATTCTCGATCACGCAGGGTTGCAGCATCATGTCCCAGACATGGTCGAAGTACTCTTCGGTCATCGCCATGCGCTTGACTGCGTCCGGCTCTTTGTTCATCTTGAAGAAGTGCTGGGAGTAGAAGGGGTCCTCGAATCCGGGGCCCCAGCCGCCATCGGTGATGGCGCTACCCTGCATGCCCTTGGGCCAATGCACCGGGAATCCGGTCTTTCCTTCGTCACCAGCGGAGAAGAAGAAGGTATCGGTGGTGCGCTGAACCAATCCGGGGCGGTACTTGGTGTAGGTGATGCGGTCCAGGTTGGTCGTGACACCTAGCTCCTGGAGCCACACGCCTGCGATAGCTTCACCTAGCTCGACCCGCAGGCCGCCCGGTCCGATCCACATGTCCACGTTGAAGCCGCCACCTTCGTAGCCGGCCTCTTTCAGGAGCTGCCTGGCTCCCTCAGGGTCAAATGGAATCGCCCACTTTTCCTTCCAACCTTCCTGGTTGACGGAGATCTGGTTCAGGTAGCAGGTSTCKCCCAGACCYTCCATGATRCTSKCGTTGATGCCTTCCCGGTCAATGGACATCGCCAGAGCATGGCGTACCTTGCGGGCGTTCTCCATGGACACGGGGTCGTCATAGAAACCGATCCAGGGCTTATCGATCCTGGGGCGTTCCAGCTTGGTGCCTTTTTGCGGGTGTACGGTGGACCAGTAGTTGCCGGCGATGAATAAGGCAAGCTCCTGGCCGTAACCATTGTCCCGGTTAAGCTTGAAGCCATCTTTCTGTAGCCGCACTACGTCCTTAAAGGCCAGYTCTCCAGCTATCTGGGCCGCGCCGGTTTCCAGCATAGCCGTCCGGGCAGATGTCTCGGGGATGTCTCGGAGKATYARCTCTTTAACCGAAGCGGTTTTTCTCCAGTGCTCCGGAAGGGCCTCGGCCGTAATGATCTCGCTCTTCCGCCATTCGACGAACTTGAAGGGGCCGGTCCCGRTATAAWCTGTTCGCATCCCCTCCTCGCCCAACTTATCGAAGACCTTCTTGGAGACTATCGCTGCGCTCTGGTAGAAGGGGCCGATGTAGCGCAGGGGCATCGCCGAATACATCACTGTGAAGTTCATCCGGACGTTGAGGGGGTCTATCGCCTCGACTAGCGCAATGAAGGGGGCGAAGTCGCCGGCTTGGCCGTGAATGCTGTCTGGATTTTGGTCGGCATTGGCGTTGTTGTAGCTGAACGCAACGTCCTCGGCCGTCAACGAGCTCCCGTCGTGGAATTTGACGTCATCCCGGAGCTTGAAGTCCATGTAGGHCAGGTCGTCAGCGATCGTCCAGGACTCGGCCAACATAGGGGTGTTCACGGGATCGATCGGTCCGCCGGGGCCAGCTTTCACCCCGGTGAGGGTCTCCATGATACCGGAAAGATAGATGGTCTCGGCGCAGCCTGCGGTGCAAAACTTGGGGATCCCGGCGCCGCTACGTAATGCTCGGGTGGCCACTGTCAGTGTTCCTGACTGTTTCGCCTTGGCCGCGGCCGGAGCCTTGGTAGCCACCGGCTGTGCGGCCGGTGCCGAGGTGGCGGCCGGTGCCGAGGTGGCCACCGGGGCTTTAGTTGCGACCTGCSCAGCGCCAGCGTTCCCTTTGAATTCAGCATCTGGCGCAGCAGATCCWCCGCAGGCGACCAGCGCCCCTAGGGCGAAAAATAGTCCCGTTAGTAAAAGAAACCCGACCCGGTTTCGTGCCATCTCCGTTCCTCCTAGTTCAAATAATCAACTACGTTTGACAACTTACGACCGCTCAGCCAGGTCCCTAGCTGAGCCAGCCACCATTTAATATGCCAGAGAGGAATTTGTCAATGGCGGCATCGGTTCGTTTCACCGGTCTGACGGTGGGCCGATATTTGGATTTGGGACCTGWTGCTTAATACGCCTCATATTCCGGATCGGATGTCTTGTCATCTCGATCCTGCTGTGCTACAAGGGAGGATATGTTAAACAATGATATGCATAAAGTGGGTACCGGGCAAGGCCAACGCCGCCGGCCAAGTTCCACCAACCTACGCCAGAGGGCTGTTTAGCCATGGGACCAGTGATCACCGTCGTCCTCAGGGCCGCCTTCGGACTGGTGGTGGCGACGGGTCTGGCGTTCGTCGGTTTTTTCGCCGGCTGGTTCTCGGCCCCTTCCGGTTCAAACCTGCCCGCGTCCTACCTCATAGTTGGAGCGGGACTGGGAGCCGCCATCGGAGGACTGATAGGCTGGTTCAAACCCGAGTCACCACGATTCGTGAAATGGTCAACGCTTGGATTGGTTTTGATTGGCGGTCTGGCGGGGGCATGGATTGGCTGGCAATTGGGGCCGATCATTTACCCCGAAGGACTGTACCGGCCCGGGGGATCCATATACAACGCTCCTCCTTATTATGTGGCCCTACTGGGCGCCGGCATCGGGGCCAACGTTCTTGCGATGATGTTTTACTCTTTCAGGCTGTGGCGGTACCGGGAGGTTTAACCGGGAATGCCCCATCTCCGCTTTTTCCGGCTTTGGATTCAGTCCACTTGACCTACGACTTCAGCTCCGCCAGATATTCGTCCTCCAGTATTCGAAATAGCTCGATCCTAGATTTCCCCTCCACTTCCCGTCTGCCGAAAGATCGCCACGTTATGTCTTCCCAATGGTATACTCTCCGAGTCAGTCCAAACCTGTATCATAGGTATTCCCATAGCTTCGGAACAAGGGGTTTTACCAGTCGGCTGCGGGAGCAACATTTGAAGAACTGGAAGAACCGTCTGTAAAGAGACCATTGGCTTAAGTAAACACCATCGGGGAGGAGAACAGTGCGAACTGTAGACGCGATCGCTGAGATTCTGAAACGGGAAGGGGTTGAATACCTTAGTTGTTTTCCCACTACTCCAATGATTGAAGCCGCGGCGCAAGCGGGCATCCGTCCCATCATCTGCCGCCAGGAGCGAGTGGGGGTTGGCATCGCCGACGGTTTTAGCCGCGTGACCAACGGCGARCGCATGGGCGTTTTCGCCATGCAGTACGGGCCGGGCGCCGAAAACGCCTACGCAGGGGTAGCGACCTCATACTCGGACTCGACTCCGGTTCTGTTCTTGCCCCTAGGTCACCCCACAGAACGRCAAGGTATTCTTCCTCACTTCGACTCAATGCGGAACTACGACGGCGTTAACAAGTACATCGAGCAGATYAATCTACCCCACCGGACCTCCCAAGTGATGCGACGCGCCTTCGCCGCTCTCCGCCAAGGCAGGCCGGGGCCGGTAATGGTGGAGATACCCGCCGATATCGCTTTGCAGGACGTTTCAGAGGAAGACTTCTTCTACCAGCCCAGCAAACCGGTGCTGGCTCAAGGGAATCCCCAAGACGTGGAAGCGGCAGCACAGGCCTTGTGCCAAGCCAGGTACCCGGTGATTCATGCCGGACAAGGRGTGTTGTACGCCGGCGCCACGGACCAGCTTGTGGAATTGGCGGAGTTGCTCCAAGTTCCGGTAATGACCACCTTATTGGGTAAGAGCGGCTTCCCAGAGGTGCATCCATTGGCTCTGGGAAGCGGGTCTGGAGTGATGTCCGGCCCGCTGTACCATTTCATGGGCCGGGCGGACTTGGTCTTCGGCATCGGTTGCAGTTTCACCAAGCACGGCATGTCCATGAACATACCGCCGGGCAAGAAGATGATTCAAGCCACCAACGATCCACGGGACATCAACAAGGACTACAACATCGACTTCCCTATCGTAGGCGACGCCAAATTGGTCCTGGGACAGATGATCGAGGCCTGCCGGGAGATCGTGGGCCGCAGCCGGGAAACCGGCGATTCGGTAACTAACGAGATYAAGTCGGAAAGGGACGCCTGGTTGAACGAGTGGCGCCCCAAGCTGTCCAACGCTCAAACGCCCATCAATCCCTACAGAATCATCTGGGATTTCATGCAAGCTGTACCGCCGGAAGAGGCCATCGTCACCCACGACTCCGGCAGCCCCCGGGACCAGATCACGCCATTCTACCGGTCCAACGGCCCCCGGACGTATCTGGGATGGGGCAAGTCCCACGGCCTGGGAACCGGGTTGGGACTGACCATCGGCGCCAAGCTGGCCCAGCCCGATAAGGTATGCATCAACTTCATGGGAGACGCCGCTTTCGGCATGGTCGGCCTGGACTTCGAGACTGCGGTCCGGTCGAATATACCAATCATCACGGTGGTGCTGAACAATTCAACCATGGCCGTGGAGACCACGGCCATGGCAGACTCCCACCGGCTGTACAACACCAGGGACCTGGGAGGCGACTACGCGGACATGGGCCGAGCTATGGGAGGCTATGCCGAGCGTATCGAAGACCCGGCACACATAATCCAGGCTTTCCAGCGGGCCCGCCGGGTGACGGAAGACGAAGGCAAGGCGGTGTTGTTGGAGTTCATCACCAGCGCCGAAACTGAGAAGTCCCACGGGAGAGCATTCTAGAGCTGTCAGCCGTCAGCGTTCAGCCGTCAGCAACCAAGAACCCGGCTCAGGCCCCTGCAAATAATTCGAACCGAGGGGTGATGGGTCTGATAGCTGAAGGCTGATAGCTAATTCAAAGGAGCGAAATTATGGCGCAAAAGTCCAAATATCTATTCATTGCCAGCATGGACGTCGAGGCTGCACAGGAGTCCTTGTTCCACGACGTGTACAACACCGAACATTGCCCGATGCTGTCTCAAGTCCCTGGGGTTGTATCGATAGCCCGGTTTGAGACCCAAACTCTGACCATGTCCATGGGCGGCGAAACCCGGACCATCGTGGCTGAGAACGAACCCAAGTTCCAAGCAATGTACGAGTTGGAAAGTCCTGAAGTGCTCACCAGTGAGGCCTGGGCAGACGCCGTGGAACGCGGACGATGGCCGGAACACGTTAGGCCTTATACCAAAAACCGCCGCCACGTACTTTTGAAGCTCACATACCCCGAGTCCTGACTCCACCCCAAACCAAAGGTCCTCCGGTTTTGAGATTCAACCGGAAGTATTCCCACGCATAGGGGCATCTTTCGGTGGAAGGATGCCCCTACCGTTCGCCAAAACCTAGCCGATAGGGGGTATTASAGGTATGCCCGAAAAAGCCTTGGAAGGGGTAAAGGTCCTGGACCTCACCCATCACATCGCCGGACCTTGGTGCACCAAGTTGCTGGCCGACTACGGGGCCGACGTTCTCAAAGTGGAGAGGCCCGAGGGTGACCCGGCCCGGGGTATGCCGCCCTTCTACCACGACGAGATAGACCAGGACAAGAGCCTGCTGTTTCTTTACCTGAATACCTGCAAACGTGGCATAACATTAAACCTGAAGACTCTCCAGGGCCGGCGGATGTTCCGGGAATTGCTCCAGGACGTTGACTTGCTGGTGGAAAATTTTTCGCCCCGGGTCATGGCTTCCTTGGACCTGGGTTATGAGTCTCTCCATGAACTGAACCCCAGTTTGGTCATGGTGTCCATCTCCAACTTCGGCCAGACCGGACCATACCGGGACTACCGGGCAACCGATATCGTGGAATACGCCATCGGCGGGTTGATGTATATCTTCGGCARCTACGACCGGGAGCCTTTGAAGCACGCTTTGCACCAGGCTCAGTTCAAGGGAGGCACCGACGCCGCCTCGGCTGCCCTGATGGCCTTATACCATCAACGGCTCACCGGCCTGGGCCAGCACGTAGACGTCTCCATTCAAGAAGCTATGGCCTCGGGACTGCGCGACGTGGTGGACAACTACACCTACACCGGAGCCATACGGCGCCGTCAACCGAACCACAGCGGCGACCTCACCCGGTTGAGAGCCACCTCAGACGGTTACATACTGCCCAATCCGGGCATCGGCGCCAGGGACAACTGGCAAGCCACTGTCGAGTTCCTGGAAGTTCCCGAGTTGGACGATGAGAGATTCAGCAGTCCCTCGGCCCGGCTGGCCAACGCCGAGGAATTGGGCCGGATCCTTGATGATACCTTCCGGACCAAAAACAAGTCCGACATGTTCTTCGCCGCCCACGAAAAGCGGTTCATATATGGGATGGTCCAATCGCCGGAAGAAGTGCTGGCCGACCCCCAATTCGCCGCCCGGGGGTATTTCGTGGACATTGAACATCCGGCTACCGGCACGGTGAAGTACCCCGGCCCGCCATTCCTGATGTCCGGAACACCATGGGGACCGGGAAAACCGGCGCCATTATTGGGGCAGGACAACCAGGAGGTTTTCGGAGAGCGTTTGGGCTATACCAACGACGAGATGTCCCGGCTGCGGGCTATCGGGGTGATATGACATCTGGAATATCGAATGGAGATAACGTGAATCTGGCCGGTCCGTTGGCCGGAGTGCGGATCATCGAGATGGGACAGCTCATCGCTATCCCTTGGGCCATGAAGATGCTGGCCGACATGGGGGCCCAGGTCATCCGCCTGGAATCTTGCCAGAGATTGGAAAGSWASMRYGKMGASRMTCTMWASWAAAAYRWRRMSKAANGGAGWSYKSWRSAACCGGGGGGCCAATTTCTACGAGCATAACCGCAACAAGCTGGGCATCACCCTGGACTTGACCAACACCGCCGGCATGGAAATCTTGAAGGACCTGGTTTCCATCAGCGATGTGTTCGCGGAGAATTTCACACCSCGGGCCATCAGAAACTTCCATCTGGAATACGAAGACCTGCGCCGCGTCAAGCCGGACATCGTCATGGTTTCGTCCACGGGCTACGGTTTCACCGGTCCCTGGGCCAATTTCGGCGCCACCGGTCCGGCCACCGAGGGAGCGTCGGGCCTGGTTTACATGACCGGCTATGCCGACGGACCGCCGTTGCTGCCTGAGATTCCCTATACCGACTACACCGCCGCCGAGCAAACGGTGTTCGCGGTGATGACGGCCTTGATGCACCGCCTGCGCACCGGCCAGGGCCAGTTTGTCGACATATCCCAGACTCAAGCCGCCAGCGCCACGATGCCCGAGGCCCTCCTGGACTTCGCCGCCAACGGAAGGACAGAGCCCCGRATCGGCAACAGCGATTCGGGCATGGCGCCCCACGGTTGCTACCCCTGCCGGGGAGACGACCGCTGGATCACKATGGCCGTGAACAGCGACGAAGAGTGGCAGGGGGTTTGCGGGGTGTTGAACCAGCCCGATTGGTCCGAGGACCGGCGGTTCAAAGATAGCCTCAACCGTTGGCGTCACCGGGCGGAACTGGACGAACTCATCGGCCAGGCCACCCCTGAATGGGACGCTCATGAATTGATGGACAGATTACAGACTGCGGGGGTAGCAGCCGGGGCGGTATTGGACAGCAAGGACCTTTTGTTCAACCCACACCTGCTAGAGCGCGGGTTCTTTGAGGTGGTGGCCCACCACCCGAGCACTGGAATTCCGCCGCTTCCCTACGTGGGCCGCCCCTGGAAGATGTCCCTCACTCCGCCCGTCCCGGCCAAAGCCGGTCCCATAATGGGGGAGCACAACCAGTTGGTCTTGTCCGAGTTGTTGGGTCGTAGCGCAGCGGAAATGGCATCGCTGGAAGAGGAAGGTGTGATCGGTTATGCGCCAACCAGCCCTCGGCCAGTGAGCCGCCCCTCTTTGGATGAACAGGTACGGCAGGGCCGGATGCAGCGCTACGAAACGGACTTCCGGGAGCAGGTAGCCCGCGTCTTCCCGCCGCCGGACAATACTTAGCGGTCAGCTATCAGCCGGATCGGACATGTGAAAGCTGAATGCAGATGCCTGACCGCTGACCGCTACGTTCCCCTATTCGCCTCGAAAGCGGTTATCTTGTCTTCGTTTGTCAGCGTCAGACCGATGTCGTCCAACCCGTTCAGCAGAGCGTCACGGCGGGCCGGGTCTAGCTCGAACTCCAAGACGATTTCCTCGTCTTCGTCCCAGATGCGCTGGGCCACCAGGTCCACGTTGAGTTTAAACCCCGGGTTTTCTTTGGCCTTGTCTAAAATYTTGCGGACYGATTCCTCGGGCAACCTTACCGGCAACARACCGTTCTGCATGCTGTTGTTGTAGAAGATGTCGGCAAAACTAGGGGCGATCACGCACCGGATGCCGTAGTTATGTAACGCCCAAGGCGCGTGCTCCCGGGAGGACCCGCACCCGAAATTCCGTCCCGCCACCAATACGGTAGCGTTTTTGTACTCTGGAACGTTGAGGACRAAGTCTGGATTRGGGSTACCGTCCTCGTTGTATCGCCAGGCCGCGAAAAGGGCGTCCTCAAATCCGGACCGCTCAATGCTTTTGAGATACACGGCCGGTATGATCTGATCCGTATCCACGTTCACCCGRTCCAAGGGCGCTACCACGCCGTTGAGTTTCACAAACGGTTCCATCAGCTGTTGTCTCCTCTTGAATTCAATCGTCTTACCAATCCCGAATATCCACGAAATGCCCGGCGATGGCGGCGGCGGCCGCCATTTGCGGGCTTACCAGGTGGGTGCGGCCACCCTTCCCCTGCCTTCCTTCAAAGTTGCGGTTGGACGTGGAGGCGCAGCGCTGACCCGGCTCTAGGGTATCCGGGTTCATTCCCAGGCACATGGAGCATCCCGCTACCCGCCAGTCCAGCCCGGCGTCTGTGAAGATCTTGTCCAACCCTTCTTCCTCGGCCTGCTTCTTGATCAAAGCTGAACCAGGCACCACCATGGCGTAGACACCGTCGCTTACCGTGCGTCCTTTTACGACCTCGGCGGCGTTGCGCAGGTCTTCTATACGAGCGTTGGTGCAGGCGCCGATGAATACCCGRTCGATCTTGATATCCTGGATCAGCGTGTGGGGCTCCAAGCCCATGTAACGCAACGCCCTCTCGGCTGACTCTTGGTCTTCCGGCTGAGCGAAGGAGGCCGGGTCGGGGACCTCTCCGGTTACCGGCGCCACCATGCCCGGATTGGTGCCCCAMGTCACCACCGGAGTCAACTGGGAGGCGTCAATCTCCACGACAGTATCATAGGTAGCGCCGGGGTCTGTGGCCAAAGTCCGCCATTTCTCAACGGCGGCGTCGAAATCGGCCCCTTGGGGCGCGAATTTTCTTCCCCTCAGGTACTCGTAGGTGGTGTCGTCGGGAGCTATCATGCCTGCTCGAGCGCCACCCTCGATGCTCATGTTGCATACTGTCATTCGCCCATCCATGGACATGGCGCGTATCGCCTCTCCGGTGTACTCGATGACGTGGCCAACACCGCCCTGAATCCCTATCTGGCCGATGATGTTCAGGATCAAGTCCTTGGGGCTGACGCCAAATGGCAGCGGTCCGTTGACTCGAATTTCCATGGTCTTAGGCTTGAATTGGCGCAACGTTTGGGTRGCCAGCACGTGCTCCACTTCGGTTGTGCCGATACCTATAGCCAAAGCCCCCAGGGCCCCGTGGGTGGAGGTGTGGCTGTCGCCGCATACAACGGTCTTCCCCGGCTGGGTATATCCCAGATCAGGACCGATTATGTGAACGATGCCCTGRARYKSGTTGRMSMRRYMRTWBRWSSKSNNACCCCNGAACYSSWMRYANTYGGCKGANAGKRSWWSCAGWWGNCNWKSTTGRRAKTNKMANNGMTGANSRKSAGMRAYRRRWYSSAAGYMRSCGTATTGTGGTCGGCGGTAGCGATGGTCAGGTCGGTGCGCCGTACTTTCCGGCCAGCCATCCGCAGACCGGCGAACGCTTGGGCCGAGGTCACTTCATGCACGAGATGCAGATCTATATATATGATGCTGGCCTGTTCCGGTTCATCGTGCACCACGTGGGCATCCCAGATTTTCTCGAACATCGTTTTGGGAGGCATATCGGGTCCTTTCCTTAAAATTAGCCACAGAGACACAGGGGGCACGGAGCTTAGACGGTTGATTTGTGCTTCCCGTTCTTTGTGGCCTCGATCGGTTGGGGACACATTATAGCATCGCTTCGAGGGCGGGGCTTTGAGATTTTATTTCGTGTCTAAGGGCGGCATTGATGATAAACTGGCAGTTGCCTCCGGAGATCTGTCAGGCCAATGGCGATAAAGGATTCCCGGAGCTGACCGCCAACCCCTACAYCTTAAATGGAGGAAACAGAACATGCCCTCGTCCGAGGCAATCGTGCTCCCAACCACGGTACGTCCCAAGAAGTACCAGTTGCGACTTCAGCCCGACTTTAGCAACTTCACATTCCAGGGCGAAGAGACCGTGGACGTCGAGGTGGTTGACTCCACCGCTGAGATTGTCTTGAACGCAGCGGACTTGAAGATTAACTCTGCTGTATTGCACCGCAACGGCAGGTCGTCCACTGCTACCAACATTGTCCTGGACAGTTCCCGGCAGACCGCTACCCTGACCTTCGCCGAGCCGATCCCCGCCGGAGACGCCAGCTTGGAAATATCGTTCACCGGCGATCTGAACGACAAACTGCACGGGTTCTATCGCAGCGAATACACCGATCCCGATGGCGAAACGCGTTTCTTGGCGACGACCCAGTTTGAGGCCACCGACGCCCGCAGGGCCTTCCCCTGCTGGGACGAGCCCGCCCATAAAGCGAGCTTCGACCTCACCCTGGTGATCCCGTCTGACCTGGTCGCCGTGTCCAACAACCCAGTGGTGGAAGAGGTGGCGGTTGACGGAGGGCTAAAATCTCTTCGATTCGGCGAGACTCCGGTTATGTCAACCTATCTCCTGGCATTCATCATAGGGGACTTGGTAGCTATCCATCAGCAGGCCAACGAACGGACCACCGTCGGTATCTACACCACCCGGGGCAAAGAGGAGCAGGGCCGGTTCGCCTTGGACACCTCAGTGAAACTCCTTGGCTTCTTCAACGACTACTTCGGCATTCCCTATCCTTTGGAAAAACTTGACCACATCGCCATCCCCGACTTCGCCGCCGGCGCCATGGAGAATTGGGGAGCGATCACCTACCGGGAAACCGCCCTATTGGTCGATGAGGAAAACTCGTCGGCCGGCACCCGGCAACGGGTAGCCGAAGTGGTGGCCCACGAGATGGCCCACATGTGGTTCGGCGACCTGGTAACCATGGAATGGTGGGACGATCTGTGGCTCAACGAAAGCTTTGCCTCCTGGATGGGGACGAAAGCCRTCGACTGGCTGTTCCCCGAGTGGCAGATGTGGACCCAGTTCGTGAACATGGACACAACCCGGGCACTGAGCCTGGACGGGTTGAAAAACTCCCATCCCATCGAGCAAGAAGTGAAGGACCCGGCGGAAGTCAGCCAACTCTTCGACGCCATCAGCTATTCCAAGGGTGCGTCGGTGATYCGGATGCTCGAACAGTTCTTGGGCCCCGAAGTGTTCCGCCAGGGCCTTTCCCAGTATCTTTCGGCCCATCAATACGGCAACGCCCGCACCGCAGACCTGTGGTCGGCCCTGGAAGCGGCGTCTGGCCAGCCGGTTACCTCAATCATGGACTCTTGGACCAACCAGATGGGGTATCCGGTGCTGCGAGTTGAATCCAACCGGACTTCGGAAGATCTGGAGCTAACTCTGCATCAGGAACGTTTCGTATATGACCGGCTTCAGGATGGTGACGAACAAGAGCCCGAAGTGTGGCGGGTGCCCGTGGCGGTCTCATCGGCAGGCGGAGAGCCAACCTCCACCGTAATGGATGGACGCCAGGCAAGCATCAGGATTCCCGCCGCTGGAACAGCCGCCGGGAACCCGTGGTTCAAGATTAACCCCGGCCAAACCGGCTTCTTCCGCGTCAACTMKYYYRCGKAMRGCYGSGMRMWRTKSRKSMMGGCGMTNTYRAKCCCTWGRMCNTGNTCRRYSAYCRRCMGSTTGSSNTATTCAGAACGACGCTTACGCCCTGTCCCGTGCGGGAATGTTGCCGGTTACCCAGTTCCTGTCCATGGCCTCCGCCTACAACAACGAGAACGACGCCTCAGTGTGGGCCGATCTGGCCAGTAATCTAAGGGACGTGGAAGTTCTGCTGTACAACGAGCCGATATACGGGGCATTCCAGGGATTCGGGCAGGACCTTTTCCGTCCGGCGGCAACCCGGTCGGGTTGGGATCCCCGCCCCGGCGAAGGCCACATGGACGCTCTGCTGCGCAGCACCGTTCTCAGCCAGGCGGGCAACTACGGCGACACAGAAGTTCTGGCCCAAGCGAAGGACCGGTTCCTCAGATACCTGGAGGAGCCCGAGTCATTGCACCCGGATCTGCGCGGCCTGGCGTTCAGCTTGGCCGGCCAGGYCGGAGACCGGACGACCTACGATCAACTATTGGAGCTGGAAAGAAACGCCACTCTTCAAGAGGAAAAGATCAGGCTGCTYATGGCCCTGACCCGCTTCAACCAACCGGAGCTCCTTCAAGAAACTTTGGAGCGTTCGATCTCCAATGACGTCAGGTCCCAGGACACCATCACCGTGGTAACCGGTGTCGCTGCTAATCTTAAAGGCCGAGACCTGGCCTGGAAGTTCGTCAAGGACAACTGGCCGGAGTTCGACCGGCGGTACGGCTCCGGCGGCTTTGGGTTGATGCGCCTGGTTTCTGTTAGCGGTCATTTCACCGACGAGGAAAACCTGGCGGACGTGGAAAAGTTCTTCCAGGAACATCCGGTGGCGGCGGCAGAGAGGACCATCCGCCAATCATTGGAACGTATGCGCCTGAACATCAAGTGGCTGGAGCGTAACAGCGTGGAACTGGCCAACTGGTTCGGCGGGTGATTGTGTTACAATTCATTACGAAACGCATAACTAAAGGTGGAATTTTTGGACGGTAAGTCYCGTATCGATAAACTGAAATCGTTGCTCGGCGAGCGCATCCTGGTCATCGACGGCGCGGTAGGTACGGCGATTCAGGACCTTAACTTGGGTCCCGAGGACTTCGGTGGCCCCGAGTTCGAAGGCTGCAATGAATACCTGGTCTTAACGCGCCCGGAACTGATCGCCACCAYACATCAGAGCTACCTTGACGCCGGGGCAGACATCCTGGAAACCGACACCTTCGGCGCCACTGCCGTGGTATTGGCGGAGTACGATCTGGCTCACGAAGCCCGCCGCATCAACCGGGAAGCGGCGAAGATCGCCCGGGGATTAGCTGACGCGGCTAGCACTGAAGAAAAACCCCGGTTCGTTGCCGGGTCAATGGGCCCCACCACCAAGTCGATCTCCGTCACTGGAGGGATCAATTTCGAAGASYTGGCCGAGTCCTACCGCGAGCAAGCCCTTGGGCTTATCGAAGGTGGCGCGGATCTCCTCCTCTTGGAAACCAGCCAGGACACGATAAACGTCAAGGCCGGCTTGGACGGTATCGCCCWAGCTTCCATCGAAATTGGGCAGGATATACCCGTAGCGGTCCAGGGCACCGTGGAGGCCATGGGGACCCTCCTGGCCGGTCAGGACGCCGAGGCCTTCTACACCTCCCTGGCCCACCGGGACCTGGTATGGATAGGCCTGAATTGCGCCACCGGTCCCAATTTCATGACCGACCACATCCGGACGCTAGCCTCGTTGGCCCGATTCCCGGTGTCCTGCGTACCTAATGCCGGTCTGCCAGATGAGGACGGACATTACAACGAAACCCCTGAAATGATGGCGGCCACGGTCACCCGATTCTTGGACGCCGGATGGCTTAACCTGGTGGGTGGCTGTTGCGGCACCGTTCCCGAACATATCCGCCTACTGTCCCAGGCCGCCGCGGACCGGCCGCCTCGCCAGCTCGTGGATTCCAGCGAATCCCGGGTGTCCGGGATCGAAGCGCTGATCATCGATGAAGACACCAGGCCGGTCATCGTAGGAGAGCGCACCAACGTTCTGGGCAGCAGACGATTCCGACGGCTGATCGCCCAGGAATCCTTTGAGGAAGCCGCTGAAGTAGGACGGCGCCAGGCCCGCAACGGCGCCCATATCCTTGACGTGTGTCTGCAAGATCCGGACCGGGACGAACACGCGGATATGACGCGTTTCCTAGACCACCTCACCAAGAAGATTAAGACCCCGGTGATGATCGACTCCACCGATCACGAAGTCATCGAATTGGCCTTGAAGCGGCTTCAGGGAAAGTCGATCATCAACTCGGTGAACCTGGAAGACGGCGAGGCCCGWTTCCAGGCCGTGRTCCCCCTGGCCCGCCGGTACGGGGCGGCGCTGGTGGTGGGCTGCATCGACGAAGACAAAGAGCAAGCCCAGGCAATCACACGCCAACGTAAGCTGGAGATCGCTCTAAGATCGGCCCAGATATTAACCGAGAAATATCAGGTCCGGATAGAAGATATCTACTTCGACTCCCTGGTCTTTCCCACCGGTACCGGCGACCAGAACTACGCCGGCTCGGGCGTTGAGACCATCGAGGGTGTACGCCTTATCAAAGAAGCCCTGCCCAAGGCCAAAACGATTTTGGGCATCTCCAACGTGTCCTTCGGGCTACCGCCGGCGGGACGCGAAGTGCTCAATTCAGTGTTTCTGTACCATTGCGTCCAGGCCGGCTTGGACATGGCCATCGTCAACTCCGAACTGCTCCAGCGGTACACCTCCATCCCCGAGGAAGAGCGGAGGCTGTCCGAGGACTTGATATGGAACCGTGGCGACGACCCGATCGCCGCCTTCGCTGCCCACTTTCGCGACAAAGCCCCCAAGGCGTCGGAAGAAGAGCGGCGCAGCCTCCCGTTGGATGAGCGGTTGTCCCTGGCTGTCATCGATGGCACCAAAGAGGGCCTGGCCGAAGACCTAGACGAAGCGCTGCTGGAAAGCGCTCCTCTGGACATCATCAACGGGCCCTTGATGGCCGGTATGGCGGAGGTAGGCCGCCAGTTCAACGCCAACGAGTTGATYGTCGCCGAAGTGCTTCAGTCCGCCGAATCCATGAAGTTCGCGGTAGCCCGCTTGGAAACGCACATGGACCGACTGGACAGCGCGATCCGGGGCAAGGTAGTTCTGGCCACGGTCAAGGGCGACGTTCACGACATCGGCAAAAACCTGGTGGACATCATCCTGTCCAACAACGGCTACCAAGTGATCAACCTGGGAATCAAGGTGCCACCTCAGGACCTTGTATCCGCCTACCAGGAGCACCATCCCGATATCATAGGTTTATCGGGGCTGCTGGTTAAGTCGGCTCAAATGATGGTTGAAACCGTTAGCGACCTGCGCCAGGCCCAAGTAGAATGCCCCATCCTGGTGGGCGGCGCCGCCCTTTCCAAACGGTTCACCCGCCTGCGCATCGCCCCTGAATACGGCGGTCTGGTCGCCTACGCCGGCGACGCCATGACCGGGCTGGCCTTGGCAAACACCATCCAAGAGGCGGACGAGCGGCAAAAGTTGGTTGAAGCCCTTGCCGTCGAGACCGAAGAGTTGCGGCAAGCCGATACGGCACGACAAAGCGCTAACAAAGAAGCCGAGACCTCCCCGGTGGCTCCGGCCCAGGTCCGTCACGATTTCGACGTGCCCAACCCCCCCGACCTGAGGCTTCACGTCCTGAAGGATCATGACCTGGACGAGATTTTCCGATACATCAATCCGCAGATGCTTTACGTGCGGCACCTAGGTTTCAAGGGACGATTCGCCGACGCTCTGGCCTCCGGAGACCCTTCCGCCATTGAACTGAGCGAATCGGTGAAAAAGGTGGAAGACCTGGTACTGGCTTATCCCGATATCACTGCCCAAGCAGTGTTYAAGTTCTTTCCATGCCAGTCCGATGGGCAAAACCTTAACGTCTACTCCCCCGACGGCGCTAACGTGTTAGAAACCTTCCATTTCGGTCGCCAATCCCAACGGGACGGGCTATGTTTGGCTGATTACGTGGCGCCGAGTGGCGGACCCATCGACTACGTTGCCATGTTCGTGACCTCCATCGGTCCCGGGGTTCGAGAACTGGCCGAAAGATGGATGGCCGAAGGACAATACCTTAACTCCCACATACTYCARGCCCTGGCTTTGGAAGGGGCCGAGGGATTCGCCGARCTKCTGCAYCAGCAGATACGGCAGATGTGGGGCTTTGGCGACTCTCCGGAAATGACCCACCAGGACTTGTTCCGCACCCAGTACCGGGGYMKCCGMYMSKCYTTCGGCTACCCGGCCTGTCCCCGMTTGGAAGACCAGGAACAGCTTTTCCAACTACTGGAGGTTTCCAACAATCTCCCCGTTGAACTGACGGAAGGTTTCATGATGGACCCGGAATCATCGGTTTCGGCGATGGTTTTCCACCATCCCGACGCCACCTATTTCACTCTCAGCGAGCAGGATATCGAAAAGCTGGAGCGAGAAGCGGCCGCTAGTTAACCCGATGTGCGGGTATTTTTCGATGTCACCCCGAGAGAAGCGAGGGGTCTCAGATCTGATTTGATTCCGGCGACAAGGCGTGGACATGACGCCTAACGGAAGCTCCCTGTTGTTGGCCTGAGATTCCTCACCAGCCTGCGGCAGGTTCGGAATGACATGAGCCGTGGGCGCGAGGAAAACATGCACATCGGGTTAGTTAGCTGCGGCTGGATGGTTTTGGTTAAGCCCAGGTTTATAATTTATATTTACTCAACGATGATTAAGGTACCGATATGCGCATCGTAATGATTCACGCGCTGGCGGAGTCCATCCCGCCGGTTAGGCTGGCTTTTCAGGATGTATTCCCTGAAGCCGCAGTAATTAACCTGTTGGACGAAGGGCTGTTCATCGATTTCAAAGACAAGCTCACGCCCAAACTACGGCGGCGGATGAGTGAGTTGACCTGCTATTCCGAAGAGCACGGGGCCGATGCTATTGGTCTGGCCTGCTCGGTGTACGCCCCAGTGGTGGAAAGCGCGCGGGAACTGGTCGACGTACCGGTTTTTTCGTCCTACGGACCGGTTATGGCGGAAGCGGTGGRAAAGGGCCCCAGGGTTGGTATAATCGCGTCCGTCCCGGCTACGYTTCGTGATTCAGAGTACTACCTGCTGAAGGCCGCCGAAGAAAAAGGCTTATCCATCGAACCCAAGCTCTGCCTGGCCGAGGATCTGATACCGGTGCTGCGAACGGAAGGCGAGTCTGGATTTTCCCGCCGCATCGCCGAGGAGGTCGCCAAGCTGGAGCCCGACGTTGACTCGGTGCTCCTTAGCTAGTTTCCCATGGCCACCGCCTTGTCCCACGTCAACGGTATCGCCAAAGTGCCGGTCCTCTCGGCGTCCCACAGCAGCGCCCGCGCTTTCAAAAAACTGCTTTCCTTGGCGGCATAGCCGGCTGACAATCCTCCCCTAGTAGCATCTAAGACCTCAACTCCCAATCTGATTTATCGCGTGGCGATAACTCGTCCTCTCGTATGTAGTTTCGGCCCATCAGAGCCCGATTTCCTGCTGATAAATTCTAATCAGCCCGCCCGCGTGTTGAGCTTGGCACAGACACCCAAAGGAGTATCATTGACCTGGAAACTGTCCATACTGGAGGAAGCGTGGAGCCGATCAACCAGATTGCCGCCGGGCTGGGGATCAAAGAAGAGCACCTCATCCCATTTGGCCGGTATAAAGCCAAGATATCCATGGACGCTTTGAACGACGCGCCCACTCGGGAACGGCGGGGCAAACTCGTTGTAGTCACCGGTATGACCCCCACTCCGGCCGGAGAAGGCAAGACCACCACTGCCATCGGCCTCACCCAAGGCATCGGGCGGTTGGGACACCGGGCGGTGGTGAACCTGAGAGAGCCATCTCTCGGCCCGATATTCGGGATCAAGGGCGGCGGCACCGGCGGCGGCAAAGCCCGGGTGGTCCCTGAAGATGAGATCAACATCCACTTTACCGGCGACGCCCACGCCGTCTCGTCGGCTCACAACCTACTGGCGGCTCTGGTGGACAACGCCGTTTATCGAAACGAGGCGTCGGACATGGACGCCACCGGCATAGAATGGTCCAGGGTTACCGACGCGTCGGACCGGTCGTTGCGACAGGTCGTCGCCGGATTGGGTGGCAGCGGTAACAGCCCGCTGCGAGAGACCCGGTTCGACTTCGTAGCGGCGTCGGAGATCATGGCCGTCCTGGCTCTGTCCACCGGGCTGGAAGACCTGCGGTCCCGCATATCCCGGATCGTTGTCGGCACCTCCCGAGGCGGAGATCCGGTTTCCGTGGAGATGCTGGGGGTCACCGGCGCTCTGATGACCCTGCTACGTCAGGCCATCATCCCCAACATGGTGCAGACCCTGGAAGGTCAGCCCGCCTTCGTCCACACCGGCCCCTTCGGCAACATCGCCCACGGATGCAGTTCCGTGGTCTCCGACCAGCTGGCGCTGGCCTTCTCCGACTACGTGATAACCGAAGCCGGCTTCGGGTCGGACCTTGGGTTCGAGAAATTCATGCACATCAAAGCGCGGCAAAGCGGCCTGCTGCCCAGCGCAGTGGTCCTGGTCGCTTCGGTACGCGCCTTGCGATGGCACGGCGGTTCGACCCGCCGGGCATTGAGCCAACCCAACCTCSAGGCGGTGGTCGCGGGCGGCGCCAATCTGGCCCACCACGTCGGCATCGTCCGGTCATTTGGGCTGCCGGTGGTGGTGGCGATCAACAGATTCGACGGCGACAGCGCCGACGAGCTGAAAGCCGCCAAAGAGACCGCCCTGGAAGCGSAGGCGACAGATGCCGTGGAATGCTCCGGTTTCGCCGAAGGCGGGGAGGGCGGGGTAGCCCTGGCTGAAGCAGTGGTCCGCGCGGCCGCTGCCACTGGGAACGATTCGTCCATCCAGTACGCCTACCCTCTGGACGCTACCGTCCGGGACAAAGTCCTAGCCCTGGCGCAGAGGACCTACGGGGCCGACGACGTTAGTTGGACTGCGGAAGCCCGGCGTAAATTACGCTACTTCGAGTCCCAAGGATGGGGTTCGCTGCCCATCTGCATGGCCAAGACCCACCTTTCAATCTCCCACGACCCCACCCGGCGGGGAAGCCCGTCGGGCTACACCTTCCCCATATCCGACATCCGGGTGTCGGTGGGCGCCGGGTTCCTATACACCATGGCCGGCCGCATCGAAACCCTACCCGGTCTCCCCAGCCGCCCCCGCGCCTTGGACATGGACGTAGACGCCTCGGGAGAAGTAACCGGGCTAAGCTAACTTCTGTAATGTCTGCTTCTGTTTCAACCTGACGCCGGGCAATGATTCACCCCCTCTCTAACTCNCCCCCATAAAGGAGGCGAGGACAAAATCCCTTCCCCCTGGACGGGGGAAGGTTAGGATGGGGGTGATGCATTGTGCGCCACCCTCACTCGAATGGTCTGCCAGTAGCCGATGTATGCTATATTTGCCCCACTTCCCTAAATTAAGGAGCAAACAATGATTTACGACTATCGCGAATACACGTTCAAGCCCGGAAAAGTCCCCGAATACATGGCGGCGGTGGAAGATCTGTCCATCGGCATCCGAGCCAAATACGGTATCAAGCTGGCCGGTTGGTATTACAGCGACATCGGAGACCTGAACAAGGTGATACACATCTGGGGCTACCGGGACGTCGCCCACTTTGAAGAAGCCAAGGCCCAGGTCGCCAAAGACCCCGACTGGACCGGCAAGTACCTACCCAGAGTCGCCGGCCTCCTGGTATCCCAGAAAACCTACCTGATGCTCTCCCCCGACTTCGCCCCACAGCCGGCGTAGGGTCAACAAACATGTGAAGCCTGGGTTCCGTGCACTGAAGGATCCGAGGAGTCACGGTTGAGATGTATATGGTTATTAACCAGACCGGAGATACGCAACAAGCGTTGGTTTCTTGCGCCTGGTTGGCCGGTCGCTTGGATGATCCCAAAGTACGGATGATCGAGGTTTCCTCAGCCAACGATGATGCCAAATACCGTGCGGGCCATATTCCCGGCGCGGACTGGTGGTTTTGGAARGACGCTTTGTGGCACGCCACAGACCGGGAGTTCATAACCCCGGAACAACTGGCCCGGCGTCTAGGGAGCATGGGCGTCTCCCCCACCGACACGGTGGTCATCTATGGCGACCCAGTCCAGTTTGGAACCTACGCATTTTGGGTTCTTACCATGGCCGGCCACAAAAACTTGCGATTGCTGGACGGAGGGCGGAAACGCTGGGTCGCCGAAGGCCGTCCCTTAAGCCAGAAATCGCCGGACTCCTCTCCGGTGGCCTATACGCCCGGAACGGTGGACTTCACCAGCCGGGTGGGCCGGGACGACGTGCGAGCCAAACTGGGCCAACCGGGGCGTCAATTGCTAGACGTGCGCGGCGGAGGAATACCGGGGTGAGCGGGTTAGTCCGCCTTCGGGRGATCTCCAGTTCGATTTCGATCACGGCGCTGAACGGACCGGACGAATACCCGGAGCGGCGCACCTCTTCTTTCGGGTAATTGTGAATGAGGACGACACTTTTCTATCCCCCGAGAAACTGGAGGGCATTCTGGAGCAGGCCGGAGCGGCCGCGGATGGAAGCACAGAGTTAGTGACCTACTGCAGGTTAAGCCACCGGGCCACGTTGGCCTGGTTCGCCATTAAATTCCTACTGGGCCGGGAGAACGTGCTAGTCTACGACGGCTCTTGGACCGAATGGGGCAGCATCGTAGGGTTCCCGAGGGTTCCCGATAGAAAAAGACTGACGAAAATATGCCGGGGCACAATGCCGCGTTTCGGTTGGACCACCACCAGAATCGAATCACTCCAGACAGATGGAAGCTGACGGCTGTCAGCTACYCCCTAGTTATGGCAACCCCGCGCCTGAATATCCCAAACAGTCTCCACCTTCCCGTCTCGGACCCCAATAAACCGGTCCCAGCGGCTGACGGTGGCGTCTTGTTGGGAGGGGATCAGGGTGATTTGGTCGCCTGGGGTTAGCTGGATGCCGGAGTCCAGGTGGAGGATTACGTGGTCTGGGTCCATGGAATCTACGGTTACGCCGGGGAGGCCTTCTACTTCAGGCAAGCCACGGAGGGTGCTGACGGCTTTTTGGCCAGCGTCGGCGATGGCGACTCCCGGACGGGGGGCGCTGATGACGGTGGTTAGGACCTTTCCCGAGTAGTGGAAATCGGTCATGTAGCCGTAGCCGGTTTCCATGACCAGGTAGCTGCCGCCCTGGACTTCCGTCACGCCGGGTATCTCCCCGGCCACGTCGTAGCTCCAGGTCTCTCCGGTGGAGACGATCTCCACGGGTATCCCCGCCGCCACGATAGCGTCTTTCATGTCGATGACGTTCTGGATCACCCGGTAGCCTTCGGTAACCCGGTCCTCACGTTCGGGCATGTCAGGGATCGTCTGGTGGCTCATGATGCCCTTGAAGGTCAACCCCGGCAGAGCGTCGATGGCCTTGGCCAAAGTCACCCCCTGCTCCATCTCCTGCACGCCGCAGCGCCGCAGCCCCGTCTCTAACTCGATCACCACTCCCAGATCCACGCCCTGGGCTGCCGCCGCTTTGGACAGGTCCCGGGCGTTTTCGGCGTTGTCGCAGGCCACCAGCATCTCGGCCTGCCGGGCCAGCGAGCACAACCGGTCGATCTTCAATGGGGCCGCGACCTCGCTGGTGATGAATACGCTGGGTATCCCGCCATGGACCATGACCTCGGCCTCGGAGACTTTGGCCGAGCAAACGCCGCCTACGGTACCGCCCCGGCGGATCTGCCGGTGGGCCAGGGCCGGAGTTTTATGGTTCTTGCTATGGGGGCGCAGCTTGCTGTCTCGGCCCTCGTAGTAATCAGCCATGACGTCCATGTTGTGATCCAGTGCGTCCATATCCAAGATCAGACACGGCGTCTCCAATTCCTCTACGGGTGTTCCTGGCATTGGGCGGTATTGTTGTTCCATGATTTTCTCCTTGTACGTATAAGCGGTCAGCCATTGGTCTCCTGACAGCTGTCGGCTGATAGCTGACAGTTCAGATTTAATCGAACCGTCCCCGGCCGGCGATGGGCCAGAATCCTTCCAGCTTGTCTCCCCGCACCGCTCTAACATAGTCGTATTGGTTGAAACAAAGGCCCAGATTAAAGGGGACCAGCCAGGCTTTGTCGCCCGACTTCATGTTTTGGGCGGGGCCGCTTTGCAGATCCAGAACACCGTGCTCGGCGCTGAAGCGGACGGCTTGGGCCCCAGCGACTCCCTCCAGCACCGCCAACCCACGGTCGGGTCCGGTGGCCTTGTGCCCGGCGTCCAACACCGCCGACTCGCCGGTCGGACGGCTGATGACGGCCGCCAGAACCTTGGCCGCCGGACTGAACTCGGGGCGCATACGGCAATACAGATGGTCCATCAGTGGGTATGACCCGGCCTGCACTTCGGTGATTCCCGCCATCCCGGCGGCGACGTCGTAGTTGTGGGTGCCCCCAACGCTGACTACCGAGACCGGCAGGCTGTTTTTTTCGATAAGCTCCCGGGTCTCGAGCACATGTTGGAGCACTTGCCACGACGTGGCGTCCCGCTCCTGCCGCTCAGGGAAATCACTTGCCTCGCTGCTGAATGACGGCAACGGAGCGATGGCCATGATTCCGTCAAATCTTAGTCCCGGGGAGTTGGCAACGGCCCTGGCGAGCTCCAACGCTTCGTCCCCGGGGGCGACGCCGCAACGTCCCAATCCCACGTCCAACTCGACAAGAAMGCCYMKSKYRACNNGSMWWNAGYYKYGGCCGCCYNNNANRGKTNCGGNACASGTNNTKKGCRSMYWRYNCCACCGCCACGCCGATCMGGTTGGACCCGGCCAGGGTGCAAAGCCGCCTGATCTTGGACCGGGTCACGATCTGGCTGGACACCAGAATGTCGGTGATACCGGCGTCGCTGAACACCTCCGCCTCGCCCACGCTGGTTACACTGATTCCTCCCACCGTGTTGGCGGCTTGTAACTGCCGGTGGGCGATCTTGGGAGTTTGATGCCCGGTAACGTGGGGGCGTACCTTTGCGCTAGACTGATCAAACCTGCCATGCAAGGTCTCGATGTTCCGGTCCATGACATCCAGATCCACCACCAACGCCGGGGTGTCCAGGTCCATTACCGGGGTTCCCGTGGGCTGAAAAACTGGCCGCTCCATAGAGCCCTCCCTTATTCCCGTTAAACCGCTTCTGGCCGTTCGGCGATGACGGGTTTATGTCAACCGCCGGATTCAGAACACCTGAAGAATACCATAAACGTAGCTTCGGGACAGCCTCGGATCGCCGGTGATGGACGGGCAAGCAGTTCCATTTTCGTCGCGCCTCGAAGGCGTTTTCCGATTGCAATTCCTTCCTGCCGATGACACAATGTCTAGCGCCGCTGGAGTATCCCGCAAGCGGCGCCCCGATTCAGGAGGAGTTCTTGACCACCGAATCTTCGAATAACGGTTCGCTGCCCGGATTGCTGGAAGGCGTCCGGGTCATCGACCTTACCCACTACATCTCCGGTCCCTACTGCACCAAGCTGATGGCCACTTTGGGCGCCGAGGTTATCAAGATAGAACGCCCTGGCTCCGGAGATCCCATACGCCGATTTGGACCGGCCCTCACCCCAACCCCTCTCCCTGAGGGAGAGGGGCAGAAGGGGGATGGGGCATGGTTCCTGTATTTGAACACGTCCAAGMAGAGTTTGACGTTGGAYCTCRGTTCCGATGCTGGCAARGAMATCCTCMRRMGTCTKGTGTCCTCCGCCCAGATCGTCGTGGAAAATTTCGCTCCGGGAACCATGGACAAGCTGGGCCTGGGGTACTCAGACCTAGAAAAACTGAATCCCAGTCTGGTTATGACGTCAATCTCGAACTACGGACAGACCGGTCCCTACCGCGATTGGAAGGCCACCGAGCTCAACCTGTACGCCGCGGGCGGATTGATGTACATCACCGGCGAACCGGACTCGGAGCCCCTGAAGGAAGGCGCGCCCCTGGCTCAACTAGGCGCCGGCCAGACCGCCTTCGTAGCAACCATGGGCGCCTTGATGCACGCGGAAGACACTGGTCAGGGCCAGCACATCGACGTGTCCATATCCGATTATGCCACCAACATCCTGGAAAACGCGATGATGCAGTACAGTTACTCGGGAGAGGAGTACACCAGAGTGGGGAACCGGGGCTACGGCCGGGCGGCTTGGGGTATCTATCCCTGCCAGGACGGCTATGTAGGCATCATTTCCGGTCCCGACACTCGCTGGCCCGAGGTCGCCGGGATCATGGAAAGGGAGGAGTTGTCCGATCCACGGTTCGCTTCCCGAAACGGACGCCTGATCAACGCCGACGAGGTCGACGCCCTGATGCTTCCCTGGCTGCTGGACCACGACAAGGTGGACATTTTCAAAGCGGGCCAAGAGGCCGGCTTAGGATTCGGATTTGTCGCCACCATGGAAGACATCTTGGAGATGGAACAGCTCATCGCCCGGGATTACTTCGTGGAACTGGACCATGGCGCCGCCGGTACGTTCAAGTACCCCGGCGCGCCCATCAGGATGACATCCTCGACCTCCCCTCAATCCTCTCCTTCGCAAGAAAGCGAGGCTGCCGCGTCCCCTCTTCGTAAGGAGGAACCACAGGGAGGTCATCCCACCGGACAGGCGCAAGACCACTGGGTCTACCGGAGAGCCCCATATCTGGGAGAGCACTCGGAGGAGATATTGGGGGTTGCGCTGGGACATCCAGCCGCCGAGATAGCCCGTCTTCGCGACCAGGGAGTCATCTAGTACTCAGTTTTGGAAACCGCCGCCAGAAGCACCCGTTCGCCCTGAGCTTGTCGAAGGGTCCTTCCGCGGAAACATGGTTCGACAGGCTCACCACGAACGGTGATTGTAGAGTTGATCATTGAATTGGAAGGAAGCACTATTTGACCACCAACCATCAAATTGAAGGCGCAGACTCCAACCAGCCTCTCAAGAACTATCGTGTCCTGGACCTGTCCCGCATCTGGGCCGGTCCCTACTGCACCAAGCTGATGGCAGACATGGGCGCGGAGATCATCAAGATGGAATCGCTGAGCGTCTACGATTCCCATCGCGGCCCCATCAACCCGGCCAGAGGTATCGCCGCCTACCCCGATGGCGAACCCGGTGACGAGCCCTGGAACCGTAACGGCTGGTTCAATTGCCTGCACTTGAATAAGTACGGCATCACCCTGGAACTGACGTCGGAAACTGGGCGTAATGTCTTCGATCAACTGGTGTCCATCAGCGACGTGGTGATYGAAAACTTCCGGCAAGGWAGTCTGGAMCGTCTTGGGTACAGCTACGAGACGYTRCGCCGCCTCCGCCCCGACCTKATCTACGTCTCCATGCCCGCTTTYGGGAACAGCGGYCCTTGGCAGAAATACCTGGCCTACGGCATCGGCCAGGAGCAGCTATCGGGAATGGCCCACATGACGGGATACCGGGGAGAGGGTCCGATGAAGTCGGGGATCAACCACGGCGACCCCATCACCGGCTCCCACGCCGCCGGCGTGCTGTTGGCCGCCCTGCGATACCGGAAGCGCACCGGCAAGGGAATGTACATCGACGTGTCCCAGCAGGAATCGGCGGTGTCGTTGATCGGGGCCGATGTGCTGACCTACCAATTGACCGGAGAGGAACCACAGCGCCGCGGCAACCGTTCGCCCTACTTCGCGCCCCACAACAGCTATCGCTGCGCCGGAGAGGACCGTTGGGTGGCCATTGCCGTAACCAATGACGAGGAGTGGCGGCAACTGGCCCAGTTGGTGGGCGGCCCGGAACTGGCGGGCGACCCCAGTTTCGCCACTTTGGACGGGCGACTGGAAAATGAGGACCAACTGGACGAGCTGATCTCCGGATGGACCGCTAACAAAAAAGCCTATGACCTCTGCCACCTGCTACAGCGGGAGGGCGTGCCAGCCAGTCCGGTAATGGGCGGKCCGGACCTGCTGGCCGACCCCCACTATGCGGCCAGGGGCACCTTCGTTCGGGTCAACCATGAGCAGGTAGGTGAAAAGACCTACCCCGGCATACCTTGGAAGATGTCGGCAACCCCCGGACAAGTGCGATGGGCGTCCCCGACTTTGGGCCAACACAACCGCCAGATATACGGCGATCTGCTGGGCATGGCGCCCGRCGACATCACGTCCCTTGAGGAGCAAGGTATAATCGGGACCAAACCCACCGGTTCGAGAATCATTTAGCTKWCAGCMRTCRGCYATCRGCWRTSRSYSRYSGSYRKCCWAKAWWMMNNAATAAMWKCKAKGWKSWSSWNANNTGGCCGACGAAGCACTRTACGAAATCAAAGATGGCATCGCCTATATCACCATGAACCGGCCGGAGAAGCTTAACGCGATCGACCCGGAGATGCGGCAGATTCTTTGGGACTCGTTTCAAGACGTGAAAAACAACCCGGAGGTACGTTGCGCCATCGTGACCGGCGCCGGCCGGGCTTTCTCCACCGGCCACGACTTGGTGGCGATGGCCAATGCTCGAGCCAATGAAGGCCCAAGCACCGGCGACCTCTACGTTGTTCAAGCCAATATCTGGAAACCAATCATCGCCGCCATCAACGGCATCTGCCTTGCCCAAGGTTGTGGCATCGCCCTAGGCAGCGATATCCGAATAGCCTCCACGGAAGCCCAGTTCGGCTGGCCTCAGGCCAAGCGGGGGATATCATCGGTTAGCGGACCGGCCCTGCTTTCCCAGGTCGTGCCGCGAAACATCGCCTTTGAATTCTTGTTCACCGGTGATTTCGTGGACGCCCAACGGGCGCTTGACCTGATGCTGGTCAACTACGTCGTACCGCCGGAAGAGGTAATGCCCAAAGCGGAAGAATTAGCCCGTAAGATGATYGCCAACGCTCCGCTGTCCCTGGCCGCCATTAAAGAAGCGTCGATCAAGGGGTCCGAGATGGGGCTGGAAGAGCGGGTGGCTTTCGCCCAAAAGAAGCGGGACGAGGTATTGCAAAGCGACGACGCCAAAGAAGGSGTAAAAGCCTTCACCGAGAAGCGGGCCCCGGTTTGGAYGGGACGGTAAGTCCTGATTYACGAAAAAATCGCTGACAATCGGGCGTTGMTTAATCAATCGACGCCCGGCTAGCATTGGCCCGTGCTTGAGCATCTAAAAACCCGTTTCGGCTTCGACCGCTTCCTGCCGCTACAGGAAGAGATAATCGGACGGGTTCTTTCCCGGAAAGACGCTCTTGTGCTGATGCCCACTGGTGGCGGCAAGTCGCTGTGCTACCAGTTGCCGGCGGTGCTTTTTTCCGGGATTACGGTGGTCGTCTCGCCCCTCATCGCCTTGATGAAGGACCAAGTTGATGGTCTCAGGGCTCATGGCATAGCCGCCGGATTCATCAATAGCTCGTTGACCGCCGCCCAAATCGCCCGGGTCCAACAGATGGCCCGGGATGGCGCCCTCAAGATTCTCTACGTGGCTCCGGAGAGGCTGGCGTCGCCTGAGTTTCAGGATTTCTTGCGCAGTGTCGAACTTAGCCTCTTCGCTATCGACGAAGCCCATTGCATATCGGAGTGGGGCCACGAGTTCCGACCGGACTACCGCAACCTGAAAACACTGCGCCGCGACTTCCCCGAAGTGCCCATCGTCGCCCTTACCGCCACCGCCACCGAACAGGTGCGCCGGGACATTGTCAACCAGCTCGGCCTAGGGCAGGCGCAGGTATTCATCTCCAGCTTCAACCGCGCTAATCTCTGCTATGCGGTACAACCGAAGCGAAATTCCTTCAATCGCCTCCTGGAACTCTTGAACAAGCACAAGAACGAGCCGGTCATCATCTACCGATTTTCCCGCGACAACACCGAAGAACTGGTGGAAGACCTGACCGCGGAAGGATTCAATGCCCTGCCATACCATGCCGGGCTCGATAGGGACCTCCGCCGGGATACACAGGAAAAGTTCATCCGTGACGAGGTTCCAATCATCGTGGCGACCATCGCATTCGGCATGGGCATCGATAAGCCTGACGTTCGCTTGGTGGTTCACTACGAGTTACCCAAAACCCTTGAAGGTTACTACCAAGAAACCGGGCGAGCCGGGCGTGATGGCCTACCCAGCGACTGCGTTCTTTTCTACTCCCACCAGGACAGATTAAAGCAAGAATATTTCATCCGCCAGATCGGAGACCAAGCCGAGCGCGAGAACGCCGAAAAGAAGCTTGCTCAGGTGATTGAGTTCGCTGAGCTTTGGACTTGCCGCCGCAAATATCTGATCGAGTACTTGGGTGAAGCATGGAGCGAATCGACCTGCGACGCTTGCGACATCTGCTTGACTCCGAGGGAGACGTGTGACGCCACCGAGATATCCCAAAAAATCCTTTCGGCGGTCGTCCGCACCGGTAACCGATTTGGAGCTCGCCACATCGTTGATGTGCTTTTGGGGAAAGGATCAAAACAAGTCGTCCGTTATGGGCACGACGAGTTGACGGTATTTGGAATCTCACGAGGTCTCTCGTCTGAAGAAGTCTTGCATTGGATCGGCGCCCTGCTGGAAAAGGGCATGTTGGAAAAGGACAAGGGAAAATACCCAACCCTTGCTACCACAAAAGACGGGTGGGAGTTCCTAAACAGCGGCGGCCGGCTACAACTTACGGCGCCAAAGCGCGATGCCGTGGGTTCAATTGGTGAGCGAAACATCAGCGAAGAAAGCGCCTCTAACCCGGAGTTGTTCGAGGTGTTGCGTACTCTTCGAAAACGGATCGCGGACGATCGGGCGGTGCCCCCCTACGTCATCTTCAGCAACTCCGCCCTCTTGGCCATGGCCGGATCCGTTCCCCGCACCCGTGAGGACTTTGCTAAGATCTCCGGCGTGGGACGGGTAAAACTGGAGCAATTCAGCGGTCCTTTTTTGGAAGTGATAATCGAGTACGCCCATGCCAACGGGATCCCAGAAAAAGAGAATGCGGTCCAGCCGCTATATCGCCCCAGAGAAAAGAACCACCGGAGCAACCGGGCAAGCTCTACCCTTAACGAAACCAAGGAACTCGTTGGGCGCAAAATGTCGGTCGGTGAAATAGCAAAACACCGAGGCTTGACCGAGAACACCATCGTTAATCATGTAGTGCTACTAGTGGATGGCGGAGAAGAAATTGTCCTCGACCACTTGATGCCATCGCCGGAGCGGTTGTCTAAGATCGAAGCCGCGTTTCTGCAAACCGAGGGAGTGCTGCTGACACCGGTGCGGGAATTGTTGGGAGAGGACTATTCGTACGAGGAATTGGCCCTGGTGCGGATCGGAATGAGAAAGAAGAACCCCTAGGCCGGCGGCCAGATGGGCTCCACCTCTTCTATGGGGCYAACCGCCAGCGGCTCCGTTGAGGCGCCTAGGAACTGGATCCCGTCGTCATTGACGTAGAACGCCTGGCGGCCTTCCACATATTTACTTCCCCTCATCTTGTAGATGCAAAGGGTCCGCAGGTCGGACGCCACCAACCTCTCAACTTCCAGGTAAATCACCACGTCGGCCATGGCCAGTTCGGGCAGGTCTAGGTCGCGGGGAAGAGAATACTCCCCGACCAAGAGCYCCAGGCAATTGTTCTCTACCAGTTGCGCGCTGAGGGTACCGAGGAACCGCCACAGTTGGCCCCGGTTGGGAGAAACGTCGCTGATAGCCCGGAAGCTGTCTATCGCCGCCAYCCCGACCTTGTGATCTTGGATCCGGCTCACGNTGGTGTTAAGCAACCGGATCAWAGTGTCGCCTTCGATGTCGGTGTCCCGTTCCAAGACATCCAGGGCGTCGAACACACCAGTCGGCCCCAAAAAGCTAAGCCCGCTGTATTGAGAACGCATCTTGGAAACGGGCTGATGGGTGGTGGTTACTAACATGGCGTTCCCACTCTCTAGGGCCGCTTGGGCCAGGATGTGGAAAGCCAATATGGACTTGCCCGAGCCGGGAACCCCGGCGAGAACCACCAGGGATTGGGCCGGCAGGCCTCCACCCAATAGCCGGTCCAGCCAGTCGAGACCGGTGCTCACCCTGGCAGCGGGTAAACCTTCCATAGGCCCTCCGGTGGCAAGATTGGTGGCCAGAATCGGTTATCATCGACGGGCCAGCGCCGCTTGGGCTTAGTATAGCAAGAGTGCCGCTGGGGTTAGGACACTGGGCCGAAGGGGATTTAACTAAGAATTATTCCGATTAAACGGCTAACAGAAAATCACACCGAGAATCTTGTTCGTCGATTCCTGAATCAGTGACGTTCTTGGTGAGTATTTTTTCCGTTCTCGGTAAACTTTTTATTTCGTTCGTGGTGAGCTTGTCGAACCACGGCCCCCACGTGGAAGGCCCTTCGGCAGGCTCAGAGCGAACGGCAGGCAATTAATTCGTTCGGGCGGTTTAGGCTAAAGGCTCAGCGCGTCAGCCAACCGGCGGCGGTGGAATTGCGGGTCGCCCAGGTAATGGTAGAGGGTCCGAGACGCGGTGGTGTGCAGGGTCAATCCGTATTCGGTCACACTGCCCACCCCGGCGTGGACTTCGTGGGCGAAATTGCATGCTTGATARTAAGCGGCGCTRCCGACGGCCTTCGCCAGATGGATGCTATCCRTCGCCGGTTTGCCGGAGTCAAGTTTCCAAAGAGTTTCGTAGGTGGTCCACCGGGCGGCGTCCAATTGGTTTACCAGGTTGATGATGTGATCCTCGACCCGCTGGAACCGTCCGATCGGCCTGCCAAACTGAATCCTGGTGCGGCTGTAGTCCACCGACATTTCATAGACCGACTGGCACGCCCCTACCTGATAAGCGCACATGACGGGAATCGTCCTGGCGATGGCCCGCTGAAGAGCACCCCATCCCCCGACGAATGAGGACCCGACCAGACTGTTCTGGTCCACGGAAACATCGTTCAGCTTGACTTCGGCCAGATTCCAAGCGAAGCCCGGCAGAGACCGTATCTCCACCCCATCAGCGGTGACCGGGACGATAACCAGGCCCACTTCGTTGCTCTCTTCAGAGCGTGCGGTGCATAGAAGATGGGTAGCCGAAACAGCGTCGAAAACGTAGACCTTGGTTCCATCCAACCGTAACCCGCCGCCGTTCTGGCGGACCGTCGACCGAACGTCCTYTTCGGCCCAGCTATAACTCGCCTCGGTCATCGCAGGTACCAAGATGCGCTCGCCCCGGGCCAAAGCGGGTAACCACTCCTGCTTCTGCTCTTCGGTACCGCCCTCCAGTATCGCCGACGCTGCCAGAACGCAGGATGAAAGGTGGGGACCAGGAACCGGGCCACGGCCCAATTCCTCGAACAATACTCCGGCGTCGGTGAAGGAACCTCCCTCTCCGCCGTATTCCTGGGGAATGGCGATGCCCAGCCATCCGGTGGCCACCAATCTTTGCCAAGGCTCCGCCGTTACGGGCTGCTCCTCCGCCGCCATCTCCAGAAGAGTTTCTTTCGGATATTCCACCTGGATAAAACCGCGCACCGCGGTCTTCAACATTTCCTGTTCTTCGGTGAGGGCCAAGTCCATGATTACTCCCTTCGGTCGCGCTGTCAGCGTTCACAGCTATCAGCAATCAGCGCTTGGATCGTCCCTGCTTGCTGAAAGCTGAAGGCTGATAGCTGTTATGCCAATGCTCCGGCCTGTTCCCGGACTTCCCGGCCGATTCCGATGCGCCGGGCCATAATCAGCTTCTGAATGTCCGCCGTTCCGCCGGGATGGATGGCTACGATGGCCGACCTTTGGTGGGCTTCCATATGCCCTTCGGCAGCACCCCATTGGGGATCAAAGGTCAGGGCAGAAGGGCCCAGGATATCCAGGATCGATTGGGACATGCGGAGGCCGGACATCTTCCGCCAATAAGAAGCTTGTGGACCCTCATAGGTTATCTCGGCCTTACTGTGGCGCATCCAATAATTTCTCAGGTTGAATAACCGGGCGATCTCGGCTTCTACGTAGATGTCGATCAGCTTGTCGCGAACGTCTGGGTCCTTGGTTAACGGTTGGCCGTTTCGCTGGTTCTCACGGCAATATTCGAAGAGGTGATCCACCAGCCAGTTTCGGCCGATACGGCCACCGGTACCGTGCTCCAATTCCAAGTGGGTGGTCGCGACTTTCCATCCTTCGTTTTCGCCGCCGATCAGGTTGAATGCCGGAACCCGGACGTYGTCGAAGAACACCGTGTTCTTAACTCCGGAGCCAGCTCCCGACTCACCCCCGGAAATCAATAGCTCCATGGGTTGAATGGTGATCCCGGGAAGGTCAGCGGGAATCATGAACCAGCCCAGGTTTTGGTGGCGGGGCGCCTCGTTGTCGGTGCAGGTGATGGTCCACATATAGTCGCAGCCCAAAGAGCTGCCCACGTATATCTTCTGGCCGTTGATGACGTACTCATCACCGTCCCGCTCGGCGGACATCTTGGCGTTTGCAAGGTCCGATCCCGCTTCGGGTTCGGTGAGCAGTTGCCAGGTGCGGACTTCGCCCCGGAAGATGGGCGGCAAGAAGGTCTCTTTCTGCTCGTCAGTCCCCCATACCATGATGGAGGCCCCGCCCAGCCTTCCTCCCGAGTCGTAGTAAGGCGGAATCGTGAGACTGTAGGAGTCAACTTCCTCTTCAATCACCACAGCGTGATCGAGGGAGAGGCCGCCGCCGCCGTACTCTTCGGGGGCCGTGGCCCACAGCCAGCCCTTCTCACCCAGCTTACGCCCCAAGCCTCGGCGCAACTGGTATTGCTCTTCCGTTATGTTGATCGAGTCCGGTGGATGAGCGATATCGGGAGATACGTTCTCCGCGAGCCACATACGTACTTCCTGCCGGAAGTCTTCCTGTTCAGGGGTGTAGGTAGGTTCGAAGTCCATGGTTTGCCTCCGATTGAACGAGCTATCAGCTATCAGCCACCAGCCACCAGCCAGGTATGGATTATGCCGGAAACAGACAGGGGAAACAAGCCGATACCGCAACCGTATCAAAGCTGAAAGCCGATGGCTGATCGCTGAAAGCTCGATTATTATTGGCTGCGAAGCGCTCTTCCCGGCAGGGCTCCGGTGTGCTCTYCCTTGTCCACCACTAGCTTTCCGTTGACCACCACGTAATCAATACCTTCTGGGTACTGTTTTGGCTGCTCGAAGGTGGACTTCGCCTGGACCCGGTCCGGGTCGAAGACTACTATATCCGCTTTCATGCCGTCACGCAGGACGCCCCGGTCGCTCAGTCCCAGGCGTTGGGCCGGGATGGCGGTCATCTTGCGCACCGCCTCCTCCAAGCGCAGCAGTCCTTCCTCCCGAACGAACTGSCCCAAAACGTAGGGGAAGGTCCCGTAGCTTCTGGGGTTGGGCATATCCCCGGTGAGCAGCCCGTCGGACCCCACCATGTGGGCCGGGTGACGGACGATGGTGCGTATGTTGTCCGGATTTCCCGTGCGGGCCACGAAGGCCGCGTCCAAGTTCTCTTCGATCAAGAGGTCGCAGATGGCGTCCACCATTTTCTTGCCCTTGGCCTGGGCCAGGTCAACCAGCGACCGGCCCTCCCACTCTTTGTTCTTGGCCGACCCGATGTGGCTGAAAATGTAGTAGTCCAGCGACAGGCCCCACATGGGGTTGACCGATTCACCGATCTCTTCCCTGACCCTCSGGTCTTGGATCCTCTGCAACAACACTTCCGGCCCCCCGGCATGGACCCAGTAAGGAAGCAAGGAGTGGACCACGGTACTGGCCGCGGCGTAGGGATACTGGTCGAATGTAACGTCGATCCCCGAGTCGCGGCCCTCATCCACCAAGTCAATCATCCGCTGCCCCATGCCGTCCACCGGGCTGTGGTAATGGGATAAGTGCACCGGAGCGCCGCTGCGGCGGCCGATCTCGATGGCTTCCTTAAAGGGGTCGAGCAGCCGGTCCCCTAGGCTATACCTGGCGTGGGTCATGTAAAATCCGCCCATCTCGCTCACCGCTTGCGCAACCGCCGCCAGTTCGTTGGTATCGCTATAGGCTCCCGGAGGATACGTCAATCCGGTGGAGAAGCCGAAAGCGCCGTCCCGCATCCCTTGGCGGGCCAACTCCTGCATCCGGGCCAGCTCGGGCTCCGTGGGCAGCCGGTCCTCCCATCCCATGGCCTCTACTCGGATAGAAGCGTGGGGGACGAAGTAGACCACGTTACAAGACACCCGGTTATCCAGCAGGTCCAAAAACTCTTTGACGCTACCCCACCGAACATTTGGGGGCGGCTTGCCGTTGACCGCCGCCAAGTAGGTCAGCAGGTGCTCCAGATTGGCCGGCGACGTGGGAGCATAGGAAAGGCCGTCCATCCCCAGGGCCTCGGTGGTTACGCCCTGGCGGATCTTGGCGTCATGCTTGGGATTGTTGAGCAACATCAAGTCCGAATGGGAGTGCATGTCGATGAATCCAGGGCAGACCACRGAMCCGCCRGCGTCAATCACCTGGGCCGCTTCCACGGCCGAGGTATCGCCACGGATGATCTGGACAGTATCGCCGGAGACGGCAACGCCGGCCCGAAACCAGGTTTGTCCGGTGCCGTCTACTACCCGGCCGTCTTTTATCAGCAGGTCGAACATGGGCATCTCCTTGTCTCCAGCGGATCTACCGGGCCGCCGTCATTAAATGAAGTTAGCGATGCAGGTATATATCCAGATGAATATACCTAGGGCATACTCCTCTTGCAAGCGGCATTAGCGGGGCTAATATTGGGAAACCAAACTATACAACCAGGAACCAAATTGAGGTTAACAGCTTAAGAACCGTAGCGTCGATTCAGGCTTGAGCCGCTAAACCTGGGACCGTAAAGACCCTTTTGATTAATGCTGTCTCATCACGATCCAATACACCATATCTACCACCGGCCTGATTTACGGTGGGCGGTGGGCGGTGTTATTCTGACAATGCCACTTCAAAGCCAAGTCCTTTCCGTACCCCACGGACGGCGATTCATGTCCTCACCAGACCGGATGGCAAGCAGTCGTTAAACTTGGGACAAGTTGGTTTTGGATTTCGTCGGAGCAGGGTTGTCCCGCCTTCAAAATATCCCTTCGAGACAGGGCAGAAAAGTCCGGTTGGAAAGCGGTCAAGTGGGTCGCGTTAAGAAAATAGTGGTGGCGAGGTAACTTCCCTTTATGGCCTTCATAAGTATGCAAGGAATATCCCTTTCCTTTATTAGCATCCCACTTTTCGACGGGGTCAACTTAACCATTGAGCGAGGAGAAAAGGTTGGCCTGGTAGGCAGGAACGGGTCGGGGAAATCAACGCTGCTGCGGCTGATAGAGGGAAGCGTCAAACCAGACTCCGGGGCTGTTTCAGTCCAAAAGGGCGTACGCTCCGCCTATCTTTCACAAGATGTGCCCCATGAGTTACCCGGAACCGTGTTTGATGTAGTCGCCAGCGGAAGCAGAGAATACGTTGCCCTGATCACACAGAATCCATCCCCAAGCGCCAGGTTGCTACATGAAGCCACACCGCCTATACACGAAGAATTGGACCGCATTCACCAAAACCTTGATATAGAAGGAGTGTGGTACAAGAGGGAACAGATCAGCAAAAGCATCTCGCAACTTGGGGTGGATGCTGACCGCGCTTTCAGTTCTCTTTCCGCTGGCCTAAAACGTCAAGTGCTCTTGACGAGGGCGCTTGTTGGTGAGCCGGACATCCTCCTACTTGATGAACCAACTAACCACATGGATATCGATTCCATCAAGGAACTGGAACAGATGATGGTTCGGTTTACGGGTGCCTTGATCTTCGTTACCCACGACCGGATGTTCTTGCAGAGAATCGCTACTCGGATAGTGGAAATTGATCGGGGCAGGTTGTTTGATCAGACCTGCGACTATGAGACATTCCTGGTACGGCGAAGCGCCGACCGCGAGGCAGAAGAGACGAAAAACGCTCTGTTCGATAGGAAGCTGCAACAGGAAGAACATTGGGTTCGGGGAGGTATCAAGGCGAGGCGGACGCGCAACGAGGGCCGCGTGAGGGAACTGGAAAAAATGCGCGAGATGCGCAGGTCCAGACGGGACCGGCCCGGGAAGGTGAAGATGGAAGCCCAAGAGGCCGAGCGTTCCGGAACATTGGTGGCAAAGACAGACAATATTGGCTTTAACTATGGCGATACTCAGGTAATCTCAAAATTCTCCACCACGATTCTGAAGGGCGATAGGATTGGCATTCTGGGCCCCAACGGCAGCGGCAAGACAACCCTCTTGCGCCTTCTTCTTGGCATGCTCAGTCCGGTTACTGGAACGATCCGCCTCGGCACTAATTTGCAAATTAGCTACTCCGACCAACTCCTTGAGCAATTGGACGAAAACAAGACCGCCATAGAAAACGTCGGCGACGGCAATGATACAGTTACCGTTAACGGGAAAATTCGTCACATCCTCGGCTATCTGCAAGATTTTCTCTTTTCTCCCGATCAAGCTCGTTCTCTTGTTTCTGTTCTTTCCGGTGGGGAGCGCAAGCGCCTCATGCTCGCCCGTCTCTTCACCCGGCCCTCCAATCTCCTTGTGCTGGATGAACCCACCAACGACCTTGATATCGAGACCCTTGACCTCCTCGAAGGCCTCTTGATTAAGTACACAGGAACGATCCTCCTCGTCAGCCATGATAGGACGTTCATCAACAACATCGTGACGAGCACC
>NVSQ01000072.1 GCA_002401285.1 SAR202 cluster bacterium
GAACTCCTTGTCGCATCCGTCGCATCCGTCGCATCGGAACTTCAACATGTTCTCCATATCATTCTCCTTTATCCTTCGGACCCCGGGTTGTCTAGTATGGAGTGGGCGACCTGGCTGGAACCCGGCCGGATCGAAATCAGGCTCCGCAGCCACAACCCTTCCGGCGGACGCTTTCGTCGTGGTAGCTGGGGCATGTCATAGCGGCCCACCCGGTGGACCCGGTAGCCAACCCCGGCTATTCGTCCGTTTCGGAGTCTTGTTCGCCATCCGTCCTCGGTTCGCTGGGGCCCTGTTTCTCGAAGGGGTRGRTCGCATCCTCCCTGGAATCCTCCCCCGGGGGCCCCAACAGCCAGTCCCACAGCCGGGACCACGATGCATCGGTGGGACCGATGCGGACTGTGACCCGTGCCGGTCTGTGGTGSGGCGATTCCATGGGYKGTATTGTAAAAATTTTACTATCGGTATAATTAGCTTAATAKACGTATGTATATGAAAARAAAGTGTTAAAATAGGTTGAATCACGCTGGACTAGTGCAGCGTATATCTTGTAAAGGGGTACGTGATGCCAAGGGGAACCAGGATCCCACCCGCCGAACGCAGAGAYTGGCTGGACAAATACGAGCGGGGCGACCGGGTCGACAAGATCGCCCGGGAAGCGGGGCGCACCGAGCGTACGGTCCAGTCCCACCTCAGCAGGGAACGCAGGGAGAGGGACCACCAGCAGGTGATGGCAGGACTCCTCCGGGACGCTTACCAGAACCACTACGTCCAGTTGCTGAATCAAGCCGACGAATTGAGTCGGGCAGCCGAACAGCCGGACCTCGGGGGCATCCAACTGGGAACTGACTTCCAGACCAGGGCGCTCTGTCAGGGCCTGAAGRRCCACATCCCCAGGTCGCCGCTCTGGGCGGCGATCAAGGACTGGGACCGGTACGCCAAGGACCTGGTAGCCGAGTCTGACAGTGTCCGGTCGAGTTTAAAGGGAATCGCGGAAGCCGGAACAAGAGATCTTCCCAACGCCTCGGTGGAGGGCATCTCGGGCAGCCTATGGGACGCCATGATGATGGAGGCCGAAGGCCGAAAGCCTTCGCTGACGGAGTACAGGGTCGAGCGTTCGGGTTCTCTACTCCAACTATCCTGGGGCAGTTTCCTTCTCGGAGATCAGATCGAGAATGAARTYGAGGTAGCGCGGGTGGAAGAAGCGCACAAGACGCTGCTCCTGCGTAYGCGTTCACCKGAGTGGGCCACCGGGTTGCCGAGTCTGGTATCCCGTTGGGGCAACGCYCGCGACGCCATCCAGGAGGAGACCGCCCTGCTCCGGTTGCGCCAGATCCTTCCGGGCCACTGCGACCTCTGYCCGGGAGGGGAAGTAACCAGGACCAGGAGACCGAASCGGCGGGTGAGAAATGCTGAAGGATAAAGTCGCTGCCATCTGGTGCCGGGTGTCCACCAGCGAYCAGCGCGAGATGYCCCTGGACTCCCAGGAGGAAGCGGTCCGGAAAGTACTTGATAAACAAGGACTGGAGGCACCGCCCCGGTACGTACTGAAAGTGGACTGGACCAGTCTGGACCTGATGGCATGCCCCCAGTTCCAGCAGTTGAGGGGGTGGATCGCCTCGGGAGAGATAAGTGCCGTGGGGGTGCTGGACCGGGACAGGTTGCAAGCACAGGGGTTGCAACGACTGCTGTTCTTGTCGGAGTGCCRGGAGCACGGTGTCTCGGTGATAACGGCCCAGGGCTTGCCCATGCTCGAAGGCCCGGAAGGACAACTGGTGGAGCTGGCATTGGCTCTGGGGAAGGAGCGGTCGGTATTGAGGGCCCAGCAGGGCGCTCGGGACGGGTTGAGAGCCAGRGCMCTGCAGAAAGGACTGCCGCCCAACTACCAGAGCCCCTACGGGATGAAGTGGGAAGACGACCGCCTYGTCCCCGATTCCAACTACGAGYTGGCCTGCGACATATGGCGTATGGGACTGGAAGGTGAGACCCAGTGGGGCATCGCCAAACRTCTGACCCAGCGAGGAGTRTCGACTCCAGGAGGTAAGAGGGTCTGGAAGGGCACGACCATAGGGAAGATCCTTTCCAACCGGGCTTACGCTGGCACTGTGGAGGCACTCAAGACCGAGGCGGTGGAGCCACGCCGGAGGAGCAAGACCACCTACGGCAAGACCAGCAGCCGGCTCAGGCCCACGGAGGAGCGGATAAAGCTGGAGGGACTGGTGAGCCGCCCTGTCGTGACCGARGACGAGTTCCAGTGGGTCCARGAGCGGCGGAGATTCAAYCAGCGGTTCGCGTCCAAGAATACCAGGAACCGSGACTACCTCCTGAAGGGGATCATCAAGTGTGTCCTCTGCGGACGGGTCTAYACCGGGGTGTGCCGGAAAARCCTGGCGTATTACTACTGCCGAGGCCGGGCCAAGACCGACTGGGGAGCCGAGAAATGTCCGGCAGGAAAGCTGAACGCTCCAGAGYTAGAAGAAGCCGTCTTCGGGACGGTGTCCSGGTTCCTGAACGACCCGGAGATCTACCTGGGTGAGATGGGGAGGAGACAGGCACTTCACCGGGATACGATCGAAAGCCTGACCAGAGAACTACAGGCGTTGGAAGGCCGAAGCCGGGAAGAACGGGAGACTGAGGCGAACATCCTGAGGCTCGCTGCGAGGCACAACTTCAGTGASGAAGTACTGGAACAGGAGTTGAACCTGACCCAGGTCAGACAGCGGTGGATCGCGGAGCGGCGGGAGTTGCTGAGCCGCCGAATCACCGACCTGGAGACCCGGTTCGTAGACCCTGAGACCATGAACATCCTGCACCAACGCTTGCAAGATCGGCTGGCAGGAGCCACCGGTCAGGACAGGCGTTTCGTCCTGGAAGCGGTTGGTGCTACGATATTGGCCCAAGGAGACGGCAGCTGGGAGTTGGAACTGTTGGTCCCCAGGGCGGTTTCGACTGAGRCCCAAGAGCCGCAGATTGTGAACACCGGACCAAGGTTAGGATGGGGGTGAAAACGCTACGGTAGACTCCAGTGAAATGGATGCGAACACTCTTCCCTAGACCGGCAGGTGATTTGACCGCTGAAAGCTGACGGCTACCGTCCCATTGCGTAGCCGTCGCGGCGCAGGTCGGCTCCGCCTGATAGCGTGCCCCTTTCGCTATCTACCTTGATGGCGCATAGACTGCCCATCCTCGGCGTCCAGTCGTTCCACACTTCAACTTGGTGGCCGCGGCGGTTTAGCTCCGCGATCGTCTCCCCGTCGATCCTGCCTTCTACTCCCACCAAACCGGGGTGGTAAGCGTGGGGCCAGAACGAGTTGGGGAAGCTCCAGGCGGAAACCCGGGGCGCTTCTATGGCTTGTTGGGGGTCCATACCGAACTCGGCCACGTTCAGRAAAAGCTGCACCATGGACTGGCATTGCACGTCGCCGCCCGGCGTCCCGAAGGGCATCCAGACCTGCCCGTCTCGCATGGCCAGGGCYGGGTTGGGGGTCAGYCTGGGRCGYTTGCCGGGAGCYAACGCGCMGGGATKTTCCGGRTCWAGCCAGCTTTGAGAGCCCCTGGGCGAGATCACGAACCCYAAWYCGGTGGCTACCGGAGCGCCACCGATTCCATCGCTGGGGGTGGCGGAGAAAGCGTTGCCTTGGCGGTCCACCACGCAGACGTAGCTGGTGTCGGCCTCAAGTCTGCCGGCCACCGGCTCCGGCTTGGCCACGCTTCGACCGTTCGGACTGCCTCCCTGGTATCGCCATGGGTCGCCCGGCTCCGGCATCTCGGAAGATGCCCGCGTGGGGTCGATGGCCCGTCGCCGCTCGTCGGCGAAGGCTTTGGATGTCAGGCCTTCCAGGGGTACGTCCACAAAATCCGGRTCKCCRTAGTAGTGGTGCCGGTCGGAGAAAGACAGCTTCAGSGCCTCGAGAACMGTGTGGATGTAGTCGGGGCTGTTGTGGCCCATTCCCTGCAGGTCGAACCCTTCCAGTATCTGCAGGGCTTCGATGGAAACCGGGCCCTGGCACCACGGGCCGCAGGTGTAAACGTCGATGCCTTTGTAGCTGCCCGAGGCAGGCTGGTCCACCCCAACGTGGAAAGCGGCCAGGTCTTCCATAGTGAGCAGGCCGCCCTGCTCTTGAACGAATCGGACCATCTCCACGGCAATCTCGCCATGGTAGAAGAAGTCTCGCGCAGCCTGAATGGCCTCATYCCGGCCTCTGGAAACGTTGTCCCGTTCGACTTGAATCAAACGGYGGAAGGTGCKGGCCAGTTCGCTTTGGACCAGAACCGCTCCGGTCTCCAACGCTTTGCCACCGGGGAAAAACACGTCCCGGGTAGACTGCCATTTCTGGTTGTCTCCGTCGTAGTGGTCCAGTTCGTCCACGGCGCCAACCAGGGCGCGGCGCAATGAGGCCGGTATCGGAAATCCGCCTTCGGCCAGTTCCAGCGCCGGGGTAACCACCTGCTCAAAGGTCATGGAGCCGTACAGCTTCAGGGCCGTGAGCCAGGCATCCGCGGCGGCGGGTGTTACGGTACGAAGAACGCCCACCGGTATCTCTCCGCCGGCRTGCTGGTTGAAGTAGTCGATGCTGGCRGCGGCSGGCCAACGGCCCARGCCGCTRATCTCCACCGTGTCTTGCTTCTCGGCGTCGTGAATGATGATGGGAGCGACGCCGCCAAAACTGGTGTATTGGGGCAGAACAACGTTAATAACGATGCCYGCGGCCACTCCRGCGTCGGTGGCRTTGCCRCCCTGCTCCARGATWCGATATCCYGCCGCGGTGGCCAAGTAGTGGCCTGCCGACACCATGTGGGTAGTCCCGGTTATTAAAGGCCGATAGGTGTTGATTCCCGTCGCCACGTTYCACCTCCTGTTTCCCATCGCCGGGGCCAAAGRGTGGAATCGTCTTTGACTGCCKKAGATTGCGGCTTATTATCCCGGCGAACTGGRTTGGAGGTATGTTAGCGGYGGSCTAATCTCGTGTCAAATAAWCGYTGTCCAGGTCTAGACGAAGCCCCGTAGTTCAACAGCCCGGGCCACCCGTTCCACGCCGATCTGAAATGCCGCCTGCCGGTGGGTKATACTTTGGGAAGCCGCCTTCTCCCGTACCGCCTGGTASCCCWGRTCCATGATCTTAAGCAACTCTTCGTTGACTCTGYTTTCCTCCCAACGGAATTCCTGCAGRTTTTGTGTCCACTCGAAGTAGGAGACGATCACCCCGCCGGCGTTGACYAGAATGTCCGGCATMACCTGGATCCCCCGTTCAGCCAAGATGTCGTCGGCCTCCGGTGTCGTGGGATGGTTCGCCGCTTCCACTACCAGCTTGGTCCGCAGCTTGGGAGCGTTCTCCGCCGTCAACACGTTGCCGATGGCGGCGGGCACCAGGACTTCACACTCCAATTCCAGCAGATCGTCGTTGGTTATGTCTTCTCCGCCGGCGAACCCTGGTACGCCACCGGACTCTCTTTGATGCTCCAGCAAAGCCGGAATRTCCAGGCCCTTGGAGTTGTAAACACCTCCCCGGACTCCGCTCACCCCAATCACCTGGCAACCGTACTCTTGAAGCAAACTGGCGGTCCAAGAGCCCACATTGCCGAATCCTTGAATCACGATACGCGCGCCGTCCGGGTTCATGTTCATGTCGCTGGCGGACTGGTTGATCAGATAGGCGACACCTCGTCCGGTTGCCGAATCCCTTCCCAGTGACCCACCGATCTCCACGGGTTTGCCGGTTACGCAGGCAGGCGAATGTCCGTGAAGCTGGCCATAAGCGTCCATCATCCAGGCCATGGTCTGGGCGTTRGTGCCCAGGTCCGGYGCSGGTATATCCCGGTTRGGGGCCAACARGTGCWCRATRTTTAARGTGTAGCGGCGWGTGAGCCGGTTCAACTCTTCGACGCTSAGTTCACGGGGATCGACCTGCACCCCGCCCTTCGCGCCRCCAAARGGCAGATTCATCAGGGCGGTCTTCCAKGTCATCAGRGAAGCCAGGGCGCGCACTTCGTCCACGTCCGCTTCGGGGTGGTACCKTATGCCGCCTTTGTAGGGTCCTCGGGCGCCGTTGTGCTGCACCCGGTAKCCGGTGAAAACYTTTATGTGACCGTCGTCCATGCGCACCGGCACYTGCACGTGAAGCTCACGCCACGGCCGGCGAAGCATCTCCCGGTGTCCRTCGCTCAATCCCAGGCTYTCGGCGGCTTGGTCGAAAAATAGGTTTACTTCCTCGAAGGGAGTCAATTTCCTCGTGGTAACCATGGTCCACGCCTCCTTTATATCGRCATCGGCCGAAAAGGGCGAGAGTCATCCGGTCTACAGTTATAGTTCAACCCGGTCAGGCCAGGTAAAACCTGGGGCATCAGACGAAAGTTCGGCCTACGTAGATAAGATGCCCGGTCAACCGGTTGGGTTTCAATTTTACCGGATAATGGCACCCGGTTGCCCGGTTTCTTGCTACGAGTGTGCTAAAATCCCGAAGCCCCAGACACCCAGCATCTCCCGGCCATTTGGGGATATTTAAGATTAGATAGCAGGAGCGAAAGATGCTGTTTGAGGTCGAGGTGGTAGCCGGGGGTAACAGCCCGATGGACCTGAACCGKGTYTTCGACTTGCTGTCYGAGCCWAGGGCGATCCGCAGGGTGTTTACCGCCGATCGGATGGATGTGGACGTGTGGTGCGAAATAACTGGTTGGAGTCARGACGGCCCRTGCYCGGCCTATGCCGCGTTGTCGGAGGATTCCGGRGAAGGMACGGTTYTGTTGATMTATGGCGGYGATGACGGGATCMGGTTGAGGCCGGAAGGCTCGASCGGCGATTGGGATCTGGCCAGCGYCGAYCAATGGGGCGAGCCCTGCCTTATGCTAGGGAATGACGCGCCGGTRRAGGARTAGWCYYKYYRRMRKGGMRTCGTAASYAGCCYCCACCGAWKCYGCGYGYTKRGYGCCTCTAANNNNGCCCGGTWRRKGNNNNCCGGCATGAYWTCCTTGGCGAAKCGGCTSAGTTGKTCTTTGTAYWYCWMCCARGGCATSSCCTCCGGCCATTGGAGBAYKACRTCCTCCAGMCCCGGATAYCKCTCCTCMATSTCAYGSAGGAAYTKGATAMACCCKTCCGGTTCGCCACAGTACCAAACCTTCTGCTCAACGCCCTCTTCTATGGTCGGCGCCCTTGACGGCGCGCCGGGTGTGCCCCAGGCACGGCCTTGGGAATCGGTATAGCGGACGAAACCGAAGGGCGCGAACCACTTGTAGCGTTCGTCGTGATAAGGCCGAACCGTGTCGATGGCCTCTTGTTGGCTGCCGGAGATGTAATATCCGATGCCCAGAGCCATGTCTTGTCCCAATTCAAGTTCCCGGCCCTCTTTGGCGGCGATGTCCCGGTAGGAGCTAAAGAGTTGATCGACTAACACTTCCCCGGTCAGCGCCACCATGCCTTTGATTCCCTTGCGAGCGATGTACTCCAAGGTACGTCCGCTGGCGATGGGCTGCCAGATCTCCACCGGGTTATTGATGGGCTTGGGCACCAGGGTGATGTCCTTCAGTTGATAACCCCGGTAGGGCACGTCGGCCGGGATGGTGTAGTGTTTCCCCTTGTGGCTGAAAGAGTCCTCGTTGAAAGCCTTGAAGATAATCTCCATCTGTTCTTCGAAGAGTTCTTTGTTGGCGTCGTTGTCGATAACCGGGGCGCCGAAGGTTTCGACCTCTCTGGAATGATAGCCCCGGCCCACGCCGAAGATCAGTCTACCTCCGGTCATGATGTCCGCCATGGCGAAGTCTTCGGCCAGGCGGAGAGGATGCCACATGGGCACGACGTTAAAGGCCCCACCGAACTTGAGTCGTTTGGTCAAGCCGGCCAGGTGGACCCCCAGCAAGATCAAGTTTGGGAAGCACTCGTAGCCCTCCCTTTGAAAGTGGTGCTCGGCTGTCCACATGCAATAGTAGTCAAGCTCGTCCATGTGCTTGGCCAGGGCGACCGCGTTGTCGTAGGCCCCCACCAGACGTTCGTTGGGGTAGCGCCGTTCGTCGGCCGGAGTGCCATCCAATCCGGTATTATCAAGATCGATCTGGCCGACGTACAGGACAGAGAACCGTTTGATCATTGTGACTGCTCCCTTAGCGGCTGTGGTTACCCCGCCAGTAGTTTGAATCYCGGCGGAACTTGAGCGTGAATCTTCCCAGTGGAGGGTCCAATGGGCGGCAGTATTATAGCATGGGCGGCGGAGCTTAATGGATTAATCGTAGATTGGTGAGAGCCACTATTTGGGTATCTGAGACTCCGCGCTTTCACTACGTTCCGGCTTGGAGTGACCGTGAGGGCTCCCCCGGTGGGTCAGCAGAAGCAACGATGGCAGCACGAAGAGGGCGGCGACGGCCGCCATAAATATCATGGCGGCGGTTATKACGCCRTAGGCGGAAAAGAGGGGCATGGGCGCGAATGCCATGACGGMGAACCCGATKACGCTGGATGCCGCCGACCCTGCCAGMGCAACCCCGGTGCCYGAGGCCGCCGCCCGCATTGCCTCCTCCGCSCCGTGTCCCCGGCCCATCTCCTCCCTAAAACGCTGGGTCATGTGGATCGAGTAGTCGATCCCCACCCCGATGGACACTGCTGCGATGGTGGCGGTGACGAAGTTGAGGCTATAGCCCGCGACGTACATGAAGGCGTAAAGCCAGGAAACCACCAGGCCGATGGGGATAATGGTGACCACCGCCAGAGTTACCGACCGCATCCAGAAGGCCAACAATATCAAACAAGCGGCCACCGCCACCGGAAGGGAAACATTCAGAGCCCTGGTGGTGGCCTGCAACGTGGCTTCCCGGGTGAAAGGCGAGCCCGTCAGTCCAACAAAGCTGATGTCAGGAACCCGGCGCAGCGGTTCCAAGTCTTGCTCCAGGGCCTGCCGGGCCGCCTCGATGTTGGCCTGTTGGCGCGACCCTAAAACTCCTACTACCAGGATGATTTCCTGTTCCCCAGGCTGGGTAGGGTCGTGGTGCAGGGTTTCCCGCACCTGGATAGGGTCGTAAACCATTGTGGTTTCGTTGAGAGGAACACCCTGCCGGACCATGTAGTCGAAGGCGGCTCGCACCTGTTCCGGCCCGTCTGGGACCTGATCGCCGTCGTCGTCGGAAATAGCGACGCCGGTATCGTCCATTACCTGAGAGCGGGCGTAGGCATTGCCGGTTATCTTGGATAGA
>NVSQ01000026.1 GCA_002401285.1 SAR202 cluster bacterium
TTTATCGCTGCCGCCGCCGGCCGCACCCGCCACATCCGCTTGGGCACCGGCGTGATCAGCCTGCCCTATCACCATCCCTATATGGTGGCTAACCGAATGGTGTTGTTGGACCACCTAACGCGGGGGCGCGTGATGCTGGGTGTGGGGCCTGGAGCTTTGGCGTCCGACGCGAATATGTTTTGCATCGACCCGGAGCGGCAACGGGAGATGATGGACGAGTCGCTGGGAGTAATCATGCAACTCTTTGATGGCAGCGGGCCGGTGACTTGCGAAACCGACTGGTTCAAGCTGCGAGACGCGACGCTACAGCTACGGCCCTTTCAGAAGCCGACCCTTCCCGTAGCCGTGGCGTCGGTTCAATCGCCCGCCGGCGTGCTTTTGGCGGGCAAGCACGGGACCTCTGTAATCTCACTAAGCGTGCCGCGTGACACGATCAGAAGCACTAGCTTGAAGGACCAATGGGCGATCGCTGAAAAAGAGGCCGCCGAACACGGCAAAACGATGCGCCGCGAAGATTGGCGGTTGTCTGTGGGATGTCATCTGGCGGAAACCCGGGAACAAGCCTTTGAAGATATTCGGGTAGGAGCCGGTCAAGTAGTCACCGAATACACCGGCGGCACCAACGGCAATCCCATTCCCGATGTACCCGCCAATGAGATCGTCGACTATATGGTGGAAAACAATCAGTGGATCGTGGGAACTCCCGATGATTGTATAGCCGGTATCGAACGCCTCCAGGAGGCCAGTGGCGGGTTCGGCGGCCTCCTGCTGCGGGCCGAGGATTGGGCCCCTCGCGACAAACTCCATCGTAGCTACGAGCTGCTGGCTCGCTACGTCATGCCGCAATTCCAGGGCAGCCTTACCGGAATCATAGATTCCCAGCAGAGGTCCGCCAGCATGAAGGAATCGCTCCAGGCTAACCGAAGGGCCGGCTTGAAGCGGGCAACCGATACATTTTTGGCCCGGCCTCAATGATTCCTGGACAGGCGGTGCCTGCCATATCTGCCWGGGAGGCTTAATTTAACGAAGGAGACTCTKATGGTACGAATAGTGACGGTCTACCCCGGCGACGATGGTGAGTCCCGTCTTCTAGACGTAACGACTGACCAGTTCGCCGAAATCGTCAACCATATCGGAGAAGGACCAACAAGACTCAATCGAAGCCCATCCCCTTCAGTGGACGACTACCACAATGCTTCCCGCGTTCAGTACGTCGTACATCTGGCRGGGATCTCCGAGATTGAAGTAGCCGACGGAACGATAAAGCGCCTCCATCCCGGCGATGTGCTCATCGCTCAGGACACAACCGGACATGGTCACATCACCCGCGGCATCGGCGACGAGCCTCGGGTATCTCTGGCAATACCTTTGGAAAAGGGTGCATGGCTACCGGCGGGATGATGTATTACGCGGATTTTCATCTTCCAGGATAAAGGCGCCTATATCAGGGACCCGACCAAGCGGGAAGTTRAGGCGTTGTTTATTATCGCCGCCGGCAAACTGACGAGAGACAGCCGATGGGCGATTCATCGGTGCGAGGACCGTCTACCCAACATTCTGAACAAGATCAACGCCACCGTCGRAACCCATGTTGCAACCYGATCCAACCCGCAAGATCTGCCCTGGCCGGTCGCCCTTTGTTGGCTTTTTAGTCCRATCTCCCCGAAGACTTACCCCAACGTCCCCACTAATCACACTGCCACAACCGCTCTTACTTGCCATTTAATCTTCCCCTTCGATATTCATCACCACTCTTCAAGGACTCCCTMARMYTCTTCTTCCTGCSCTCGTCTAAATAGTSTTATGGSCGGRGCTACGTAGCCATCTACMTAATATTACGGATGCYYGGTCATTTTCCGTGTTTTGCCCGTTCTGAAAAGTTCAGTAATTTTCCGGATGTCCCACCTCCTTACCTCGATTTAATATTGCGGCATAGAAAACAAACGGAGGGGCAACCATGAAAGGAACGACAAACAGGGCAAGTAACCAGGGAACCGGAAACAAAGGGACATTCTCATATTTGATGGGGGCAACCGAAATGAAGATCGAACAAGTAAAACTAGCGCTGACCAAAGTAGTCGAARACAACWCTCCCGCCAAGTTCCTRGGCGCATTGGTTCTGGGGACCGCTCTGGTAGCGGTAGCGGCCACGGGTATGACGGCCGGACAGGTTCAGGCTTCCGACAACCTAGTGTCAACCCAGATCGAACTCGGAGAAGAGTGGTTCAACCCGGTNNMCNGNCRANNMSCCAYCNRNACYWCYKCNNSCACCCANGNCAGCMRSCNGKTCYSANNAGRCNGWGCNGGMCAKCNNCGTKSWSCATCGAAGGCGACACCTCCTGGGGCCTGGCGGAAGAGTACTTCCACCCCGTAACCGGMGAGRAGARCGCGGTRGCCCGCAGTGAGATGCAGRTCAGCTCSRTCAACCTRGGCGAAGAGTACTTCCACCCMGTMWCCGGYGMGAAGAMCGCGGYGGCCCGCASYGAGATGCAGATCAGCTCSRTCAAYCTAGGCGAAGAGTACTTCCACCCCGTTACCGGCGAAGTTCAGTAAGATTAATCTAATAGGGTACCCGGGCTTCCACTAGGCCGAGACGACCAGTGATTGCCCCCACCAGTCGTACGGTTAGCGGCAGCATCAGAGGCCCCGGGGAGATTCCCCGGGGCCTTGTTAATTTTTGGAACCTCCAAACCATCGAAGCCGAATACCCGCTCTTGACCATCTCAAGAGTCCGCAAGCTCTTTGACCCGTTTAGTCCAACGAGAACATCCGGCCTGTGATTTACGGCCGGCCATCGATCCGTCATTGCCCCTAACTTGTGGCTGTGGTATCGTTTCGGCGTCCGCATGGATCATCACGGAAACCAGTGAAAGGTTAGGGAGGTCGTCAATGCAAGAGGTCGTCATCGTCAGCGGTGCCCGCACGCCAATCGGTCGCTTCGGAGGCGCTTTCAAGGACGTTTCGGCGTCGGAGCTAGGATCCTTGGTCATCAGATCCGCGCTTGAACAGGCCAACATACGTCCTGACCAGGTCGATGAGGTGGTGCTTGGCAACGCTCTGCAGACCGCCGAGGCCGGTTACGCCGCGCGGTTGGCCTCCATAGGGGCAGGTATYCCCGATGAGGTACCTACGATCGCCATCAACCGGCAGTGCTCCTCTGGCCTCGAAGCCATAAACATGGCTGCCCTAATGGTCAAAACCGGCGAGGTGGACATCGTCGTCGCCGGCGGCATTGAAAACATGAGCCAGTCCCCCTACCTCATCGGCTACAAGGCACGGTTCGACGGCCTCGGTATGGGAGACGGCGCCCTCACCGATAGCCTGACGAAAGGACTGGGATGCCCGGTGAATCTTTACCACATGGGCGTAACCGCCGAGAACGTGGCCGAGCGTTTCGGCGTCAGCCGTGARGACCAGGACGAGTTGGCCGCCATCAGTCACCAACGGGCGGTGGCCGCCATAAAAGATGGMCGGTTTGATCGCCAGATCTCTTCGGTGACTGTACCGCAACGCCGGGGCGACCCTATCGTAGTGTCCCGGGACGAGGGTCCTCGCGAAGATTCCACCGTGGAACGGCTGGCACAGCTTAATCCTGTATTCAAAAAGGACGGGACGGTTACCGCCGGCAACGCTTCAAGTATCAACGACGGCGCCGCCGCGGTGGTGATTATGTCCGCTGAAAAAGCCGCTGAGCTAGGCGTCAAGCCCAGGATGCGTTGGCATACTCGCGCCGTTTCCGGAGTCGAGCCCGCCATCATGGGTATCGGCCCCGTCCCCGCGGTACGCAAGGCTCTAGGTAAGGCTGGCATGTCGATCGACGACATCGGCCTCATCGAGCTCAACGAGGCCTTCGCCTCCCAGGCTCTCTATTGCATGCGAGAGTTGAACATGGACCTGGAGAAGACCAACGTCAACGGCAGCGGCATCAGCCTAGGCCATCCGGTCGGCGCTACCGGCGCGATCATGACCGTCAAACTGATGGAAGAGATGGAGTTACGCGGTGACGAGTTGGGCTTGGTTACCATGTGCGTGGGCGGCGGACAAGGCGTGGCTACAATCTTCCAACGAACGGAATAGMCTGACCGGTGGGTTCTTTTTGGTTGCTTCGGATCATGGATCCAAATGATCGGGGGCCGATCCACAGGCGTCGAAAAGGCTAAATAACTAGATAAGTCAACACCTTCTGGAGGCGTAATACATGGCGGAAAGAAAGCCCATCATCCCTCCCGGAATGCCGCCTAATCCCGCCCTTTCTCCGGGGATCCAAGTGGGAGATACCCTGTACGTATCTGGACAGATCGCGGTTGATGCTTCAGGAAATGTAGTGGGTGAGAACGACTGCGAAGCTCAAACCCGGCAGGTCATGGCCAACGTACAGGCGGTCGTGAAAGCGGTTGGAGGAAGCATGAACAACGTGGTAAAGATCACCTGTTTCCTTACCGATGTCGCCAACTATCCCGCCTATAGCAAAGTGAGGGCGGAGACATTCCCCAGCAATCCGCCCGCCAGTTCTACCGTCATCGTGGCTGGGYTGGTGCGGCCGGAGCTACTGGTAGAGGTTGAAGCCGTGGTCCACCTGCTCTGAAGACTGCGGGCCAACAGCCGGAACACCCTACAAGGCCCTTCACCCAACCCCGAGACGATGGGATTACGCGCCTTTCGGGACCGGCGCTTTCTACAATGATTTASTCATGAGCCAGATCGACGGGGGGCGGCCGGCGCAAGTGCSATCCAAGATGCCAACAACCTAGTCTCAGGTTTTGCGCTCCAACTTAATATAGCTCCATGACCGCTTTCACTTCACCGGGGATAGTCCTRTTTACAACCACTACCGCGCCCTTGTTAGGTCTCACTTCGATCGTGAATTCCGTGTTTTTACCCAAGAGCGGTGTCAGACTCGACAGGGTGACGATCATTTCCACTCGCTCACCCGGGTCAACCAGGTCACCGGATCCGATCACCCAGTTGGCTGCCCATGAGCAGATGCCTGAGCCGCCAGAAGTGCAGTTCAGGCTATTGGCGGAGTCGAAGTAAGTGACCACAACGCCGGTGCTGGACAGATCGGTGGATCCCCCAGATTCAACGATTAACGATTGGGGTCAGATAAAACTTGATAGTGTCAATGCCCGTCTTTCCTCCGTTCCCGATGGCCAACACTCCGCCTCGAAGGATCAAGTTAGACGAGGTCTCGTCTATACCAGCCTGAACCGCCTTTTGCTCTTTTTCGGAGCTCATCAAGCCGKTATTAAGCATTGCGAAGCCGAACACCGAGGCGACTACTACAAAGGCAATGAGAACAATGGACGTCTCGATAGCCGACATGCCGCGTTGATCCCAGGCTATCGTGGAAATATTGTGCAATTGTTTGGTTGACCGTTTATTCATGATTACGGGCACATCAGTACCAACCGCCCTTAGAATCCCAAGTCCCTGATCCGCGGATCGGATGGGCGAGTTGTGGAAAACGAACAAGCCCTCATCCTMGTATAAAGTCTCCTCTCCWAGTTAACTACCGGTGCTTCTTACACGCAGCTGGGTTTTAGAAGCAATTCTTTGATTCGAGCTCGAAGATCGTTCAGACCAAAGGGTTTCATTAAGAACGCGTCGGCGCCCGCATCGATGGCAGCCACCTTATCGTCGCCCATGTTACCTGACCCCCCAGTCAAAATCAAAATTGGGACATCTGAGAATGCCCGTACCTTCCGAGTGAGTYCAAAACCATTCATTTTTGGCATGTGCAGATCGGAGATCAGCAGATCAGGTTGCTCGCGTTGAAATACCTCAAGCGCCTCCCACCCATCGCACGCCGAGCAAGTTTCGAACCCGAAAAGTTCCACTAATTCTAAAATAAGTCCGCGGATAACCCNGAGAATCATCCACGMCGAGCACCTTATCAGCCACTTTTCTGRTACCTCCGTCAAMAGGTGGGGGCTGCTGGTGGTTCCTGGGTAGAACATTCGCAGGCTAGTCTYATATCCCTTTGTCCCGCACCGACGAAAGGCATGCGTTAGGGGCACCTGCAAATAGTTATTATCGAGTATCAYASGCGGGTGTAAGAATCGCGGAAGAGGTTTGTGTGAAATGTGTRTGAGAGTGCCGCCGGTGATTTCCACAATGATTTACTCATGGGCCAGATCTACGGTGGGCGGCGAGGAAGCTCAGGTCACGGCGACAACCAGGCATGATACTCCGATCCTTCGGCGGAAGGAGAGGAGTGACACCAATCTCCGATTAGATCTCCCCGTCCATCGCCGTGGACAAATCCCCCGTCTTCGACGTAATATTCCCCATTATGGCCCGACAGGAAACACCGTTATTAACCCGGCTTGGCGGAGACTATAATGCCTGACCGAACCCAGGACCGATTCGGAATGACCCTCAGCACAAGCTCGACAGCTTCCGTGGATGCCTGGCAGGACGGCATCGACAGACTACTGTCCCAGAACCACGGTCCGGATCTCAAGTTTCAGGAGGCGATCGACCTCGACGAGGGCTTCGCCCTGGCCCATGGTTGCCTCGCCTACTGGTACCAGCAACGCGCCCGCCCGGARGAAGCCCGGGAGACCATAAAACARGCGCTGGCTCTGGCATCCGGGGKCACGCGTAGGGAACGCSAGCAGATCGAAGCTGTCAGCTWCTGGATAAAGGGGCAAGGGCGTGACTCGATAGCCCTCATCAAGGTGCATCTCGCTGAGTTTCCCCGGGACGGGCTGCTGCTACGGCTGGCTCATCGGCTATACATGCTGGGATGTAGCGGGGCGGGCTCGCCCAATTTCCCTCCCGAATATCTAGCGCTGCTCAAGGGCGTTGAGCCCCACTGCTCGGACGATTGGGCTTTCCTGGCCGAATACGCCTTTGCCCACCATGAGACCGGTCAACTGGATAAGGCGATGGAACTGGCGCAACGCTCCTTGGATATAAATCCCACCAACGCCGTGGCTTGCCACTCCATGACCCACGTGCATTTTGAGAGGGGCGACGCCTCCGGCGGCGAGGACTTTCTGGACGCCTGGCTGCGAAGCTTCGACGCTCCCGCCAGTTCCTATGTACATCTCTCCTGGCACCTAGCTCTTTTCGAACTGGCTCAGGGCAAGTACCAGGAAACCCTGGACCGTTATGAGAAATACATCCGTCCGTCCGTCGTCGCCAAGAGCATGTCGACCTTGAACGACAGCGCATCGTTGATGTGGCGTCTGCAGATGTACTGTGGCGGCCCAGCTCCCAAACCATGGGAAGAAGTGTTAACGATCGCCGCGCCGGCGGCCGAGCGCCCCGGCGCCGCTTTTCGAGATGCCCATGCCGCCCTGGCCTTTGCCGGCGGCGGAGACCACGAAGCGATGGCCAAAWTCACAAGCCGCTTACGCAAGTCAGCCGAAGAGGGCAACTCCTTCGCCCGGGAAGTCGTCCTACCCTTGGTCCAGGGCATCGAAGCCTTTGCCAACGAGGATTACACCGAGTCAGTCCGCCTGATGGAGCCGGTCTTTCCTCAGTTAGTTCGAGTTGGCGGCAGCCACGCTCAGCGTGAGGTGTTTGAGGACACGATGCTGGAAGCGTACATCCGGGCTRAGCAGTTCGAAAAAGCGGAGGACATGCTGCGCGGCCGATTGAAGCAGAGASAGTCGGTGCGTGACAACTTTTGGATGGGCCGGGTGCAGTCGGCGCAAGGTCAAWCCAMCMWGGCGCRTTCTAGCTTCAACGAAGCCACGAAGGGCTGGGAAGCCGCTGATTCCACCGCACCCGAGATCGTCGCCTTGAACAACTTGATGGAAGTTTAGGATCGATCTTCGAGGTCACGCCGGATAGATTCTCGTGGCGTTTCGGCGAGCTGCTGCCGGGTGCCGAATGGGCTCCGCTGCGCGACCGGCTGCATCTGGCATTCGGGCMGCCTCCCGCTTAGCTCAACATCGCCGTAGAAATATTCTTGCGGCAGTGGGCGCTTGGCCGAAAAGACCAAGAAGGTTAATCGAGGATCAGACGGGAACCCCCTGCCATAGAAAGCCCTGGTTCCCCACGTTATACGACCAACATCGACCTGGGTATCGCAACGCGCATTGTGTTCGGCGGGTGGCCGGCCAGGCCGGTGCGTACATCGGCAGCGCTGGCGATCAACATGGCGGCATCGGTGTARTCGATGCCCAGCCGGTCCACCATGAGGTCGGCCATGGCGTTCAAGGCCACCTTGGCAGCCTCTTCCATGGTGGGGCCTTCTCCGGTGGTCATTACTTCGGTTTCGGTGGCGACTACGGGGCGAGTTACCTGGAAGTCATCGGCAATCGTCACCCGGAAAGTAGCGTCCAGGGCGCACTCCACTGCCGAAGCGGTGGCTTCGCCGTCTCCCATGGCGGCGTGACAGTCGCCTATGGATATCAGTCCACCCTCGTGGAACACTGGCAAGTAAACGGTGGCTCCCTTGGTAATCTGGGTGTTGCCCATCCCTCCGCCAAACTCTCCCTTGGCGCCGCTGGCCACAGGTCCGTCTTTGGGCGCAACGCCGATACGKCCGATCATCGGGCGGAGGGGCATGGTGACTTTGTCCTTGTACACCACTCCATCGCCGGTTATCTTCACCTTGGTCTTACGAAACTCGGGGATGCGATCTCCCAGCGGACCCCGGCCCGGCGTGGCGCCGATCCAGCCATAGTCCAAAGGCAGGGTGATGTCCAAGACTTCGATCTTCAAGGTATCTCCGGGYTTTACCCCTTCGACGTAGACCGGACCGGCCATGGTCTTGAGGATATCCATGGCCTCATCAGAGGAACCCGGGCCGTCGTAGGTGGCAAACCGGTCGTTGGTCTCCATGACGAAGGTCTCACCCAATTGGACTCGCAACGACGGGGGATTGGCCGCGTCGAATGTGGTGCACAGTTGGTCCTTAGTTGCTGTCTGCATGGCTCTTCCTCCTTACTCGAACTGGGTATCGAATCATTTCTSTCGAACKCGGTTTCCTTGAACGGCTAGCCAGATCAGAAAACCGGGGCGCCTTTAAATTGGATCTGCCGGTCGGGGATCAAACCGCGCTTGGCGAGATACCCGATGTAAGTATCTGAATCATCCACGTGCTCTTCTCTGAAATTCCAAAGCACCTTGCCCAGCACGGTTTCGTTCCACAGCCAGTTTTCCACCGCCARGCTCGACGACATSCCRGGTTGCGCCGACRYAGCYTCGGAATAAAAAGCYTTYAGGTCTTCRCAAGTATGTTTCAGCATCGGCCCTACKTCCATCTCRGGACGRGGRCTTGGCGAAGAKGGGTYCTCRATAAAATCGATCAGAAAGCGGGCCGCATCAAGGATGTCCAATTCGCTGATCCCAACCGTGGTGCGTTTTCGTTGATCGACCGCCAATTCGTACCAGGGTGCGATCTGTCCCATCTCTTGAACCAAGGAGTTGGTTAATTCACTGTCGTTCGACGGAACGGGATGCAGACCGATGGGGCAGGACATCCCGGTGAAATCGTATTCGGAGCTTCCGGCGGGAATGTCTTCCAGGTAGTCTTCCAACACGGGGCCCGACTCTGCATCGAGTAAGCCCAGGCAGGCCCGCAACACGCGCTTCTGGAACTCCGCGTCGTTGGGTAGGCCCAAGGGGCGGCCAAGTTCAAAGGGTACCCACAGCGCCCGCGGCGGCTTGATTCCTTCAGTATGCAATCGAACAAGGCTGATCTGCGTGGTGCTGAGTCCTTCATCTTCAAAGTAATGAGCCAGTCCGCCTACGGCGCACGTGCATCTCGGTCAAATCGGCACCAAGAGCACTGTGTCGACGCCTTCGCGTTTCATCAGTCCGGCGATCTGGCGGGCGGCGCCTTCGTTTCGGTCCGGCGGCAATCCGCCCTGGACGGTGTAGTGAAAATCGGCAACCGAGCCGATGAATCCTTCTTTGACTAGGTCATGCAGCCGCTCCAAGGGAAAACAAACGTTGAGGTCTTGTTGGAAACCGGAGCGGTCGAAATTAACCGAGCCGTGGGCCATGATGATGTCGTTGGGGTCGGTGCCRCCCGGAATGACCCGGTAGCCGGCTTCTCCCCGATAAAATACTTTATCGGTGCGTTTTTGCAGCGCGGCAGTCGACAGGATGGAAACCCGGCGCTGGGATAACGAATTTCCCTTTACAAATGGCGTCGTATCAAACGACGGCAAGGGAAGCGCTTTCAGCATCTCCCGTTCGCCTTCGGGAATGTCTTCTAATCTGGCCATTGATCTGTCCTTAAGTCTTAATTAATTCTGMGATGCAACGAACTATAATTCCGAGTTCCGGGCACGTCAACTTCCCTCGTATCCGCTCGCTCCTACCCCGTTGATCTAGTTCCCGGAGTCAGCCACCGTCACCGATGGAACACGGTAACGGGTGGAGTACTTCCGCTCATTTATGGTGAACGCGGACAGCGCCGCCGGAAATAGCAACGCCCCCACGATGGCGAAGGCTAACGTGTAAGTGCCGGTGAGGTCGTAGAAGAACCCTCCTAATAGGACCCCGCASAGGCCGCCGATCTGGTGGCAGAGGAATGTGATTCCCGAGATGGTTCCCAGGGCCCGTAGGCCGTACACATCGGCGGTCAGTGTGTTGGTTAGGGACACAGTTGCGATCCAGGAGAATCCCGCGAACCCGGCGAAGAGCCACAGTCCCAGGGTCGAAGGAGCTAGCAACAAAGCGATGTATCCACAACCTCTGATGAAATAAGCGGCAGCCAGCAAGTTTTTTCGGCCGAACCGGTCCGCCAGTATCCCCGATCCCAGTCCCCCCAGGACATTCAGACCCATCATGACCCCGAATATCATAGCCGCGATACTAGGCGAAACTCCTATGCCGATGGCGTAGGGCACAAAGTGGACCGACATTATCAATGTGGTGAACCCGCAGACGAAAAAGGCTCCGTTCATTTGCCAGATGGGAAGAGACCGGAAGGACTCACTCCAGACGTCGGCTTCCAACGGCCCGCGCCGATGGAGGGATCGATCGCCGGCGCCATCTTTAGACGGAACGTTTTCACCGTAGGGCTTCAGTCCAACCTTGCTGGGGTCGTCACGAATGAACAGGAATCCCAGGGGCACCGCCAGGACCAGGATAATAAGCCCAAGGGCGGCCCAAGTGATCCTCCAGTTGCCGCCGGTGGCTTGAAGCAGAAACATGGCGAAGGGCACCAGCAACAAACTGCCGGCCGAGGTCCCCACGGCGGCGACGCTGACCACGGTGGCCCGCTTATCTATGAACCACCTGGCCAGCAGCGCACCCCTGGCGAGAGCAGCTCCGCTGTTGGAGATAGAAGTGACAAACCCGAACACCAGTAACAAAAAGATGAAGTTGAAGGTAAGACCCAAGGCCGCTGTAGCTAGCCCAACCACGACCAGGGAAGTCAGGATCACTTTCCTGGCCCCTACCCGATCGAAAGCATACCCAAGGAAAGGCTGAGCCGCGCCGCCGACGATGGCCCCAAGGGCCGCCACCGCAGAGATGGTGAGCCGGTTCCAGCCGAATTCCTCGCTCATAGGTATTACGAAGATTCCAAAGCTGCTGCGGGACCCAGTATTGACGAAAGCGATGAAAGTTACGGCGGCAACCACGTACCAGCCAAAGAACAAGGGAGACTTGGCGGATCCGGGCTTAATCACCGGGCTATTCTGATTTGAAGTCATTTACCTCATTGCTTGCCTAGCCGTGGCCCGCTATAAAACTCGTAGAGATCTCGCCGACCCGGCGGAAGAGATAGTGTGTTTCATTGTCACCCTGAGCCCGGCCACGCATGGACGCCGGCCTAGGGAAGGTCCCCCAGGCCTCGTCCAGCTTGCTACCACATCACCCCGCCGCCGGAGTTGATGTCCTGTCCTGTAAAATTGCTAGCTTCTTCAGACGCCAAGAAAAGAGCGATGGTCGCCGCATCATCCGGACCACCGGCCTTTTGCGTATAGCCCTCGTCGGCACACCAACGTCCGGCGATCACGGCATTCTCCCGCGTTGCTCTGAAACCAGTGCGAAAAGCTTCCTCGTCGAATGCCTCACCCACGTATTCAGCCCGTCCCTTGGCCAATTCCAGACTCCGCTCCTCATGTCCGCCGGGACAGATAGCGTTGACCGTAATATTGTACCGGCCCACATCTGCGGCCAGGGTGCGGGTAAATCCAATCACGGCCATCTTCGACGTGGCATACGGCGCCCGATGGGAAAGCGGCTGTTTCCCCGTGCCTGAGCTAAAGTTGATGATCCGGCCGTACTGCTTGCGGATCATCTCTGGCAAGACATACTTGCAGCCTAGAAAGACCGAATCCAGGTTCACGGCCAGGGTTTCCTTCCACTCAGCCAGGCTAGTGTCCCACACATCTTTGGTCGGGCCAGCGATACCGACAACATTGGCCAGGATATCGATGGCGCCGAATCGGTCGATGGTTTGTTGCACTAACTGCTCGACCTCGTCTTCCTTAGACACGTCGGTCTGAAAAGAAAGAACCTGTCCCCCTTCGGCCCGGATCTGTTCGCCAACTGTTTCTTCTAACACCGCGACAGGTATAATGTCGCAAATGGCAACAGCGGCGCCCTCTTTGGCAAATCTTCTCGCCATGGCTTCACCGTGACCTCGCCCCGCGGCGGTGATGAGGGCTACTCTTCCATCTAATCTACCCATGCCGGCACCTGCTCCTTATCCCTCTGAAACTTAGACAGATGATAGCAGATACCATTTCAAACTTCTTGATCGCTTGAAACGGTCTCTGCCTGAGAGGAACGAAACCGCTGTTGCCACACATGCGGACTCAGAGGATCGTATTACCGCGAAGTCTTCCGCGGCGCTCCTCCAATCTACCCCAGCTCGGAGGTAACTGTTGCGATGACCACCCTGATATTGCACAACGCCACCCTAATTGACGGTACGGGTGCAGACCCCAGGCCGAGGACCAGCGTGCTGGTAGAGGATGGCATCATCCAGCGGGTAGCCTCGATGGAAAACATGGGCCGGCCCTCCGAGGGGAGGGTCATCGACCTGTCAGGAATGACCCTGATGCCTGGGTTAACCGACGCCCACGTCCACTTTGGCGCTGTAGGAGTCAATGGCCTCACGGATAGCTCCGCCGACGACAATTTGACCACCTACGTGATCAGCGTTATCGAGAACATTGAACTGGCCTTGCAAGAAGGATTTACCACTGTTCGAGACGCGGGAGGTCTGGACGCAGCCTTCGCCCGGGCCACCGGACAAGGCCTCATTAAAGGTCCCAGGATCCTGCCATCTGGCTCACACCTTTCCCAGACGGGAGGTCATGGAGACCGCCGTAGCCGGTATGACGAGGAACCGATCCGGTCGGTGCCTGGCATCTTGGCGGCGCCGGTCTTGGTGGACGGCCCTGAAGCGGTTCGGGCAGCCGCCCGCCAACAACTGCGGCTTGGCGCGTCCCAGGTTAAGCTGATGGCTTCAGGCGGCATCATGTCTCCGATAGACGCTCTGGAAAGCGTCCAGTTTACCGTCGGCGAGATGCAGGCGGCCGTCTGTGAGGCGGATATGGCMGGCAAATACGTCCTGGCCCACTGCCACACCTCACCTTCGGTCAAAAACGCGCTGGCCGCCGGAGTCCGGTCGATCGAGCACGGCAGTATTCTGGATGAGGAAACAGCCAAAGRCATAGTGGAGCACGGGGCCTTCATGGTGCCGACTTTGCTGGTGATGGACGTGTTGGCAAAATCGGCGGAGGCTGGAGACATTCCGCATTACGCCCAAATGAAACTGCGGCAAGTTCATACCCAAATGCCGGTAAGTGTAGACCTGGCGGCCCAAGCTGGAGTTGCGTTGGGCTCGGGCACCGACATCTTGGGAGCACGGCAATCCGGGCGGGGCGCCGAGCTGTCCTTGAAAGCCAGGGTGATCGGGCCTATGAACGCTATCCTGAGCGCAACCAGTACCAACGCCCGGCTCTTCCGGATGGRGGACCGTATYGGCCGTGTTGAAGAGGGCATGGAAGCGGACCTTATCGGCATAGCCGGCGACCCACTTGGAGACATCAACGTGTTGGCTGACGACGGCAACGTACGGTTGGTCGTCAAGGGAGGACAAGTCGTTAAGGAGACTATTTAGCCCTTGCCGGAACGAGGAGTGTTGATAGGATCGGCGCAACACGGCCGCTGATTCAGTACACATCCCGAGCGCCACATTTGAATAAAAAGGAGAGTTGAAGTGTCTGTTGGAATAGTAGTGCCCTTACCCGCTTACACCCTTGACCCGGCATTCATCGCCAAGAAGGCCGAAGATCTGGGGTTTGAGTCCATCTTCTACCACGAGCACCCTATCCTGCCGGTGAATAGCGCCACCCCATTTCCCGCCACCGGCGGCGAGATTCCTTGGACCTACCGCCACTTCTCCGACCCATACATGTCTTTGGCCATGGCATCTACCGTCACCACCAAGATTAAGCTCGCCACGGGCATCACCTTGATCACCGAGCGGAATCCACTGATCTTGGCCAAGCAGATCGCAGTCCTCGACCAGCACAGTAACGGCAGGTTTATCTTTGGGATCGGGACCGGCTGGAACCGGGAGGAGACCACCATGATGGGCGGCGACTTTGACCACCGGTGGACTCAGGCCAGGGAGGCCGTCGCGGCGCTGAAAGAGTTGTGGACCAAGGATGAAGCCGAGTTCCATGGCCGTTACTACGATTTTCCACCGGTTTATTGCTATCCCAAACCGGCGCAGAAGCCGCACCCTCCGATCCTCCTGGGCGGCAACGCTCCCAATGTACTGCAACGGGTCGCCCGGTGGGGCGACGGATGGCTCCCAAACCGGGTAACCCCTGGCCGGATTGAAGAAGGACGGAAGATTCTCGACACTTTAGCCGCCGAGCGGGGGCGGAACCCGGCATCGCTATCCATATCGGTGTTCGGCCAGCCTCCCGAGACCACCAGACAGCAAGTAGATGATTTCTTAAGCGCCGGAGCGATACGGGTTTCAGTGTGGCCGGTCCATTGCGAAACCGAACAGGAGATGGGAGATCAGTTGGAGCGGATGGCTGGCGCCTTGGTCCGGTAGAACATTCAGCCACCTTGGGACGCTGATGGGAGGATTTAAGTCATGAAATACGATCACATAGTCGTTGGCGGTGGGACCGCCGGTTGCATCTTGGCGGCCAAACTCTCGGAAGACCAGGGCCGCTCAGTGCTCCTGTTGGAGGCCGGCCCGGAATATCCCGACTTCGAACAACTGCCTGAAATGCTGAAAAACGGCTGGGGATTGATCAATCTGCAAGCCCGAGCGGCTAACTCTCCCTTCAACTGGTCGTTCACCGGCAAGGCCACGCCCCAGCAGCCCAATCCCATGCCGGTACCCAGAGGAAAAGTGTTGGGCGGATCAAGTGCCATCAACGGGCAAACCTTCATCCGGGGAGCGCCCGAGGACTTCGACACCTGGGCTTCTTGGGGGAACGACGAGTGGTCCTACATAAAGGTCCTCCCTTACTTCCGCCAGATCGAGAACGACGAGGACTTCCGGGATGATTTTCACGGAACCAATGGTCCAGTTCCGGTACGCCGTCATAAACGCGAAGATTGGCCGCCCCTGCAGGAAGCCTTCTACCGGGCTTGCGTCTCCGCCGGATACCCCTACAATCCCGATAATCATGATCCCGACGCCACCGGCGTTAGCCTACGGGCCGAAAACAACGTTGACGGCGTGCGCATGAGCATGGCCCTGACCCACATCGAGCCCAACCGGAACCGCCTCAACCTGACCATCAAGGCCAACGTTCAAGTGATGCGCATCGTGTTCTCCGGCAACCGGGCCACGGGATTGGAAGTGGAGAGCGGAGGAGAAAGGTTCTTGGTGGAAGGAGACCAGATCACGCTGTGCGCCGGGGCCGTGGGGTCGCCCCAACTGCTGATGCTATCCGGAATCGGCCCACGGGACCAGTTGGCGCCATTGGACATACCGGTGGTGGTGGATGCTCCCGGAGTAGGTCAGAACATGCGCGACCACCCCAACGTTGTAGTCCGGTTCACGGTAAATGAAGACCGACCTGATGAGACGGTTGCCCGGCGCGCCCTTCGCCTGCGCTATACGGCCACCGCGTCGCCTACGCCTAACGATATGATCCTGTCGCCGTCTTCCCTGAACACGGTGGTTAAAGAGGACGTCGACCCGACCCACAGCATCAACTGCGGGCTCTACCTCGCGGTGGGCAAGGGAGAACTCCGCCTGGTGTCGACCGACCCCAACGTGCAACCCAGCATGGACTACCATTACCTGGAGGAACCCTGGGACCGGGAGAGGTTGCGGGAAGCGATAAGGAAGTGCGTGACCCTCTTGGAGGACGGAGCTTACGGAGAGATCGTCAACCAGCGAACCGCCCCAACCGATGCCGACCTGTCCAGTGATGAGAGTCTGGATGAATGGATGTTGCGCACCGTGAGCACGTCGTTCCATATCTCCGGTACCTGCAAGATGGGCGTGGCCGGCGACTCCATGGCCGTGGTCGACCAGTACCTGAACGTGCGAGGTGTTCAGGGATTGCGGATAGCCGACGCTTCGGTCATGCCGGATGTGGTGCGCGCCAATACCAATGTGACCACGATGATGATTGCGGAGCGGGCCGCCGAGTTTATCCGGGACGGACGCTAGGCGGCTACAAGTAATGCATATCTATAAACCGGGACGCTAGCCCTCAAGGCCATAAAGCCGGGCGCAGTTGTCCCACAAGAACTTCCGCTTTGTTTGATCGGAAAGTGGCATCTGCAGGAACCGCTCCACCGACTTGGGATACTTGGAGTCGGCGTGCGGGTAGTCGGAAGAGAACACGATGTTGTCCTCCAATCCGTACTTGGAGACTATCTCCGCCGGTTCCTCATCGCATTCTACTGACAGATAGCATTGCCGCCGGAAATACTCGCTGGGCTTCATCTTGAGTTCCGGATGGTCGTAGGACGCCGACATCTCGTAGTGCTCATCCAACCGCCACAAAAGCCACGGCGCCCAGGAGCAGTTGCCCTCTAACAACGCCACGGTGAGGCCGGGAAAGCGCTCCAGAACACCGCCCCCGGCCATGTCCACCGCGGCGAGCATCATCGACATAGAGTGGGTGCAGGTGTGGTAGAGCATATGCGTTCCGAAGTTATCACCGGGCTGTGGGAGGTCCACCAGTCCTCCTTCGTGGAAGCTGATGGGAACCTTCAGCCGCTGGATCTCCGCCCATAGGGGATCGTAATAAGGGTCTTGCCAATTTCGCCCATGCACCGGATTCGGGCGCATGAAAACCGTCTTGAACCCCAGTTCGTTCACCGCCCGCCTGGCCTCTTGAACCGCGCCTTCCACGTCGTGTGGGGGAATCATGCCCGCTCCAAACATCCGGTTCGATCCGGAGCAAAAATCCGCCAACCAGTCGTTATAGGCCCGGCAGATCGCGGTGGCCAGGTCCGGTTCGATCTCGTCCGATCCCAGACTGAAGAGGCCTCGRCTGGGAAACATGACCGCCATRTCGATCCCTTCATTGTCCATGGCTGTCTCTTGGGAGCCGCTGTCCCAACCYCGCGCCTCCGATTCCGCGTACACGTCCATCTGCTCGGTCATGAGGGGCATGATGCCGGTGGTGTAGCTGCGATTCTCCGGCGGGTAGACGCGTCCGCCCATCTGGATGCCCAGGTCACGAGGATGGCGGCTCAGCCCCTTAGGGCCTCGGCCTTTGAAAGCAGGGTCGATGTACCTGTCCCAAAGGTCCGCCGGCTCGACGATGTGCATGTCGGAGTCCCAGACTTTGAAGCCGTCTTTCGCCATTGCTAACCCTCACTCATCCTTTGCTTCGATGCCGTCATAGACCAGGCGCAGAAGGGATCCGGAGTCTGCTTCCACGTCTGAGAACCAACGGAGTAGGGAGCGGGTAAGTGGGTCTACGGTTTCATCGGCGATCGCCGCTTCATACCTTTCTCGAATCGCCGGGCCCTGTCGTAGTGCCTGTTGGGCTTTGCCCCAACGTATTTTCTCAACGTCGGGCATATCGGAGTTGCTCACTCTCAGACGCTCCTCGAATTCCGGAGCATCGTTTTCTTGCCAGTTGTAACCTAGCTCGGAGATCCGCCGTTTGAAGATGTGGTAATGGCTTGTCTCCCGGTCAGCCACCAAAGAGAGACACGACTTCAGCTTCGGGTCAGGAGTTTTGCCGGCCCAAGCTGCTAAATGAATGCCTGCCCGCTTCTCTCCTGAGGCAATGTCGTTGAGGAGTTCCATGTAATGGAGTTCAGTCCCGCTTTCAGTCGCCATAATTCTCCTCGCCTCTTTTCGGATACCGGTTAGCTGAGATTATACAGACAATGTACATCAKTGGCGGGCAATTTCCCGAAGTGGTCCAAACGCCACCGAGAACGATTAGGGACGGAAGAAGGCTATATTAGCCACCCGCACCGGAGTCGAACTAGATCAGAATACCATCGGGGTCGTAGACGTAGAAGTTGCCCAGGTTTCCTTGGGCGTCCATCCGAGATTCCAGCGGCCCCGCCAACTGAACGCCTTTGGAGACCAGTTCCTCGGCGAGGGCCTTCACGTCCGGCGCTGAAAAGGAAAGGTGGCTGATGCCTATCTGGTCGAGCTTGATCGGATCCCCATCCGGCTCTTCGCCGGGATGGCTGGTCATGGTAATGGTCGGAGAGGTAACGCCTACACSATACATCAGGCGTACCTGCCTTCGGGTTTTGCGGGAATGTTTATAGACGTGTGGGAGCCCGCCGGTAGTCGTATCCTGGATAACATCAGAAGCAACCCTCATGCCCAGGATGTCCCGGTAGAAGCCCAGGGACTTGTCCAGGTCACGCACGCAGATAGCGATGTGAGATACACCAGTGGCATCCATAGTTACCTCCAAGTCACGACGGTAGCCGTGAAGCGAGTTGAAGCGCGATTCCTGCAAGCGAATTCCTAGTCTGAAATCTTCGGCATGCGGCCGATCTGATCAGCCGGAGTCCGCTTTCAGGCTCTCGATGATTTTGGGCAGGTCTCGATTGAACTCCCCTTTGTTCAGGACAATGTCACAACCTAGTTTCCTGGCCCGTTCCAACATGGCGACGTCTTCGTGGGGGCCGAATGCCACCACTTTAGCCCGTCTCCCATCCTGGTGATTGATCTCTTCTAAAACATCGGTCCAAATCGATTCGTCTCCTTCCAAGTCAACCAGGATCAGAGCGGGAAGACGGCTTGCGGAGAATTCCGAAAAGGCGGATTGGGTCTTGGCCCACTGAACTTCATAACCGAAGGGCTCGGCCTGGACCTCAACCCGGCCCAGAAAGAAMAGGTTTTGCCCAACTAGGAGAACGGTCTCATTGTTCGAATCCGGCAATTAGCCCCCTTCAGGCGCCCCGGCAACGATTGGGTCTATGGYTGGGGCGCGATTAGTCTTTCCCATCTCAGGCCGGCCGCTACTCCGAAGGATAATGTTCCAGCCACCAACGGGCGATCTCCAACCGAGTGGCGAACCAGACGCCCTCTTTCTCCGAAGCGTATTTGAGAAACTGCCTCAGGGCATTTGCTCGGCCGGGCTTCCCAATTATGCGGCAGTGAAGACCCACCGACATCATTTTTGGGTGGGTGGCSCCTTCTTCGTAAAGCATGTCGAAGCAGGACCGGGCGGCCTCGAAAAAATCATTGGGCGTGATCATCTGACCTCGCCAGAATTTGGTGTCGTTCACCTCCAACGAGTAAGGCACCACCAGCCAACTTTTTCCGTGCACCTCGGTGTAGAAGGGCAAGTCGTCGTTGTAGGCGTTGCAATCGTAGATGAACCCGCCTTCCTCAACCACCAACTCCCGCGTGTTTACACTGGGGCCGTAGCGGGTGTACCAGCCCAAAGGCCGTTGCCCGGTGGTTCGGGTGATCGACTCCACCGCTTGTTTGATGGCCTCCCGCTCGGTGTCCCGGTCCATCCGGTAATACTCTTCCCAGCGGTTGCCGTGTCCCATGACCTCGTGGCCCCGGCGGATGATCTCCGGCCCCACTTCGGGGTTTCGCTCCAGGGCCAGGGCGCAGGCGAAAAAAGTTCCCTTGACGTCGCATTGGTCCATCACATCCATGATTCGCCACACACCGACTCTACTGCCGTACTCGAAAAACGACTCGTTGGCCAGGTCTCGCTCTCCCGCAGGCACGTTGGAGGGAGATTCTCCCGAGGATTCGCCGTGCGGRTCCCCGTCCAGAAGGGAATACTCCGAGCCCTCCTCGTAGTTCACGACTACGGACACGGCGATCCTAGCCCCGTTAGGCCATTGCACCACCGGCGGATTGGGACCATAGCCAACCAAGTCTCTCATGCTCATCGATCTTTCCTCTGCATTGCGTTCATCAGGCCTGAAAGCAGATGCCTACCACGCCACGTAACCGCCATCCACCGTCATAGCATGTCCGGTAACGAAGGATGCCGCGTCGGAGCAGAGCCACACCACCGCCTCGGCAATCTCTTCTGGGGTCCCCAAGCGATGCATGGGATGCCGGGACACCACACGCTCTTCAGCGACCGGGTCCGACAATATGCYYTGTTCAATCATGGGCGTCCGGATGTAACCCGGACATACGGCRTTGATACGGATCGCCTCTTGGGCGTAATCCACTGCTCCGGTCTTAGTTAACCCAACCACACCGTGCTTGGTGGCCCCATAGGCCGGCGATCGGGAGCCGCCGACCAACCCCATGACCGAGGCCGTGTTGACGATGGCGCCGCCGCCCTGCTTGAGCATCTGGATTATCTCGTATTTCATGCAGAGCCATACGCCCGTCAGATTGATGTTGAGGACCCGGCTCCAATCATCCTCGGTATATTCGTGGATGCGCCCGCGGCCYCCGGAAATACCAGCGTTGTTGAAGGCACAGTCCAGCCTGTTGTAAGTTTGGACCGCGTGGCTGACCATGTCCGACACGTCGCCAGAATTGGATACATCRGCCCTCACGAAAGTCGCCTCGCCACCCGTATCCTGTATGAGACGAACCGTTTGCTCGCCGCCCTCGACATTGACGTCGGCCACCACCACTTTGGAGCCTTCCCTGGCGAAGGCCAACGCCGAGGCCTTACCGATGCCCGAGCCTCCGCCGGTAATAAGCGAAACCTTGCCCTCTAGCTGTCCGGCCATTTTTGCTCTCCTCRCCTAGATTGGTAGCTGAATCAGGTTTTTACGCCGATAATCTTGTCCCAGTCGGTCGACTGCTGGTAGGCGTAAGCGGCCCTCATCACCAGCGGGTCGTCGAAGAAACGGCCGACGATCTGCATGCTGACCGGCAGACCAKCGGTCGACTTTCCCACGGGTAGGGCCAGCGCTGGGTGGCCGGTGTAGTTAAAGGGCATGGTATTTCGGGAGCCTCCCGAGTTCCCCGACGCCAAGTTGTGCTCGACGGCCTCAAGGTAGCTACCCGGAGTGTGATTCTTTGGCGCCGTCATGATGCATGTGGGCATCACCAACAAGTCGACGTTAGCCAGGGCGTCGTCGTAGGCCTTGATGTAGGTGGGACGCACGTTCTGGGACTTGGCATACGCCCGGCCGTGGTAGTTRCGGCGGCTCAAYTCGGCSGCGATGAGCGAYASCTTGSTGCGSGGCGKGAGYACGTCGGYCTGGGTCKCCCACATCTTGTTRATGGYGGTAATGATCGACGCGGGGTAGTAGGTCCTGGTAAACGCGCCGAAGAACCCBGTTTTAAACACGGCAAGAGCRCCTTCGCCGGTGAGGGCGGAGTAGGCCGCGCTGATGGCGTGGTGCTCCGGGACGGACACATTTGATACATCGGCGCCTGCCTCTGCCAGGACAGCGATCGCGGCCATCACCAAATCGCGCACGTCGGTCTCGGCATCGTCGAAGCCCTCCTGGAGCACACCGATGCGCAGCCCGGACACACCGCCGGACAGCCCACTGAGAATGTCGATGCTGTTGGGTACGTCTCGCGTCTGGCGAGGGTCGTAGGGGTCGTAACCCGCCGTGGCTTGGAGCGTGGCCGCCGCATCCTCCACGCTTCGGGTTAGCGGACCCGTGTAGTCGATACTCGGGTCCGAGCCGAACCCGATCCCGAAGTGGGACAACAGTCCAAACGTTGGCTTGTGTCCGACGATTCCGGAGAAAGCCGCCGGAATACGGATCGACCCGCCCTGGTCACCGCCGAAGGAGATGTCCACCTGACCGGAGGACACAGCGGCAGCGGAGCCCGAAGACGATCCGCCGGTCACGTGATCGTGGTTGTGGGGATTCAGTGGACGGCCGTAGTCGCCGATGCCGCCGCCGGTGCCGAAGCCGCCGCTCAGCCCGTTCATGACGTTCTTGCCGACGATCGTGCCACCCGCCTGCAACACACGGGTGACGACGGTCGCGTCGAAGTCGGGGATGAAGCCTTCCAGGGCGAAGGAGCCGAAGCTCATGGGTATACCCGCCACGGCGACGTGGTCCTTGTAGCTGACGGTCTTGCCTGCAAGCAAACCATCGGATTCCCCATCGATGCGGCACTTCCACATCCAGGCGTTCAGCGGATCTTCTTCTAAGCTCGGCCGGTACCCAGGCTCACGGGTGGCCGAAACCATTGGGGGCTTGGGCTCTTCCAACCGCGCCTGCACGAAGGTGTCCAACTCGGCCATCTGTTCCAACAGGTACTTTCGGTACTTATCGGCCTCATCGGGGCCTAAGTGGATTCCCAGCTCTTTGGCCACGGCCACCACTTCATCGACGTCTGGTACTGCGTACATGAGGCTCCTCCCTTTCTTGTTGGTCCTCAGACCGATTCAATATCTGTGAACGCCGGATTAGTTGGGACGGCGGTTCTGCTCAGTTGACCGTCAAGCCGGTACCCATTTGGGTCAAGGTCTCGCTGCCGGTGGGCGTGACCACCACGGTATCCCCGAAAGCCATGGCCAGGTGACGGTCCCAGTCAAGCAAGATCATATGCATGAATATAACCATGTTGGGTTCCACTACCACGGGATTGCCGGCATAGATCATCGGCCAGTCCATCCACGTCGGAGGATACAGGGCACCCAGGCTGTATCCGCAGGCGTTCAGCTTGTGCCCACCAAACCTCGCGCCTTCCAACGCCTTCGCATGGGCGTCAAAGATGTCCCCGAAGGTTGCCCCCGGCCGGCATGCTTCCTTACACGCCTCTAACGCTTCTACAACTGCCGAATGCATACTCAGGTGGCGCGGGTCGGGTTTACCGGTGAGGATCGTGCGCATCAAGCACGAGTGGTAATGGCGGTAGGTTCCCCCGAACTCCAATTGGAGCTGGTCGTTGTTCCCAAGGTCGGCGTAACCGGTAAAATTGCGGACATTCAACGCCTGGGCTCCTGATCCGATGATAAACCGGGAAGCCGGATAATCGCCGCCGCCGCGAAAGATTGCGCTCTCCATGGCGGCTAGTATCTCCTGTTCGGGTCTCCCCGGAGTCGCCAAGTTATGAGCCTCCACCAGTGCTTCATCGGCCAGTGCCGCCGCCCGGCGCACGTAGTCCAGCTCGGCTGGGCTCTTGATTATCCTCATCTGACTAACCAGAGTCGACGCGTCCTCGTGGGTGCAAAAACCATCCAGGCCGGCTCTGACAAACTCCCATCGCCGCCCCGTAAGACACCAAGCTTCCAATTCCACACCCAGATGTTTCCCTCGGCACTCTTGCTCCTCCAGGATCTGGCGAAGGTCCAATCCGGGATTGCTGTCGGCATGGTCAACCCAGATGCGAACATCTTTAATCACCGAAGTCAGCTGGGCCTGGTGTAAATCCGCCGAGCGGGTCAGAAGGATCAGAGTGCCGCCGGCGCTCATGTAGAGACATTGGAACTGGGAATAACCGGTCGTGTCATAACCGGTCAGGTAGTACATGCTTTCCTGGCGAAAGATGAGCAAGGCGTCCAGGCCACGTGACTGCATCTCCGAGGCAACCTTGTTTCGGCGATCCGCCAGTTCATCTTCGGTGAAGTGCAGAGGCAAGGTCCCCTCCTCTTAGTCACTCGGCGGCTGTCAAGGGAAGGTTAAGTTCAACGTCCCGTTATGTCAATTTCCAATCGCTCGTGCAAATGCCCCATACAGGAAGTAGGACAACTTGTATAATGCACCCTGGCACGATCTGGTACTCTGCTGCCTGTTTGAGGTGTCCCATGGCTACGATTAATTCGGTGCTCGGCCCCATGGATACTGCTGATCTTGGCTTCACTCTTCCCCACGAGCATCTGATCGACTCTTCCGCCGGAGTCAACGCCACCTATGGCGAGCTGGTCGACCGGCCTTGGGCCCTGGAAACAGCCGTGAAAGACCTGACCCGGGCCCACATCGAAGGCGTCGACACCATCGTCGAGGTGTCCCCGTTGGATCTGGGACGGGAAGTGTCGCTGATGAAGGAAGTATCCGAACGGAGCGGCGTACAGTTCATCTGCTGCACCGGCTGTTGGCTGGACATTCCCCGCAGTTTCTGGGGTAGGACCCCCGAGTTCATCGCGGCGCTGTGGACACGGGAGATCGAGTCCGGCATCGACGGCACCGGGATCAAAGCTGGAATCATCAAGGTAGCCACCAGCGACCCCATTTCCGAGAACGAAGAGTTGATGCTTCGATCGGCGGCTAAAACCCACCTGCGCACTGGTGTGCCCATTACGACTCACACCCCGGCCCAGTCCCGGATTGGTGAAGAACAAGTGAGGATCTTAAAAGAGCAGGGGGTGGATCCCCACCAGATCTACATCGGCCACATCAACAACACCCCGGACAAAGAGTATCACCGGGAATTGGCCAGGCTGGGCGTGTGGCTGGGCTGGGATATAAACAACCCATTTGGCCGTCCTCACCTACCTTCCTGGGAAAAGATGACCGACTACTTGAAAGAGCTTTTGGACGAGGGGCTCGGAAGCAACCTGATGCTATCCCACGACTGGAACGTGGTGATCACCAGATTGGCGTCTCCGGGATTTCCCAGCCGGGAGGAGAATCCGGACGGATACCTGTGGCTGACCCGGAAGGTGATTCCCAGGCTCAAGGACTCAGACGTCGAGCAGGCAGTCATCGACGGAATGATGAAAGGGAATCCTAGGGCATACTTTGAAGGGACGAAACCTGGGAATTGACCCTCTGGTACCAGCGACTGTCAAAATACGGGAGAGGAGCCGACCCTGATGCTGACAACCGAAGAGAACGAATTCTTGTGCCGCGTAGGCCAGGGCACGCCGATGGGCAATTTCGTCAGGCGATTTTGGACTCCCATATTGTTAGCCAGTGAATTGCCGGAGCCAGACTGCGCCCCGATGCGCTCCAGGATTTTTGGCGAAGACCTAGTTGCCTTCCGGAACAGCGATGGAGTTATCGGCCTTGTCGACCAGTTCTGTCCCCATCGGAGGGCCAGCCTCTTCTTCGGACGAAATGAGGAGCGCGGCCTGCGCTGCGTCTATCATGGCTGGAAGTTTGACGTGGAAGGGCAATGTGTGGACATGCCTTCAGAGCCGGCGGACAGCAATTTCAAGGACAAGATGCAGATTACCGCCTACCCAACCCGAGAGGCGGGAGGCATGGTTTGGGCCTACTTGGGTCCCAAGGAGCTGATGCCGCCCATGCCCGGCTTGGAGTACACCGAATTGCCGGACAGCCAGGTCTATCCCACCAAGATCCGCTACGAATCCAACTTTGTGCAGGTCATAGAAGGGGAGATAGACACCGTCCACGTCGCCTTCCTGCACAGCCGCCTGGCCGACTTGGAGAACTCCGCCACCGCCACCACCCTGGCCGGCCGCTATACCGCTCGGGACCGGGCAGCCCGGTTCCACATCCAGGACACCGATGGCGGAATCCTGATAGGAGCCGAACGGCATGCGGAAGAAGACAGCTATTACTGGCGGATCTCCCGGTGGCTCTTTCCTTTCTTCACCATGATTCCCAGGGAACCCATGGGCCCGGTGTCCGGAGGAGCGTTGGTGCCCATCGACGATGAGAACTGCTGGTTCTTCAGGATCAAGTGGAATCCCTACAAGGCATTGACCCCGGCGGAGCGTGCGGTTAACGATTTTTCCAGCAATATTTTGCCAGACGGTAGCTGGCTCAACCAGGCCAACAAGTCTAACGACTACCTCATAGACCGGGAGGCACAGCGGACGAACAATTATACCGGCATCCCAGACGGGCGCGCCCAGGACGCGGCAATGACCGACGGGATGGGCGCCATCGTGGACCGGAACCACGAGCACCTGGGCAGTACCGATCAGGCGATAATTCGCATGCGCCGCCGTCTTATTCAGGCAGCGCGGGAGCTGGAGGAGGGGGTCGAACCCTACGCCGCCAACCACCCTGAATGCTACAAAGTACGTTCGGGTGGCGCCCTTTTACCTCGCGACGTCTTTTTCACCGACGACCCCGCCGTGTGGGACGACATCACGGTGAAGTGACCGGCGCCTGCGCACTCGCACTCAAAGCCTGCTAAGAGAGAAGGAGAAGCCACATGAAGGAATTCTTGGAGTATGCCGAAAGCCATACTGAGGAGATCTTGGGAACTCTACGTCATATGGTGGAGATGGAATCCTTTACATCGGACAAGGCGGCGACCGATCTGCTAGGCGGCTTTATCAAAGGGCGGTTCGAGGAATTAGGAGCCCAAGTGCGGATGGTGCCTCAGGACGAAGTAGGTGACCATCTGGTAGTGGACATTGGAGAGGGAGGTGAGCAGACCCTGATCCTCTGCCATATGGACACCGTCTGGCCCACTGGCACGATCCAAGAGCGTCCATTTCGTGTGGAAGGCGGTTCAGCCTATGGTCCGGGGATATTAGACATGAAGGCCGGAATCGCGATCGCGATGCACGCTCTGGAAACGCTGCGGGCCCACAACGAGCCCCTTCAGCAGCGGGTGAGAATAATAATCAACTCCGACGAAGAGGTAGGGAGCACCACTTCCCGGCAACTGATCGAAGAAGAGGCCCAAAAAAGCGCCCAAGTGTTTTGTCTTGAGCCCGGTGCCGGAACCGAAGGGGCGTTGAAGACGGGCCGAAAAGGTGTCGGCATGTTTCAGGTGAAGGTCACCGGCCGGGCGGCCCACGCCGGAAACGAGCCGGAAAAGGGTATCAGCGCCGTTGAGGAAATGGCTCACCAGATCTTGCGTTTGCACAGCCTGACCGACTTCGCCAGGGGCACCACGGTCAACGTTGGTGTAGTCCAAGGGGGGTCGGTGAGGAATCAGATAGCCCCATTTGCCGAAGCGCTGGTTGACTTGCGGGTAACGACCATGCAGGAGGCGGAACAGGTGGAAAGCGAAATCCTTAACAGTACGCCGGTGCTATCGGGAGCCGGGGTCGAAGTCATCGGCGGATTGAACCGGCCTCCCATGGAAAGGACCGAGACCACCGCTCTGTTGCTTAATTCCATCCGCCGGTTCGCCGACCCTCTGGGGATAGAACTGACCGAAGCCCAGGTGGGCGGAGGCTCCGATGCCCAGTTCGCCGCAGCGTTGGGCGTGCCGGTGCTGGACGGGTTGGGAGGAGTCGGTGAAGGGCCTCATGCCGATCACGAATACATCGTCGTGGCCGAGTTGCCCCGGCGAGTGGCGTTGYTGGCTTCCATATTGGCCGGTAAATAGCGGCCTGGGCAGGTCCCAACCGCTTCCCCATCCCCTGGTTTCGTAGTACCGTGGTTCCCTAGTACGTGGTCCATTAGTATCGGAGGTACGGTATGACTCAGGGGGCAAATCCTGCTAACGGCAACGGCATGGCTCTGCAAGGGTTGAAGATTCTGGACACCAGCCAGCTCTTCGCCGGGGCCATGCCGGCAACACTCATGGGGGACTTTGGCGCCGAGGTGATCAAAGTCGAGCATCCCAAGAATGGCGACGGGCTCCGCACCATGGGCTCGTTCAAAGATGGGATACCGCTCTCCTGGAAATTCCACTCACGCAACAAGAAATGCATCACGCTGAACCTGGGCAATCCCCAGGGCGCCGAGATCTTGAAACGCCTGGTCCAGGACACCGACATCCTGATCGAGGGTTTTCGCCCCGGCACGATGGAGCGTTGGGGGCTTGGGTATGAGGAGCTGAAGGCGGTCAATCCACGCCTGATAATGGTTAGGATCAGCGGCTTCGGCCAGACCGGCCCTTACAAGAACCGGCCGGGGTTCGGCACTTTGGCCGAGGCAATGAGCGGCTTCGCTCACGTCACCGGGCAGCCGGACGGACCTCCCACGCTGCCACCCCTTGCCCTGGCCGACGGCATCGCCGGCTTGTTCGGCGTGTTCAGCGCCATGTTCGCTGTTTACTACCGCGACGTTGTAGGCACCGGGATCGGCCAGGAGATCGACGTCTCTTTGTACGAGCCGATGTCGTTTGTCCTAGGCGCGCAACCGATAGCCTATGACCAACTTGGCTTGGTCCAGAATCGACGCGGCAACCGAAGCGGCGGCGGCGGGCCTCGTAACCTCTACATGTGCAGCGACGGCAACTGGGTTGCTCTATCCGCGTCCACGCCGTCCATCGCCCGGCGGGTCATGCAACTCGTCGGCGGGGACGAGTTGGCCGATGACCCCCGGTATGCCACCCCCGCGGCCCGGTCCCAACACGCCGACGAAGTCGATAGCTTGGTGGCGGACTGGATCAACAATTACCCTCGTGAGGTCGTGCTGGAGAAGTTTGAGGAGGCGGAAACTGCCATCGGCCCCGTATACGACACCTCCCAATTCATGGAGGACCCCCAGGTCAAAGCWCGCCAGTCCATCGTATCGGTGGACGACCCTGATCTGGGGACCGTGCGGATGCAAAACACCTTCCCACTAATGAGCGAGACACCGGGCAAGATCAACTTCACCGGTCCCACCGAGATGGGTTCGCATAATCGCGAGATATACATCGAGCAGCTGGGAATGTCCGAGGATGACGTACAACGGCTTAAAGAGGAAGGGATAATTTAGCGTCCGCCGGCAAGGACGCGCCCACCTAATCGGAAATGAGGTGAGACTAAGACCATGTTTAATTTTGTGCATCACGTACGGATCCTCGTTCACGACCCGGATGCCATGGTGGAGTACATCGAGAAGAATTTCGGCATGAAGCCGGACCGGCTCCAGGTATATGAGGACCGGGGATGAGCAACGCTATCTACAAAGTCGGTCCCACCAACTTCGAAGTCACGGAGCCTTTGGACCCCGACTCGGCCATGGGCCGGTACCTGGCTCAACAAGGGCCCGGTGTCTATCACCTGGCATGGGGTGTCGACGACGTCCAACAAGTTACCCAAGATCTGGCCGCCAAGGGCAACAAACTGAGCGGCAAGGATGGCGTCAGCCGGAGCGCCGATGGATATCTAACCGCGACCATCCTTCCGGAAAGCTCCCTAGGAATGCCGTTCCAACTGGCCGAGGGTTAACTTGGGTGGCAAAAAATCCCGCCTCCGGCCCGTTTATTCGTAATCTCCGCCATTAGGATCGAAAACGAATCCGGTTAAATAAGTCGTAACAGCCAATCCGGAAGGGGGTGTCCTCCATGTCCCGTGTCCGTGAACAGTTTCGCAGCGTGCTCGCCCGGCCCACTTGCACTCTGGCGGCCAACATCTTCGACCCTCTGTCAGCTAGTATCGCCCACATGTTGGAGTACGAGGTCTGCGTTTTGTCGGGGTCGGTGGGTAAGGTAGCGAACCTGGGCGTGCCCGACGGCGTCCTCTCCAACATGTCCGACGTGGTGGACCATTGCCGCCGCATCACCCGCATCGCCGACGTCAGTCTCATGGTAGACGCCGAAGACGGCTTCGGGAACGCGGTGAACGTGGCTCGAACCGTTCGAGAGATGGAAGCGGCCGGTGTATCGGGCATCGAGATCGAAGACAATTTCGTCCCCAAGCAGTTCGGTGTGCAAAACCCGGGCCTGATTTCCAAAGAGGAGCAAGTTGGAAAGCTGCAAGCGGCGGTGGCGGCCCGCACCGACCCCACCACGGTTATCGTGGCTCGCAGCGCCGCCCTGGGTTTAACCTCTTTAGACGAGGCCTTGGACCGGATCCAGACTTATTCGCAAACCGGAGCGGAAGCGCTGATGTTGACCGGCTCCAGCAGCCGAAACCAGCTTGMSGCSRWCSWYCGGGTGACGACCTTGCCCATATGCGTATTAAGTCCACCGGCGGATATTCGCAACGACCCAGCGTTTCTCGCCGCCACCGGAGTCAAGATCCTGATGTTAGGCAACCCCACGTTCGCCGTGGCAGTCAAGGCAATCGTCGATAGCTTGCGGCACTTGAAGGAAGGCGGATCGTTAGAGGAGCTTGGCGACCGGCTGGCCACGCCGGAACTACTTCGATCCGTCAACCGGACCGATGAGTTCTTGCAGTGGCAAGAGGAGTACCTGCGTCCCTGACAATGGTCGGCRCAAACTCCGTGTTGCGGTCTAGAGGTCCAGCCGGTATCCCAGCACAAGCACTTCGGGGCCGGCTTGAAAGTCGTATTCCGGGACCTGCACGAAGCCCATCCTCTCGTACATGCCACGGGCAATGCCCATCAGTTCGGTGGTATGCAGACCCAGCGCGGTGGCTGACAACAGGCGGGACCGGCGGAGACATTCGTCCATCAGCRCSCGGCCAATGCCCATGCCCCTGGCATCGGGATGGACGGCCAGCAACCGGATGCCGGTCCAGCCGGCGGGCCACCCGCCCTGATCCGATGGGGATGTGTTGCGGTAGAAGGTGACGGCGCCCACCAACCGCCCAGAGTTCTCCGCCACGATAAGTTCCGACGTATCGAGGCGGCTACGCACGTCCATGATTTCACGGGAGTAACGCTCCCAAACTTCAGGAGAGAAATTAGCTTGGTACTCCTGATAGGCATCTCTTATGAGTAGCGACACCTGATCCAAGTCTTCAACTCCGGCGTCCCGTACGTTCGAGCGCTCTTCATTGGGCTGGGCCATATCTGTTCTCCATAGGCATCGATTCAAGCCTCGATAGCTTCGACGTAACCGGTGACACCGGCAAGTCCCCTCTTTCGTAAAAGGGGGATTTAGGGGAGGTTTCCCCCCACGACAGCACGACCCTCATGTAGTCCTCCCTTCGTAAGGGGGGACATAGCCGCCCCTCAGACCATGTCGGCGATGCCCTTAAGAACCGCTCCCACCGCGTAGGCTAACCCGGCAGCGACTCCCCCTATTCCCAAAATCTCTAGTCCAGCCCAATACCAGGGTTGCTCCACAAATAGGCTCTTGAGGGCGCCGATGGTAAAGAAAACCCCTCCGGCAAGACCCATACTCCAGAAAAAAGCGTKGGAYARACCGCCCGGAGCTATYGCCGCGTAGATAAAAGGYAACARAGGCAGCAGCCCGGCGACCATAAATCCGGAATATGTAACCAAACCAGCCCGCCACGGCGACACTTCCGCCGCCGGGTAACCATGCTCCTCCCGCATCATTACCGATACCCAACGCTCGTCGTCGGAGGTGATGACCTCCACAACCCGCTCCAGGTCGTCCCCGCTAAAACCTTTTTTCGCGAAGATCTGGCGAATCTCCTCCCTCTCCTCCTCGGGCACGGTTCTGATCTGGTCTTGTTCCTCCCGCTGGATATGGGCCCGCTGCTGCTTCTCGGCCCGAGTGCCCAGGAAGTTGCTGATCCCCATGCTAAACCCGTCGGCGACCAAGTTAGCGACGCCCAGGATAATGAGCACTCCGGCGGGGAGGCCGGCCCCGGATACACCCGATGCCACCGCGAATGTCGTAACCGTCCCGTCGATGGCGCCGAAGATCAAGTCCCTAAGATCGCCGTGGGATGGCGCCGCCTCCAGCCTGGCCCGGATGGCCTCGCGAGAATCGGCGGTAGGTCTGTCCGATGGTTGAGTCACTTCCATCCCCCTTCTTGGCATGGAAAACTTTCTTATCACGCCGTGCTAGATGGCGGCTAGTTCGCTATGGGGATAGGTTGAAAGCCGGGCCGATAACCTCTTTGAAGGCTCGAAGCTCGTGCTCCGGCAAGCTGAAGCTCTCCGCCGGGTATAGATAGATATGGTCTACTCCCAGGTCCTCCAACTCTTTCATGCGCCGGGTGACCGAGTCCGGATCTCCTACCACGGCGGTCTTGCTGACCAGTGCTTCTTGAAGCTCATAAGGGACGACTTCGGCTATCTTCTCAGCCCCTTGCCAGTCCTCCATATGGTTGTTGTCGGGATAAAAGGTAAGCAGCTTAGCGGCCGCTTCCTGTAGGTTCGCCTTGATGGGCGCGATATYGTAGTCGATGCCCAGTTGCTCCAACCACTCCTGTCCGCTGGGTTTGGCCAGAGGAGTGACCAGACGGGGRCTCCAGGCCCGGACCGCCTCGCKGAGSGTGTCGCGGACGAGCCCYTCCATCTGTAAWACTTCGTGTACSTCRGACGCTTGRCGCCCCGCCAAGGYCGCCCCTTCTCCCRCCCAYTTYCGMAGCGCTCCGATCTGCTCTCCGTTGGCCATGGCGGGATGGATGAGAACGCCGTCGCACAGTTCTCCGGCCAGCCTAGCGTTCAACGGCCCGCTGGCGGTGAGGAACACGGGCACCGGCTCACCGCCGCCGTGRAAAAGCCGGACGTGCTCCGCTCGGGTGGAGGTGCCGGTTTCGGAGCCGTACTTCTGCACCGAGTCGGTGGGCTGGTAAACATCCCACTCCCCAGCCATGAATGCTTTGATCTCAACGATGGCCTTCCTTATCTCGGCCAGACGGAGTCCGGACAGGCCGATCAGGAAGTTAGCCGAGCCTCCCCGGCCCAGCCACAACTCGAAGCGGCCCGGCCCCAATTCCTGAACCGTTTTCGCCACCGACGCGATAACCGAGGTGTGGCGCGGTCCCGGACAGGTGACCGCCGGGCGCACTCGTATACGCTCGCTGTTCTGCAACACCTGGGCCATCACCACATAGACGTCYCTAAGAAAGGTGTGGGAGTCGACGAAGCCCAACCCTGAGAAGCCCGCGTCTTCACAACGCCGGGCGAAATCCACGATCTCGGCGACGGGTTTGGATGAGGGGATCCGAAGGTCAACYTGCATCGGTCRYACYCGCTGGTTTCCTGTGTKGYYSCTGWYSAACCCGAAGRCSCGWTRTCCNRCYACCGNCCSYGACRSCGNMAMGKCGRCSCYGRYCCNNANCWGNCCTANKCMMACCGYTSSKGTMTWAATYYSSAWCNNWARKCWTASSMGCMSAKTASCCCSSAKMMGSGTRYWTSWCCNNYGKCCRYTRMTRYMMTSWGSKKYACATCGCCTCGCACCTCCTTGAAACGGCGCTTGTYCTTAWGAAAGYCCTTTCCACATTCGTTAAATCCGACCGACGCCCNKWTATCATAATAATATATATCATGATAACTRGGGAGRGTTTGGCATGGTGGAATGCACAAAATGCCGAGGGCCTTTGCGGTACGACTGGCAATTTCCTGGGATGGTGTGCCAAATGTGTGGGGTTGTTTACTACCTMCAGCCTAATTACGAGYTTCCCAAGGTTGGAGTTTGCACAGYTCCCCSCGGCGGCTGGCATCAATCCAGGGCCGCTTGAACCACCCTATGGCTATAGCGGATCCAACAGAATCGAGAAAAGGAGCAACGGACATGCAAACTGTGAAGGCATCCGAACGTTACAAAGCGATCCCGAAAGGAATTAAGCAAAACCGTTGGCTAGCTTTCCTCATCGCATTGGTAGCCATCGTGGCGTTAACCGCCTGCACCAGCGCCCTGTCCAGTGACAACAACGACTCAGGCCCGATCGTAACTTCCGGCAGCGGAGGCGGCCAAGGCGGCGCGGCGCAAGTTGACGTGGATTCTGCCGGCACGGAGCYTGGCCCACCCGCCGMAGCTCAGGGAAAAAGCGTAGAAGTCCTGAGCGCCGACGCGATCGTAGCGGCCCAAGAGGAAGTGATTAACCGGATCTATGARACGGCTTTGCCCTCTGTCGTACAGATACGAGTGACCCACAAGATCGGGGAAGAATCCAGTTTCCCGGACGCACCCGGCGCGCCTGGGCGTCCGTTCGACTTCGACCGTTTCCGGGACATGCCTGGTGTTCCCGACGAATTCTTCCGGCGCGGCARMGGCACAGGCTTCGTCTGGGACGAAGAAGGGCGCATCGTTACCAACCACCACGTGATCGACGGAGCCAGCCGGATTACCGTAATCTTCTCCGATCCATCCGAGATGGACGCCACGTTGCTAGGCAGCGACCCCGACTCTGACCTGGCAGTCCTGCAGATCGATGTTTCGGACGCCCCTACCCAGCCGGTGCCACTGGCCGACAGCGACGCCGTAAAAGTAGGCCAGATNGCGGCGGCCATCGGCAACYCATTCGGACAGGAGTTCACGATAACCACCGGCATCATCAGCGCGGTGGGGCGCRCCATTCGCAGTGGAAACGSCGCGTTCTCCGTTCCCAAAGTTATCCAAACCGACGCGCCCAACAACCCGGGAAATTCAGGAGGCCCGTTACTTGACCGGAAAGGCCGGGTCGTCGGCGTGAACACTCAAATYATCAGCCGGAGCGGTTCCAGCGCAGGGGTCGGTTYCGCCGTGCCGATCAATGCGGCTAAGCGGGTGATTCCGGTGTTGATCAATGAAGTCKCCTATGAACACGCCTGGMTGGGAATCAGCGGCTCSACATTGAGTCCCGACGTAGCCGGATTGATGGATTTACCCGAAGACACCAGGGGCATCTTGGTGATAGCCGCAAGCGAAGACGGCCCACCCGGGCAAGCTGACCTCCGAGGCAGCGACCGAACGGTCGAGTCCGAGGGGATAGACTATCCGGTCGGCGGTGATGTCATCGTGTCGATCAACGATTTCCCGACCAATGAGATGGACGAACTGMTCTCTTACCTGATCGACAAGACCAGGCCRGRAGACGAGGTAACTCTTGATGTGGTACGAGACGGGGAAAGGCAAAGCATCAACGTAACTCTGGACACCCGTCCTATCTTGTAACAACCYCAGGGTTAAGCCGGCAAAGCCGGTTTAAACCCAAAATGGCCTCCGAGGTAGTTGGATGGCTTGGACTTGAACTACCAATTACCCGGAGGCCACAATCCCCCGGCTCCACCAGTCATCGCCACCGCTGGGGTCTTAATCCTGAACTGAAAGCTTACCCGCCGAGTAGCCCCCATCCGCGTATATCACCTGTCCGCTGATGTAATCTGCTTTTGAAGAGGCCAGAAACGCCACAACTTGGGCGATATCCTTGGGACTGCCCGGYCGGGCCAGCGGGACTTCTTTCAGAAAAGCCCCCAGATATGTTTCGGACACGGGTTCTCGCAGGGGGTTGCCGGTGACCGTAAGGCCCGGCCCCACCGCGTTGGCGGTGATGCCGTATTGGCCCARCTCCTGAGCCAATACCCGGATGAACTGCAGGATGCCTGCCTTGGACGCGCAGTAGGCCCCCGCATTGATACGAGCGTTCTCGGCGGCGGTGGAAACTATGCTGACGATGCGCCCGCCCCGTCCCTGCTGCACCAACTCCTTGCCAACGGCTTGGGAGCACAGAAAATTCCCCCTCAGGTTCACCGCCAGGACGCGCTCCCACTCCTCCACCGCCATATCAAGTATGGCGCAACGCTGGCCGATGCCGGCGTTATTCACCAGGATGTCCACCCCGCCATAGGTTTCCACCACGCTCTTGACCATAGCCCCTACTTGAGCGGCGTCGGATACATCTACCGGAAATACCCTAGCCTTGAACCCTCGGGCTTCCAACCCCCGCGCGGTCTCCCGCCCCACGTCTTCCAGCAGGTCGGCGATGGCCACCGTCGCCCCGTTCTCCGCCAGCTCGTTGGTAATAGCCTCCCCAATACCCGACGCTCCCCCAGTAACAATAGCAACCTTTCCGTCAAATTCCATTTCTGTGCTCCTTGGTTAATAATTAGGGTTCATCGCGCCCGTATTCAGTGAGCCAACTGGCCTACAACGTGACGTTGGCCGTCGGGGCGGGGTTACSGTGTCACTCAGGGCTAGGATGCCACTCGGTAAATTCCGAAATCTGTCTGGTGGYTAGATATTTTTGGAACCCCATGTCGAATAGTGACTGGACCTGATAGGGTCGGRCGAAGGCGCGTACGCCTTTGTTAAACCGCTCCAGCGTCTTAGTAGCACCTTCTCCCATATCCACCAAGTGAAGGAATGACTGTTTATCCGTTGGAACCAAGTCATCTAGAAGCATTAAGAGATCGTCGTCTAACCCGCTTGTGCCGATAATCAAGAATTTTCGGCAGTCCCGGAGAAATCCTTTGCAACCTGAATGTGAGTGGCAGGGCACACCGTAGCRCTTGACCCCWTTCCTGCAAGGGGCGCAGTGATTACTGGATAAGAATAGTCGTGACTGCTAGGCATTCGATGAATCTTCGCATCAGTTACATCTCCGATGACCCAAATAGGAGAATCAGTCAAGCTRGACAATTTCAGCTCACCAACCGCGAATGCCCAGTCATTATCATAATGGGGCATCTGGACAAACCAATCAATGGAGCCATGGAGTTTCACTACTTTGGCCTGGCGTCCCGGAGAAATATAGTCATCAATCTCTTTGAATTGAAACTCTTTGGTTAGACTCGCCAAGCGGCCAAGAGCTATCTCCAGCAAGTCATCGTAATTTAGAACTAAGAAAAGCACTTCATGAGGTGTGGTCGTTAACAACTCAATAACCAATTGGATATAGCAACTGGGAATCGGTGCATACTGCCTGGAAGTATGGTAGATCAGATCACGCAGATATGGCGGAATTTGATTGAACTGCTTGGATATCCGAGGGTCGTCGTGGAAAGCCAGGTCTCTCAATGCCTCATCTATGGCGTGCCCGCCTTGAGCCGACACAGGCCCTAGATACTGCGAGAGGAATTCGGCGCCAGGGTATCTACTTAGGATTGGTGCATATTCGGGGTGTTTCCCAATGTCGAATAAGTCCGTCGCCAGTGGGGGCTGCCAAGGGATGTTGACATGGGCCGCGCCTTCATTCCAGACGTCGTGAGACGCTCCCGCCCCTATGATGACGCACGCTTTTGGCATTTTGTCAGGCATACCAGGTATGTGCCTCCGTTGCCACGCGGGCAGGCCTGCCTATGTGCTTCGGTGTGGACACTTGCGCCAGCTTGCAGCTAACGGTCATCCCGCCAGTTGCCCTTTGGCGAGTTGGTTGAGCGNNTTNTCTTTTAACAAGTCAAAAGATAAAACGCCTACTTTGCTAAGTAACGTGTTCTTGGCTGTGCCCCATCGAGACTCGTCCCTGGCAGCGTCCAAAAACTCGTGGCCATCCCAGGTCAACGTCGTAGGATGCCAACATAGTGTGCCAAGTGATGTTTTATCAACGGCTTCGATGAGCCCGGCTTGATGAAGGAGTTTGACGTGATATGAAACCATTTCATCGTCTAACCCCTCAATGGTGACTGCAGAGTGTCGCCATTCATCGGATTCTTCTACGTCCAGCAGTATTTTTCTTACCAGGTCCATATCTCGCTTCACGGTAACCCTCCCATCACAAGGTGTATCAGATCCGCCTACATAATTGTGTGTCCATAACCCCATCAGTCACGGCAGTGACAAGGTGACAAATATTGCCGCAGGTTCCGTGCTAATCAGATTCCCCCTCTGACTTCTTACCCGGTATGGTGACCCACAAGACCCCCATGAGTATCGCCGTCGCGATCACCATGCTTATTGTGATCCACATAAGTTCTTCCAACATAATCGCTCCTCGCAAAATTGAAGTTCCCGACACCTCTTAAGGTGTGGGTTGTGCCGGTGCCCGGCGCTGGATGTCGTTCGTTGATTGGCACGCTACAACATACATTCACGCCAGTCAATTCGTATCAGACATATATTTTATGTTATCAACCGTGACACGCTGCAGTATCCTCMGTATCATACGRTCCACGCCAACAACCTGGAGGGCTTCGGTCCTGCCGGACCATGTTTCTTCTGGTTGACGATCTACTCCGGGGTTGATTRAGCACTGGCCCCTGTCCGAGACCGGGTGGGTGGTCCGGGTCCTATCCAAGCCGGGAGATATCCAATGCGATATAGTAGGCATCTGGGCAACGGCCGGGCCGGCCAAGAATCTCGGCGAAGGAGCTAGACATGGCAACTATTGGGACGGGAAAGCACACATACGAATTGGTGGAAAACTGGGCGAAGTTGCCCGATGGCTGGGTCCTGGGTCAGACGGCCATCGTTACCGATTCCCAGGACCGGGTCTACTTATTCAACCGGAGCGAGCATCCCTTGATCGTCCTGGACCAGGATGGCAATTACCTGGATTCCTGGGGCGAGGGCGTGTTGACCGACGCCCACGGCATGTTCATCGACTCGGATGACAACCTATATCTGCCGGTGAAAAACAACCACGTTGTGCTGAAATACACCCGGGAAGGCAACCTGCTAATGACCTTGGGGGTGCGAGACCAGCCATCGGACACGRGCTGGTCGGGCAACTACAACGAACCCGYGGTGCGGGCTGCCGGGCCGTTCAACCGCCCCAGCGACGTCGCCCTTGACCCTCAAGGCGACCTGTACATCTCCGATGGTTACGGGAACTCCCGCGTGCACAAATTCTCGGCCGGTGGGGAGTTGCTGTTCTCCTGGGGAGAACCCGGCAAGACCGCTCCCGGAGAGTTTCACATTCCCCATGGCGTGTGGGTGCACACCGATGGACGCGTATTCGTGGCCGACCGCGAGAACAACCGGATACAGGTATTCACCGCGGACGGAACATTCATCGAGCAATGGACCGATTTTGCCCGTCCGTGCGACATTTACGTGGACGCCGACAACACCATGTACGTCGTCGAGCTAAACGCATTGGTCAGCATCGTTACCATGGAAGGCAAGTTGCTGACTCGCTGGGGTCCGCCTACCGAGGCGGAAGTAGGGACCGGCGCCCATGCCGTGTGGGTGGATTCCAAGGGCGACATGTACGTTAACCGGAACCTGGAAGGCCAGCGCCTGCTCAAATACTGCCGCGTTGGCTAGCACAACATCGAGTTAATCTCGATGGAGGCAAATCACCCCCATCCCAACCTTCATCCATAAAAGCGGAAGGAGCTTATTCTCGCCCCCTTTACGGGGGNAGTTAGAGAGGGGGTTCTGGTCCATGCACCAAAATCGTCTAGCGACATTGCTAGCCGCCATGRGCTTATACGATGGCAACATGTTCTGAGCCGGTTGCTGAGAARCCCCACCRTGGCTATAATTCCGACTAACGCCGATACCATAGGCAATYAAGGAACAAAACCGAGTTTGGTTTATTCTCGCRGCCGCGAGCATATCAACTTCCACACAGGAGGAGAATCCATGGTTGATCAACTAGCCCGACCCAAAGACAAAGTCGAAGTGTTCTGGTTTTCCGAGCAGCCCTACGGGCACGTYGGGGACGAAGACTTGGAAAAGTATGACTCCGGCCGGCTGTTCTTTCCCAACACACACTTCGACCCTGAAAAGGCTCATGTGTTGTACAACCAGTACCATGAACAATACGTTCTGGCGGACGAGGTAGGCTTCGACGGGATCATGACCAACGAGCATCACGCCTCCTACTGGTGCATGAAGCCTGCGGTGAATCTGGATGCGGCGGTGATCGCCAAACTCACCTCCAAGGTGAAGATCGCCATCCTGGGCAACGTGATCGCCGTCAACGACCCCATCCGCATGGCCGAAGAGATCGCCATGCTCGATTGCTTCTCCGGCGGCAGGATCATCTCCGGCTTCGTCCGGGGGACCGCCGTGGAAACTCTTCAAGCTGGGCTCGACCCCACGGAGAATCGCTCCCGCTTCGAAGAAGCCCACGACCTGATCATAAAGTGCTGGACCGAGCCGGGACCCTTCCGTTTTGAGGGCAAGCATTACCAATACCGGGTGGTCAATCCGTGGGTGAAGCCCATGCAGCAGCCCCACCCGGACATATGGTTCCCAGGCACCGGTAGYCCCGAAAGCGTGGTCTGGGCCGCCAAACACCGCCATCCTTACATGAACCTGGGCGCCTTGGTGGACACAACCGAATGGCTGAAGCAGGTGTACATCGACACGGCCGAAGAAGAAGGATACCAGGCAGGCCCGGAGCACTTTGGATATCTGCTRCGCTGTCTCGTTGCCGACACTGACGAAAAGGCCATCGAGATCGGCCGGGAGTTCATGTGGACCATCGAGCATCGCCAACGGGGACCTGTTGAGCACAACGACCCTCCAGGCTACCAGTCCAGGGCGGCCGTGCAGGTGAAGGCCCAGCGCCCCACCGGCAATGTTGCCGGTGCCGGCGGGTTGGGAGTCGGGCTAACCTACGAGCAACTACAAGGCGTGAACAATATCATCGTGGGAAGTCCGGAAACCGTTACCCGGAAGCTGTCCGAGATGATRGACAAGCTGAGTCCCGGATACTTGCATATCTACGGCAACGAGGGGGCGATGGACCACAAGGAYGTGATGCGGTCCATCGAGTTGATGGGCAAGGAAGTCATCCCCGCCCTTCACGAGATTCAGTTGAAACCCTACGAGTCAAAGGGCAAAGCCGGCGAACTTGGTAGCCRGACGGGCACGGCCGGCTTAGCGCCCTAGTTCTTAGCCGCCTATCGCCAGGCGGCCTCRACACTGTCATCCGGGAGCGGGCCGTTAACGGCCCGCTCCCACTTTCTGCGTAACTTCTTTTAGGAACTTGGTGACGTGGGGTAGTACCGCTTCCGCGGCTCGGGATGCTTGGCCGTGGTTTAGGCCGGGGAATGACGCGAATCGGGCGTTGGGTATGAGCTGGGAGGCTTTTTTGGCCCCAGGGAAGAACCCGTCGGCTTCGCCGCAGTAAAGCAGGCAGGGAATGTTGAGCTGGGGCAGCAGATCCTCTACGCCATCGGTTCCTCTGGGCGCGGTGGTCGCCGCGATCAATGCTTCGGGGTCGTTCTCCAGCAACCGTTCCCGGCGTCCCGACTCCATTGGGCCTTCCTTCGCCTCGGCATCGGCCACRTAATGGGCAATTCCTTGCCGCAGCAACGAGATCCGGTCTTCGGGACGAACGTCAGTATTGGCAGTGTCCGCGCTGATTCCGCCGAGGATCAACGAGTGGAACCGGTCGAGAGCGTGCAACACGATGCCGAAGCCGATACGGCCTCCCATGGAATATCCCATGTAGTGGGCTTTGTCCACTCCTAGGTCGTCCATCACCGCCAGAACGTCGTTCACCCGCAGTTTCAGGTCGTAGTCCTTGGGGTCGTGGGGTTTGCCGCTGCGTCCGTGGCCCCGGGCGTCCACCATGATCAACCGGTAGTCCTTGGCCAGTTCTTCCACGAATCCGTAGGCGTACCAGTTTTGCAGGCTGCTGGTGAGGCCGTGCTGCAGCACTAACGGAGGGCCGYCCCCCTCGACGTGGTAGTGGATGCTTACACCTGCGCTATCTACGTATGGCATTTTCGTCCTCCTGTATTGACTTAGATAGGATTGTCCAACGGGGATTCAATCTCAAGACGTCAGACATCCGCCTCCGCAAAGCGTTTGATACCTTCAAGGTTCAGAAGCATGTTGCCCCGGTGTTGTTCCCGCCGGTTGGTGAGGATCTGCTGCGCCTGGTCGGGATTCGCCTCCATCGCTCTGCCCGTGGCTGACAGGCTAGGTCCGATGATTAGCCCCTGGCGCAACCGGGTGCCTGAGGGTATCTTTTCCAGCTCGAACCGCCATTGGGCGCTGGGCTGGTCGCGGTCATTCACGTTCCAGGCGAAAACCCGGGACGGCTCGCACGCGACAACGTATGATGTCGTTTCCCACACCCGGTTCGCGTCGGCCCGCTCGTTTCTGCCTCGAAATGACGCGCCTACGCTGGGGCCATCGCCATCGATCCAGTCGGCGCCTTGGAACTCATCGCTGAACCGGGCAGAAATGTTTATGTCGCTCGCCAACTCCCAGACACGCTCCGGCGAAGCGGCGATGTCGATCTCAACGGTAACTCCCGGAGCGGCCGCAATTAATGAGCTTACTTCGCCCGGATTTTCTTTAGTGTACCCCCACCGGTCGAACCAAACGATCTCCGAGGTATTCCGGCGCGACGCGGGCTTAAAGTCGGTGCCGATGGTCCAAGCGACGGGGAGCAGCACGACTTGGGTGACGCCGTCGGGAATCCCCAGTAGGTCCGCGAACTCCTTGGCCTTGCCTAGATGAAGGGTGGTCCAGGCCGAACCCAGGCCTCGCGCCCGCAGCGCCAGACAGAAACTCCAGGCAGCCTGWATCACTGAATCRAATAGTCCRGGCCGTCCACTGCCGTCATGRACACCCCAGATCGTGGCCAGAACCAACACCGGRACYTTTTCCAARTTYGCGGCTAGATGGGCCGCCGAATCCGCCACTCGTTCTTGAAGGTCCTCCGCCTTGCCCCGTTGTTGAGATCTATCGATCATCCGGCTGCCCCCAGCCGCCCGGTACAGTTCCGCGAGCCGGGACTTAGTCTCCTGATCCCTGATAACGAGCCAGCGGCGGCTGGATACGCCTGCCCCTGTCGGCGCCTGCTCCGCCAGCTCTATGCAGCGCAGCAGCAAGTCGTCCGGCACATMACGTTCCARGTCAAGGCGAAGGCGAACCGCCCGCGTCGTGCTCAAGAGTTCATCGGTTTGTTCTATGTCAAATTCCATCAGTCTCCTCTTCGTGAAATAGGGCTGAAGGCCAGGGTTTATTCTAGTCTAGGTTTTCGCTTCATCCTTCGCCTGAGTGATTTAAGCCAGGCCGGTTACCTGGCGAAATGCTTGGTCGAGAATATCGGCCGCCAAGTCCATTTGGTCTTCGGTGGTGGTAAACGGGGGCACGAAACGGAAYACCGATYCCCGCCGGCGCACGCTCAAGATAAGSCCAYTYTCCARGCAGATGCGRCCGATTTCCTGTCCGGCCCGRTAGGCTGGTTCTTTGGTTACYCKGTCCTCCACCAACTCGATGCCCTGGACCAACCCCCTACCCCGAATGTCACCAATCATGCTGTGCCGCCGGGCCAACTCTTCCAGGTGGGATCTCCAATAAGCGCCAATGTTCTTGGCCACATCCACCAGTACCTCTTCCAGAATGATRTCGATGCTGGCTATTGCGGCATTGCAGGGTAATGGATCGTTGGAGTGAGAGTGGCCTACCACCAGCCCCGTCTCCGCCACCCTCTCTTCGATCTCGTCGGTGGTCACGGCGGCGCTGATGGCTATGCCGCCGCCAAAGTGCTTGGATACCGTGAAAATGTCGGGCACCACTCCCTCTTGCTCGAAGGCCCACATCGTGCCCAGTTTGGCCAGGCCGGTCTGGGCCTCATCCACGATCAGTAGAGCACCCCGTTGCTCGCACTTCTTTTTCAACTCCCGCAGCCAGCCCTCGGGCAGGTCGATGACTCCACCGGCGCTGAACAGAGGCTCAGTGATCACCGCCGCCAATTGACCTGCAGCTTGGGCGTCAAGCAGTTCAAAACTTGAGTTCAAGCAGCTAAAGTCGCATGCCGAACGCTCCTGGCAAAAGGTACACCGGTACTTGTAAGGCGCGAAAATGGGGTAGTTGCCCGGTGCGTAAGGGCCGTACCCCTCGTGCCACCCGGAGAAAGTGACCGCACGGGTGGAGTCGTTCATACCGTGGAAGCTRACTGCGGGGCTRGCCACCTCGTARCCGCCGGTGTAGCGYTTRGCGATGGCCATGGCSGCTTCGTTGGAGTCGCTTCCCGAKGTTAGGAACATGCTKCGGTTCATCCCCGGCGGCGAGATCTCGGCCATGCGGCTGGCCARGATAATCTCMCGGTCGTTGAACATGCTCATGTGGCTGTGGATCAGRGTSTCGGCRCTTTCCTGAAGGGCTTGGACGATGCGTGGGTGGTTRTGCCCCARTGCGGCGCACATCTGGCCCGAGTTAAAATCCAAGTACTCTTTGCCGTTGACGTCCCGGACCACGGAGCCCCGGCCCCAGACCATGAYCGGACCGGACACSGCGTTCCGGTCCATTCGGCTGCGGAAACTGAACTTCCGGGCCATGTCCAGAAGCTCTTCCTCAGAGTACTKRCTSGYCACWAAKACRCCYCCTCTYCTRYSGCTGAACTAGGAGCCGGCCTCRACCTCMGCCAGRAASTYYAYCACCCGATGGACGTAYTYTYCCGGAGCYTCCGAGTGMGGGGCCACYTCGGCCCACCKGCAGTTGGGRATCAGGCGATGCACYTGCTGGGCGACGCCYCGGGGRTGAATATCRTTRTTACCGGGCATGATCATGGTTGGGRTRYGAATGCYCTTSAGGGTYTTYTCGGTCATYCCCARGGACARATACGGYCCTTCRAATAGCGCRTAGATGGTATCCCGCATMACYTGAGCGAAATCMTGGGGGTCCATGTCTTCCAGAGTCTTGCGATATTCCGGGTCGTATTGGGCCCGCTCCGGAGTAAAGGGGGAAAACCGGTCATCGGTATCGAAAGCGTCAACCGCCGCCTTTATGCCTTGGTTCAAKGCCATGTCSGCGCTCTTGAACAGTTTCATGGCCAAGTAYGAGTCGCAAATSACGCCGCCRGCGATGTTGGAYGGRAATATCGCCCGGACTCGTTCTGGGTAGCGCACGGCGCAGCCGAAAGAGATGGCTGCCCCAAAGGACCCCCCACCCAAGTAGGCCGCTTCTATGCCCAGCGCGTCCATGAGCCCCATCACGTCCTGGCAGACCATATCCCAAGTCTGTACCACTAGGGGACTACTGGACTGGCCACCGAAGCGCCGGTCGTAGGAGATGACCCGGTGCTCCCGGGACAATTCTTCCATCACCGGCTCGTACCCCGCCAGCGTGCCCTGAAGCCCTCCGGCGGAAAGAATGATCGGAGGCCCACTACCGGCCTCTCCGTAGTAGATCTCCGCTCCGTTGACCTTTGCACTGGGCATGGTTTACACCTCTTTGTAAGATCAGCCAAAGGACCGCGAATTGTAAATCTTGCATGGACGGGATGAATC
>NVSQ01000073.1 GCA_002401285.1 SAR202 cluster bacterium
ACTGGGCGACGTGATGCCCACCCCGGCGGCGGAGTCAACGTGTCCCACGCCCACTTCGCCTATCCGCCACAGCTTTTCTTCCATGCAGGGAAACATTCAGAGCCCTGGTGGTGGCCTGCAACGTGGCTTCCCGGGTGAAAGGCGAGCCCGTCAATCCAACAAAGCTGATGTCAGAAACTCGGCGCAGCGGTTCCAAGTCTTGCTCTAGGGCCTGCCGGGCCGCCTCTATGTTGGCTTGTTGGCGCGACCCTAAAACTCCTACTACCAGGATGATTTCCTGTTCCCCAGGCTGGGTAGGGTCGTGGTGCAGGGTTTCCCGCACCTGGATAGGGTCGTAAACCATTGTGGTTTCGTTGAGAGGAACACCCTGCCGGACCATGTAGTCGAAGGCGGCTCGCACCTGTTCCGGGCCGTCTGGGACCTGATCGCCGTCGTCGTCGGAAATAGCGACGCCGGTATCGTCCATTACCTGAGAGCGGGCGTAGGCATTGCCGGTTATCTTGGATAGAAGTTGGAATAGGGTGCTGGAGTAAAGAGAAACCTGCCCTTCCGCCGATTGCCCCAATCTGTCGTTCTTGCTCAACCGGTCCAGCAATTCTCTCAGACCATCTAATGATTTGGCGGACGTGAGGTCACCGCGGATGTAAATGACCGCCGGTTCTCCCGAGAGGGCCGGCGCGGTGTGCTGGTCAAGTTTGTCCAGGCCGATGACTAAGTCTGATTCGGAATCGAAGAAGTCCTTGACGTCTAGGTTGGGCTCCAGTTGGATAGCCAGCAGCGTGGCGGCCGCGGTTAATGTGGCGGCAAGAGGCAGGACCGCCCAGCGATGGTGGGCGAATGCCAGGACCGCCACCGCTAACATTGTTCCCACCGGATGGGAGGCCGATTCATCAGCAAGTTCTGTTCCTTGACCACCTCTTGACGCCGTGTTTTGCTCATAGACCAACCCTAGCCTACGCTGGTCCAGCCTCATGATAACGAGAGGCAGGAACATYCCCATGATGAYGTAGCTGGAAAGAACGGCGATTCCGGCTCCKATGCCGAACCCGATCACGGTCTCGATCCCGGAGGTTACGTTAGCCAGGAAAGCGATGCCATCGGAYAGCATTGCCAGRGTCAATGCYCCCAAKACCCCGGCGAAGCCGGCCCGYAAKGCYARRGAYGGWTCSRCCARMCGGCGGCTTTCTTCGCGATACCGGGMCACGGCGTGGATCAGGAAGTCCACYCCCAAAGARATCATGGCGATGGGGACGATCAGGTCCAGRATCAGSGATGAACCCAGTCCGGCCAGAATRGTTAATCCCTTGAGCCATACGAACAGCATCGCTAGRCCAAGGAAYGCCAAYCCCACGATTCCCATGGARCGYAGGGTRACTCCGACCACCACCAATACAAGAACCACCGTGGCAACGATGAACGGTATCGCCGTCTTGCCTTGTTCTTGAGATACCAGGTTTACGTCCAGCGCCACGCCCCACAAGCGATAGCYGGTCTGAYCCGAWCGCAATATCTCTTGTACCCGCCGGTTGAACCGTTCCTTGCCRAGGGTTACATCGTCGCCRGTCAAACTTATGGTCAAGGGGCCGCCGCCCAGCATGGCGTTGTCGGAGGCGACGAAGRCGGAAAAGGCYGCCGMCCTCCAGGACTTGATCTCYTGGCCGTCTACRATCGTGGTTTGGAAWGAGGCGTCCTTGGACAGAGATCCACGTAGGGGCCGGCCGGTTGGGCTGTCCAAGATACGGGATATGGCCGCTTTCACCTGCTGGTCGGTAGCGGTTTCCAGAGAGGYAGCCGTGCCGGGGTCTAGCAGAAAGAGGTTCTGTACCGCGTCGGCRATGGTGTACACGCCCAGGATCTGGCGTTCGTTGTCGGCGTCGTAACCCGTATATAAAAAGCTCGCCAGTTCCGAAGCGCGCAACTTTCGTTCGTTCCGGTATAGGTCCCATAAGGGTTGTTGGCGAAGGATATCCCCTTGCTGGTTTTCCGAGGGATCCGCTAGGGGGTCTTCGACGATGAAGGTGGTGACGTGGATCCGGGGAGGAAACCGCTGGTTCACGGTTTCCAGCAGGTCGAACACCGGTCCGCCGGGGTCTTGGGAAGCCGGACCCGGACGTTCCAKGAATAATATGGGCARCGCGAAWAGGGCCGTCAGCGCCAATACGGCGCCGATGAACCAACCGGAGTGCCGAACGATGTAATCGCCGGYCCGTCCGGCCAAATCATTCCGCCGGGAAGCTTCAAGCACGGTAGCGGAYAGTTCGAGGGTGCTTCATCTGCCTACTGCACCACGGCGCGKCGGAYCAGCTCTTCGATATCGGCCGGAGCATAGCCCAGACCRGCCAGCACCTCGGCSGTATGCTGACCGGTAACGGAACCGGGGTGGCGGACGCTGCCCGGCGTCTCCGAKAGAYGGAACGGTATGCCCACCTGCTTCACYTTGCCYTCKGCTATTGAAGGGGTCTCGACCTCGATCACCATGCCACGGTGGGCGAATTGCGGGTCGGCCAAKGCTTCTTCSATGGAGTACACCTTGCCCACGGAGATATCTTTGTCTTKMAAGATGTCGAACCACTCGTCACGGGTTTTGGTTCGGAAGGTTTGTTCTAGGAATCGGGTGATTTCTTGCTTCTGCGTGCCCTCGGCGGCGCGGCTATCGGCCAGGTCTTCGCGCCCGAGGGCGGCGCAGAGGTTGCGCCAGAACCAAGGTTCAATGGCCGCGATAGTGAAGTGCTTGCCGTCCTTGGTCTCGTACACATTGTAGTAAGGCGCGCCGCCGTTCAGCCTGGTAGTACCCCGGCCGGGGACAGTTCCGCTGCTTAGATAGTCGGAAATCACACCGGCCAGCATGTAAAGAACACCCTCGGTCATCGCTATGTCCAGGTACTGGCCTCGCCCGGTAGTCTGCCGCGCCARGAGGGCGGMCAGAATGCCTACGGCGCCGCACAGGCCACCGCCGGCGTAGTCGGCCAGCAGGTTCAAGGGTATGGCCGGTTTTTCGTCTTCGGAATCGCCGATCAATCCCAGCGCCCCGGCCAAGGAGATGTAGTTGATGTCGTGGCCCACCATCCCGGCGTAKGGACCGTCYTGRCCGTAGCCGGAGATGGAGCARTAKACRRTCCGCGGRTTRATCTCAGCYAYTTTTTGATAACCWACRCCCAACCGRTCGACCACTCCCGGCCGGAACCCCTCRACCACCASGTCCGCYGATTCGGCCAGCCGGTARAACACATCCCTGGCTTCAGGTTCTTTCAARTTCAGSGCGAHGCTTCGCTTATTCCGCTGCAAGGCGTTGTAGGCGGCCCGGCGTTGCTCGGCCTCTAGATCGTTGACGCCAAAGATGGCCTCCTCGTACTCCGCCCTGTCGCCGGACAGTGGGCGCTCCACCATGAGCACGTCAGCGCCCAAGTCGCCCAGCACCATGGTGCAAAACATGCCGGGAGTATTGCGGCAAAGATCCAGGACCTTAATGCCTTCCAGAGCCAACATCGATCGCCTCCCTGACCGCCTCGTGCGCCGGTCAATTATAGCCGATGCCTGGAACCGGATGGCCTTGCATAGCAGGCAAACTGTTAGACCGAAACGGCCAAGGCCGAAGACGGTATGGACACGCAGACGGTTGTATGGACGACTTGGTTGGATGAGGGAACAGTCAAAGTGGTTAATTTGGGGAAACTTCGGCAGGAACTGTGTGGCCGGATAGGTCTGACTTTACGTTGATCGAGTATGTCGGGATCGCCCGCCGGCTAAGATCAAGCCAACGCATCATCATCGGGGCCCGAGCATGCGATTTACCGGCCACATCATATTTTATTCGATGGTGAAGCCCCTCCGCCGGATCGCCCGGCGGAGGGGAGAATCBTTCGGCVAGTGAKGMAYSRWMSYRYSRRTSRRKSAKWMYGSSSRSRKCARSRMAACGATCCGCTACCTTCGGTTCCCAGGAGCGAAAGTAGTCGCGCATCGGGTAAATCGTACGAGTCAGCCGCGTCGAGATCGACACGATAGCCCAGGTCTATCAGGGATGCGATGGACATTCGGCTGATCGGATTGATTCCGGAGTCGAGGCGTCCGGTGAGCAATTCCCGACCGAAGGTGGTTTCCCGCCAGTGGGCACCTTCGGTACCTGGACCACCTTGATTGGCCACGGGAACGGGCGTCGGCCGATTCGTCCCTAACAGGACTCCGAATTCTTCCATCGCGTTGATACCGATGAACTGTGGATCGAAAGACCCCTCGCCGATGACGAGTCCCCGCCTCCTCCAGATCGTGCCGTGCCCCAGGACGTGTCCCATTTCATGGATGATCACGTTTACCAGACTGCCGTCGTTTTCCAAGCGGTCGAGATCGAAGGTGTCGAACTCCATGATGCCGTTGGAAGGCAGTCCGTTCCGCAAACCCGTCGGAGCGGCCCGCCCCAGTACGTTCCCCTCGCCCGGAACGCCGCCGCGGTCGATCGGGATGCCCCCAGCCTCGATAGTCAAGCTAAGACTACTTCCGTCGGCGGCTCCGGTGATGATCTCTGACCAACGCTCCGCCGCATTGGCGAACACCCTTCGCTGTGACGGGCTCAGGCCGCCCTGGAAGTCCAACTCAATCTTGAACTTTGACGTTTCACGTTGCACCATGAAGCCCAAGGTCCAGCTGAGGAGCAGACCGCCATCCTGGTAAGCCACATCGTCTATCTCAAGAGTCCATTCGCCGTTCGCGTTGGCGCCGTCCAAGTTACGAAGTGGTTCATCGGGTCGAAACCGCCCCCTAAACGGCGGCCGGGCGTTAGCGATCGATGAAGTAGAGGCGTCGTCGAATACAGTGCCAAGAAAGTGATTCCCGCTTCCACCTTCACGGTTGACCAGTGTCACACTCTGGCCACCCGGACTCCTCAAGGTAACCACCAGATCACTGGTGAATGTGTGCAGAATGTTGAAAGCAAGCGTTACCTTGCTTATGGTCCCGTTTACATCGGCGACGTTGATGGTGGAACGCACGCTCGTCGGAAAGTTTCGATTGATCCTTACCAAATCGATGTTGCGGAATTCAAACCTCATGAGAATCTCCTTTTTAGCTATATCTGTATTTTCCAAAGCAGATAAATACTCTCTAACAGGCGCTCCTTTCGTCCATCAGGCCCTATATAACTTCAGACTGGTCACCAAACGGTCACCGGTTTGATATCAGAGAACGCCGGGGAGCCCCATCAACCGATCGATCTAATTGGAGAATACGAGTTGGGACCGTTGAGGCTATAATTGGGAACTAAATCGATGAGGTGATACAGGAGGTAGCCATGGACCTGGGTATCGAGGGCAAAGTTGCGATGATAACCGGGGGGAGCAGGGGCCTGGGGAGACAAGCGGCTCTATGTTTGGCGAGGGAAGGATGCAAGGTTTCGATCTGCGCCCGAAGTCAGGAGCAACTGGATACCACGGTCGCTGAATTGGCCAGTCTGGGATACCAGGCCCATGGGACTTCGGCCGACGTCACGTCCGAAGACGATGCCGCCCGCTTTTACCAGGAAACCATCGATCATCTGGGGCAACCTGACATCCTGGTGAACAACGTGGGAGGACGCAAAGGGACGATTCTTGAAGAAACCAGCCTGGACCTTTTCAAGGAGGGGTTGGAACTCAACCTATATAGCGCCTACCGGATGATCGGCCTGGTGCTTCCTCACATGAAAGAGCAGAACTGGGGCCGCATCGTGAACATCTCGTCGATCTATGGCCGGGAGCACGGCGGCAGCGTGGATTACATGACGGCCAAGGCGGGGCTGATCGCTTTGTCGAAACACCTGGCGCTGCAACTGGCGCCCACCAACGTGCGGGTCAACTGTATCGCCCCGGGGTCCATCGACTTCCCGGGCAGTTCTTGGGACCGGTTTCAGAAGACTAACACTCCTGAAGTCGTTGCCGAATTCATAACCCGCAACTTGCCCGCGGGCCAATTTGGCTGGCCGGAACCCATTGGGGAGATGGTGGCGTTCCTGTCCTCCGACCGGGCCGATCTGGTTACCGGCACTTGTATAAACGTGGACGGCGGACAGTCAAAGTCGTTGTTTTAAAGCTATCAGCGGTCAGCATTCAGCCCCACCTCCGGCTGATAAGCATTGCGGGGTACCCCTGATGGCTGACGGCCGATGGCTGACAGCTACTTGTGACTTAGCTTTCCGATGAATTCCCGCCAGGCGGTTACGCATTTGTCTGGCGCGGAGTGTTGGACGTAGCCGCTGGTACCGGGAATCTCCACCAGAGTGCTGTTGGGTAGAAGGGATGCCATGCCCTGGGTGCGGTCCGGCGTGTTGCCGGCGCTGTTTTCGGCCACCAGGATCAGCGTGGGGRTCTGGATGCTGGGTAGGATGCCGGACAGGTCTTGAGTCGCCAGGTAGGCCAGCGTTTCTAAAACTACYCTYTGKGAAGTCTGGGACATCTGGTCKATGTACCACTGATGGTGGGCGGGRTCYGCGCTGGGGTCTATGCGGCGTTCGCCGGTCTTTTTGGCCCAAGCGGCGACCCCTTCGTCCTGCACCAATCTGTAGTAATCCTGGTAGGTKGCSACYCCGGCRAATYTGTARGGCGARGTGCARACGGTGAGGGAGTGCAGSCGGTCCGGGTGTTCGTGGGCGAACTGAAGCGAGATGGTYCCGCCCACWGTCTCGCCGATCAGGTGAATCTTTTCCAGACCCAGCTTGTCCAGCAGGCGTAGCAGATCGGTGCTGAAATTGCTCAGCGACCAGTCGWAGCCTTCCGGCGGGAGGCTGGAGCGGCCGAAGCCCCGGGCATCCAGCCGCACCACCCGGTACTGGCGGGCTAGCAGAGGCACCCAGGCGTACCACAAACGGGAGCTTTTCGCGTTGCCGTGATGCAGGACGACAGTTTCCGGATCGCGCCAAGGGTCGGTGTAATCGTCGTCCTCGTAGTACATCTCCAGGCTTTCATCCAGCATCACCGTTGGCRYWWWYKAYWYMYKYWTAATNWWTWWRMCCAKRMTCRYMSGGCWKTYWKCCYKMWAAMWAGSYYCCTTTCGTAAAGGCGATTATGTACTTCGCAAACCCGTTTCTCTGCCGTTAAGGCGTCGTTGCGCACCCGATGAATCCCTTTTGGCGAATGCATTCCGCGAGGCGAATACGGGCCCGGCGCTCCTCCTCGGACTCCCAGCAGCCAGCTTTGCTGCCCTCTCTCATGACGTGCCCGTAAGCGGGTCCCGGCATAGGAGCTGCCGCCGCCGCTTCGGTTAACCTGAGGCAGTGTTCCTCGCGTGAGGATGTCTCCCACGGCGCATCTGCTACTGCTGGCCACAAAGCCAAAATAACCGCAACTACAGATAGCGCAAACGATATACTTATAATGAATTTGCCCATGCTCATAGGGCATTTAGCCTTCTAACTAGGTTCCTTTCGTAAAGGGGGGATTTGGGGGATTTTAGCCTTGGCCCGAGAGTTTCGCGACCATGGGCACCGGGTCCGGGTCTCCCGTYAAGTCATCGTTCCAACCGGCCGACTGGTAYTCGATCTGCAGCCGGATGCCGCTGGGGTCGTGGAAATAGTAAGTCTTGCCGTACTCTCGCTCGATGATTTCCGTKACCTCYACCCCRTGGTCCTTCARCCGCTGGTATGCTTCGTCGAACTCGGCCTCGGTGGCYACGGGCAGGGCAAAGTGGTTCAAGTATTGGGGSGTGGCCTCACCGGGCTTATCGGCGCCGTCGAAGAACGCGAASGCATTGCCGCCGCCGATCTCTACGTTGTAGTGCCGGCGTCCGTCCGGRGTGCGGGAGGTCCGGGCCARTCKCATCCCGAGAATGCCGCAATAAAACTGGAGYGTTGCTTCCATGTCGTTGGTATTTACCGCTACGTGGTCGATTCCGGTTGTYTTGAACATGGACSTTCCTCCTATTCCTTATTGAACTTGCCGGGAATTATAGGTTAGATCGTTCCGATGGGATAGTGCCCGGCCGGCTAATCGACCAGGGGAATGGCGATCGATACCCGGGAAACGTTTCCATAAACTCCGGTGGTGTGGCCTTTGCCGGTGAGGTCGTCGGCCAGCAGAACGTCCCCGGGRTTGAAGATYCKCTTGGTGCCGTCRCCCAGGCCKATCTCCGCCTGCCCTTCCAAYGTAATCACGAATTGGCGGCGGGGAGCTACGTGGAAGTCCTGGAATCGGCCCGGAGGGTCCCGCCGGAACTGGATCCCCGAGGCGGTCTTCATCGYCGTGCGCTCGGCCTCGGCGATGGCCTCATAGCCCAGGTCCAAATCCTCCAAGTGAGACTCGCCGTCGGAGCCGGTATATACGCGGACTACCTGCATTTTGTTACCCTCTCGCTACGTTTAAGGTTACCGCCATTCACCCGGTAACCATTGACTGGTCTCCTGTGTTACTTGAACGCGGGAATCACCTTTTCGGTGATGCACCGAATAGTATCCATCACGACTTCGCGAGGGACCGATGACGTCCAGTTGCACTCGAACATTATCTCGTCTGAGTTAAAGGCCTCCCGAAACTCGTGAATCTTGTCGATCACTTCTTCAGGTGTCCCAAACAGGTTTGCTTCCGCAGTCGCATCGGGGCCGGCACTGCCAGCGTCTGTGCTCCCGATGCCCACCCTTCCGGAGTAATATATCCTGGCGAGATTCATCAATTCCTCGGTCCGCCGGTCAGCCTCCGCTTTCGTGTCGGCCACCAGGGTGGGTATGCGGACCACGGTAGTCGGGTCTCCTGGGTGTCCCGCGTCTATCCAGGCCTTCCGGTAGCTTTGCACGTCTTCCCTTAGAACCGCGGACCCTCTCAGGTTGTGGGGGGAGCTTCCTGCTCCGATAGCGATTTTATAGCCCTTGGCGCCCATGGGCACGAAGCTCTCCTGGCTATCGACGGGCAGCAGCATGGGAGGATAGGGCTTCTGGTAGGGCTTCGGGATGCCCATGTACGATTCGTAAAATGCGGGGTAGTTGTAGTACTTCCCCTCG
>NVSQ01000074.1 GCA_002401285.1 SAR202 cluster bacterium
ATGTGGCTGAACGGCTCAACGTCCAGGGGTTCCGGACCTTCAGAGAAGCCAGCATCCGGGATGTGTTAAGCAACCGCTTCTACGATGGGAAGGTGGTCTACCATGCTGGTAAGTCCGATGAACTAATCACGGAGGGAGTACACGAAGTCTCCGAGGAAGTGAAGGACTTGTGGGCGAAGTGCCAGGAAATCAAACGGTCCCGGAGCAACACGRCGRYGGGYCATCCMAGRGGCCCTGTGCGTCACTTCCCYTTCTCCCAAGTCCTTACCTGTCACCGCTGCSGCARCCCCTACTACGGTGAGTCGCACCCAAGAGGGGAATATATTGASATGCGGATGTCCCACGAACGGCGAGGCCCCGGAAGAAACTGTAAGCTGAAACCCCGCTCCAGGTCGGTCGAGGCTCTGGTAGACCAGATGGGTGATAGGGTCATGCCCCACTTGMAGTTGGWCGCYAGCTGGAAGACTCGCATCATATCAGCGTTGAARGCGGACGAMCCYCCGCAWCAAGAGAATCATCAACAAGGGGAACGRCTGCAACGGGCCCTGGAAAACCTCCGCAAGCAGCACAAATGGGGAGACATTTCSGATGAAGARTACCRCWCGGAGCGGAATGTTCTTGTGCGCCAACTTAAACTACTCGACGMCGCCGTGAAGCCTCGTYAACTGCCTAATCTGGAGCGYGCTGCCGAGTTCCTACAAAACTTACCAGGCCWSKRGMYGCACCCTGGGGTGACGCACGAGGACCGKGAGGCCTTGGTCAAGCAGGTGTTTCAGCGGATTACCATAGATGGGAAGGATTTCGTCGATATCGAACCGAAGCCCRAATATGCCCCTCTTTTTGCCACTATTGCGACAGGACAAAAAGTAGGGTATCGGGAGACGGACTCTACTCTAGCGCGCCACCAGTTAACTTKTTACCACYCTCCACTTACCGATACAAACAGCGTCGCCTGGTTAGTCRAAGCCGCCTAAATAGGCTGGAATTAATGAACCCTTCTCCSATATTGCTGAGAGAAGCGTTCTTGTATTGCCAGGKGGTCGTCAAGTTCCCCCGAGTGACTACCGCCGTACAGAACCTGCGGATYRGTGCCGAATAYAATGAGMGCAGTCTTTTCGCTATGTTACTGAGTCGGCTCAATCAAAGAGGTYCGTATATTTCGTAAGGTCGCCACCARATAGCAAATCCACACGGGCAGTGCGACGATAGCTATKGATAGGGGTTCACCTGSRGACTCTTCACCMGGGTTGATATCTAAMARAGCRTAACGAARTGTTTCAGGTATTCCAGCSGCTAAAGAAAYGATAGKGACGATAGCAAAAATCACCAGCCCAGCCATCMGATACAGCCTYCTTAACAAGTCCGACCGTTCATCTCCTGTTTCTACCCACCATCTACCCAAGAAATGTACCACTAGCAGGAACAGGCCWATCACCGTCAAACTCACACCGTTGATTAGGCTACCTTTCATTTCAAGTTCAACCTTCTCAGGTAGAGAGCGGGTTTCATCCCCAGTGTCAGGGCGGTAATCTTCCTCCTTCTCACGCTGTTGGTCGTATCGATGCTCCTCGTACACGTTACCATAGCTGAATTCTCGATCAACTATCTCTCCGAACCCCACTTTGAGCAGGGTMGACACTCCCCCTAGACCACCAAGCCCGATACTAATAAGAATCACGACGTAGAAATARATTCTCAATGCGGCCCTATACGAGAACCTGAYGGATATGCCTGCTCTGATTTTTAATATGAAATAGAAGATACCCACTACGATTAAGATTGGTATCCCCAAACCGAATAGGACGCCTAGAATCGGGAATATAATGTCCATGCGATACCGTTAGTCCCCCAAGTTTGGTTTCTCGAATTGTGGTTCATTCGTGATGTTCTTGTAGAGGGAGCCGATTCTCTGAGTTCCGGACTTAATCAAGAATGGTATCCTTATGTCTCGGGTGTCTCCCCTGTTARTTTCTCAAACACCGAAATYCAATCCTTGCCTGTCCCTTTCCCGTAGCCAGCTCTATAAACAATCACTCCTTCGGCATCAATCACAATCTTTGTTGATTGAACTGTCACACCGAGGGTCTTTAACGTCTCTCTATTGGTTCGTCCAACTGCCCAAGGGTAGCCYTGCTTCTGAGCGAATGCATGCAGTTCTCCCAAATCTGACCCATCTCCGATATCAACAGCGATAAACTGCGCATCTTCAGCGAACCTTGGCTGGATTTCCTTCATGTGCCGTAACTCAGCACGACAGGTGCCTCAAAAAGGACTAAAGAAAAACAGGAAYATCGGGGTRNTTTTACTCCGGATATCGGAGGAAGAAACRGTTTCACCATTAGTCAGGAGGACGSTAAAATCTGGGGCTATATCGCCAACATCATTCCCGACAAGTCTTATGATATGGTTCTCTCCCGCTACAGGGGTCGGCCCAGCAGACGGTTTATCTGTAGGCACCGAGGTCCTTGGTTCTGGGCCGGAGGTGGGAAGAAGGACACGGCACGCCATTTTCGTGCAACCCAGGGCACCGTTGGAACAGAAACAATTGTTACAATGGTTATGTCCCGTATCATTCCCCGACCAACCGCTTTCTACTGTTCCGCCACCTGATAAAGTGCACCTCTTTGGGGCCGTTACGTTAGTGGACTGGAATGACTCATCGGATGACGCAGCACCTACCTTATCCTCTGTGATTGCATCTAGTTTTGGTGTATCTGTCTGTGGAATTGGAGTGGGTGAAACTGCTATCTCCTGTTTACCCCTAGCCTCTACCGTYGCTTGAATATCGGGTTCCCCAGTACCCATAGAACAACCGATGAAAGCAACCAACACGGCAATACCCATCAGTACTACCAGAAGCCTTGGTAGCTTCATTTGCTACYNCCCNGGTTGTGCAAWTCRYCRRAKSKTWMYKRRMYWSYWAMSTMGMKMYTWKSYWMSNGAGGAAMTTTCTKAAAAWCRWRNCNNNNGTAGCCGTRGTATACCSTTRTTTGGCYCTGWRARGCCCATACAGCGGTTRTTTTGTKGATRSTGGCNAATGKKNTNNGTGGGGACGGRGAGGAAGYTCCAAGAWTTRATAAACCCTTCTCCCAWATTGCTGAGAGAAGGRTTTTTACTACCCTCTATTTGTACTCACCACTGAACGAACATCGGGATGWSTGTTCAWTCSTGATAAACTCAGGCTCGTTCACCGGGAGAACTCCGGTTAAGGTTGCGCTCTTAGCGGTCGCCTCTACCGAAACCTGAAGAGCCTCCAATGCCATCCTCTTGTCGCTATCGTCTGCATTCTTCAACCACTGGGTCACTCCCGAACACACCTGCTTAAGAAGATCGCGGTCAATGGCCCGGGTGTCGTATCCAACTGGGCGCTGCAGACTACTAAGCTGATGATTTAGAGCAGTTGACTCGCGTGAGATCTCCTCCAGCTGCTTCTGGGCTATCTCCTCTCGTATCGTCCCAAGCGTGTACAGCTTCACCAGACGTTCCTCTCTCTCCGCCAATGCTGCAATCTCGCCCTCAAGAAGGGCTATCTGCGTGACGGCGGTATGTACATCGCCGTGGTTCTCAAGTTCTTGAAGCACAACTGATGGGTCAGCAAGTACTCGTTCTACTTCGTTCCAAACAGCCGACTCTAGTTTGTCTCCCCTTACATACCTTGCAGCGCAGTCTCGGCTAGTGTTCTTATCATAGACGTGTCGGCAACGATAATACTTGAATGGGCGCCCCTTAACTGTCAGGGTCTGACCGACCATAGTGGATCCACATAGACCGCACTTGGTCCTGCCTCTCAACATGTAAAAACGAGTCGTAGGGAGTTGCTTGGTTCTTTCGGGGTCGTTAAGGATATTCTGGACGCGATGCCACACGTCCTCGTCAATGATCCGAGGGCAGGCATCGACGACTTCAATCCAATCTTCGGCATCGCGGTCAATCTGGCGGTTTGTGAATCCTCGCTTCCCCCCGCTGCGGGTTTTCACTCTTTGAGTCTTCCTGTAGATGAACCGTCCTGTGTAACATTCATTGAGGAGTTGACGCCGGATTGTCAACGGATACCACTGTCCACCGCCAAGAGAAGGTATACCTGCCTGGTTTAGCTCCTGGGACACAGYGGAAAAACTCCTGGTCTCCAAATAGCGTTGGAATATCTGCCGGACGACCAGAGCCTGATACTCATSRATCTCTCGTTTGCCAGTGGAACGATTGTAACTGTAGCCGTAGCAGCCCTTACCAGTYCCCTGGGGWATCYTYCCGGMCYTCGCCCTCTCCRCCTTGCCCCGCATGGTCCGCTCGGCAATCTTCTCCCGYTCTACCTCGCCSACGAAAGCGCGTGCSGCAAGAATGAAYCKKCCGRTGGCGGTATCTTCGAACTTTTCAGTGACGAACTGGAGTTGAGCRCCAGCCTGCTCCACCTCGTCGAACAAAACACCAATATGGTTCTGGTTCCTGGAGAGCCGGTCCACGGCGTAGGCCACTATCATGTCCACGGATCCCTGTCGGAGCAGTAACCGCAACCTTTCGATACCCGGCCGGTCCAGGCTGGAACCACTSGCAGTGTCCCTGATGGACTCCAGAAGCATCCAGCCGTTGGCACCCACATATTCCTGGGAAGCACTCTCTTGGGTATCCAAAGAGGTTCCGTCCCGTTCCTGGGCGTCAGTGGATACCCTCGAGTACACGATCGCTCTTAGTTGTTTTGCCATATCGTGCTCCTCTTCGTGTATTTCCTCTTCGTCCTGGGACGGCCTCTATTCGGGTTATATGTCTTGGCAAACTYTGCCAACTCATCCCTCTGKATGAGCCAACGRTTSGCGATCTTCTCCGCTGAGAGCGATCCGCTATAAATCAGCTTCTGTATGGATAACGGGTGTATCCCAAGGAAAGATGCTGCTTCGGCACTSGATACGACAGATTGRGTTAAGGTAGCCATTTAATGCCTAATTACACAAGATAYCTTGTAATTATATAAGGTAAAGATACGTTATGACAAGCTTTTCTGAAGAGGCGGCGAATAAATACCAAGGAAAAGGCAAGAAGTTATCGAATTCTGGCCTCAGTTTAGTMTCCCAATTGACCCAAAACCGTCGYTACCCCCTATAATCCCCCCATGGCYGAAGACCAAGGCAAGGAMGARGAGAAGTTCGACTTCACCGGCGAAGGTGAGGCCGTTGGCTATATTTCCCTTGCCCAGGCTGGTGTCCTGGCCGTGCAGACGGCCAGGGAAACCCCGGGTGATTACGGTGGTCAGTACCAAGACATTTCCATGGCCTTCGAGGTGTCCACCGGGCAGGATACCGAAGACTATGAAGACTTCTACACCATCACCTGTCCTTCCGGCCCCAGGGCGACTTTTCCGGCCCACCGGGCTGGGCCGCCGCATCTGGTATTACCCGTAGTCATCTGTCCCGGGATTTACAATTTTCGCGGTGGGCGCTTGGTTTCTGCTGATAGCGGGAATTCTGCTGACCAAGGTCAAGCCTAGGAACCATGACTGATACCGGCCTGCTGATCCTAGTCTCCGGGTTTATTCTTTTGACCATAGCCGGCTACCCTGAGGTCTGCGGCCGGTTAAGGGAACTAACTYGACGCCAGCCCCCCTCTTGTTGACCACCCTTCGTGATAGGGACTTCGGGCTTCTTTGGGCTTCCGGCGCGCTGGACAACACCAGCCGCTGGATGGACACGGTGGCGATGGGCTTGCTGGTATTGCAACAGACCGACAGCCCTTTCCAAGTGGCTCTTCTCTTTGTCTTGCGATGGGTCCCCATGTTTGCTTTTGCTATTTTCTCCGGGATGATCGCCGACAGGGCCAACCGGTGGCTGGTGGTTGCCTGGACCCGTGTGGGCACCGTATTGATAACTGCGATTATCCTCTGCCTGGTCGCTATAGGCACGGTTCAGCCTTGGCATCTGTTTCTGGCGTCTCTGGCTTTGGGCTGTATKTTCGTCCTAGAGTTCCCTTCMCGGCGTTCTTTCATTTWCGACCTGGTAGGGAGTCGGTTCATAGTCAGCGCTATGTCCTTGGAAACCCTCAGCACGACCTTAGGCAGATTCGTCGGCCCTCTGACTGCTGGGCTGTTTATCCAATTGGCGGGATTTACTGGTGCCTTCGTCTTTTTGGTGTGCGGGTATGGGTTGGCCCTGCTCTTTTTTGCTTTGATAAAAGCCCGTTTCCCCGCACAGTCCAACCGCGGCCAATCCATTTGGCGAAACTTCACCCATGGGCTTGCTTACTCTCTTAAACATCGGGTCATTAGAAGCGTGCTTGCCGTTACGCTGATTATGAATGCGCTGGCGTTTAGCGTGGAGCCCTTGTTCCCGGTGGTGGCCAGAGACCATTTGAACGTGGGACCCGGCTTGACCGGGGTATTGATCTCGTCCCAGTCGATCGGCAGCTTCATGGCGGCCATGGCTATCGGTTGGTTTGGAGTCGTCAAATATCACGGCCGGGTCTATATCTTGGGGATCACGCTCCAACTGTTGAGTCTGCTACTGTTCGCTCTCTCGCCGTGGTACCCGGTATCCTTCGTGATATTGGCGGTATCTGGGGTGGGCRCGGCCGGCTTCGGCACCATGCAGAGCACGATTATTCTTATCTCAGCATCCCCCGACATGCGGGGAACGACCATAGGCGTGCTGGGTCAATGCATCGGTGTCGCGGCTTTCGGGGGTCTGCTGGTGGGCGCGGTGGCCAATTTCTTCAACGCCCAGGTTGCTATCGCACTCAGCGCATCACTCGGCCTGATTCTGCTGATACCGGTGGTTTCTTTTTCTCCCCTGGTCCGGCGTCCTATTACACCCTACCAGGATGACCCTTCCAACAGTGGGTCGAGGGATACAGCGGGTGCATCCCAACCATTGGACTGATATACCGGTGGCCTGACATACCGGGCAAAATTTTGGGCCGCCCTAACACGCCGAACGGGTGACCCGTTAGATTTCGAAGGCCTCTTACTGGGGACTTATTTCAGGTGGAAGTGTCCGGAAGGCSCCGACCACGAATGGCAAGCGGCATCCGGTGACCGGACTGGTTGGGTCGCGGATGTCCGTGYTGCGCCGTAAGGAAAGCCTCCGTCACTAATTCCCTCTCCAGCTTGTTCCCTGAGCTTGCCGTCCAAATACATCTCAAAAAGAACAACGGAGTGGCAGCCGATCAAACTGTTGCTGGGTCTAAAAGAAAATTATGGTGGATATGTCTTTAATCCMGGTATTTTTCCGCGAACACGCATAAATTCGATATTGTTTCCCAGGCCGAGATGAGCCTGACACGGGTGCAAACCCTTATTTCGGCTTACCGTGCCTGAATGTGTGCAATACTCGGCCAATTACTGTCCATTCTTAGCTCATTGTTAGCCCATTSTCGTCCTRTAGGTTGCAACACCAGGAAGCCACCATCTTTGCGGAACGGGCCGGCTGGGCGGCCTTACGTATCTAGGCCTAAATGACAACCAGTTGACAGTGCTGCCCCCAACGATAGGCAACCTGGCCAACTTGACCAGTCTGATTCTGCATAATAACCGGCTAACGTCCTCGCCCTTAGAGATAGGCAAGCTGACCTGCCTGGAATACCTGAGAATCTATGCGAATGAGCTGACGGGATTGCCGTCAGAGATAGTCAATCTGGCTAATCTCGAAAAGTTAGATATTTCAGGTAACTTAATTACAGTGGTCCCTCCCAAGATTAAAGCCATGATAGGCCGGAGCGGAAGGGTTAATGTTGTTGAAAACACTGTAAGAGATTAGACGCYGGAGGTATTTGACGCCGTGCCTGACTAGGACTTCGGATACGGATCAATTGAAACTTACCACCCCACACAGTTTTGTTTTTGCTAGCCCAGCGCGATTAGTGCCTCCACCATCTCCTTTGAATTTACTACTGTACCTTGCCGTGGAAAGACCTTCTCCATCAGCAGCTGATGAACTTCAGGGTCTCTATCGGCGCAGCCGTCTTCTACAATAATCAGGTTATAGTCTAGGTCAGCTGCCAAGCGCACCGTGGATAGGATTACTCCGCTGGTAGCATGACCCATTAAGATGAGGGTCTCGATGTTCTTAGACCGCAAAACCATCTCAAAGGCGCTTCCAGAAAAAGCGCTGGTGCGGTGCTTGGCTATGACCGGTTCCCCCTCCTGCGGCAGCACCGAAGGGTGTATCAGGTCTATGGGTTCCACCGGTAGCACTTCACCAGAGTCCCTTCTCGCAGCGCGCGTCTTGTCGCGGTCAGACACCTCGGGAAAGCCYGGACGGAAGTGGGAGATACAATAGCATACGAAGATTTCCGAGCCCCTGGCAGCGTCCAGCACTTCCTTGGCCCGTTCCAACGTGTGCCTCTCCTGGGCGATGGGATTCTGCCCCATCCCGACGATAGCGAAATCAGCCATCAGTAACGCGGTTTTTCCTTTGTCTACATCGATGCCGGCCATTGTTTGCCTCCTACGGTTAAAGTTTCCTACGTTGGATTACATCGTGTTGGACAAGTCCAGAAAGGGGCCCAACCCGTGCCGATATCTCCAATTTCGCCTTAAGTTATCTAACATGTGCACGTTATCCCGAATCAGGTGCGCCCTAAGTCAGWGAAAGCACTTNCCGGTTTCCCCAATCCATKTCGTGRATACACCGTTAAYCAGCCGGACCCGAACGAGGAGTGTATCAATTGCTRTAGTTACACCGAATAATTCTCAAAGGCCAGATKGACATACCGCATGAAGATGCCACCCCCAGGAGCAGCTAGAGGCCCGTTGGCAGCGAGGCAGGCAATGACATACTTCTCTCCCG
>NVSQ01000075.1 GCA_002401285.1 SAR202 cluster bacterium
GCAAACGCTACAACCGGCAGCGCCGGGAGTCCTACAATACTGCCACATCCCCCTGATCTCTCCTTAACAAAAGTGTCCCACTTTTGCTGGTTGCCAACACCCATGTACATCAACCCGGGCCTTGGTGTCCAGCTCCGCGATTACATCAAGGGCAACAATATCTCATTGACAGACCCCATCTTCGGCGGAGGGGATAACAAGAGGGACGCCCGGAAGATCACCCAGCGGGTCCTACGATTCATCTTAGATAAGACGGGGCGGGTGGCCATCGACCGGCCGGTGAGCCCCAAGATGTTCCGGGCGTTCTTTGTCCAGACGATGGAGGACGGCGGTGTACCGGTCGCCATGGCCTCATTGATGGTGGGGCACTCTGACATCCGCACGACTCAGACCCACTACTACAGACTGTCGSCSSACWGGCGCCGGATTATCGGGGAGGGGMTTCCAGTTTGATGGGCCTTGTAGACCWTTTCGTCATAATCTCGGAGTACCATCCCACCCTTGCTTCAGATTGYAGGCGGGGATAGTTTCAAGCTACAAGACGAAGTGCGGTGTACCTTAGGAAACGRGGGTCGGCGGCGACGGCAAGACACTTAACTGTAGGACTTCTTACCCGGATAGAACCACCATACTCCCCAACACAATGGGGTGCAATACCGATGTTGCGTACCGCGCAAAAAGGCGCAGGTCACCCTTGATGTCAATCGCGTTGGCTGTTATCGCTGTCCTTAGGCCCTGAACCCCTTCTMCTAAAATCTGGTTCCAAGTCTCAAGAGTAGCTGAAACACAAATGTCGCCGCAATCGTTGTCCAGGTCGGATGCGCTATCCATAATTCGGATACTCTCCAAGTCACCCTCTGAGACCGAGAGAGTGTACCATCTCGTCTGCCCGACCGAGGGTAACCCACGCACACCCAAGCCGATTGCCCGGGAAAACTTTTTATCCGGGAAAGATCGGAGTTCATCTGCTGTTTGATCTAAAGGATAGYTATCCGACATCAGACCCCTCCGAGGAGGGCAACCAGCTCACTACGCCGATTACTAGCAACCGTCATGAAACATTCTAGGATCTCATCGTAAGTATCGGCAGAGTTCCCAATGTGGTTCCAGAATTCTCGGCCAACCTTTATGTCACGGCCTAAATCCAGGAAATATTTCGTGGTCGGCCATTGGTATTCACCGAGCAACCCGTTCGGGTTGTACGGCATTCCAACGAATACCTCTAACTGGTTGACACCTGCCGCGTGGCGGACCGCGTGGATCCTCAGAATGCGCCGTTTGGAACTCCTGGCCTGGTCATAGTTTGGCTTAGGAGTTTTGATTTCTACGTGGTTTTCTATCCCCTCGACGGACGTGAAAAAAACATCATCTTTTTCCTGGATCTGCTCACGTGGGCCTGGTGACCCCACGCCGGGCAGTATAAGTCCCAATTCTGAGGTCGTTAAAGACCGCAGCCCGGCGGGCGGATCGGGAAAGGCTGGCCGRCGAACTGCAAGAACAAGTTAATTATCTTTACTACGCGGCCAAGAGCCTCAAAAAACAGCTCGACAACGTCAAGGCCTCGGTAGAAACACGGCAGCGATAGCATAGGCTGATCTGGAGGTGGCGATGGCGATCGGCCGCCCCATTACCACATAAATTCGCAGGTATCAATCAATCACCCTTACTTGAYGGTCCTCCTGTACGGCCCAACAATGCTCCGGAGATTGATATTGCCTGTGATTTAGTCATGTGAACCCCTTGGCACTCCCTACCATTTTTAGGTTAATGTCAATGTAGGTGTGCCCACCATMATGCCCTCGGTGGTAAGACGGGAGCGGTCCAGCGCCACCGCCAGGCCGAAGTCTCCGATCTTGGCGATGCCGTCCTCAGTCAGCCACACGTTACCCGGCTTCAGGTCCCGGTGGACGATGCCCCGGCTGTGGGCGAACTCCATCCCCCGKCAGGTCTCTTGGGCGATCTTGATGGCTTGTTCCAAGGGAAGSCGGTGGTCCTCGGCTTTCTCTATGAGCCCTTCTACGTCCCCGCCGCCCATGAGTTCGGTGACCATGTAGGGCTGGTCCTGTTCCTCGCCCAAGTCGAAAACGGTGACTATGTGGGAGTGGGAGCCAAGTCGGCCCATGGCCTGGGCCTCACGCTGGATTCGGATGCGGGAGGTTTCGTCCAGACCGTCGGTCTTGATCAAGGCGAAGGCTACTTCCCGGTCTAATGTCGTGTCGTGGGCCAGGTAGACTTTCTTCTTGCCGCCCTCACCCAGGAACCGCTTGACCTGGTAGCGCCCATTAGCAAAGGAAGTAGGCGCGGGTATTGGGGCTACTATCGGTGGTGAAAGCGTGGACTGAGTTGGGGGTTGAGAAGCAGACGCGTCCAAAGYCCGATCCGCGGTGGCTAGATAAGCCAGTCCCTCAGCGTTCTCAGGGTCGATGGCCAAGACCGATCTGGCGCGGCTGCTAACCGTGGACCAATCCTCGCCGGTGATGGCTAAGTCGGCCTCATCGAGAAGCCGTTCTATCTGTCGTTGGAGCCTATCGGAAGCCATAATGGGGGAATATTAATACCAGCAAGTAGGATACGTCCAGTCGATCCATCGCGATCTCGACAAAGCTCCATGCCCACTAGCCACGAAAAGGTATAGAATTAGGCGGGCAAATTCTGGCGTTKTTTKGGNGGGGCAATGCCTTTCAAGGCCGCTTAATTGGGATGGTGAACACTGATTCGCGGCTATCAATTCCATCTTGATCGACGACCTGATCCCAATGGCGTCCCCTGGGCCAGTCACATATCCGCCGCTTAATCCATGGCAAACTGCGCCGAAAATAGCTGGCGCTGACAAAATCCTAAAGGAGACTGTTCATGCGTATCGCCGTGCCCGACCTTATCTCCAACTCCTACTTCCCGGCCGTGGCCGCCATAGAATTGGGCTACTTTAAGGCTGAGGGGTTGGACGCGGAATTGGAAATGATTTCTCCCATACCCAAGGCTATGTCSGCGCTACGCGATGGAGAGGTAGACTTTGTGGCCGGYCCCGCCCACGCTACTTTGGCCGCTTTCCCCGATTGGAAGGGGGCCAAGCTGGTTGCCGCGTTAGCCAAGCAAACATTCTGGCTGCTGGTCGTAAGGGCGGATCTGGAAGTGGAACCCGGCGACGTTCAGGGGATCAAAGGGCTGCGCATCGGGGCTGCTCCCGGACCGGAGTTGGCCTTTCGGCATCTCTTGAGCGAAGCGGGTATAGACCCGATGMGAGACGGTGTGGAATTGGGTCCGGTCCCCGGTGCTGACGGTCCGGACGTCTCGTTCGGTGTTCATGCCGCGGGCGTATTGGAGAGGGGCGAGATCGACGGATTCTGGGCGAACGCTATGGGCTGTGAAGTGGCGGTTCGCAGCGGSGCSGGTAAGGTGATCCTTGATGTCCGGCGGGGTATSGGCCCARCCTCAGCCACCGGATATACCTTCGCGGCGTTGGTAACCTCGGACGCCAATGTGGATAAAGACCCCGAGGCGGTGGCTGGAGCCGTGCGGGGGATCGTGAACGTGCAGAACGCTCTACGAGAARACCCTTCCCGGGCCACGGAAGTAGGGCTCCGTTTGTTTCCCGCTGCCGAATCGGAAATCATAGCGGMGCTGATCGAGCGGGACGTGCCATTTTATGACCCGTCGATCCCTGAGGATGCCGTGGAAAGCATGAACCGATTCGCGCAAGCAACCGGGCTTCTCTCCGGTCCAGTACCTTACGATCAGGTGGTGGCCACCCAGTTTCGTGACTTGTGGTCTCGGTAGACCGTTAGCCGCTGGGAGTTCTGGCAGCCAGGTCATTCGACTAGCTAGGACGATCGGGATRCCYGGTAGACACGAATAANAAAAACGGAAACCCCAAGGAGGAAATAAGGAATGCCGTTAGACAACACAAGGTACGACTATTCGGCAATCACCCAACGGCCTCCTTTCCGATGGCCAAACGGGGAGAGGCTGGCGGTCTGGGTCTGCTACAACGTGGAGCACTTCAAGATTGATGTGCCGGCCACGTCCCAAACCGAGGGCTTGGCTCACCTCAAACCCGACGTTATCAACTACGCGTGGCGTGACTACGGCCTGCGGGTGGGGATGTGGCGGCTGTTCGAGATGATGGAACGCCTGGGGATCAAAGGGTCGTCGACGCTGAACGGGGAGGTGTGCATTCATGAAAAACCCGTAGTCGACGAGATGGCCAGGTTGGGCTGGCCGATATTGGGYCATGGCATGACCAATTCCCAGAATCTCACCAACCTGCCGGAAGACGAAGAGCGCAAGGTGATTGGCGACACACTGGACATCATCGAACGTACAACGGGTAAGCGGCCGATCGGATGGCTGGGCCCGGCCTTGGCGGAGAGCTTCGTGACGCCGGAGCTTTTGGTGGAGGCGGGGGTGAAGTATGTTTGCGATTGGGTATGCGATGACCAGCCCTTCCAGATCAAAGTCAAAACCGGGAAGCTGGCGTCCATCCCGTACACCCAGCACATCAACGACATCGGCATGATCCTCAGTTCCAAGCGGTCCGACCAAGAGTTCTACCAGGAGATCTGCGACCAGTTCGACGTTCTCTACCGGGAGGGAGCTACYATACCCCGCACCATGGCCATCGCGCTGCATCCGTTTCTGGTTGGAGTGCCCCACCGGTCCAAGTATCTGGAGCAGGCCCTGTCCTATATAGCGGGCCACCGGGATGTCTGGATGTGCACCGGCGACGACATCTACAATTGGTACGCYTCGGAATACGGCGGGTGATATCGGTGATGGGCATATAAGGGCATACGATACAGTTTGCAATAAGTTTAATGCGRACCGGCTCAGTGGGAAATGTCGACTATTTCCGCTGAGGGAAGATGATCGGGCGAAAGCCCTCTGGTTAGCGGATTCCTCAGAAACGGCGGGTTAATTTGGGGTACCGGAGTAATTGTTCGAGGAGGGAGCATAATGTCCTACTGTGATTCCTGTCGCTCCGAGCAACTTGGAGAAGCCGGATATTGCTCATCTTGTGGTACCTCACCCCATCCTTTTCAYSGCWYYKTGSRGSYAGCSYMGYMSMWCMKRKRGGASRRSGWMWGWCSGSYGWKAWMAWRKMMKGCSAKKRGMWWSSYSSSTMYMKYAGRSCKGWKSWYWAKSRTGGCGGGTCTCTCCCATGTTCCAGGGAGCGTGAGGGCGGCAGCAGAGCCTGCCACTCCCACCCTAGCTCAGGCCAAGATCGAAGCGAAGCGAGTTTCTTTGGACGAACTTTTCCGGGACAATGAGCGGCGTATCCGCGACGCCGTTGAAATCAGCGGCAAGGCAGTTCCATCAGAAGAGCGCCTGCTCCATAACCTTCCGCCGATAAAGGTGCAAGAAGAGCCGCTGGCGTATTGMCTGGTTGACTAACGGCGTTCGGTAGAATCGCCATACTTCTCATCACACAAGGCGCCTTCCCGGGTTCTGGTAAGACCGGAATAGAAGTGCTCAGCATGTCAAAGTCGGACAGCCTTACGCCGAGAGCCGCTCTCTTCACCTGTGTGTTCGTGGGGGAMCAACGGGACAACCAAAAACTATCCACACTGGATCAGCCCCGGTCAGGAAGTTGGCTGCGTTTTGATGCGTGATGAACCGCCCAATGACGCGGTGAGACATCATTCTTGGCGGCGAATAGCATTGTTGCCCGGCCTRAAGGGGGCCGGTGCAAGAGGAAATCTACAAGGAAAAATGGGGCGAAAGGTGGGGAGTCTTGGGCCGGTTCGTKTGGCCCCTGCACCTTGTTCACGTAGGGTCTTTAAAACAGTCACCGTCCGAAACATCGGACGGTGACTGTTGCTTGAAGCCTCTGTTTTAGGAACGTTGCTTGGTCGATAGCAGTTCTCGGGCGTCSCCTATAAGCTCCTCATCGGTCCGGTCCAGGTCGATGAGGTCTCCGTGGGGCTGGGGCACCGGGAAACCGGTCCGGTAGTAGACTTCGACCCGGTTGCCTTCGGGATCAAAGAAATAYAATCCGAAGGCGTTTCCGTGGCTRACGATTCTCTCGATCTTGATATTCTCGGCTTCCAGCGCTTTCTTGTAGCCGCGCAGATCATCGATGGTGGGAACCTTGAAGGAGATCTGCTGAATCACCTTAGCGTYGTCAGAGGTCACTCGGCCTTTCATCAGAACGAATTCGTGGTGCTCGGCCACCGGGTCGGCGCTCATAAACACCATCCCCCGGTTTTCCAAGTCCTCATCGGCTATCTGTAGGCCCAAGACCCTGCTGTAGAAATCACGCTGCTTGGGTAGATCTTCGGCATATATCCCTACGTGACCAAGTCCAGTTATCTGCGGCATAGCATGCATCCTCTCCGGCGTTGATTTAAATCCGTTATTYTGAACGTTATTGTAACAGCCGAAGCGGCGAAGCCGGTAGCAAGAATGGGGATTGACCGTGAGGATGTTGGCTGACTTTGGGTTTCAGGAGAAGGAATTCCTTAAGAAAGGAGCCCATCTTTCAGGCCGAATATAGACAGGGAGGACCGTTTTGCTAATAYCGGGCATCCGCAAATTGTTATCGTTGGCSCGGTTTTTATAGCGTTGGGCCAATAAAAGCCTGGTATGGAGGACCTTAATCCCGGCCATCCGTCTTGTGCCGGGGTCCGTCGTGGCCCACTACAGCCTGGGCATTGCGGAGTTCCATCTAGAGCGATACCCCCAGTCGATCCAGGACTACACACAAGCCATCCGGTATAACCCCAAATACGCCCTGGCCTACGCCGGCCGCGCCATAGCCAACACAATCCTAGGCGCCGACGATCAGGCAGACTCCGATTTCCAACGGGCGGTTGAATTGGGGAGAGAAAGCAGCGAACTGCTCAGGCAAGAGATAGACCAATGCAGATCACAAAGGTAGGGTTGATCCACGCCCCACTCCTACCCGGTAAACCCCGGTGACCCGTATTGCAAGGCCTCGGCTAGGTGGGCGACACCGATGTCTGGGGCGGCGAATGCTGGTAAACGGTGTGCAAGTGTCCTTTTCCTCCCGGTCCTTAAGGTATCCATGCGGGCGATTGCGCGTGGCAAAGTCATGAGTGGCCCCGGATACAGGTAAGTCGAGTGTTCTTAGATTAGATTGATGGTAAGGCCCACGAGAGCAAATAAATGTTCCACCGGCATTGAGCCTTGAGCAACATCGAGGACTATCTGGAAGGATAATAAACCCCAAAAAACGGCCACGCCCGTTGCTAGAAATTTCGACCCCAGACAGGTTCTCAAAATTGGTGAGAACACGACAGCAAACCCTACCGCGACAAGCGCGTAATTGGCGCCGGCAAGGCCTCCGGATAGGTACAGAAGCCCTGAAGCAATTTCCCAGATCGAATAAAATCTCAGGCTGGTGTCCCCTTCCGTGATCCGACTGCCAGTCGGCATGAAATGGCCACGACCTAACAAACCCGCGACCGACGCGGGCGGATGCAGGGCGGATGCCGCAAGCCCTAAGAAAGGCATAGCAACGACGTAACGTAATCGGCTTAAGATTGGTAAGCGTGCGACTAGCAACGATGGTAGAGAAGGCCCCATAAGATCTATTAGCAGCGCCCACCCGTATGGTGACATCGAATAGCCTGTCTTGACATCCAGAACACCTGAAAGGGCGGTGACGGACAGAACGAACCAATATGCTGAAGCTAGGGGTAATCTCATTTCGCGTACCACCAAAGYCAGTCGGGCTGTCCAAGGGATATGCGCATACCAAAGTTTCCTTAGTAGCCTTCTTACTATTTCCGCGTCGGCCTGGATCCATCGGCGGCGGCGTTTCCAATATGCCTCATAGCTACTAGGGAACTCTTCTAGCCCGACGCTGGCTGGTTCGACTATTCCAGTTAAACCTTTCTCCGCAAATAAAATCGTGAGGCCAAGATYTTCACTGATTACGTTTGGAAACCCGCCCACTTCTCTCAAGCTTTCGGTGCGAATCAAAACTCCATGCCCCAACATCGKAGGGGACCCAAGGATATTCATCCCAGGAACTTGGTAGAACCATTCGCATTCCACCTGAAGGTGAAAAATTGCTTGAAATCTTGTGCGGATTTGCGCAACGCCAATGTGGCAGCCCTGAACGAATGAGTAGTTTCCGGAGGCTATACGCCTCAGTAGCCCGAGAGTRAAATCGGGTGGTACAGTCTCATCGGCGTCTATGACAAGGACGAATGGATACTGAATCGGGTCGCCAAAATTCTCCAGCCAGTGATTGATGTTSCCGCCTTTATATCCCATCCTATGAGACCGGCGGACAATTCGGACATCCTTGTGGCTGGCTGCCCAGACGTCAACCCGGGTCTTCTCGTCAGAGTCCGAGGAGTCATCAAGCACGAAAATACTAAATTTCGCTCCTTGTTGCGCWAWYWNNGNNGGKTGAGGTGGTCTGGGAAATTTGAACAGGTAGCTAAGAGAGAGTCCCGCTCCTAGAATTGCAAAAAAGGAGCAGGACATGAAACAGATACGGAAGAAACA
>NVSQ01000027.1 GCA_002401285.1 SAR202 cluster bacterium
GTGATAAACACAAGAAATACTCTACGGCGCGGCTGTTAAGAGATGATTGAGGAGTTCCGAAAATGTGCACGAACTTCTGACAACTGTCCAAGACCAGATGGACGTATTGGGGTGTTCCAGGCACGCATTTGGAACGCAACAACACTAGAAAAACCTATTGATACCCTTGGCATCCGACTCAAAAACCGGTGGGGGCAACCCCGTGTCAGTTCGACTCTGACCTTCGGCACCACTTTTTAGGCTGAAATCCATCAATTAAAATTGCGTACGCCGCAGCCGAACGTTAAGGATTTTAGTCAGGTTTATAAAGCCGTGGCGAGGTAGGAAGGAGATTATCTGCATCAGCCTCGATTCCATTCACTCATCTTAAGAGCAATCCGGGGTGTCGGGATGCGGTCCAGTTAGTAGTGGCAAGATTTCGACTAAACCATTTTTAGTGGAACTTACCGTGCTGTCTGAGATAGTTTCCCGAATATCGGACTCCGAGAGGCCGTGCCAATAATTTTCAGACGCGTCAATAGAACCACCAAACGCCTGGAATCCGTTATCTTTCATCTCTTCAGAAATTGGGGTAGTCATCCCATAAATTGAATTGAAGTTTATGGATGATGTACCGGTAATGGTAACCACCACAGGTGGCCAAGGCATGTTGAAGCAATTGTACTGAGCGGCAATAGCACTGGAATTGCCGGTAAATCTGAACCTAGTAGAATCACGGAAAATATTGCGTTCAGCMRTCACRGTCGCRGGGCCCGGATACACCARATACTCYAYTCCRCGGAAGATTGAATCATGGAAYTCRRCGGTCATACCGMWTCCAAATWGWTGGGTYTTAACAAAATAYACTCCAACTCCGAAGAAWRTATCTKTAGCTYCTGYGCCTKTAATKACAGCGTGGCGAACRRTTAATCTGCCYGTCYTCGATTGACTTTCGAAGATTCCTGCAGTAGTYAGTTCGAAKGAAATCTTGKCCGAAGACRTACCTTCGGCSWTTAYAGTTCCTGMAAARSYRATCCARCCCCCATYGCCTATAATAGTCACTCCCGGCTCRATAGTTAGAGTTACACCTTYSVBGACKTGTGCTYSCCCTTCTAGGTRGAAAGGTGACTCTGAYTTTCGCCATGTCGTGTYYTGCGWCAAWAYCAYAKTKCCAATCTTTGTGCCTGGARYAGGAGTTGGCGTTGGTACTGACGTAGGCGTCGGCGTAGGGACAGGAGTTGGCACTAGTGTTGGCATGGGCGTAGGAACCGGAATTGGAGTTGGTACTGACGTAGGCATCGGTGTGGGAACCGGAATTGGCGTTGGCACTGATGTAGGCGTCGGCGTAGGGACAAGAGTTGGTACTAGTGTTGATGTTGGCGTGGGCGTTGCAACCGGAATAGCAATAGGAAGTGGGGTGAAGGCGGGCTTGCTCATCGGAGATGCGGTAGTAGCGACCCTTGCAGCGAGTGCTTCCCGCACCACGTCTTTAATAATCTCCAAAGGGATTTCTTTGAAGATTACTTGAGGCATGAATGTAGGCTGGGCAGCTAGTTTCTGCCTAACCCTGGCTTCTACCGTTGCATCGATGTTTGGTGTAGTTTGAGCAGCTAATATTTGCGTAACTCTGGCTTCAACGGTTGCATCGATATKRRNAGTAGATGCTGKRACCTTAGAAACACCGTTTGGTTCTTCTCCACCGYCTATTACKGYACSRYCYGTCAAYGGGAGCGGGCTCGKGTCTTCAYCGAAAAWGAAGAAGGCTACGGCRAGTGCMGCTATKACAACGGCARCTACCATCRCTRTGGCGATGATGTACCCCGTATTGATCTTATTCTGAGAATATCTAGAGGAATACCCTGAACGGTACAAAASTAGACTCCATCTTTGTTTAGGGRTAGCTTCATKCCCTACCCCAKGGTARGGARCCTTCCCCTCTCAAGMGGRGCWCCYGCMRTCCATAGCGTTRGKCNNAAAAAAGAACGCCCTCACCMRTTTGTGAAAGCGCRYSGCTAKTTTAGCATGTTTGTACCAGTGCTGTCAAAGTTTCGTGTCTAAGATTCAAAATAACCTTGTCCCGGAGGATCGCTCACATCCCACCAACACCCCTGTCGCCTAAGTTTAAGCCCTACCGGGGGGCGCGACAGATCCAACCACATTAACGACCGTGCTCACGCATCGTCCCCCACCATTCCGTCGTCCATTGTCTGCCGAAGACCCGATCCCCCTCGTTTTCAACATCAAACGTATCTGAGCCAGCTACGGAAAAATGCCGACAAACTTGGTGGCATGAGGCGCGACGAAACGGTATGGTAGTTTCGAATGGCGTTCGGACGGGCGTACCATGCGGCACGGTTCCAGGCCCGATGGTACGAGAAGGGACGTCTGCCAACGAACTCATGAACCGGCGGGGGCAACCCCGTGTCAGTTCGACTCTGACCTTCGGTACCAATTCTTGGGATGCTAAAGCGCTGCGGACCGCCCTTCTTTAAGAGCTGGCTCAACCCCACTCGATCCTCATCGTCCMCCGATCGGCCACGAAGAGTTTTCCGTTGGATAAAGCTCAGTTTATCCTCAAGCGTTGTGGTGTAKTTRCYTGARAGGGTATGGCTGTCMGCCAYTGGCTTCCATGTTCCCGGAAGAGGACGGGCGTTTGACCATCAGAGGGGCAAAATTAACATGCGGACGTGGGGCATGACGCTGGTATCAGGTTTGAAGGACCAGCCGAACCGGAGAATGGCCGTGCYGGGGAAGAGGAACGCCCCGGCACGGGAGAAAACAGTCAGCTTAAAGGCATTGGGAAGGTGTCCCTAGGCGGAGCGCCATTCGAATGGCCCGACCAGGACGGGGTGATTCTCCGGGTTCTTTCTSCGAGAGCGCATCGCGTCTACGTAGCCGCCGGCTTTGTAACGGATCTCTCCGGCTCGGGACGCCACGATCTTTCGGGACGCCTCACCGGGTTTGGGTGCGAATAATAGGCCGGCGACCACTCCCACGGCGACGCCAGCGATGAGTCCTGATACGATTTTGTTTGGTTTGACCATGGTCTTTCCTCCTGTATCTAGCCCGATTCGACTGCTCCAATCTGTAGGCTTATTAAACAGTACGCAGCGTTACCGGGGAATTACTGTTAAGTTACCGGCTAGTTACCGCCCCCAGTTATWTGGATCGCCTTATCCCCTRCTTAGCACCGGCCGGCGTCTTCTTCCCATCGTTCGTCGATAACACCTTGTCCGGGAGCATTCAAGGGACATGGCCGCTGGCGTGAGCCGAATTAGTCCTTTGGGAAGAAGCCGCAAACCCGATAGCGCATTGTTACAACCTGGGACGTCGCCGGTAGAGTTTATCTAGTATCGATCAACAACCCCTAGAAACGACCATCGGAGTAGGCCATGGAAATTGTCGCGTTATCGATGGCCGCAAWGGGCTTCTTTTTNGGATCGATGGAGATCACTCGCGTGGACCAGATCAAGATTGAAGACCAACGGCTAAAAATCTCCCTGGAAGAATCTTAGGGAAACAGGCCAAAGGTCCGGGAACTCCATGGATCAGCTAGYAAGGGCAGRCCATGGGGCCTCTTTAGGYGTGGTCTATGAGGTGAGGGAAAGACGCGGTTGCCGGATCTCGGAARTCTAACCTATAAAACCGGCATCTTTACCATGGGATCAAGACGCACCGGCCAGGTAGGAGAACGCGTCGTTGGCTGGATTCTTTACCCGATTGTGCTCTATGAACACAGCCGCGTTATCTGCTACTTGTTCACCATCTAGGTCCGCAACCAGCGCCAGGACCATATCGATTCCCGCGGATACTCCGGCTGAGGTAATTATGCCGGTCTGAGTCTCTTTATCTATCAAGTCTACCCAACGAGGGGAGGAATCCCAGTCGACTCCGTTGCGCTGTCCGACCACCCAGTCCCATGCGGTTTTGTTGCTGGTGGCCCGCCTGTGGTCTAGAAGGCCAGGTTTGGATAAAAGGGCGGCTCCCGTGCAAACGGACGCAACGATCTTTGCCTTGTTACAAGCAACTGTAAGCGAGTCCACGAACCCGCGATCGTCCACTAGTGCCCGAGTGCCACCGCCGCTCGGGATCAGAAGAATGTCGAAATCCACATCGTCGTTGATGTTGTACTCTGCGACGACCACCGGGCCAGCGCCGTCTCTCCCAGTGGGAATCGGTCCCTTCTGCTTCCCGATGGTTATGACCCGGTAGAGGGGCCTGGTAGTGTCGGGCCTACTGGGTCTTTGCACATCGGGAGTGCAAGCCACGTTAAAGACCTGAATCGGTCCAAACAGATCCAATGGCGCCATATTCTCAAATACTAATGCCGCGACTGTTCTCATCGTTACMTCGTCCAACTATTGATGGTATTGGTGGATGACTATATCCTCGCGCGGGTCTCTTGGATCTAGCGCGGGTTGTCTAGTTTCCGCCGTATCCGGCTCTATCCCTTAGTAGACAAATAGTAGCGGCGGCAAACCGTGATTGTCCAGTGTACCGTTGTGTTTCCCTTGTTGGGGCCGGCTCCGCACGTTGTTCCTTGTCCGAATTCTMGAGTCCACCTAAACCTGCTTTTGCCTCGTGCTAAGATGACGGCGGAACAGTGCTTGGCCTGAGCCATCAAGCCCTTTTGGTGACTACTTTGATGGGTCCGTGGGTTAGAGAAAACGACCAGTCTTTATGGGTGATCGCATTATCATGACCGGCTTTTTGAACCGCGCGGTTTGGATTCTCGCTATCTTGGCGCTGGGTGTTGCCGCTTGCACGATCGATACAGAATCCTTACCTAAGATAGACACCGACTCGTTGCCTAGGATTGGAAGGAATCCCACCGTGGCCCCTATCGCAACATCTGTTGGCGCCGCCACGCCGTTCCAAGCATCTAACCCAGAGCCTTCGGTCGTTCAAGGTCCAACACAGACAACGGCCTCGGCGGTCACCCCCACGAATTCCCCATCTTTAATCACCGAAGATATTGAAGTCCGAAAGAGAATCGCCATCCTTCGGAATGCGAGCCGGACTCTGGCTGCCTKGGCTGCGGAGCCGACGCCCATCGGCCTGGAGGGGCGCGAGGCCAAACAATTTGCCGAATATTCTAACTGGCWCAAGCTTTCGAGCGAACAGATTGATGCTTTGATAGAAAAGACTGAAGAGTCACGAGCGTCTAACCAGATGCGATCCACTAAAGAGATGCAAGAGATGAATCAGTCGTTCAATCTACAGTACTTGGGCTTGCAACAGAAGATGCAGGCAGACAATCGGAAGTTCACTTTGATGTCGAATATCATGAAGAAGAAGCACGAAAAGGCGCGAGAAGTGATCAATAACGTGCGCTAGGCCGATCTGGCTCCTAGTCTGAAGGTATCAGACTTCTTGTTCGACTGGAGCCTTGGCATTCCCCAGGGATTGTGTTGATAACTCCACCAGTACTTTCCCATGATGCGAACCGTGGGCTAAGCCCCAACGTCTCGCCCAGCCACCTCATCTATTCGCACCCTCTACTTCCTTAGCCAAAGCTATCAACAGTTCGTCGGTCCCCGGAGGACCGATCAGGGATAGGCCCACTGGCAGGCCGCCTARCTCCGCTAGGGGAAGATTGATCTGGGGAGCGCCGGTGGTTCCGGCTACGCAGGTTAGGGCGCTGTTGCGGGCGCGCAGCGACGCCCGTTCTGACAGTCTTTGCCCCGTGGGCGGGGCCGGCGAGACCGTGGTGGGCAGGCAAATAACGGGGCCTCCGGCAAATACCTCGCTCATTCGCTTCAATATCTCCCCTCGCACCTTGCGGGCCGCGGCAACTTCCTCGCCGGTAGTCAACTGGGCGAGGCCGTATCGGTTTCCTACCTCAAAGCTCAGCCGTGGGTTTACCCGGTCCAGCCAATCCCGCGCGCTTTCCCAGGCTTCCCGGCCTTGCAGGATCTGTTGTTGCCCGGACCATTCGATCAGCCCTCCGGAGGATAGCCGTTCCCTTCTGGTTTCCCCGAATAGGGATGATACTAAGTCTACTTTGGGCTTAAGAACGTCGACCACTTCCGGGTCCGCTAGCTCAAAGGCGTCCTCGGCAATGATCAGGCTTTGGGGACGTGCCTCTGGAATCTGGCTTTGCAGCAACACCGCGCCTACGCGGGCAAAGGTTTCCGGATCGTCGGCGAACCAACCGATGGTGTCGTAACTGGGCGCCTGCAGAAGGATCCCGTCCAGGGGGATGCGTCCGTGAGTAGGACGGAGACCGTAAAGTCCGCAGAAGCTGGAGGGCACYCGGACYGACCCKCCGGTGTCCGAACCCARGGCAAARTCRACSARMCCYCCSGCGACGGCCGAGGCCGAYCCGCTGGATGAGCCACCGGGTACACGCCCCGGCGCCCGGGGATTGGTGGGCGTTCCGTAATGGGGGTTCTCGCCGAATATTCCTCTTGTCAGTTCGTCGGTGATAGACTTCCCGGCCATCGTAGCCCCAGCGTCGACCAAAGTCTGCACGGTCCAGGCGGTTTTGTCCGCCGCCGGATGCGTCTCCTTCCAGTCGGGGTTGCCGCCCCCGGTGACGTACCCAGCAATATCCAGGATGTCCTTCGCCGCGAAGGTAAGGCCGGACAATGGACCATCGGGCGCTCCCTGTAAGTAGGCGCCGGTGTCCTTGCAGAACGCGTTTAAATGATCGTGGAAAGTACGCCGAGTCGTTGCCATGGTTCTTCCTCCAAAGGGGAGCCGGGTTTATTCCGCTTTCGGTCTTTCSGGCGCAAACAAGTACAAGATGACCAGTATAAGTACGGTTCCGCTGACCGACGCTATGTATAGCCCTGAGCCTACCGCCATGCCGATGGCCGCGGTAGCCCAGATCGTCGCCGCGGTTGTTAGCCCCGATATGGTTACGCCGCTTCGTAGGATYGTACCCGCTCCCAGGAAGCCGACGCCGGTGACGATCTGGGCGGCGACCCTGGATTGGTCCGCGGTTTCAAACCCAAAGGCAGAGATTATGGTGAACATTGCCGAACCCAAGCACACCAACGACAGAGTCCGCAGGCCCGCAGGCTTGTCAGCACTGCGGYGCTCGTAACCCACCGCCAAGCCGAAAATGGCGGCCAAGAGCAACCTGACCGCTATCTCAATCTCTTGGGCAGTGGTGAGTTTTAAGAGATCATCCAAAAGATTTACCAGGCTTGTCGCAATACGTTCATGATTGGACCTGCATCGTAAACAGGCACGGGATTGGTGGCCAGGCCCCGGTCGTGCAACGTCGCGGCGGCGATCAACTCCAGCCCTTCCTCTGGAACGCCAACGTCCCGCAAGGTGGCCGGTAATCCCAGGCTGCGGCACAGGTTGTCCACGGCATCGGCCGCCGCAAAGCCCGCGTCTTCGTCGCTCATGTTGGAAGTGTTGATGCCCATGGCCTGGGCGATCAAGGCTTGCCGGTCCGCGCTGGCCTCCAGGTTGAAGCGCATCGCGTGGGGCAACAGGATTCCGTTGGCCTCACCGTGGGCGACGTCATACAGGCCGCCGACGTGGTGAGCGATCGCGGTGGTTAGCCCCAAACCCGGCCGGACCAACATCACCATGACGGCGGCGGTCTTTGTTTGCAGCAGGCAGTTGATGTCCCCTTCAGGACATTGGGGGAGATATTCCACCAGCATTTTAATCGTGTGCAGGGCCAGGGCGTCCGCGACGGGTTGGTGYCCCGTGGAGTACAGAGACTCCACGGCGATGCGAAATTGGCCGATGGCGGTGGAGAGCAGGATGTCCATGGGAGTGGTGGCCAAGGCACGCCCGTCGATGATGATAGCTTTTGGGGTGACGCCTTTTCCCGGAGTGGATATCTTGCGTCCCAACTCTTTGCTGGTAAACCCGCCGCCGCCGCTGCTGATCTCCGCCCCGCCCATTGTGGTGGGGACGGCGATGATGGGGATCTTTTGATGGGGCGTGTCGGGAACGAAGATGCGGTCGGGCGGCTCAAAGCGGATCTGATAGTCTAGGATGCTCCCACCCTCGGCTAGCAGAATGGCGATGCCTTTGCACGTGTCGCTGGTGCTGCCGCCGCCGGCGCTGATGATGACATCCGGCGCTAGATCGGTGGCCATCGCCACTGCCTCATCCAGGACTTCCACGGGAGAATGGGGCATCACTCCGGARAACAGACCGGCGCAACGCTCTCCCAAGGCTTCTTGAACCCTTTGTACCACATCGGATTTCGCATAGATCGTAGGCCCGCAAACCACCATGGCCCGGGCGGCGCCCAACCGGTCCACCACTTTGCCGATGCTGGAGATAGAGTCGGGGCCACATATCATTTCTTGGTCTGTGCCGGTAAAGGAAAATTGTAGCGGCGCGGTTGAAGGCATGGATTTCACCCYTGGTTTTGAAATATCACTGAACGTGGGCAGAGCCTATTCTATCCAATTCCAACCTGCCGTACATCAGGCTGAGATGAGTCGCAGGCAATCGGTGTCAGTTTAAGGTGTCTCAGACGAGTACGGCGTCAAGTTAATCATGGCGGAGTGATTGGTTCGACTGGCCAGTCATTGCTTCGAGAATAGAATCGCCAACCTCCTGCCGCACACTTCGTCATTCCGACACCAGCCCTTCCGCTGAAGGCCGGCGAGGCTCCGACTTCGTCGCGAGTCCCTGGCRGAGTTGGGAAWTCTTAGGTGACCGCTACAACCAGTCATGAGACTCCCCTCCTTCCGCAGAAGGATCGGAATGGCGCTTCTCACTTTGATCTCGTCCGCGTGGTGAATTCAGTGCGGTACTCGGCCAAGCCTAAGGCCGTTAGTCATATTTTTACCTGGCCGCAAGCGCAATATCCATCTCGCAGGCGAAGGGAACGAAATCGAGGGGGCCGAGCCRGAAANTCCACTTAGYGAACTCATCCATGTGCTTTCCCAGCAACTCTCGCATTTGCGGGTTTATCAGATTCCCRTCTGAGTCGAATGTATCAGGCGCAAATGCCGAGACCATTACACCCGGCTTGACCATGACGATGGTGCCGGTTTCCCCCAGAGTCTCTAACAGCTGCATCTGGGCCCGGGAGGTGCCCGCCCTGCCGCCGGCGCCGATGATTGTCCCCGGTTTTCCCATMARCGAGCCTTCTTCCCGGTCCCGTGAAGCCAGTCGATGGCGTTCTTCATGACTCCGGAGGTGCCCCAATTGTATTCGGGAGTCGCAAACATCWNSGSSKYBGRHTNNNTSMBKGNNSKBWSWBKWKNNGGKTYBYWMYKNGNTYYBNGGTCSCYSTSAKMWWMNNSNNGKCCSCGWNATRWMRTGGCAGGCCGCGAATGTCGAAGATCTCTACGTCCATCCAGTCGGGGGCGACTTCCTGTGCGGCCCGCAACAGCCCAGTGTTGAATGACGTTTTCCGAAGGCCGCCAGATATAGCCAGAACTCGTTGCCGGTTGTCTGAACTTTGTTCAAGAGCCATAGTCGTCCTCCTTTCCTGTTTTTACTTGGGTGGATGTCGGTACGCGACAAACAGCCGGATCTATGAGATGACCGAGGATTATCCAAGCCGGGGAAAGCAAGGATTGGAGAGAGCCGATTAGTTTATTCCCAGGCGCGGTTGTCGACGGTGTCCTCGAAAGTTGCCCCGGAGATYACCAGATCGGGGTATCCCAGCATCCACTGGTAGGTGTTGTCGAACCGCTCCCGGGTATAAGGCGCCGGAGGACCGTAAAGAAGACGCCAGGCCTGCAATTCGTGGGCTTCCAGCAGGCCTTGGGACTCAGCCAACAGGTAATGGACGTATTTYCCCGGATCGGTGTTAATCAARGTKGCCGCTTTCGMCTGAGCCCGGAACATCGCYGCCAACGTGGGTCCGTCTAGCTCGTCGCCGGATGCCTCGCTGCGGGTTGTGTGACTCTCTATAATGACGCGGAACCCCTGCTTCTGCGCCACGCTGATCCAGGGCTCAAAGAAGTTGCCGGCCGCAACCTTTCCTTCCCTGATGGCCTCCAGGCGCTCCTCCATGGTGCCGGCGTTGGTAGTCTGTATGTGGTCTTTGGGTACGAATCCCTCAAGCATCTTGAGGGTGGTGAAGTGGGACCCATTGAAGGGACTTACAGCTACCGGAGCGTCTTTCAGCTGCTCAGGTTCGTAGATGTCGCTGCCGGGCGCTACGACGATTGCCATCTTGGACATGGCGGCGCCGAGGGCGACGATCTTCGCGGGGCGCTGTCCTGCATCCGCCGCCTCCACGGTACGYTTCATGACACCCCACTCGCACATGCGGTACTGGTCCACGGCGCCGGTGTTGTAGAGAGCTTCCATGGTGCGGTCGAATATCTGGGTCTGAAGCGCTTGATGGTCCGCGTTTACCTGAGCCGTGCCCGGAGTGCTCACGATCTCCACATCAAGGCCTTCGTCGCGGAAAAAGCCCTCATCCCTGGCCACCAGCAACGCCAGGTCGTGCACAACGTTCATCATGGAAACCCTGACTTCCTTGAGTTCGACCGGTGTTGTCATAGCTCGCCTTTGTTGTGAGAGTTGGTATGCCTCTGTCTAGCCGGTGCGGGCTGGTCGTTTCAACACAAGCCGCACCTGGATCTATAGACAGCGCTGCGTCTCTTCCCTTACGTAGTCCCGCAGTTCTTGGGGCAATTGTCCCAGGGTTCCGGGCAGAGCGTTTTCCTGGATACGCTCGGGCCGGGACGTTGCGGGGATCGCAATGCTGACCCGGGAATCTCCTAAGACCCAGGATAGGAGCGCCTGTGCCCATGTCTTCACGCCGAAGTCGGCCAACGGGGATAGGTCCGGCTGACTCTTGAGGTCGTTCACATACCGGCCCTTCTTCAATGGCTCCATGACCAGGACCCCGATGCCCAGCTCCTCGGCCAACGGCAGCAACTCAGCCTCGCAGCCCCGTTCAACCACGTTGTACGGTATCTGTATCGTATCAACCTGGCGCGACTTCATCAGTTCGATGATTTTAGGGTAGGCCTCGTGCACCATGGCCGAAACACCCACCATGCCAATCTTGCCCTCTTCTTTTAGGCGGGTCAGGGTGGGGATGTGGGTGCGGTAATCGACCATGTTGTGCACTTGGAAAAGGTCGATGTAATCGGTCTTAAACAGATGGAAGGAATTGGCGATCTGCTCTTCCCCGGCTTCCTTGCCCTCGGTTCGCACCTTAGTTGCCAGGTAAAACTTGTCCCGTTTACCCTCGGTGGTGATGCCGACGACTTTTTCCGCCTGGCCGTACCAGGCCGCCGAGTCGATGAAATTGATATCGTTGGTCAGGCAGTTATCGACGATCTGCTGGCGAACGGCTATCTCCGGACCGGATTCAACATCGAATGTCCTGAGGGTTCCCAGGCCGATGGCCGAAACATCAAGGTTTCCCAGTTTACGATTTTCCAATTCCCAATCACCTCTGGATTAAAGCTAAACTTATTATAACCGCCGCGTTGCCCGTGGGGTACGGCGGCTGTTATGCTGGCGTCGAAARGTAATAATCTTGGCCCTAGTGCCTGGTATAAAGGTGTGATATGTGCCGAAGCATCAAGGTCTTGCGGTCCGCAGACAGCCAACCCGACGAAAGCGAGGTGAGGGCGGCCGCTCTGCAATTCGTCCGTAAAATAAGCGGCTACCGGCATCCTGCCCAGGTTAACACGGCCGTTTTTGAGGACGCCGTGGAAGAAATAATCGCGGTTTCGCGTACGCTGCTGGCTTCACTGCGGCAACGGCAGCCGGCGGTTTCTTAAGGRAAAACGTGGCTAGGGCGAAGCACTTTCTGGTCAAACCGGGTCGCCTCACGGCCACGAACATACCTGTCCGATCTGTTGCGGAAGATTAATGATTGAAAGCCGTTGGATAGTCCTCGGCGTGCTGTTCCTGGTGAGGATATCCATTGGATTCCAGTTTCAGTCGGTCGCATCCGTTTCACCCTTCCTAGTCGATCAGCTGTCGATCAGCTACGCCGAGGTCGGCACGCTGATCGGCCTTTTCATGCTCCCCGGGGTCGTCATAGCGCTACCCAGCGGCCTGTTGGGGACACGTTTCGGTGACAAACGAGTATGCGTCGTAGGGTTGGTCCTGATGGTGTTTGGTGGGGTCTTGATGGGATTTGGCCAGACCTATACAACGGTGTTTGCCGGCCGCTTGCTCAGTGGCATCGGCGCGGTTTTGTTCAACGTGATTTTGACCAAAATGGTCACCGATTGGTTCGCCGGAAAAGAAATCGTGACGGCGATGGGCGTTCTCCTAAGTAGTTGGCCCTTCGGAATCGCCCTTGGGCTGGTGGTTCAAAGCGCCGTAGCCAGCGCCTATTCCTGGCCGCCGGTCATGTATCTCAGCAGCGGAGTGTGTGCTGCCGCTTTTGCTTTGCTGATCGCTTTTTACCGCCCACCAACATCAACCGCCAACGTTCAAGAACCCAACCGGGTGATATACAAGCTACCGTGGCGGGAATTCGCGCCGGTTTCGATGGCTGGAATCGCTTGGGGGTCTTTCAACGCGGGCTTGGTTTTATTTTTCAGTTTTACGCCGGCTTTGCTGACGGGCCGCGGCATGTCAGCGACGGATGCCGGGGCTCTGGTAAGTGTCGGGCTTTGGGTCAGCCTTATCTCGCTCCCCCTGGGCGGATACCTCACCCAGCGTGTTGGCTGGCCCAAGGCAACCATCGCGATCTTTTGTTTGCTGACCGCAGCAGCGATGTTTTTGCTGCCATTTGTGCCCATTCCCCTGGGATTGAGTATCCTCGTCGGGTTGGCAATCGGACCGTCGGCCGGCGCGATAGTGGCGCTTCCCGCCAACGCTTTAAGCGCGGAGAACCGCGGCGCTGGGTTTGGTGTCTTTTACATCTGGTACTACGCCGCGATGGCGATAGCACCGGTTCTCGCCGGTCTGGGCCGCGACATGACAGGCAGCGCGGCAACCCCAGTTGTTATCGGCGGGATGATGTTTGTTGGCACGGTCTTCGCGTTGGCGGTGTACAGCGTGTTCAATACCGATAGAGCAACCAGTCCGGCTTCTACGGTTTAGCGAATCGATAGATGCCATCGTCCCGGGAGAGGATGTAGACGTTACCGGCTTGGTCCTCGCCAAAGGATGTGATCTGGGCATCCACTTTCGCCAGGACAATGTGCTCGATCACCGTCTGGCCGTCGTGGCGCAGGCCCCAGACCGTGCCCCGGCAGAAATCGCCGTACAGGTACGTCCCGAAGAGAGACGTCAGGCGGGTTCCCCGGTACACGTACCCTCCGATCACCGAACAACCCTGGCTGCTGTTGTACTCGATGATCGGCAGATCCAATCCGGTCTCGGTGCAACCGTTTCTGGGCCGGAAGCAATGGGCTCCTTCCATCACGTTCCAACCATAATTGCGCCCCTTTTTGACCAGATTTATCTCCTCCCACAGATTTTGCCCCACGTCACCAAGCCATAGGTCGCCGGTCTCCCGGTCGAAGGAAAACCGCCAGGGATTTCGGAAGCCGTAGGCCCAGATCTCGGGTTTGGCCCCGGCAATGGATGAGAGGGGGTTGTCTCCGGGGATACGGTACCTAAACCGTCCGGTCAGATCCGAGACGTCGATGCGGATCAGGGAACCCAGCAACGTCGCCGTATTTTGGCCGTTTAGCATGGGGTCGCCGCCGCGCCCTCCATCGCCCAAGCCGATGTATAAATAGCCGTCGGGTCCGAAAGTGATCTGGCCTCCGTTGTGGTTGCTGAAGGGTTGGGCGATCTCCATGACGATCGACTCGCTGCCCGGATCCGCTTTTCCCGGGTCATTAGGATTAACCGAAAACCGGGACACCACCGAGCGCCGGGGCTTTTTCGCGGAATAATAGACGTAGAATAGACCGTTGTTCTCGTAGGCCGGATCGAAGGCCAAACCTAAAAGCCCCTCTTCATTCCCACCTTCGTTAACCTGGTCGGTGATGTCTAGGAAGATTGAGGACTTGGCCACGTCCTGGCGGTTCGGAAAGGCTTTGATGAACCCTTTTTGTTCGGTGACGTACAGAACGCCCCGGCCGTCGTTGGGTTGGGCCAGGCTGGTGAGGCGGCGGAAGTTCAAATTAGGGAAGGACCTGGCGACCGGCATGGGTTTTAACTGGGTGGTGGATGTGGGTGGCGGGCCGGTATCAGTTGCGAGAGGGATGGCAGTTACCTCGGGAATAGCAGTCCTTTGCGAAGGTGATGGCGGGGCGGTGGTGGCGAGAGGAGCTATCAACGAACGATCGGCCGGTTCAGGTGAGGCCGGACTTTGCTTGGGGACCGCCGAGGGTTTGACCGGTTCCGGTGAGGGAAGACTCTGAGTGGCCGCCGTTGTTGTTGGAAATGGAGTTGGCACGGGAGACGCTGTGGGTGAGGCGGCTTTGCCGGCCGGTGAATCCGGAGTTGGTCCTGAAATCCTAGGGGTGGCTGGACCACCGCAGGCGGCCAAGGCCAGGGCCAAGCCCAAAATCGCCGCGACCGCCAGCGGCATCCGGTTCACCAACGCCTTACCTTATGTCGAGTCAAACCGTCATCCCGCGGCCAAGGCGGGGAAGATGATCTCCTTGAAGGCGGCCAATTCTCGATGGGGATAATCGTAGGTCGCAGAGGTCATCAAGTACAGGTGGTCGATGCCGTTGGCTTCGGCTTCGCGCAGACGCTGAGCACAATATTCCGGAGTGCCGACGAGACCTATCACGTCGCACATCTGAGCCAAAAGGTCGTCGGGCAGGAAAGCGCAAAGCTCTTTGGCCCTTTCCCAGTCCTCGGCATGGATCACGTCGGGGTAGAGTTCGTTGAGTTCAGCGGGGATCTCCAAGTCCCCCGGGTCGATGCCGGCGGCCTGGAGGTACCGGGTATKRSWMMSTWYSAWRWRWYYMYSRAMRMWYMWRRRGMKRMYTAKSTMGMSGRMMWCKKGMWKSTSKYSKTKMAWAMCGGTSRWYRYRCACAGGATGATTTTCAGGTCCTTGGGGTCTCGCTCGGCCCGTCTGGCCCCCTCGTCTAGGTGCTGGCGGGCCACCTCCACCGATTTGGGATGGATCCCTACTTGAAGCAATACGCCGTCGGCCACCTCCCCGGCAACTTCGGTGATCCGTGGACCGGTGGCGGCGATGTAAATGGGCGGCATATCGGCGTTGCCGTGGCGCATGCGGCTGACCGCGCCGTTGTAGGACACCTCTTCACCGGCCAGAATGCTCTTCAAGTCCAAGACCGACCGGCGCATCTCCCGTACCGTGGCCGGGGGCACGCCGATGGTTTGCACCGAGCTGAATCCCCGTCCGATCCAGAACTCGATTCGGCCCGGCGCCAATTCGGCCACCGTCTTTGCCGCCGAAGCGGTTACCGAGATGTGCCGGGTCACCGGGTTCAATACGGCCGCTGAAATCCGGATTTTCTCRGTGGCTTGAGCCGCCAACGCCATGCTGACGAATATGTCCCGCTCCAATAATTGGGAATCCAGCATTCCGACGCCGTCGAATCCGGCATCTTCGCACTGRCGAACGAAGTCAGCCACTTCGTTTGCCGGGCCGCAGGGCGGAACCCGGAGGTCAATCTTGATTGCCACTTATGTCACTCCCGTGTGCCGATATTGGCGATTATTATAACTAACCGTGCTGGCCTCGTGTAGCAGTTGATCAGGTCAGGGACGAGCGCCGCTCGATCAATATGTCCCCTTGCCCCCGGTTATCCTAGCGCTCCACATGAAAAGGACTGCCACTCCCATCATGACCACGGCTAAGGAGAACGCTAGGACGTAGTCGCCTTGCCGATCGTACAGCAGACCCCCCAATATAGGGCCGGCCATGACCCCCACGCCCCGCCCGCTCTGCACCACTCCCATCACCGATCCCAGGGTTGAAGAGGGAAACAGGTCAGCCGCTTTGGCCCCCACTGCTATCCCGGCGATTCCGTCGCTGAGGCCGGTTAACCCGACGAAGAGGACGATGGGCCAAAAGCTTTCACCGTCTCCCAGCAYCAGTACCACCAGGATGCCCGCYACCTGCATCCCCAGCCCAACGGTGTATATCAATTCCCGACCTACGTAGTCGGACAAGGCGCCGGTAAGGGGGCGGCCCACCAGGCTTATGAACCCTACCACTCCGATGGTAGAGGCGGCTTCCAGATGTGAATAACCCGAAGCTACGAAAAAGGCCACCAGGTGCAAGATGGTCATTTGATGGCCTACAGCAGCTGAAGTTCGGGCTAAGACCAGGCACCAAAGCGGCGCGCCTCTGAGAATCGCCCGGAATTGMTCTCGTCCTGTGGCGTGCTCTGAAACGCCGGGACTCCCGCCGGTGGTGTCTTCGGCTTGGACCGCGTCTCCCGGTATCCCATCGGCTCCGTTTTCTTGCTCTTCTATCGGTGTGGACCTGGACGGTGGACGCCTCTGAAATAGCAGATTGGCCGGGGCGACCAACAGGAAGAATATGGGGCCTAGAACCCGGAGAGCGACACGCCAACCGAAGGCCAAGATCAGCAATTGCGACAGCGGAGCGAAGATGCCCTGTCCTAGTGGGTTGCCGGCATCAGCCAACCCAAGGACTCTTCCCCGTGACTTGGGGAACCAGGGAGCTAGAACGGCCGTGGCGGTAAAAGATGACACGATGGTCTCGCCCACCGTCGCCAGTACTCCATAAAAGAAAAAAAGCTGCCAAAAATCCGATACCAAGCTGCTGGATATGTAGGCCAGGAAGATCACTGCCCCTCCCACCGGGAAGAGGTATCTGGGACCTAACCGGTCCAGTAGGTTGCCTAATAAAGGCGCGACGATAGCCCCGGTTAGGCCACCCACGGAGAATATCGCGGCGGTTGTCGCGGCTCCCCGTCCGAAACTGTCGCGAAGGGCCAAGAAAAGCACCGGGGCGCTGTTCTTCATTCCTCCTTCAACGGTCAGGTTAGCGAAGGCCAACGAGAAAATGGCCCAACCGTAATGGGCATGGCCTCTTAATTTTCGGACAGGTGTTTGCAGCAACTTCTGGCTCCTCTCCTGCGGCTCACTTCAAAGCCAGGCAGCCAGAATAGTATTAACGAGGGTTGAGGCTGTCTGCCGGGAGCCCAGGGATTATACATCTTGGAATTGGGGAAATCCCCCAACCCCCTTTACGAAAGGGGGMTTTGCCAATGTCAGCTTGAGCGCAGCGAAGGGTCTGAGGTGGTGAGGTCAGACTTACGCCAGCGGCCACAGCCCTAGATTCCCCGATTATGTCGAGGACTCACGACAGDGCCGGAGCTTCCGCCCTCGGGGCCTCAGAACGAAGGTTTTGAGCCAAGGCCGAAAAGAGGAAAATGGGAGTTTATCCGTGGTCATCCGAAGTGAGTGGCCCGGCGTGATGGGGGTCTCCTTACCACCTCTCCGGGTGGTGGATGAGTTCGATCAAGTTGCCGTCGGGGTCGCGGAGGTAGGCGTAGTGGTGCCCGTCGGTGTCCTCCCGAACTCCAGGCGGCCGGTCGACGTCGAAGGGGACCTGCACAGCCGTCAGGTGGGTCATCATCCCCTCCCAATCGGGGATCTCCAAGGCGAAGTGGTTGGTCTCCAGATAGGCGGGTTCCGGCGTGACGTGGCAGTGRATCTCCGAYGATCCCAGGCGCAACTCCARCTGTCTGGGGTGCTCGATGRGCTCGGCGTCGAAGACTTTCTGATACCATTCGCTGGTCCGCTCCCGGTCCCTTATGCCGACGTTTATGTGGTGGATGTCGCTGACTCTAGACATATCGCTTTTCTCCTGAATGTATCGAGATCCCGGTTAAGCTGCGTCCAGGTGGAAAAACTCTACTACGTTGTCCACCAGCATCTTGCGCTTCTCGTCCTCGGGCACTCCGGTGAAGATCCGGTCGATAACCGCTTGGGAGTGGGGGTAATCGGACTCTTGATGGGGGAAGTCGGTGGCCCAGATCAACCGATCCACTCCCACGTGATGGCGCATCTCCACTCCGATGGGGTCGTCGAGAAATCCCCAATAGATGTGCTCCTTGATGTACTCGCTGGGGAGTCTCTTCAACGGCTTGAAACCAAGCAATTCCTCGGCCCAAGTGTGGTGCCTCTCGAAGCGCARGTCGGCCATGTGCAGGWAGAAGRGCWGCCAMCCGGCGTGGGTTTCKGCGTAGTACAYCTTTAGAYCAGGRAAACGGTCGAAAAGACCGTCCAAGACCATCTGCACCACGTTAAGACCGCCCACCCGGTGGAACCGGGACACCTGCTCAGCCAATCCTGAAGTGCCCAGCTTTTTCCGGATCTCGGGGTTCTCGTTGGGATACTTCAGCAATGGGCCGGAGCGTTCGCCCAGCCGGTTCATCTGGATATGGATGGTTACGGGCATGGCCATGTCCTGAGCCGCCGCCCAGAAAAGGTCGTCTTCGGGCGTGGGATAACCCTTGTTGTTKGGRAAGGCGCTGAGCAGAACTCCTTTGTAGCCCAGCCGGGCGCAATGCTCCATCTCAGCCACGGCTCCAGCGGCGTCGGACATGGGAATGATTCCCAGTCCGATCAAACGGTCCGGCGACGCCGAGCAGTACTCCTCCATCAGCCAGTCGTTGTAACCACGGACGATGGACAGATAGGCGTCGTCGTCAGGAATGTTACGCCAGAACCAGGGGCCGCCCACCTGGCAGGGATACAGCACTTCGGCGTCGATACCGTCCAGGTCTTGCTCCTCCATACGTTGTTGGGGCGACCCGGTGCCCGCCGTGCCCTCATAGGTCTGGCCGAAAGGCGTCCAGTTTTCCCGGCCCTTACCGCCGTATAGGTCCGAAGGCACTTCCTTGGCTGTCTCTCCCTCTATSAGCCAGGCATCGCCGCCTGTGGCGGTCCTGATCAGCCGGGGCGCCCGGTCCCGGAACTTTGCCGGAACCCGGTGTATCCAACGTTTGGAATCCACTTCCAGGTGGGAGTCTCCGGAGATGCACTGATAAGCTCTGGCTGCCATAAGCCCCTCCGCGWTCTTCTAGCCTGAACTGCCGTTGAAACAGAGGTTAAGGGCAACAGGTAGGATTTGCAAGCGAGTTTACGGGATGGCGACGTTTCGTGCCGAATATCGCTGGGATTGTTTGACATTCATTTGGCTCAATGTTAGAAACGATGTGCATCCGCTGAACCACTCTTTGGGATGGATACCGGCTCTAGATCGAGAATACGCACTTATCGGGAGATTAGAAAATGGCGCTACGGATAACCATGGCTTTCTCGGATAACCCCCGTGTACAGCCCCTAAGGGACGGTACGGTCAAGCCGGAAAACATCGACCTGGAGATGCTGACTGTCCCGCCCAGCGATCTTTTCTATCGGAATCTGGCWTTCGATGAGTTCGACGCGTCGGAGATGTCCATMTCCGAGACGCTGTTGGCCAAGGAACGTAGCGACGGGACCAAGTGGGACTGGTCGGCGCTGCCCAGCTTCTTGAGCCGGGGTCATGTTTGGCCCAACCTTTATGTCAATACGTCTTCRGGTATCGAAAGCCTGGCAGACATCAAGGGAAAGCGCATCGGCGTACCAGATTACGATATGACTGCTGCCCTATGGTTCCGGGCGACCTTGAAAGACCTCTATGGCATCGAAGCCAGCGACAACACCTGGTATAACGGGCGAACGATCGAGTTCAGCCACGGCGGTGCTTTGGGATTAGACGATTCTGGCCCCAGAGGGGTGGAGCACCATTGGCTGACGGCCGACCAGACGTTGGACGTGATGCTGGACAAAGGGGAGATCGACGTTTATACGGCTTTCCGCGCCGGCGGCCCGGTGACGACTGGGAACACTACCGTCATCGACCGGTACGGTGGCACCCCCACCGCCGGTAACCCGAACATTCGCAAACTACTCCCCGACGACGGCAAGGGCCTGGTCTACGAGTACCACCAGAAGACGGGGTTCTTCCACTGCAACCACCACGTGATCGTGCAGAACCGCATCCTTCGGGAACACCCTTGGGCGGCGCTAGAATTATTCACGGCGTTGCAGCGCTCCAAGGAAGTGGCCTACGAGCGGGCGCGGCGAGCGCAATCAGCCTACATGTACTTTCCCGGCCAAGATTTCCACGACCAAGACCAGGCGCTGGGAGGGGAACCGTATCCCATCGGAATACGGGCCATGGGGAAGAACGTGGAGAGGGCGATTCAAGGCTCCCTGGAACAAGGACTGATCACCAAACCTATAGCTCTGGAGGACCTCTACTTCCACACCACCTTGAATACTTAGCGGCCGGCTGGGTTCACCGCAGAGGACGCAGGGGATTTAGTATTTAATTTTCTCCGTGCCCTCTGTGATCTCTGTGGTGATAAGAAACGTAGCGATTTAATCCTGAGTTGGAACCTGGTGGGACATTTGGATCTCCCTGCGTTCTTTGCCGGATTGGAACAGGGCCAGCACCACTTCCAGGGTCGCTTTGCCCCAGTGCCCGTCGTTGGAGGGACGGCGTCCGTTGACCACGGCCTGGTAGACTTCATCGATGATGCCGTCGCGTCCGTCGGGTAAGTTGGGCAGCGGGATCTCCCGCTTTTCCTCCTCACCGTAGACCATCAKGCCGTTTGGGGTGAGACGCACGTCGCCTTTATCGAAACTGGCCACCAGCGGTCCGCCTAAGATCCATGGGGTGGTACGGCGCTGTCCCGACGCCGCGCCGGCGGGGTCCCGGCCGGACCCGCCAAACCGGCGGTCCCTCTTCATGGCCGTCTCCGCCTCTTTGCTGCCAGCTTCTCKCAATGCCGTGCGGGCCTTGGCGTGGACCGGGGCGTCGGGCCAAGCGTCGCCCTCGTCCACCCGGTAGGTGAGTTCCCGGGAGTTGAAGTGGTCGTAGCCGCTGTAGACAGCCGTGGCGACGACGCCGKTCTCGAACTCCAAGAAGCTAGAATAGCAGCCCGGTACCGGGCGGGTTTCGTCCCACACGCCGGTGGTTGCCCGGACAGTGCGCACCAAGCCCCCGGCAATCGTCCTCAAGATGTCGAACTGGTGAGGGCCTTGGCGCCAGGGCACTCCGCCTCCCAGCTCCGGAGTTAACTCTTCCGCCGTCCGGGGGCTGTACAGCCAGTCGTTGAAATACCAGTARTTGAGCATCCGCAGCTTGCCCAGTTCTTCGCTGACCACCATCTCCCGAATCTTACGGATCCGAGGCTCAAAGCTGTGCTTCACGTTCACGGCCAACTGCATCCCGTTCCGTTCCGCCGCTTGTATCATGACGTCGGCTTCTTCCAGAGTGAGGGTCATGGGCTTTTCCATGTAAACGTGCTTTTTGTTCTCCAAAGCAATTAACGCGTGCTCGGAGTGAAACTGGTTAGGAGTGGCGATGTAGACCACGTCGACGTTGGGACTCTGGCAGATTGCCTCCGCGCTGAGAAAGGTTTCACCTTCATATTGCGTGCGAAATTTGTCCAACTGGTCCTGGTCGATGTCGGCGGCGGCGGTTACGCTGACGCGGGAATGGCGCGCGAATGCGGGGAGCATTTGGCTGGCGCCGCCCCCTAGGCCGATGATTCCTAGATTCAATACCGGTCCGTTGGCGCTTCCTCCGGAACTGGTCATGTCATCTCCTCGAWTTCWNTRTKYRRKRSNTWWACWTSGRCSWWSAGYCYMGSNNTTNNGCTGGNAWCMRMKWGASNCSCGCKSSCTYGNNGMTGSTSYKSKNCYTKSKTKMAAAWAMKKMWRCWKRRASWMKNAGMCYSSATCRSCYMMYSSYYKRMRMKGAYYKCWKCWKNGGTKASGSWSACTGNTCYGWSKYNNNCCCGGYYYWKCNNACWGGKCTGAACTTAGATGCTCCACCGGCTAACCCAGCGCTGGAAGCCATTCGGCCGAACTGGCCCAAAGCGCTCATGCGGCTGGTTCCTCCCGATTCCTCGGTTGGCAACCTGAGATATTCGTTCTGACCGGGGTCGCGAAAAACGTTCATTGGGTCCTCGCCACGTTCGACCTTGGCTACGTTGTCGAGTAGTTGTTGGCGATACAGAATGAGACCCTTGTCCGACCGGCCAAGGGTCTCTTCCGTACGGTCGGCGATGGCTCCTTGCGTGTACCACATGACGATGTCTTGACCGGCGGTGAAATCCAGGTAGTTCCAGTCCGGCATTCCGCCTGGGGACAATTCGGGCACCGGCACCTGATAGAAGGGTATGGGCTCATCGGCCGCCACTGCCGTGCCCGCCGGTGGCGCGTACGTGTAATACCAGATGTGCAGAGTCTGGTWGTCGTCGATGGGCACYCGGTATTGGAATCCGCCGACCTTGAGCAGATTGGGGAATACCAGAGGATGGCCCAACTTCCAGTTCACATCTTCTTCCGTCTGRCCTTCCAATATGCGCCGTTTGATAATGCCGTGCTCGAATTCATCGAACCCTATGAGTTGGTGCTCGGGGATATGACGGGCCTTCTCCGGYTGCCCGGTCTTTTCCCAAACGTAGTTGGCGAAATGGCCGTGGAGCCACTCGGCGTGGACCGGGTCCACCGAGTTCTCCATTATCTGCAGATAGTTGCAGGGCAGGACCGCCATGCCGATATCCCGGTAGACGTTGTCCCAAACCAGCAGGTCCCAACGGGGCAGCAAGGGAACCGGAGACGGCCCCAAGTAGGCGAATATCAGACCGCCCAACTCCTGCACCGGGTAAGCGGTGGTGGTTACTTTGTCTTTGAAGGCCTCGAAAGGGTCCTCTTTTCGTTCATAGGGCTGATCCAGGCAACGGCCTTCGTGGTTGAAAAGCCAGCCATGATACGGGCAGCGCAGACCCTCATCGTCGGGCATGCCGTAGACCAGGTTTACTTTTCGGTGGGGGCATTGGTCGCCGATGAGTCCATACCGGCCCCTCCGGTCTTTGTACAGGACCAGATTCTCTCCCAGAAGCCGAACRGACCGCGTGGCGTTGTCGTCCATCTGAGAAGCAGCTGCGATGGGTTGCCAATACCGCCTCATCAGATTCCCCATGGGAGTGCCGAGACCTACTCGTGTCAGGCGTTCGTTTTCCTCTGCCGTTAACATCGTTGGACCCTCCTGGTGGAATCTTGGGTCGAAATCACGATAGCAGTGGGTCTGAAGGTTGTCAATTTGGAGAATCGCGGCCCGTTAACGCCGAAAAACTGGGGCTCAGGTTACTTTTCCTTCACGAACATGGAGAGGATGGTKCTGGCRATCTCATCGGCGTTGCGCACCATGSCCGCCATGGCGGGCAGCATGCCCAAAGCRATCTCCGGGTTCTCCGYCACCGCCGTCAAGAAGACAGRCCGTGGCAAATARTAGCAGGYCRGCGGCTCTATAGCGGTGACGTTGGCGGARCGGGGCAGACCGTCGATGAGTCCGATCTCCCCGAAGGACTCCCCTTGGACCAGGGTTGCTAAATCTACTTCCAGATCGCCGCTGCCCGCCGGTTTGGTTACCTGGGCCATTCCAGACTTAATGATCTAAAGTCTATCGGTGGGTTCGTTTTCCCGGATGACGTGTCCGGCGGGCAAGGAGACCAGATGGACTCTGGAAGCCAACTTCCGCAGGGTCTCCGGGCTCAGGTGCTTGAATAGCTCCACGTTGGCCAGGAAGTTCGCTTTTTCCTCGGTGGTGGAGTCGAAGTTGGTTTGCGCCTGGCCCTGGGCCCTGACACTGGTGGCCCGGACTTGGGCTTGGGGTTCCGGCTGGCAATTAGAGCAATCCACCACGCCGGATCCTTWACAYCCAGAGCAAATATCRGCGCCCGACGCGCCAACTTTTCCTAGTCCCTGGCATCCAGAGCAGACCAGGGCGCCACTGCCGTTACATACTGTGCGATCTRCCATCACAATCTGTCCRAYCGATTTCCAATCTTGGTCYGGATCGTCTCAACCACCTTATGCGTGGGGCAAAGGACGGGAAATCATGTCTTTTATCCGGCCGGTCATGTCCTTCTGGTCGTAAGCGTTTAAGAGGTTGATGCGGTTCCGGTTAGGGTCCCCGCCATGCCAGTATTCGTAGACCTCTTGYCGCATGCCGAAGGAGGAGACGGCCAGGTCGTGGGCCAACCGGTACAACCTGGACTTATGCTCGACTTCCACGCCCTTGCCGCGCATATATCTTTCCAGGTCAGGGCGAAGCTCGGGGTTAGCCAGGTCATTTTCGCTGGGCTGCATAATCAACCCGGAGCCGCATATCTCCCGAAGAAGCTGGACCATGCGGGCCGATGTCTGGGCGAAATATATGTTCATTCCCGACATTGGACCCAGGGACATCAGTCCTCCTTCGGTCATGAACGAGGTGTGCTCCAAACCGTCCATGGCGTGGCGCCACATCTCCGTGTAGGTAACCATTTCACCCAATTTTGCCCCTACCTCACGATACTCGATGACCCCAATGGACTCGGCGATCATGGTGGCCACCGCGGTCATTAGGCGCATCCGTTCGTGGATCCGGCAGAGATTGGACCAGCCCATGAARTTKATRCCCCCGCCGAACCGCTGGAGTAACGGAGCGGCTTCGTACAGCATGAAGATKCGGTCCCAGGGGACCAGGACGTTCTGGAAAAAGAGCATCGAATCCTGTTCGTCGTACAGCATGCCCAGCGGGTGGCCGTAGGACCCTGGCCATTGAGACACCGGTTCCCGGCAAAGGATCTTCATACCGCGGCTGTTGGTGGGAATGGAGAAAGCCAGCACAAAGCGGGGGTCGGCCCGCCTTACAAAAGTTGCCGACAGAGACACATAGGTCTCGTTGCTGATAGGCGCCGCGGTGGCAAGTTGCTTGGCTCCGGTGACGATAATTCCATCCTTGGTCTCCTCCACCACGTGAAGGGCAACCTCCTCTTCCAGGGCCGCTCTTTGCTCGTTCTGGGGTTGGGCACTGCGGTCCACCTGGGGGTCACCGAGGGCGTGGGTGAGGAAGACGTCGTTTTCAGTGCAATAGCGATGGTAGTTGGCGATATTCTCGCCGAAGTCGCAATTGGGGTTTTTCACGGCGCTGAGAGCTTCCCGCGTGTTGTATAGGGTGATGATGTGGGGCGCCAGGATGTCGGGACTGCGTCCAAGTTGTCCCCAGGATTGCTCGTTCCAAACCTCGCTGTTCCGCCGCTTCTTCTTTAAGTCTTCCATGGACCGGGGCAAGAGCCAGGATAGGCTACAACGGTTACCGGTCTCCGGCGAGACAAAAGTCATTTGGTCACGAAACTCGTCGCTTGCCTGAAGGTCGTAGATCCGGGCCAGTTCGTGGGCGATTCCGGAAAGCGCCGGATGGGTAGTTACGTCTTGTACCTTCTCTCCGTCCAACCAAACTTCACGTCCGTCCTTCAAGCTTTCAATGTATCGGGCGCCGGTCATAGCTCCCAGGGAGGAAGTCGCGTCCAGAACCATGGGTTCCCTCCTTTATGCGCTGGACCAGAGGCCGCAGCCGCTATCCGATGGCCGACAGATGGTGTTACGGCCTTCGGGTTTGATTTCGCACGAGACTTAAATATAATATGCGCCGGACTAGGCTATCACAAGAAATGCGGCAGTCGGCACCGATCCGTAGAATCTCCGCTAATTTGGCTTGAAACCTCTACGGTCGTATCCGTGACCTTGTGTTAACATATCGAAAACGCCAGGCTACACGCGAGAAGTCCGCCCATTTTTGAGCCAATCGTCTGATTAGCGAATGCCAAAGACCATCGTATGGTCGTCACTGATCAGCGCATTTTTGATAGATGGAGTTCAATGACCGAAGATACAATCTTTTCCCCAACGGGAAGCCGCATAGGTACGCCGGATATTTCTGCCGAGAATCTACGGCAAGGCATACAAGAACTCCTTTCTGACGGCCCGACGAACGGCGCTAACGGGACGGCGCAAGCCGTAGGCTCTTGGACGGAAGATTACCAGGAGCTCACCGGGTTGATAAAGCAACAAGGTTTGTTGACGAAACAACCCGGGTACTACGCCGTTAACATCATGGTAAGCCTGGGCATGTTGGTGTTGGGGTTATTTTTCCTAACGTTGACCAGCTCCCTCTGGCTGCAGTTGCTTGACGCCGTGTWCCTTGCCACCGTGTTCGCGCGGATCGCGTTTCTGGGCCACGACTCTGGACATCGCCAGATGTTCCGGTCGACCCGCTGGAACGACATGACCGGCTTGGCCATCGGATTCCTGTTGGGGATGGAACGCACTTGGTGGGTGGAAAAACACAACCGGCATCACAGCAATCCGAACCAGATCGGCCTGGACCCGGACATCGACATTCCGGTCCTGGCCTTTTCCGAAGAGGATGCTCTGAGCAAAAGAGGCTTCTACCGGTTAATCGTTAAGTATCAGAGTTGGCTTTTTTATCCGATGTTGTCCATGGAGGGAATGTTCGGCCTGAGATTGGCCGGCGTCCTCTACTTGCTGCGCCATAAGGGCAAGTATCCGGTTGTTGAGCAACTACTGTTCGCCGGACACTTTGTGGCCTATTTCGGCATTCTGTTCTACCTGCTGCCCACCTGGCATGCTGTTGCTTTCATCGGGGTCCACCAATTGTTGTTCGGCTTGCACATGGGGTTAGTTTTCGCTCCCAATCATAAAGGTATGCCCATCTTGGAGAGCGGCAACGATATGGACTACTTGACCCAGCAGGTGTCAACAGCGAGGAACATCAAACCTAACCCTTTGGTTGACTTCATGTACGGYGGCCTCAACTACCAGGTTGAGCACCACCTATTCCCCAACATGSCGCGAAACAGGCTATGTGAAGCTAAAAAAATCGTGCAGCCCTTCTGCTTGGCCCKGTCTCTGCCGTACCATGAGACGGGAGTGCTAGGCGCACAGCGGGAAATCCTGAGCTTCTTTCACCAAACGAGCGCGCCTTTGCGGGGAGCACCATACCCTTCGTCTTGAAAGTGTCGAAGGTCCGTGTAAGCAAGGCGGCGGTAGGCTAGCCTCCCCGCTTCTTCCCCGTCTTTTCCTCGAATAGCTGCCAGGTCCGATCGTTGAAGGGATAGTATTTCCCCGGCGAGCATTTCTCAATCTCCAATTGGGCTTTTATCACCCCCTCAACCTCTTCCCGTTCGTGGGCGATCTGAATCACTTCGTCTACGATCGCATGGGGCACCACCACGGCTCCATCATCGTCACCTACCACGGCGTCGCCAGGGCGGACCAGCACGCCGCCGCACTGGATAGCATCGTTGACTTGCCAGGGCCAGAACTCGGCGGGCCCCTGCTTGGCGGTGGTGCTGGCGCTGTAAACGGGGAAGCCGTACTCCTTCAACGACTGACTGTCCCGTGCTCCGCCGTCGGTCACCAACCCGCCGATCCCACGCTGGTGGAGCCGGAAGAATTTGATGTCACCGCCGACTGAACTGTAGGTCCACCTCATGGCGTCGATGACCAGCACCTCACCGGGGCCGCACAATTCAAAGGCCACGTACTCGGCCGACTGGTCCCCTTTGGGTTTGTCTTCGGCTAGGTCCGGCCGGTGGGGCACGAACCGAAGTGTGACGGCCCGGCCGGCCATCTTCTGGCCCAGCTGCAGGGGGCGAGAGCCTTCTACGTATCCCATGGGCCAGTTTTTAACCCACAGGGCATCGATCAGAGTTTGGGTCGGGATTTCCTTCAATATTTCCAGGGTCTTATCGGGAATGGGGGGTAGGTCTGGCATTTCGGTACCTTTGTTCTATGATTGGGCGCATCAATCTTGTTATCCGGTGGTGGGTGCTGCTGAGCGGGGAGATCACCCTAACCCCCCTTTACGAAAGGRGGGCTAGACGTGAAGTCTATCCCTTACTCGGGAACCAGATCGRCCAACCGGGGTATGACGTCTTCGGCCAGCAGGCGGGTAGACTTCTCCCAGCCTTCCTGGTTCTCCAATTGATCGAACACCATGGTAATGATGTAACCGAAGCCGCCCACGTCGTTGTAAAGGGTGCGTATCTTGTTGGCCACCGTCTCGGGTGAACCCACCAGCCACATGTGGTCCGCCAGATAGTCTATGTCCACCGCATCGTCGGGCACTTCAGGATCGTGCTTGAAGATGGGCATCAGGTYGAACTCYCTGAACAGMGGYAGCAGGTAATCGCGCCACACCCGGCCCGTCATGCCGTTGACCGCCGCGTCCCGGGCCTCCTCGTCGGTGTCGGCCACGTACACGTCCCGGCAAAGCCGCCAGTCCTTACGTGAGGGGGTCTTGCCCGACCGCTGCGCTCCCTCCTCCACGGCCTCCCAGTGGCTTCTGATGARGTCGGGGTTGAAGGCCAGGGTCAGGGGGATGAAGCCCTTTTCGCCGGCCATTATCAGGCTGGGGGATTTGTAGCTCAGCGACGCCACGCCGATCGGCGGGTGGGGTTTTTGAAAAGGCGTGAGGAAAAACTTGAGCGTGCCGTACATGGTGTCGGGGACTTCCACATTCCAGAACTTGCCCTTATATTCAAAGGGCCCCTKGTTCTCCCAGATCTTCAAGATGATCTCCAGAGACTCCTGGGTCATCTCCCGGTGCTGGTTATTGGCCCCGTCCACGTCAAACATGGCCCAATCGGTGGGCAGACCGCTGGCGCCGACACCGAACATAAACCTGCCCTGGGCGATGTGGTCCAGGTAGGCTACCCGGTGCGCCAGTTCGGCGGGATGRTGAAAGGGTAATAGGTGGGCTCCGGGCGCCAGCTTGATCCGCTTGGTGCGCATCAAAGCCTGGGCAATCATTATGTCGGGAGACGGTATSGGCTCCCATGGAGAGGTGAAATGCTCCCCGATCCAAGCCTCGTCGTAGCCCAATTCGTCGGCCAGGACCAAGTAGTCTARGTCCCACTGGTGGGCGTCGTAGATACTCCGCTCCGGTGGATGAGACGGCATCATAAACAGACCGTAATTCATAACATCCTCCTAGATCGCTGGTTCCATTCGCCCGGCGAAATTCCCCCAACTCTCTTTTAAGAAAAGGGGGGCTCACGGATACTACTCCGGGTGCGGCGCGGCGTCTAGCCAGAACTTTCTCAAACGCGAAGCCGGGGTTACACTCTTGAGGGCACCGCCAACGCGATCGGTCCGGAATCTGTGATTGAGCGAAATAAATTACCAATGAAATCAATAACTGGGAATAGGTCTATTTGAACCAGGAAAGAATCCCAGCCTCCGGTTTGAGGCCAAGACAAAGAATATTTTACGGTTGGTGGCTGACCGGCGTCGCCGCCTTTGTCATGGTTATCGGCACCGTGCCCATATTCCAGGGCATGACCGCTTGGTTTGTGGTTCTGGAAAGGGAATTCGGGTGGAGCCGGGCCCAACTATCTCTCGCCTTCTCGCTAACCCGGGCCGAGGGCACCATTATGGGACCTCTGGCTGGATATCTGGTGGACAAAGTTGGTCCCCGGCGAATGGTCTTATCCGGATTGCCGGTTATGGGCATAGGCTTCATTTTGTTCAGCCAGGTGGACAATCTGTGGCAATTTTACGGGGCATTCGTGCTGGCGAGCATGGGKGCGGGATTCGGCACTTGGCTGCCAATGATGACGGTGTTGAATCACTGGTTCCAGAAACGGCGGTCCATGGCCATGTCCCTGGCGATGGAAGGGTTTGCCCTTGGTGGTGTTTTGSTGATSCCGGCGTTGGCTTGGGCTATCGACCCTGACGAGCCGGACCGGCTGGGTTGGCGGCTCACCGCCGCGGGGATAGGAGTGGTGTTGATCATCCTGGCATGGCCGGTATCCAGGTTGATCCGGAACCGGCCCGAGGAGTACGGACTGCGCCCCGATGGACGCCCGGAAGATCAACCGGAGCCCGGCGAGAGGGCAGGCAGCGGTCAAGGGGAGGGGGGAGGGGGAGTAGTAGATTTCACTTGGCAGGAGGCGCTGCGCACTCGCTCCTTCTGGCTTATAACAATCGGCCATTCGGCGACATCTATCGTGATAGTTACCCTGACGGTGCATCTTGGACCCATGCTCACCGACCTGGGATATTCACTGCAAATGGTGGCTTGGGTGGTGTCCACATATACCGGGGTAGGCGCCGTGTTTACCTTGGTGGGCGGCTATATCGGGGAYCGRGTGCCGATGCATCTGGCCCTATTYGGWTTTTCGGTGATYCAATCGGCCGCGGTGGTTATTCTAMTCTCCGCCGACACSCTTCCCATGMTTCTTTTGTTCGCCGTGGTGCTGGGCATCGGCTTCGGCGGACGGACGCCAATGACCACGGCGATCCGGGGACTCTACTTTGGGCGGCGTGCCTTCGCCAGCATCACCGGTATCTCGATGATTCCGATGAATATAATGCTGCTGGTGTTCCCTCTTTTCGCCGGCATCATGTTCGACGCGGTGGGAAGCTATCAGATTCCCTTCTCGGTTTTGGCCGTAGTAAGCTTCTTCGGCGCGGCGATGTTCCTGTTGCTGGGTAAGCCGTCGCTAAAGGTGGGATGATCCTCACGAAAAACCACCCCCATCCTAATCTTCCCCCATAAAGGGGGAAGGGACTTATCTCCTCCCCCCTTGCGGGGGAATATTAAGGTGGGGGGCCGGCTTAAAGAACTTGAGGAACCGGTTTGCTACTTGATACTAGATGCTAGAAGCTCGCGCAGCTCTGTCACCGAGTCCTGTTGCCAATCTGCCGCTCGAGCCGCGGTGCGCGTCCGGCGCTCCCGGCCGAATTCCTGCTCGTCTATGTCCGGGTTCTCCGCCCGGATCGCCTCCCCAATCTCCTCGATCTCCCGCTCTGCGGAGGCGGGCCGCTCTATCCAGTGACAGATGTACTCGTGGTCTTTGGTGTAGAAAACGGCTACGGGGATGGACATCCACTCGCCGTTCTTGAGGAACTCGTTCATGATGTCGTGGTGATCGTCCCGGGGGAAGATGCTCATTTCCAGACCGGCCGCTTCCGCGACGCGGGCCAGCATCGGCATTCCCCGGATAACGTCTCCGCACCAATCTTCGCCCAGCACCAACATCTTGGCCGGGCCGTTAGGGCGGGCGACTAATTCTTTCAAAGCCGCGGCGTCTTCAGGTTTCACCTGGAATTCGTAGAATCCCTCGAACCGGGCCTTATTCACCTTGATCTGGTCGATGTAAGCGCTGTAGCTAAAGCCCTGTTGGAACCGTTCTGGTGTTACGACGCTGGTTTCCCTAGCCATGATTGCCCTCCATCTTCTTTGGGTTGAATCTACGTTTTAGGGAGCGGCAGATCCGCTGCCGCTTTGGATGGGCCTCCGGCCCATCATCCGATTTCTCAACCGTGGTGGCCCTCAAAGCCGATCTCTACCCGGCCGTCTGGGTAAACAATTATTGGCACAGTGTCGCCGTAGAGCAGGGCTTCGTCGAGGTCGTCCTGGCTCTGATCGACCCGCTTCTCCTCGTACTTGATACCCTGCTTTCCCCAGGAGCTGCGCAGATTGTCGCAAGCGGGGCATACGGTCAGCGTGTATACCACTGGAATATCGGCCATGGTCACCCTCCAATCGGCTATTTAGGCAATTTTACAACCTGGCGTGATGCCTGTCATCTGCCGCTCCCCACGTGGTCAGCAAGAGTCGATCGCCTTGTGTCCCCCAGTCTGCCCGGCTATAATGTCGCTGGCTCGCCGGAGGCGCGTAAACACTCCGGTTTCACCGCCATAAACCGCCAGCGATAGCCCGAGGAGGAGAATATGATCGGTCTAATAGTTACCATCAACATCAAGCCGGAGCATAAAGACGCTTTTATGGCGTCATTGGAGGGCGACGGCCGGGGTTCCAATAACGACGAACCCGGTTGCCTGCAATTCGACGTGCTTCAAGATACCGAGGACGCCAACCGGATATTCTTATACGAGATTTACCGGGACGACGCGGCCCTGGAAGCTCACCGTGCGGCTCCTCATTTCCTTAAGTGGCGGGAAGAGGTAAAGGACTGGTTCGCCTCGGAGATYACCAGGCATATCGCCACGCCGGTTTATCCCAAGGATGCTGACTGGGTCAAGCGGCCAAAGGTTTCGTAAGACAGGATTCCCCAAACCAACCGGTCTGATGCATCGTAGGGGCGGGTTTTAAACCCGCCCCTACCGTTTCCGTTCAATCATTGCCAAGATCTAGGACTGAGACCTCGATCTACCGTTGACGTTCCAGTATGGTCTGCAACGCCCCCACAAASGTATTTACCTCTTCCTCACCTAAGGCGGTCGAGAGGCCGCCAACCAAGTTGGACGCCATTAGGATCCCTTCGTTCATTAGCCCCAAGAATACCTGGCCTCGCAACGCGGCGTCTTCCGCGGCGATGTCCCGGTARTTGACGATGGGCTGGCCGGTGAAGTGGATGCCGAACAGGGATCCTAGACCGGTGACCTGGACCGGCACTTCAAGATCGGAGCATACCCGGCGGATCCCCTGGCGTAGAAGCTCGGTCAGCTCGGCCAGGTCCCGGTAAACGTCGGGGGTAAGGTGCTCCAGGGTTACCGCCCCGGCGACCATGGTAACGGGATTTGCGTTGAAAGTTCCAGCATGGGACACTTTGGGACCCTTGGTGGGGTCGTACAGTTCCATGATGTCTTGGCGGCCGCCAAAGGCTCCCACGGCAAAGCCGCCGCCGATGATTTTGCCCAAAGAAGTGAGGTCAGGAGTGATGCCATAGTATTGCTGGCTCCCGCCCGGCGCTACCCGAAAGCTGATAACCTCGTCGAAGATCAGGACGATACCATTCTYCTCGGTGAACTCGCGCAGCATCGTTAAAAACTCGGCCGTACCGGGGATCATGCCCACCGAACCCATGACGGGTTCGACGATCACGGCGGCCAACTGGTCTTTGTTGTCTTCAAGGATCCTTCGGGCGTTGGCGATGTCGTTAAAGGGAATCACTACCACTTGGTCTAAAATGCCGTCGGCCAATCCCTCGCTGGCTGCCACGGCCTTGGGCTGCTGGGCCKCGCCCGCCTTCTTAACGTCCACTCTAACGCTGACAGTTACCGCGTCGTGGGTGCCATGGTAGCCCCCTTCCACCTTGGCAAACTTGTTCTTGCCGGTGAACGCTCGGGCCGCCCGGATGGTGTTGAGAGTGGCTTCGGTCCCCGAGTTGGTGAATCGCACCAGATCGAAGCTGGGTATGCGGTCGCAGAGCAGCTTGGCCAGGCGAGTCTGATGTTCGTTGGGGGCGTTGTAGACCGCGCCACGGTCTAACTGCTCTTTTACGGCATCCATCACCGGCTGATTGGCGTGGCCTAGAATCAGGGTGGTCATGGTGTTGATGAAATCTAGGCGGTCAACGCCGTCGGCGTCCGTGATATGGCAGCCCGAGGCGGAGGTGACGAATATGGGATAAGGGTCCCAGAAAATAGAATTTCGGCTGTCTCCGCCAGGGAGATATTCGGTGGCTTCTTGCCACCGGGCCTTGGACTTGGGGGTTAGTTCAAGGTAACGTGCCAGTTCGCTATTGGTCGCTGCCATGGCGATTACTCCCTATTGGGCAAGTTAAGATGCAGGATGTGATTCGGTCGACAGGGTTAGGTGACGATGGGGGTGTCGGCTAGCTTGGGAAAGTATATTCGGCGCAAAGCTAAGCTGCCAAGACTAAGTGTAATCACCATAAGAAACAGAATCCCACCTACTGCCATTACGTCTGAGGCGTTGAACATGTCCGCAAGGTAAGCGTTGATCAAGTTAGTCACGGCCATGCTGCCACCCACGTGTACGGAATAAACGCCGGTGACACGCCCGCGGACTTCATCGTCCGTCAGCGACTGGATGATAGCGTGACTTATTGTCATGAATCCGGCCTGGTTGGCACCCATGGCCACAGCCGCCAGTATGGACAATTCCCACCGGGTTGTCAGAGCAAGTAATATCGGCCCCAGGCCGCTGGTAAATCCGAAAACCAGGAACAAGATGCCCCGAGTGGTGGTGTTTCGCACCCCGGCCAAGAAGATAGCCGTGATCAAGGCACCGGCTCCAACCGCACCGATCAGGTAGGATACCCCCACCGAACCTGCAGCCAGCTTCTCTGTGGAGATGGATGGTAGAAGCGACTCGTAGGACATGGTCAGGGCGCAGTGGGCCAGCACTATCAGGACCATCGCGAGTATCTGAGGGTGTCCATAGACGTACACGAAGCCGGCTACCAGGTTGCTTAAGAAGCCCTTTTCCCGGTCGATGACACCCGTGGAGCGGATGTTAATACGCATTGCTGTGATCAGCCCAAAGGCATAGAAACTACTGCATAGCCAGAAGGACGCCATTATCCCGTTGTCATCCAGTATGGCCAAGAAAGGTAATATACCGAGAGCACCCACCATTCGAGAACCCTGCTGAGTGGCCTGGTTCAGTGCGATACCATTGAGCAGGTGCTCTTTGGGGACCAGATTGGGAATCAAAGCCGAGGTGGTGTTCATCCTAAACGAGGCCAGGGTGCCATTCAACAATGCCAGGAACAGTAGGATTAAGAGGCGTCCCTCAATCGCGTCTAGCATAACCATCAGGGCCAATGCTACGTTGTGCAGCATATTTAACGTTAAGCCGACGCGTAGAATGGTTACGCGGTCAAAACGATCGGACATAAATCCTACTATTGGACTTGAAAACAAGCGGGGAATCATGGCAGCGAAGGTTACGAGCCCAACCCAGAGCGCGGCCCCGGTAATTTCGTAGGCCAGCCAACCCCGGGCGATGATGAGGGCCCATTGCGCGGCCCCGGCGAAGGCATTGACCGTCCACAGCCTCCGGAAATCCTCGTATTGAAGGGCAAGAAGATACCGGTCACGGATTGTAGCTAACATATATATCCTGCGTTTGGATGCCCCTAAGTTCCGACTATTGTAACAGTGGCATTCGGGATGGAAAAGACTGTCTTAGTCCAATTTCTTGACGGTTCTCGGGATGCGCCATAGAATTCCCTCGTCGGCTTAGACTTCCGTTCGCAGTGGGACTGTCTAACCAAGGACCGTCATTAAATCCCCCCGCCCATTAGGAGGACCATGCCGTCCCCAATACCCTATGGCGATAACCTGATAGCTCCTTATCGGGTCTTAGACCTAACTGATTATAAAGGGGTTTTCTGTACCAAGATTATGGCGGACTACGGAGCGGACGTTGTCAGAATAGAGCCGCCGTTGGGTGATCCCGGCCGATCCAAAGGGCCGTTTCCCAACGACGAACCGGGAGTCGAAAGCAGTACCTACTTCCTGTTTTATAATACTAACAAGCGGTCGATTACACTCAATCTGGAAACCGATCTCGGACAGACTATTTTCAAGCGTTTGGCGACTAAAGCCGACGTGGTGGTGGAAAGTCTGGCCATTGGGTATTTAAAATCCCTCGGCCTGGACTACGAGTCCTTGAGCGGATCCAATCCGGGGCTGGTCATGGCATCCATCAGCCCCTTCGGACAGACCGGCCCCTGGAAAGATCTCAAGTCCTCCGACCTGATCGCCATGGCCGCCAGCGGCTACATGCAGATCACCGGAGAGCCGGACCAGCCGCCCGTGCGTCAAGGTAACGAGCAGTCCCACTTCCCCGGCGCTCAATACGCCGCGGTGGCCATCATGGCTGCCCTGTATCACCGGGACATGTTGTCGGGAGAGGGCCAGTACATCGACGTCTCGCAACAGGAGGCGCTGATCACCTTCTACACCGATGCCCATCCAGCCCTGGCCTGGATGCAGATGGAACAGAATGTCACCCGGGTGGGCACTAACTCCACCCTGGTGATTCCGCTGGGTGCTTACCCTTGCCAGGACGGGTGGATATCGGCCGGGGTTATCACGCCAAGGGAATGGGATAGCCTGGCCCAATGGATATATGAGGTAACAGGGAACGAGGAGATACTGAACGAGAAGTACAAAGGCGGCAACCAGGAGCGGGCGCCCCACATGGACGTTATCACCGCCCTTTTTCTAGAGTTCAGCGCCAGGTTCACCGCCGACGAACTGTTTCATCAGGGGCAAAAACGGAATCTGGTTTTCTTGCCGGTGAACGATGTTTCCGATCTACTGCACGATACTCAACTGGACGCCAGCCATCTGTGGACCGAGTTGAATCACGATCAAACGGGCGTGCTCAAGTACCCTCTGGGAATCTTCGACAGCGAAGACTTCGCCCCGGCCCAATCAGCAGCACCGTCATTGGGACAGGACAACCAATCGATCTACGAAGGAGAGCTAGGATTGACCGCCCAGGAGATGGCCGGGCTTCGGTCGGCTAGGGTTATTTAACGTGGTTATGAAACAGAATCGAATAAGTGGGAACGCTCTGTGTGCCGGCTGCCGGAATGGCTAAACGAGCGTTGGAAGGCATACGAATCGTTGAATTGGGTCCGTACGTGGCCCTGCCATTGACCGGACGAATCCTGGCTTCATTGGGAGCCGAAGTTATCAAAGTCGAAACCAATAAGGTGCTTGACGAGATGGCCTTCATTCCCGCTTGGTCCAAGGGAGCTGGACAGCCGGATTACCAGCGCCACAAAAAGCGCATAACCCTGGACGTTCGGACGGATGAAGGGAAAGACCTGCTTCTGCGGTTGCTCGCGGTCAGCGACGTTTTTATGACCAACTTTCGGCGAAACATCTTGTCACGCTGGGGCGTGGACTTCCCGGAGGTCAGGGCGGCGCGGCCGGACATTGTCATCATGTGGCAAACTGGCCTGGGCGGCAATGGACCCTACTATACCTACAAGTCTTTCGGCATTCTGGTTCAGCATATGTCAGGTGTTTCGTTGATGAGCGGGTCACCCGGATCGCCGCCGGTGGCGGTAAACACGTCGTATTCGGACTACCACACCGGGGTGTTTCAACCGACAGCCATTATCGCCGCCCTGATGCGGCGCGGGATGCATGGAAAGACAGCAACCATGGAGTCGTCGATCTTCCGGTCGGGGGCAGTCACCGCGGGTCCGGCCATCCTGGACTACCAACTGAATAACCGGTTGCCGGAGCGCCGGGACAACCGGGATTCTTCGGCGGCGCCCCACGGGGTGTACCGCTGCCAAGGCGACGATCGGTACTGCGCCATCTCGGTGGAAGGAGACGAACAGTGGGCCGCTTTTTGCCATGTGTTGGGCAACCCGGCATGGACCCAGGAACTTCGGTTCTCCACAGCGTTCGCCCGCCTCAACAATCAAGATGAATTGGACCGGATGGTAGGTGAGTGGACCATCCAACTCACATCAAAAAAGGTAATGGACACCCTGCAACAAGCCGGAGTACCGGCAAGCATCGTGTCCCAAGGCCAAGACCTGCACGACAGCGAACATCTGAAAGCCAGAGATTTCTACCGGGAGACCAACTATTATGTGGCTGAGCGGGGAACCCATGCCTCCCAATGGGACGAGGGGCCCAGCCTCTCATGGTCGATGCCCTTTAATATGTCCAAGACTCCCGTTGAATTTGGCAACTACAGCAACATCGGCGAGGACAATTCCTATGTCTTCGGCGACCTTTTGGGATTGAGTCCCACCGAGATCGCCCGGCTATCTGAGCGAGAGGTAATTTATTAGCTGTCAGCTATCAGCGTTCAGCAGAATAGAAACGAATCGGAGGTGTACCTTTGGACTACGGCCAATACCAGCATATCGTGATAGAGATTCGCGACGGGGTGGCCTTGTTGACCATCAACCGTCCTGAAGTTATGAACGCCACCAATGCCAAGCTCCACAACGAACTCAGCAAGATTTGGCTGGATATGGGCCAAGACCCGGATGTGCGGGTGGCCGTGATAACTGGGGCTGGCAAGGCCTTTTCCGCCGGAGGAGATTTTGAGCTGATCGAGAATACCATCGGCAACGCCGACCTGGTGGCGGCGACCATGCAGGAGGCCAGCGACATTGTCCACAATATGATTAACCTGGACAAACCGGTGATCTCGGCCATCAACGGCGTCGCCGTGGGAGCCGGGCTTGCGGTAGCTTTGCTGGCGGACATTTCCATCGCCGCCGAGGACGCAAGGATAACCGACGGCCACGTTCGCCTGGGAGTTGCCGCCGGGGACCATGCCAGCGTCATCTGGCCGTTACTTTGCGGAATGGCCAAGGCGAAGTATTATCTGCTGACCTGTGACTTTTTAGACGGCAAGGAAGCTGAACGCATCGGCCTGGTCAGCATGGCGGTCCCTTCGGACGAGTTGATGCCTAAGGCCATGGAGGTCGCCGAAAAGTTGGCTGCCGGCTCCCAGTCTGCTATCAGGTGGACCAAGCGGTCGCTTAACCAGTGGCTGCGCATGGCGGCCCACACGTCGTTCGACTATTCTCTGGCCCTGGAGATGCTTGGGTTCTTCGGTGACGACATCAAAGAAGGACTTCAGTCTCTTAAAGAGAGAAGGGCGCCCGAATTCCCGTCGGCCCGGTAGAGGGCGTGTTGCGTGTCTGGCTCGGTGGCCTGTTTTGGCGGTGTAGGGGCGCACGGCCGTGCGCCCCTACGGCACTCCAAGGTTGTCGCATCGTAATTATGCCGTGAATATGATTGGGCATGATTACGAACTCATCCATCTGCACTTCCGCCCGAATGATTTCGGTATACGTCCACTCCTCATGGGCCAACTGGCCCAAGTGATTCAGGGCCATCTCTCCATGTGTGACGGTGCCGAATACAGATTCTCGGCTGTAGGTACATATTGTGACGGAATATGCCCCAGGTTGGGTGAAATCGAAACCTGGCAACCGGATGGACCGCCGTTGGTGGATTTGGGGGTTGTAATTCATTTGCAGGTTCTTCCGGTGGCTATGGGCGCGGGGATAATCTTGCAGCCTTTTGGGACCTGCTTTCAAGTATGTCTTGTCAGGAGTCCGTGTTCGGACCGTACAGTAGATTGGTTCCTGTCTGGTGGCACTCATGCTGCGAGGCCCACTATAATGTCTGTCGGGCTGGAATTTATGGGATGAGGCCGAAAGAGGACTTAATGGATAGTTTTAGCGAGCAGTTGAGGGCTGAGGCGGCGCCCATGTGGAGCAAGATTTTCGCCCAGCCATTCTTACGGGAGATCAAGGACGGTACGTTGCCGTTGGAGAAGTTTCAGTACTACTTGGGACAGGACTATCTATACCTGGAAGGGTTCGCGCGCACGGTGTGCATGGCCCTGGCCAAGGCCCCGGATTCCCAGACATTGGAGGAGTTGGCCCACCGGGTGATGACCCCGGTGGAACGTCCATTGCATCATAAACTGGTGGCCGAGGCCGGGTTGACCATGGAGGATATCAAGAAGGTAAAACGCTCGCCCACCAACACCGGTTATGTCAACCACATGATAACCACCGCGTCTCTCTACGGACTGGGCCCCACCGCGGCGGCTCTGCTGCCCTGCCCCTGGTCCTACCACGAACTCAGGGAGAATTTGGGCCAGTCGGAGCACCCTCTGTACGGTCAGTGGACCCACTTCTACGTGGCGGGTTTGCTACAAAACAGCGTTGATGCCTGGCGAGGCTTCGTGGACCAGGCGGCGCGGGAGGCAAGTCCCCAAGAGTTGGAGGCGATGCGGGAAGCATTCATGATCAGCAGCCGCTACGAGTACATGTTCTGGGACATGGCCTATAACATGGAAGAGTGGCCGGTTTAGGGCACTGTGCAAAAAGTATGGGCGGGTTTGATACCCGCCCATACGCGCATTCGCATTGCCGCCTGGTGCCGCTAAGGCGCCATCCTTCCTGGCCCCCACCCGTAAGGGATGTTGACCAGGTTGGGTTCAAGTTCACGGATGTTGGTTTGGCCGCAGTAGGACATTGCCCGGTCCACTTCTTCCCGCAATAGTTCCAGTACGCCATGGACACCGTCGGCGCCGTTCACCGCTAGTCCCCAGAATAGAGGCCGGCCGATGGCCACGGCCCTCGCTCCTAAAGCCAGCGCCTTGATAACGTCGCTGCCCCGGCGCACTCCCGAGTCGACGTATACCTCTGCTTGGCCTTTAGCGGCCTCAACGACCTCTGGCACCATCTCGATGGCGCCCATGGTCGAGTCCATCTGCCGCCCGCCGTGGGTGGAAACCAAGATACCGTTGACGCCGTTCTCCACTGCCACGTGGGCGTCCTCGGCGGTCCTGATGCCCTTCAATACCAAGGGCAGGGAGGTTAATCCACGCAGCCATTCCAGATCTTTCCAGGTGATGGGAATGGCGCGGGAGACTTCCCAGCCGGGGGTTTCGTCGGTACCGCTGATCTCGCTTTGAGGGCGGTCCATCGCCCGGAAGTTACCCAGCTCAAAATTCCGGGAGTATTGGTTGCGAAGGTCCCGCTCTTTGGGGCTCGGGGATGGGGTGTCGACGGTCAAGCAGATCGCTTTGAAGCCTGCCTCCTCGGCCCGGTGGACCAGCATCTCGGTAAGGTCATATCCCCGGTGGTAAAGCTGGAACCACAGTGGGCCGGTGGCGGCCTCGGACACCTCTTCCATGCTGTAGTTGGATGAGGTGCTGAGCATCATCAAGGTATCGGACATCCCGGCGCCCCGAGCCGTCGCCAGTTCGCCGTCTGGGTGGGCGACCATGTGACTGCCCGCCGGGGAGACCATCACCGGCATGCTGATCTTTTCGCCCAGCACGGTGGTGGAGATGTCCCGTTCGCCGATGTCCCGCAGGAAACGGGGGCGCAGGGTCAGGTCCTCGAAGGCCGACCGGTTGCGCCGTGTGGTGAACTCGTCCATGGCCCCGGCGTCGATGAAGTCCCAAGTGTCGTGGGAGAGGGTTAGTTTGGCCCTGGCCTCGTAGTCGTAAAGATTGATGGGGTCCATGCTCATGTTCATCTCCTGGACGGCGGGCTTTTTAGCTTAGAAGGATATGGGTCCGGGTCCCCAACCCGCCGGAATGTTGACCAGGTTGGGCTCCAGTTCCTGGATGTTGGTCTGGCCGCAATAGGACATTGCCCGGTCGACTTCTTCCCGCAACAGCTCTAGGACGCCGTGTACGCCCTCGGCTCCATTCACCGCCAGTCCCCAAAAGAGGGGTCGTCCGATTCCCACGGCACGTGCTCCCAAGGCCAGCGCTTTAATCACGTCGCTGCCCCGGCGCACTCCCGAGTCCAGGTAGACCTCCGCCTGGCCTTTGGCCGCTTCCACGACCTCGGGCAGCATCTCGATGGCGCCCATCGTCATGTCCATCTGCCGGCCTCCGTGGGTGGAAACGAGGATACCGTTGACGCCGTTCTCCACGGCCATGTGGGCATCTTCGGCGGTCCTGATGCCTTTCAGAACCAGGGGCAAGGAGGTCAATCCACGCAGCCATTCCAACTCCCGCCAGGTAAGAGGGGTGGTGCTGGAAACGTTCCAGCCGGGGGTTTCGTCGGTGCCGCTGATCTCGCTCCGGGGCCGGTCCGAGCCTCGGAAATTACCCAAGTCGTGGCGCCGTTCGTACTGGTTGCGCAGGTCCCGTTCTTTAGGACTAGGGGACGGCGTGTCCACGGTCAAACAGATCGCTTTGAAGCCTGCCTCCTCGGCCCGGTGGACCAGCATCTCGGTTAGCTCATAGCCGCGATGATACAGTTGAAACCACAGGGGAGCGGTAGCAACGTCGGCCACCTCTTCCATGCTGCAGTTGGAGCTGGTGCTGAGCATCATCAAAGCGTCGGACATGCCGGCGCCCCTCGCCGTGGCCCGTTCTCCATCCGGATGTGCTTTCATGTGTGATCCCGCCGGGCAGATGAAAACGGGCATGCTGACCTTCTCGCCCAGCACGGTGGTAGAGATGTCACGTTCGGTGATGTCCCGCAGGAAGCGGGGGCGCAGGGTCAGGGACTCGAAGGCCGACCGGTTGCGCCGGGTGGTGAACATGTCCATCGCTCCAGCGTCAATGGTATCCCAGTCGTTGTGGGGCAGCGTAAGCTTGGCTCGCTCTTCGTAGTCGTATAGATTGATGGGATCGTTGCTCATGGTGGCCTCCTGAGGGCGTTGGGTAGCAATCAGCCGTCAGCGGTCAGCGGTCAGCGTTCAGAGTTCAGCATGCGGCTGATGCGGCGGCTCTTAGCAAAACCTTCCCTACTCTAGCGGGTGGGCCGGGCGGTGGCAACCCATAGATAGAGGATAGAATTTATTGGGATGACCGTCTGACGGGGATGGGCGTAAGGGTGTGAGTGTTGACTGACGCGGGTGCGGGGCTATGGACACGGCATGCCGTGCCTCTACCAGGATGCATGAACCACTCCTCTGGCGGGCAACGATCACACCCTTACGCCCATCCCAATAAATTCTATCCTCTATCTATGGGTTGCCACCGCCCGGCCCACCCGCTAGAGTAAGGAAGGTTTTGCCAAGAGCCGCCGCATCAGCCGCATGCTGACCGCTGACGGCTGATTGCTACCCAACGCCCTCAGGAGGCCACCATGAGCAACGATCCCATCAATCTATACGACTACGAAGAGCGAGCCAAGCTT
>NVSQ01000028.1 GCA_002401285.1 SAR202 cluster bacterium
TTTCCAATATACATGTGAAACGAATTGCCAACTTTCCAATAAATGTAAAATGAATTGTCAACTTGCCAATAAATTGATGTGAAATGAATTACCAACTTGCGGATAAATGTGAAATGAATTGTTATTGTCAGCTGGCAATAAATGTTAAATGACAGTATAGTTGCGTGTTATGGAAAGTAGCGACAAGATCCTCGGCGATATAACCGTGCTGGACTTGAGCCAGGGAGTGGCCGGGCCTTTTTGCGCCAAACTCCTGGCCGGACTAGGCGCTGAGGTCGTCAAGGTCGAGCCACCTGGAACGGGGGACCCCTCCAGACGGTCGGAGCCGTTCCTGGGCGGCCGCCCCGGCCCGGAGAATAGCGCTCTCTTCGCTTATCTCAACACCAGCAAAAAGAGCGTATCGCTGGACTTGGAGGTACCTCGCCAAGCCCAAGTTCTAAAGCGGCTGGCTCAAGACTGCGGGATCTTGGTAGAGAGCTTTGCCCCCGGCTACCTGGACTCGCTCGGACTGGGGTACGACACTCTGTCCGAAGCCGATCCCGGCCTGATCTATGTTTCCGTTACTCCCTTCGGACAGTCGGGACCTTACCGCGATTACAAGGGGTCGGACATTGTCGCCCAGGCCATCGGCGCGTTGATGTACACCATCGGCCTTCCGGACAGAGAACCGTTGAAAGTGGGAGGCGAGGCGGCCCTCTACACCACCGGCATAAGCGCCTTCTCCGCCACCATGCTAGCCCTTCACGTCAGAGACACCCAGGGCTTCGGGCAACACGTGGACATCTCCGCGATGGACTGCATGACGGTGGCCCAGATACATTCCTCCATCCACTACCAGTTTGGACGCACCCCGGTGCGGCGGGAAACCAATCTGGTTCAGGCCAAGGACGGCTGGGTTAGCCCCGGACTGGACATCGGGGTGCAGGCGGGTACTTGGCCCAAGGTTTGCCAGTTGATGGGTGTCCCTGAATTGACCGACGACCCCAGGTTCTCCACTCCGGAGGCGCGCCGGGCCAACCAGCAAGAATTGCTGGGCGTTGTGGGCGGTTGGGCCGCCACCAAACCCAAAGAGGAGATCTACCACACGCTCCAAAGTCTTCGGACCATCACCGGCTACGTGGCCACGGTGGAAGACCTGCTGGTGTCCCGGCAATTTGCCCACCGGGAATTCTTCCGGATCGTAGAAGACTCCGCGTTAGGAGATATCGTTCATCCCGGCGCTCCATTCCGGATCGACGACACGGGCTGGCAACTGTCCCGCGCCCCCCGTTTGGGCGAGCATAACGAGGAAGTGTTGGGCGGACGCCTGGGCTTGTCGCCAGAGGAATTGACCCAGCTATTCAGTGGGGACCGGGCATAAAATGGGCGCGGAGCGGAACGATATCAAGCCAGCATTAGACGGACTGCGCGTTCTGGACCTGACCCAGGTGGCGGCAGGCCCCTACTCCACCATGATGCTTGCTTTCATGGGCGCTGAAGTAATCAAGGTGGAATCCTGCTCGCGTATGGACATCAACCGGGGCAGAGCCAGACCGGCGCCTGGCGACACCCGGGTCTATCCCGGCGGCGACCCCGGCGAACGTCCGTGGAACCGGGCCGCCCACCACGTCCACCGGAACATCAACAAGCTGTCGGTCACCCTGGATCTGAGCGCTCCCCGGGGGAAAGAGCTATTCCTTGACCTGGCACGGATCTGCGATGTGCTGGTGGAGAACTATCGAGCATCGGTCATGGACCGGCTGGGACTGGGATACGACGCAATCTCCCAAGCTAATCCTCAGATTATCTACGTGAAGATCAGCAGCCAGGGGGACAGCGGACCTGAAAGAGATTACGGGTCGCTGGGTTCCACTCTGGAACAGACAGCAGGCCTGGCATCGGTTACCGGATACGAGGGCGGGCCGCCGCTGATGACCAACGAGACCTACCCGGACCCGGTGGTGGGAATATTGGCGTTCGGCGCTTTGATGGCCGCTCTACGGCGGCGCCGCGCCACGGGACGGGGATGTTTGGTGGACATGTCTCAAAGAGAGGTCACTTCAATGCTGTTGGGAGAGGCTTTCCTGGACTACTCAGCCAACGGCAGAGTTGCGGGAACCATGGGCAACCGGCATCGGGACATGTCTCCCCATGGAGTCTATCCTTGCTTGGGTGACGACATGTGGGTGGCGATCTCGGTTAGTGCCGAAGATGAGTGGTTGGGGCTGTGCCGGTGCATCGGTCAGCCTCGATTGGCAAACGACTCCCGGTTCCAAGACCTGGAGTCGCGCCGGCTCAACCAGGCGGAGCTGGACCAGATAATCTCTACCTGGACCCTGGAAAGGGACCATTATCAGGTCATGCACATGCTCCAGGCGCACGGTGTACCCACCGGAGCGGTACTCAAGGCCAATGAGACCCTAGCTGACCCGCACCTGGAGGCCAGGGGATTCTGGGACGTGGTGGATCACCCGGAGGCTGGCGCCTACAAGCAAACGACCACCCCTTGGGTACTATCCAAGAGCCCCAGACTACCGGCCGTCGCCGCTGCCGGGCTTGGTGAGCACAATTTCCAGGTGTTCAACGGATTGTTGGGCCTCTCGCCGGCCGAGATAGACGATCTGGTGGAAAGCGGCATAACCGGTGACACGCCGGCGGAGTAGGCTTGGACAGCGGTCATCCATCTAGATTTTGTCATTTATTATGGCAACTAGATTTTGGACACACCCTTTCTGACCGCTCTGACTTTAACCACCTGTTTCGGATAGATTTTCCCCTTTGGCTGCGTTAATCTGATATTCCTCCCAGAGCGTCGGATATTTTAGAGGAGAATCGCATGGCTGCTGATTCGTCGCCCGTTGACCTGCCTCCAGAGGAACTTGCCGCTTGGCTTAACGACCGGGTTAAAGATACCTTGATGGAACCCTTGGGGATCAGGGCCGTTGAAGTTGGGCCGCAAAGATCGGTGGCTGAGTTTGAAGTTGGCCCCAAGGTTAAGACACGGACCGGCTATGTTCACACCGGGGCCATGATTTCGCTGGCCGACACCACGGCAACCTATTTGGCCGTGGCCCACATCAAGGGTAGCTACGACGGCCTGGCACGTTTCCCCGTGGCGATCGGGCTATCTAGCCAGATCGTGAGCAACGTGCAAGAGGGAATCGTAAGGGCCGAGTCCCAAGTAGTCCATGGAGGCAAAACGCTGATCGTGGTGGAGACGCGAGTAACCAGCGGCGAGGGACGTTTATTAGCTGTGGTCAACACGACCCATTTTGTTCGAGACGGCGGGAGAGAGTAGAGATATTCCGGGGCAACAGAGTTGTGAGCGGCCAAAGGAGACTTACTGCTTTCGCAGGGCCTTCGATTTTTTAGGTGGAACACTCTCGGGTTTCAAGATGAAGTCCATATCCCGRATCGTGTCAGGTTGTGCCATCGATATAATTGCCATTAGGATTCGGCCTTGCACATGCGCACGTTTGTAATTTAGTGGGCAGGATAAACGATATATGACCGATCGAACCGCCGGTCTCCATGACTACCTGGAATCCTTGGCAAGAAATAGTTCGGAGCGCTGGACGGTGTCGGCCTGCGGGGTGACCGGCAGCAGGCAAAACATACCCGCGCTGCTGGATAAGGACGCTTACGCTCGGGCATCCAACACCGTGCCGGTGCTTCTGATCTCGGGATTATCGGGTCAAGTGGACGACGTTTCCCTGGCCTGGCACGCCCTTGAGTTATTCCAGGCTCCGGACAGCGGGTTAGCAATYCATATCGGCCTTTCCGCCATCCCAAATTGTAACCCTGATGGCCGTCGCGACCTTTCCGCTGGCTATCCTCCCACTGATAATTTTTTCAACGACACCGATGAGCCGGAGAAACGTTATCTGTGGCGGTGGATATGTTTTCAAGSGCCTAGTTTGGTATTGGAGTTGAGGTCCGGAGRATCGGTGCGGTGGCAGAGCAACGACGCCGGCGGCAGCCTGGCAGATGCCGTGGCGGGTCCGGTCGACTCCGTGGAAAACGGATCACTTTTGGCCGCCTTGGGCACGGGTTCGCCGGACGGTCTGGGGCCGATACCCGGCTTGAGGCTGACGACGCCAATGGACGATCTGGGTGATGAGCTTCGACGGTTGTGGAAAGCGCTCTCGGACCAACCGGACCTGGGGGGAGCTTCACCAGCCCGCCAGGCGCTAGAAGCACGAGCCGCGCGCTCCTATCTGGAGGTGGCCCGGACTCTGGCCAAGGTCTATGGATATCAGTTGGACCCAGTCAATTACACCCAAGGCGTCGGAATCAGCGGGCGGCTCCGGTTGCACCAGTTGAGCGATAGCGGGGAATCGCCGGCACCTGGAATCGTCCGGTTGGTGGAGCCTTATGTTTCCGGCTCCGTGGCGATGTTCGGTGAACGGGCCAGCGGAGCGAACCTAGCAGGGTTGATCTGGGGCCGGGAATTATCGGAAGCCACCGRTGACCGGCGCTACTCCGATCTGATCGTCGATGTRGCCAACCGCTATCGTCCGGGCGTTGATGGCGGCGCGCCACCGCCTTGCGACCCCGACTTCCGCACCGAGGATATGTTTATGGCCGGCGCGATGCTGGGCCGGGCCTTCGAGATCACCGGCGAGGATCGGTATCTGGACCTGCTGGTCAGATTTATTATCGACGGCGGCATCCAGCAAGAAAACGGACTATTCTGGCATTGCCGACCGGCGCATTTCTATTGGGGCCGGGGTAACGGTTTCGCGGCCATGGGGTTGACCGAGACCTTGACCTTTCTGCCCGAGAACTATCCAGGCCGTGACGCTGTCGTGGCGATSTACCGGAGATTGCTGGACGGTCTGGTCAAGATCCAAAACCCGTCGGGAATGCTGACGGAGGTGTTGGACATCCCCGGCTCGTACCAAGAGCTGACCGCAACCTGCATGTTGGGTTACTCCTTGGCCAGAGGACTGCGCCGGGGCTGGTTAGGGCCTTCCTATCAGGCGCCGCTGGATCTGGCGTGGCGAGGGGTTTCCCAGCGTATCGACGGCGAAGGAAACGTGGTGGACGGTTGCGCCAGCACCGGGGTCCAGGCATCGACGGACGAATACCTGGACCGGCCGGCCGTTTTCGGCTTCGACGATCGCACCGGCGGCATGGCCTTGTGGTTCGCCATCGAGATGCAACGGCATCAAGGCTGAAGTGGATCCCGGGTCAGCTCATCCAGTCGGCCACCCGCTCGGCAATCATTATGGTGGTCGCGTTCGTGTTGGCCCGTATGCAGTCTGGCAATACCGAAACGTCCACCACCCGTAACCCCTCCAATCCCCGAACGTGGCAATACTGGTCCAAAACCGCCATAGGGTCGGAATCGGGCCCCATCTTGCAGGTGCCGGAGATATGCTGGGTGGTGGTMACGTTGCGCARCAGCCACTGGTCCAGAGTATCGTCGGAAACCAGATCATCAGCYGTAGGGGTGATGCACTCTTCGATTATGTCCTTGTAGACGTCGTGCTCCAAGAACTCTAAACACAGCCGAACCCCTTCACGCAGCCTTTCCCGGTCCCAGGGCTCTTGCAAGTAGTTGTAATCGAGAAATGGCTGCACGTGAGGGTCGGTGGATGCCAGCTTCACTTCGCCAGCTCCCACCGCGAGTTCGAGAACGCAGGTAAACCGGATACCTTCTCCATCGGCGGGGTCACCTCCCATCGGAGAGGAGAAAGAGGAAGCCAAAATCTGCATGTCATTGCGGTCGCTGGAGCCTTTGGCGGTATAGCGCAAGGCTAGCTGGGTGCGCGGCGCTTCAGGGTCCAGTGGAAAATCCTTATTGACCCGCACCGGCACCCTTACATTGGGGTGATCTCTCAAGTTCTGACCAACACCTGGCGAGTCAAGCAAAACCGGAATGCCCATCTCTCGCAGGTGTTCCGCCGGCCCAACCCCGGACAGCATCAGCACCTGTGGTGAGCCGACACCCCCGGCGCTGAGGATGATTTCCTCGCCCTCTACGATAAAGGTTTCGTCTCCGCTCTCCACCTCCACGCCGGTGGCGCGGTTGCCTTGGAATATGATCCTCCGCACCGTAACACCCGACCGAACGGTCAGATTCAGCCGGTTGCGCACCGGATTCAGATAGGTCAGGGACGTGCTCATGCGAACGCCGTCGGGGTTGTTCATGGGGATCGGTCCAACGCCCCCAGAGTCTGGGTGATTCATGTCCGGGTCGTCGGGGTAGCCGCTGTCCAGGCAGGCCTGGTAAAAAGCGACTTGAGCGGGAAGCCAAGTCTCCCGCTTGTGGCGGCGGACCGGGATCGGGCCGTCGAATCCGTGGAAGTCGTCCTTGATGTCCATGTCGGTTTCCTGTTTTCTGAAGTAGGGCAGCGTCTTAACGAAGGACCATTCGTCGTTGCCCCATGATGCCCAGTTGTCGTAGTCTTCGGGAACGCCTCTCAGGAAAACCTGGCCGTTGATGGCGCTGGAACCACCCACAACCCAGCCGCGTGGCACGGGCATAGTTACGCCCTGCTCGTCGGTCGCCTTGCCTGAGAAAGCCCAGTTATGCGGTGCGTCCACCGCCGAAGCGGCTTGGTTGTACCCATACTTCAGGTCGTCGGGATAGGTCTCRAAGTTSGGATAGTCCGGACCCGACTCTAGCAACAGTACCGAGCGGTTGGAGTCATCCGTCAAGCGGGTAGCCAGAACACATCCCGCCGAACCTGCCCCGATGATAACGACGTCATACTTCATAACTCTTCCTACCTTGATGTCATGTTTACCACTGAATCAACCCTACTTGAAGAATCTGGTCGCGGCGATATTACCTGGAAAGTCCAAAGATTGTCTACTTCTGAACGGGAGGGATCCCAAAACCGGTAAGATGGTCAAATACTGCGCATATAAAACGAACCGCGTTGTCTCCATCACAGCTGATCGGTGGGGGTCACTCTCGGGAGGTTGATAAATGAAAAGGAGGAAACTCCTGGGCGGGCACAGCGATTCACGTCRAGCKGTGTCACTATTTATGGGATCCCTGGGTTTCCTCGCGTTGGTTGCGTGTAGTGAGTCAACCGCGCCAACGGCGATATCGGTGCCGATCAAAGCGGCGGCGACCTTGATGCCGGCGCGTGAACCCTTGGCGACATCAAAGCCCATTTCGGAACCGGATGCAAGTTCCAAGACTCAACCCGTACCCACGGCCGATAACACTCCGACCCTGTCCGTTCCGGCGGTTACGTCCACGGTTGTGGAACGCTCCACATCGACACCCTCGGCGGGTTCCGATCCTCAACCTGAACCGGCTCTGCAAATTGCCGCCACGGTCCCCGATCCGGCTAAGGAAACTCTTTCCCAACCGGTATTAAAAGCATTCCCCCTACCAGCGGGATCCCGTCCTCACGATGTAGCGCCCGCCATAGACGGCGGAGTCTGGTACACCGCGCAAGGTTCTGGCGAACTTGGGTGGCTCAACCCGGAATCCGGAGAGACCAGGCACACGCMGCTGGGCGCCGGGTCCCGGCCCCATGGCGTGATCGTGGGACCTGACGGAGCGCCTTGGGTCACCGACAGCGGTCTGAACGCCATCGTGCGCGTCGATCCGGAAAGTCTAAGAGTGGACGTTTTCCCCTTACCACCGGACCGCCCCAACGTGAACTTAAACACTCCCACGTTTGATAACGACGGAGTACTTTGGTTCACCGGACAGGGTGGTGTCTACGGACGGTTGGACCCAGCCACGGGTGAGATGGAGGTTTTCGACGCGCCGCGTGGCCGGGGTCCCTACGGAATCGCGGCCAGTCCCAACGGCGACGTTTATTACGCCTCTTTGGCTGGGAGTTACGTGGGCCGCATCGATCCCAAAACAGGCGAAGCAACCGTCCTAGACCCGCCAACCCCGAATCAGGGCGCTAGGCGCGTATGGCCCGATTCCCAAGGCAGGATATGGGTAAGCGAGTGGAACGCCGGCAAAGTGGCGGTATATGACCCATCCGAGGAAACATGGCGCGAGTGGAAGCTTCCCGGTTCGGCGCCACGGGCGTATGCGGTTTATGTCGATGAGCTGGACATGGTGTGGCTAAGCGACTTTGGCGCTAACTCGGTCGTCCGGTTTGACCCAGAGAGCGAGGAGTTCGAGGTGTTCGACCTGCCCAGTAACCCCAGCAACGTCAGGCAGATCCTCGGCCGGGACGGCGAAGTTTGGCTGCCAGAGTCGGCGGCTGACCAACTCGTAAGGATCCGTTACTAGGAAATGTAGCCGGACGCGAGGCGATTCTGAACTGTGATGTTCGGCGGGAATCGGTTACCTGATAAAGGAATTCACGGCATTGGATAGCGGTTGACGCGGTCCGGATGCCGTTTTATAGTCCGTGCAATCTAAGACAGCACATGTTTAAGAAAGTTGATTAAGTTTGGAATATACCTGGTGGGAGGGACCGAGTGGTCGTTAGCCGAGCAAAGACGATGAAGATCGCGAGCACTCTAGGCTGGATCGCGATAGTGCTTGCCGTGCTCCTGATGCTCTTTTCCGGGGCGAATCGCCTGGGGTCATTGACCCAGGATGCGGCAACGGCTGACGCTCTGGGCGTTCGCTATATCGAGCACCCGTGGGTCTCGCTCTTCCACATTGTTCCGGGGGTGCTGTTTCTCACGTTTGCTCCCCTGCAGTTCGTCGCCCGGATTCGGCGGCGGAGAATCAGCATTCACCGTGGCTCGGGGCGGGTGCTCGCCACCTTGGCCGCGATCAGCGCCGTGCTCGCGCTCGTCGTCAACTTCCTCTTCCTGCCTTCGGCGGCATCAGCACACAGTCAGCAGTAATCTTCGTGAGCGTACTCCTTCTCTTTTCACTTTCTATGGCGATTCGTCACATCATTAGGAAAGAGGTGCGCCAACATCGTGAGTGGATGATCCGAACGTTCGCCGCGGCCATGAGTGTGGCCACCCAGCGGGTCTTCCTTATTCTACTTACGTCGCTGACAGGCCTTAGCTTGGAGGAGGTATTTGGCGCCGCCTTTTGGCTGGGTATCGGCGTCAATCTGGTAGTAGCGGAGGTGTGGATCAACCACACGCGCGCGTCAAGCCGGTCTGCGGAAAGAGCTTAGATATATCCAGTGAGTACTCATCTGGGTAGGCTACATCTAACCGGGAAATGCCAGTCTATAATATCGAAGTCGTGCTGCGGACCACAGAAAATACTTAACAGTTACTGTTCACACAACTTGGACTGCTGGAGGTCAGATGGTTACTCGTATATACAACGGTGAGGATGGTCAGGCCCACTTTGAGGACCTCAACGTGCCAGCGGGAGACCTAGAGACAATCTCCCTCACGCCCGGAGCCAACATGACGTTCCGCAACTCCCCGGATGGGAGCTTCAGCGATTGGCACAACGGTCCTCGGCTTCAGTACGTGATCGTCCTTTCCGGACAGATGGAAATAGGCATCGGAGACGGCACCAAACGGATGTTTAACCCCGGCGACATTCTGCAAGTCGAAGACCTGACGGGCCAGGGCCACACCACTCGTTCGGTGGGCAACCGGATCACCGCCAGTGTGCCCTTAGCCGGATGACCCGGCGAGTCCGCCAAGGACGCATCTCCGCCCTGGGCGTTATTCGTTTTCAGACGCGACGTTCCCTAGAAATCCTCTGATCTCACTTAGAATCAGGTCAGGATACTCCATCGGAATAAAGTGGGTACCGCAGCCCATCGCTTTCACCCGTGACCCAGCGACCGTTTTCAGAAAATTCTGCACACCAACGTCTTCGGGTTTCTGGCCGGTGGGGTAATCTCCCAGCAGCAGCAGGTACTGTCCAGTGAGCCTTTCTATGTACACTGCATCGTTCACGCCATCACGCTGCCCGTAGAACGCCGCCTCCACTTCGGGATTGCATTTCAACTCAGCCCGTCCATCCGGCAATAAACGAGTGCCGCCTTCTATGAAATCGGCAAACACTTCTTCGGTCCACCTCTTGAATACCGGGCGGTTCCGGTAGGCCTCGTACATCGCCTCCCGGCTTTCCCAGATGGACCGTTTCAGTCTCGCCCGCCTCGCCCGTTCTTGCAGGTCCTGGGACGGCGCCGACGCTGGGGGAGGACCCACACGGGACTCTATCAGCACGGACCGACCGATGATGCCGGGCTGCAGGGAGTCGGCAATCATAGTGGCCATCCCCCCCAAAGAGTGTCCCACCGTGTCAACACCTTCGAAGCCCATCAGCCGGATAACTTCGGCCAGGTCTTCCCCCATCTGGTGAAAAGTTAGGTTCTGATCCGTAGATTCCGTATCGCCGTGGCCGCGCTGATCGAAACACATGACGTGGAAGTCTGCGCTCAGGGACCTGGCCGCCCGGTTCCAGGTGGAAGCACAGAGACCGACGGCATGCAGCAACAACAAAGGCGGCGCGGTGGGGTTGCCCCAATCTAGATAGTGGTGGTTGATCCCCTGTGCCTTAACGAATTGACTTGTTGGCTGCAACAATTCCTCCCCCATTAATTCGGTCGTTCGGCGGACTATTCTAACGGCAGGGGGCAGCATTTACCACCCTCCCCTCGAGCAGGTTGGATTATGTACACCAACTGGACCCGGCCGGCGGCTCACTAGATTAACGGCCTGTCAATCAAAGGGAAGGGATCGGGCCAGAAGATAATGTTGAGCCTGCTGGGGCTCATCAAAATAGCGATGTATATTTAACTACGAATTCCGTGTGCTTACATACATATACTGTCAATAACAGCGGAATAATTAACGATAACTTGCCATTATATTGATGGGCAATCTACTGTATTGAAGTTCTAACGAAATCAATCCCGCATATTCCTTGTTCATCCGTCGTAACATCTTAGAATCACAGGATTGGGTATGTATTATTTACTTCCATGATTGATCATGGGTTCTCAACCCCAAAAAGCTCGCAGCTAACACCTAGATCGATCGGCGAGTATACCGCTGGCGATCACCGAGGTTGGATCGAGATGGATAATGGAGAACAAGCAGTCCGGGCAGAAGCCCAAGAGTTACTCGAACAGCGGAAATATCGAGACGCGCTGGATCTGCTGAAAAATCGCCTCCCTCAGGAGACTGACGGAGAAGGACATGCGTTGCTGGGCCTCGCCCACTATCACCTGGAAGAATACGCATCGGCTGTTGAGCAATACGCTGTGGCCCTGCAACTTGATGCTGGTAATCAAGAGTGGCAGGAGATGCTGGATGCTGCGAGAGCGAATACCGTCGCTGAGATTCAAGTACCGGTTCCCGATGTTTACTTCTTCGATCGCGACAAGTTGTTGGCAGAGCCTATCGTGCCAGACGGAGCATTGCCGCCACGGCCGCTAATAGTTCGCGGCCCCGGACCGTTAAAGCGATTAAAGGTGATCCTCGAAACCTTGATAGGCGCCATATTAGGCTTCATTACGGATGTCCTGATCCAACTTGCCGGAAAGGTGATTGGATATCGCGGAAAAGTGTGGACCGATTGGTACAACAGGTGGTATCTGATCGGGACATTTACGTTGGCGTATCTGCGAGTCGTGCTCACCAAAAACAACCTCAAGGATACCTACCCCAAAGGTACCCTTATCGGGTTCCAAACACCCGGTCAATCGCCTCCTGAGGGTGTCACACACTTTCGCACGGCAGACGGTAGTTGGAACAACTTGGCCGACCCAAAGGAAGGGGCCGCGGGCACCCGTTTCACCCGAAATGTAGAGAATGACGCGATCCATCCGGAGACCGGGAATATCCTTATGTCCCCGAATCCCCGGGAAGTAAGCTTGCAGTTTTTAACGCGCCAAGGGGAGATGAAAACAATTCCCTTTCTCAACCTCTGGGCAGCCGCATGGATCAATTTCCAAAACCATGACTGGATCGATCACGGCCAGACTCTGACCGATGAATACCATGAGATCCCGCTACCGGCGGACGACCCTGCCCGGGAGAGATTTCGGCAAACCAAGATGCTACTCCCAAAAAGTCAGCCGGATCCGACACGACGACCCGGGCAAGAGGAAACTCCGATCTCGTTCATCAACGAGGTGACACATTGGTGGGATGCCTCGCAGATCTACGGCAGCGATCAGGAGACAGTTGACCGGCTCCGTAGCCATGACGATGGCAAGTTAAGAATCAACGCCGATGGTTCTCTACCGGTCGGTCAAAACGGAGTTGAGGAGACCGGATTCACTCGAAATTGGTGGATCGGGCTGACGTTGCTTCACACGTTGTTTGCCAGAGAGCACAACGCCATATGTGACAAATTAAAACAAACACATCCAGATTGAGATGATAATCGCCTCTTCAATGTGGCCCGCCTTATCAACGCGGCGCTGATAGCCAAGATTCACTCTATCGAGTGGACACCCGCGATTTTGCCCAATCGTGCCCTACACTCGGGCTTGCAAGCCAATTGGTTTGGTCTCTTGACCAATATCTTTAAGACCGGCCGTCAAAGGAAAACGTTGGCTGAATTCAACGTGCGAAATCCTGAGATGGGCGGACTAGTCGGGAACCGGCTTAATAAGAATGGTCACCCTTTTGGCTTCGCCGAGGAATTCGTGGAAGTCTATCGTCTGCATTCGTTATTGCCCGAGACGATCGATATTCGGCGGATCGCCAATCAAGAACAGATCGAGAAAATACCATTTGTCGAAACGCGCCAGGCAGGTTCGCCCAAGTTGACCGAAAAAGTCGGTCTGCTCGACCTTTCCTACTCCTTTGGCCGACAGCTTCCGGGGAAACTGGTGTTGAACAATTTTCCGAAGTTCATGCAAGAGATGAGTGTTCCAGGTAACCCTTTATTCGACTTGGGCGCCGTGGACATCCTAAGGGCGCGCGAGCGGGGCGTGCCTAGATACAACAAATTCAGGCGCCAGTTAACTCTCAATCCGATTCGCGCCTTCGAAGACCTCACCGGCGACGTGAAGGTTGTGGAGCGACTCAAAGAAGTGTACGAAGACAAGCCCGAAGACATAGAAAAGTTGGACCTGATGATCGGCACTCTTGCAGAAGAACATCGGCCAAAGGGGTATGGATTCGGCGAAACCATGTTCCAGATCTTTATTCTCAACGCCAGCCGAAGACTTCAGGCGGACCGCTTCTATACCACTAACTACAACGAGGAAACATATTCCAAAGAAGGGCTTAAGTGGATCGACGATTCCAGTTTCAAAACCGTTTTGTTGCGCCACTATCCAGAGCTTGGCGAAACCGGGTTAGAGAACGTCAAAAACGCCTTTGAACCTTGGGATACCGGAGAACGACTGGATAAGAAACGCCACCCTATCCGTGAATATGACCGGGAGTTGAAGCCCGATCCGATGCTCGGTGACTCGTATCGGCAATCACGGTGACCACTTTATGACCGGGATGATTCTGGCTTCGTAAGTGCGGGCCGCTTACTTAGCGCGTTGTCACACCAGGCCCGCCGATAGAAGCTGGTGGTCTACGAATCGGGACCCACCTTAACCGGGCAAAGGAGTAAAGCAACCGATGGCCAACGAAACCGGCAAAACCTTACCCTCGACCGGGTTGATGGATCTTATTCGACTGATCTGTGGCCTCCTCCGCGCTTTGATGCCCAATCGCTACTTCTTGAATCCCGGTTTGGTCCTAAGTGATTGGATCAGGGATCTAGCCCGGCGCCGCTCGACCGAGGGCATCATCCTCAACTTTGGATTCAGAAGGTTTTTGCTGGTAACGGGAAGAGACCTGTCACGACACATCTTGAATCAAAGTCCAAGCACCAACACTTATGCGGCAGGACCGGGCAAAGTAGCGGCCGTGTCTTTCCTGGCGGAGCAATCGCTCACTCTTAGCCATGACGAGAAATGGGACAAGCTGCGACCGTTAAATGAGCAAACACTGTCAACCGGTGGCAGCCCTGATCTCCAACAGGCTGCACTGTTCCAAGTCCAGGTGGCATTTGCCCAACCTGTATCCAGCATTGATGACATTCGAGACCGTATGGGCAGGGTCATGCTGGGGGTTGTATTTGGCGGTGCTCCGCCACAACTGGCTCAAGACATACAAGTCTTGTTTGGCTATGTCCAATCCCTGCCGAGAAGAAAATTGTTAGGATGGACCCAAAGAGGCCGCCGCGAACGGTTTTATGGGTCGATTCGGCAGTCGTGGAACGAGGCGCAAGGAACGAGTCTGCTTGCCAGAGCGCACACCTTTTCTCGAGGGGGACATTTCGACGAAGATCAACTGCTGCAGCAGATCCCCCACTGGATGTTCACGTTTACCGGGTCGGGCACCGATCTGCTATCGAGGACATTGGCCATGTTGGGGTCAAGGCCGGAGGTTGCCGAGCAGGTGCGACAGGAGATTAACGCTGCTGGTCCCCTGGACCAAGCGATCTCCATCAGCCGCCTAAACTTCGTGGAAGCATGCCTATTGGAGACATGCCGCCTGTTCCCGCCGGTTACCCGTACTTCCCACGTAGCTCCCCAAGGAGATACGTTCGACGGCGTCTCAATACCGGCCGGCTTGGAGATATTGCACTACTTCCTGATCAGCCTCCGCGACACTTCGGTGGACCCAAGCGCTAACTACTTTGAACCGGACAAATGGCTCGACCCGGGAAACGATAGGCGCTCGGTGTACCCTAATATCTTTCTAAGCGGCGCGCGAGCTTGCCCCGGTGAAAGTCTGATTCTTTTCGTCTGTAAAGCCGCGATTATATTTCTCTACGGAGTGAAAAATGAGATGCTAAGCATCCGTGCGCTCACAACGGACCCTCTGTCTTTCCCATTCCCGAAAGGGACACCTCGTTTTCGATTATCTTGACGTGGAACTACCRAGTCTGACCCATTAAAATAGGGCCGTTCGGCTTGGTAAGCGGGCTGGTACCGGCATCAATTTTTCACTTATTGAGGATTCTTGATAATCATCCTGATGGGCGTCTCCGGAGCTGGAAAGACCACCGTGGGCAAACTTCTTGCCCTTGACCTGGGTTGGAGTTTCTACGAAGGGGACGATCTCCACCCTCGGTCCAACGTGGTTAAGATGGCCCAAGGGATTCCCCTAACCGACGAAGACCGCCAGCCTTGGCTTGGCCGGATACGCCTCCTCATAGACGATCTTGTCTCCCGTGGCGAGAGCGGTGTGATCGCTTCCTCCGCCTTGAAACAAGCATACCGGGACCAACTTGTTGGGGACGAAGATGATGTTAAGCTTGTTTACCTCAAGGGGGAGTTCCAGCTCATCTCGGAAAGGCTGGAGGGTCGGCAGGACCACTTCATGAAGAGCGGCCTGCTTGAAAGCCAGTTTAGCGCGATGGAAGAGCCGGATGGAGCAGTTAACATGGACGTAACCTGGGAGCCGAAATCGATCGTAGTGGCGGTGAAGCAGGCTTTAGGACTGTAAGNCCYMAWCSGCCCGGAMTTATCGGAATTCCGCGCCCGGCCGGGGCTGSCTMGCGACTTTCCRCTCTAATATGCGYYCTTCCGGCATCATMTTAAAGGGCAAGCGTGATAGAATCGTGTTGCGSAAAGCGAATCGTTTTCCCTTCGACTCACATTCGTTTCGGGACATACCGGCTAGCAAGATAMAGGTGACTCCTTAATAACATGGATTACCTAACTCTTAGAAAAGAAGTTGTCGAGGCAGGGCTCCTGAACCGGCAATACGGCTACTACGCCCTAAAGTTCATCATTACCTTCGGAACATTAGCCTTAAGTTACGTTCTGCTTGCCACGGTCGATAGTTTTGTTTTTCAGCTCTTCAATGCCGCGTTCTTGGCCTTCGCCATAGTACAAGTCGGGTACATGATGCATGACGCCATCCACATGCAGATCTTTAGCGACAAGTGGAAGAACGATTTTGCCGGCATWCTGACTGGCRGCTTGACCGTTAAYGTCAGYAGTTCTTGGGGAGACGCGCACCTTCTACATCATAAAGCGCCCAATCATGTTGATCTCGATCCGGACGTCAATATGCCGATATTAGCGTTTTCGGAAGAGCAAGCTTTGCAGAAAAAAGGGCTCGCTAAGTTCTTGGTCAAGCATCAAGCATTTATCTGGTTTCCGTTGTTAACGTCCGTCGCCTTCATCATGCGTTTCGGAAACACCGTTACGTTGGTAAAAAACATTCGCGGTAAAAGATGGAAGTTTCATCTCACGGAAGCTGTATTCCTCTTAGCAGGTTGCGCACTGTATTTTGGGGTGATTCTCAATTCTTTAAGTTTCACACAGGCGATCGTGTTCCTGTTAGTAAGCAATGTTCTTACCGGCTTGTACATGGGCACAAGTTTTGCGACGAACCATAAGGCCATGCCGCTGATGAAAGAAAGGTTGGATTTCCTGCACATGCAGGTGCTTACCGCCAGAAACGTAAAGAGCAGCCCATTTACGGATATATGGTATGGCGGCCTGAATTACCAGATAGAGCATCACCTGTTTCCTTCCATGCCGAGAAACAACTACGGCAAAGCCAGCAAGATTATCAAGACCTTCTGCCGTCAGCAATCGATCGAACACTGCGAAGCAGGCGTTTTTCAAACCTACAAGGATATCTTGGGGCACTTTCATCGGATCGGCGCGGTTCTTCGGAACCCTGACGCAACTCGGGCAACTACCGCGGGTTAAATGAGCTGCCGCGATCGCCTGCGGATAATCCTCTTCGCACTGTGCGCGCTTTTCGCGGTGGTMGCCTGCGAAGAGGAGGCRCCCANNNCTCAGGCTGAGGCCGCTCCCACACCCACGCCCGTTCCAACGGCGGCGGTTGCGGAGCAGTTCAGCGCCGATGCCATGCCTCTCCCCGGCAAAGAATGGCTCTCAAAGTTCTCCCATATRTTGTCRGCRGTACCMGYCAACCATGGACCAGYCCTCTTTTTGGACMTGAAAGAGTTGCGGTACAAGCCTGATGTGCAGGCAGCTTTAAGATCCCAGATCTCGCCGGCCCTGGCCGCGATTCCCTCCGCCGTAACGAATGTGATAGAAGGCGCGGTATTGGCAACAAGCGGCAACGTCGGTGGCGTGTTCGTGGTGCTGACCACGCCGCTGGATATCGGGACCATGCTTAACGCGGCCAGTAGCCTACAGATCACTTCGAAGCTGCCYGAGCCGGAAGCCTACCGGGACCACCAGATCTGGACCTTCAATGAATTCGAAACGAGCCTGGCGATCGGATCGGTGGACGCAACCACTTCCGTCGCTGCCGCGGGTTCACCCCCCTCAGATATCTCCCCGTCAAAGCGGGTAAAGAGCGCCTTGGACACGGTCGATGGATTGACACCCCGTCTGTTGGACTCCTCGGCAGTTTCCCAGGTTGTGAACCGCCTGCCCCAGGGCATTGTGGTGGCGGTATTCGATGGTTGTTCGGGCTTGGGCAGCCAGCCAGGTATTGGCGGTCTCCTGGATTGCAGCGTCATGGGCGTAAGCGCCGAGCTACTAGACCAGAATGTCGTAGCCATCAACATAGTAGCCGCCTTTCAAGAAGATGGACTTGCTAAGGCGGCGTTGCTGACGTTGAACGATGCTGAGTTAAGGTTGGCCGGATCGGTTACGCAGGACTCGGCATCCAGGCAGGAAGGCTCTCTGGTTTTGGTGAGGCAAATCATAGAGTTCGACCAGATCGGTGATCTGTTCGATGCCTTTGGCCGCCCGTAAAGCTCGGGAAGTTTATTCCTAAAAGGCTTCCCAAAGGCTCGCCGGCGGGGCCACGGGATTTCCGGCGCGGCCGGATGGGCTACACCTTCGATCTTCTGAGATTTACCTGACGAACTCGGATGCCAGCAGACCYKKSKCGRYRMTSTYRAMGTCGSSSMGSRWSGWSYTGATCTCCTTCATRACACCYGCATCGTAAGACGCGGTCAACTCCTTSAGCCTGGGGTATACCTCTTCAGTGAACAGCTTCATCGACTTCAACGTTTCGTCGTAGGTCATGAAGCCCGCCTGGCCCATCATCAGCAAATGTCCAAAACCGCCCGAGTATTCCCAGAAATTCTTGATCTGTTGAAATACTTGATCGGGAGTTCCGGAGAAAACGTTGCCCCGCGCCTTTTGAGTTTCCAACCGTGGATCGCGCCGGTCAGGCTCGCCGGGCCGCGGACCTCTGATAATGTTGGCGGACACCGCCGGGGGATGATATCCGGGAGGATTGTTGAATTGGGGAGCGACTTTGTTGGACCTGATATACCAAAGTAGTTTTTCCGTTCCGTTCTCCGCCTCTTTCTCGTTTTCTCCAACACAAACKATGGCGGCATAGGCGAGCCGGTCCAGGGGMGCTTCTTCYCCGTGAGCTTGKAGGAATCCCTCCCGGTAACCGTCAAATAATCTGCGGATGCCAGGGTAACCGGCCARGAAAACCGCGCCGATGTGCTTCCGCTGGGCTACTTGGGCGGCGGAACCGGCGCTGCCCATGGTSACCCATACGGGGGGATGGGGTWGCTGGTARGGCCGGGGCCAGATGTTAACTTGGCGGGCATGGAACCAACGCCCCTCGAAATTGAACGGGCCATCGTGGTGGGTCCAGGCCTTCATGATCAGGTCGTGGGCCTCCCACAGTTTTTCGGACCCCCGATAGGGATACGCGTTGGCCGGCGCAATCTCATAGGGGACGCCTCGGACGAAGCCGCAGTCCAAGCGGCCCCGGGACAGCACGTCGATATAAGCCATCTCTTCGGCGACTCGAATGGGCTGCTTCCGGTTGACGATGGGATTACCCAATATCAAAAGCCGCGCCTTCTTGGTCTCSCGAGCCAGGACTCCCAGRGCGATGGGMGCCGCCGGTAGCACGCAAGTGGCGGTTTGGTGATGCTCGTTGAGCATTATCTCCAAACCCATCTCGTCGGCCGCGCCCCACATGTCCAGGTACATGTTGTAGAGATCAGCGCCCAACACCGGATCGAAATGCTTATTGGGCAGGTTGACYCGGACCGATTCGTAGKTTTCKTCGTCCGGCAGGTTGGGATASGCRTCTTCGGTAAAAAACCATGTTTTCATCTTTCGATCCTATTTMGAGGCGAATTCKAGGAAGGCTTTAGCGAAAGCTTCGGGCTGCTCGACGTGGGGAGAATGGGCGGCATCGGGGATAACCACCATTTTCGCGCCGGGAATCATGTCCCTAAAAGCTTCGCCGTAGGTTGGCGTTACGACCCCGTCGCCCGCGCCCCAGATCAACAGCGTGGGAATATCGATGCGGTGCAAACGATAGGGAAGTTTGGGGTTGTGCATGTACGGTTCCCAGGTGTAAAGCCCATGAGCAATCCGGTCTGAGGCAAAGACCTGGAGTTCTTCATCGGTCATGGAATTCGGGTCAGGCGCCTTCGAAGGGTCGTGCCAGCTCAGTCCGGTTAGTTCCGCAGCCGAAGTCGCGAACACGTCGGCGATGTCGCGGTCGAAGGGGCCACCCACCTTGATTCCAACCGAATCCACCAGAAACAGTTTGGAGAATCGCTGGGTATTGATCGCCGCGATCTCAGCGGCCGCCCAGCCGCCCATGGAGAAGCCCATCAAGATGGCATCACTCAGGTTCAAATGGTCGATGAGGTCGAGGTAAAGGAAGATCAGATCCTGGAGATTATCAAAGTGTTCCGGGATGGGTGTACCGGCAAATCCGGGATGTACCGGCTGTATGATCTCGAATTTTTCCGCCAATCGGTCCGCGAAGGGGAACCGATCGACGGGACCGTCGCCACCATGAAGGACGAGGATCTGCGGCCCAGACCCTTTCCGTACTACCGAAAGGTCCACGCCTTTTAATCCTATTGTAGTTGTAGATTCCGTACTTGACTCCTTATGCGTTCCTGAGTGATTGAATTTCGCACATTGTACCATCGGATCGACGGASCSATCTCTACCRGTTTTGAAGSCTAGGNCCATCATCCAACGMCCCTMAYGTTGGCGACAAGAAAGTCCCGTATTTGARAAGCGATAGAAAAAGGCCCCGAGGTAATTCCTCGGGGCCTTACGCTTCCCTCAGTCACCGGCTGAGTGAAGAAAGGAAGTCTGCTTAAAGCTCCACCTCTGGAAAGATGTTGGCCTGCTCATTCTGGTCGTGGTCCATTCTGACCTTGCTGGTCCAGGCCTCTTCGAAGTCGGTGATGCCKCCGCCCAGGTTTCTGATGTCCATGCTGACTTCGCTAGTGTAGGCTTCTTCGAAGTCGGTGATGCCGCCNNNTAGATCGCTGACGTCCATGCTGACTTCGCTGGTGTAGGCCTCTTCGAAGTCGGTGATGCCGCCGCCTAGATCGCTGACGTCTACCAGGGGCTCGGCGATTAGCAGAGGGGCCGCCAGAACTCCGACTTGGGACGAATCTCTTTGGTTCGCGTAAGGGTTGGTCCCTTCTCCAAACTCCCAGGCCTCGAACATCCTACCGGTGCCACCTTCATTTTCGATGTCTACCGTCATTCCCGTCACCGGGGGTTCCGTCAGAGGGCTGGCCTGAGCGTTGCCCGAGGGCAGAGCTACTGCCGCCATCAAGATTGCTCCTAAGGCTAGTCCACCGAGTAGTTTCGCCGGAACCGTGATCTTCATTCCATTAAGCAGGTTGACCATTACGTTTTGTRTTTTGCTCGCCATCTTCATTTCAAATCCTCCCTTTATCGACGATGAATTTTTCTGGGTTTCTTGGAGTTGCTGTCCTGAGTTGTTGTTCTGCGCTTTCATCGTTTTCTCCTGCCGGTGACTTACTGTGTCAACAGATTAGACCCGGCAGGGACGGGGTACATCGAAGGAAACAATTATCTTTGGAAACCCGTATTTGGCGGAGAATTTGGGGACATAGCAATAAACCATTAGTTGAGGCGCCGGGCAGGGAGAAAATGAGCCTGGAGWACGYTGGTGGGTGGGGGTAGAGGTTATTCGRCTAGGCCGTTTTGRGAGGCGTATCSGGCGGCTTCGGTACGGTTGGACGAGCCSGTCTTGGCCAGGATGTTGCTGACGTCGCGTATTACGGTGTTGGGGCTTATTACCAGTTCCACGGCGATGTCGGCGTTGCTCTTTCCAGCAGCCACCAGCCCCAATACCTCAACCTCCCGTTGGGTCAGTCCGTCGGGATAGGCCGGAGCTGTCGATGGCTGGGCCTGAACCAACTCTTGCCGAGAGGCGACCCGCTCCATCAGGGGCCGCATCCCCAATTCGGTCGAGATAGCCAGAGCCTCGTCCAGCAGAGCAATGGACTTGGCTCGGTCTCCGGAACCATCCCTGAGAGACAAGGTGTCCGCATAATCGCAGCAGGTCCAGGCCAGCTCGGGCCGGTAGCCGGCCCTGTGGCAGAAGGCCAAGCCGTCCTCAAAGTGGGCAGCCGCTTGGTCCAGATTGCCCATGGTTTGAGACAGGAGGCCGAGAATACGATCGATCRATATTGCYGTCAATATCATCGTGCCTCGCAGCTCTATAAGGTCAGCGTAATGCTCTTCCGCCGCGGCTTGGTCGCCCCTTTGCACGGCCACGAGTGCCAAAGCAGATCTGGCCTGTCTTGACCCGTTGGGGAGGGCAGACTGTACTGAGACAATCGCCTTGGCCGCTTCGGCTATTTCCAACCTGTCGGGGATACCGGTGATGCGGGTGATGGCGGCGATCGCCACAGGCACCCTTGTAGACGCTAACATTTTGTACAGCCCCGCCCCACTCATCGCCTCGAGGAGCCGCTCCAGGTAAACCTTCCCCTGAGTGGACTCGCCCGTCTCATCCTCCAACAGAACCCGAGGTGATAGCAGCATCGGAGTCAGGGGAGATATCTCCAGGCCCCGGTCGCTATATTCCCGCCCTGCGATCCAGTCGCCCTCAAGACATGACGAGGACGTAATCGGTGTTAAGGCATTACTGGCGTACAGTCGAGGTGTATTTCGCTTCTCTGTCAGATCTCGCAAGAACAATGCGTGGGGGCGGGCCGCATCAAGCTCACCCAAATAAAGCAAACTCATCGCTGTCCACCAACGAGAGGTCCTAATGGAGTTTTCTTCATCGGTGGCCAATGCGATGGCCTTCAGCCCATTGTCTACACACTCTTGCAGTTGGAAGTGTTGCCCGCTAAGGACTGTCAGATTCGTTAGGGTATGTACTTCCAAAGGCACGTCCYCCTCACGCCTGGCGATGGATATAGACCGCCCAAAGGCCTGTTGTGCGCCTTCGTAGTCACCTTCGTCGATCCCAATAAATCCACCTTAGACACAGAGGATGCGCCCAGCCTCGTGGGAATCGGCCGGGACCAAAGTAAGAGCACGGGCTAAGAGTCCGGTAATTCCTGGAATCCGATAAGATGGAGTCACGATTGGGAACAGGGCGGCAGCTACCGCCTGCGCGACATTCCCAGCCTCGGCGTAGTAGTCGAAGGCGCGGCTTAGAATGGCGAACGCTTCCACAAGCTGTTGCCCCGAGACGGTGTTGGACCGGGCCCGCGCCAGTCCGAATAGCAGATCCGCTGCCTCTTCATCGCAAGCCGCGTCCGTTCCGGACAGAGCTATGTCCCGGGCCGCCAAGCCCTTTTCAAAATATGTCAGTGCGTCATCGTAGGCATAGGAGGCTAGCGCCTGTTGCCCAGCCATCAACGAGTAGCGGACCAACTTTTCGGGACCGGTCAACGTCTGTGCTTCGGCGAAATGGTAGGCCAACTCCTCAGCGTGGACATCGGCGTCGTTTCCGTACAACGTCTCAAGACCCTCAGCAATCCGCGCGTGCAGCCGCACCCTGCGTGTAGTGGATAGTTCCTCAAATAGGGTTTCCTGAATCAGGGCGTGTGTGAATTGATAGAGTCCCACTGAATTAGGCAGTTCCTCGATCAATTGGACTTCCACCGCCTCGTCCATTGCCGCCAGCAACTGGTCTTCAGTGATGTCGCTCATTAATGAATTCAGCAACCTGAATTCGAACTCCTGGCCGACAACCGAGGCGGTGGTCAACATCTGGTTGCAGTGATCCGAAAGCCTGTTGAGACGCCTGCCAATGGCATCGCGAACTCCTTCGGGAATGATGCTGGCCCACCCGGGGTCTTCRGTGAWATTCTCCAGCGTAACGTGTCGTGTTACCTCACCAACAAAAAACGGGTTGCCATCGGTGCGATTATGTATGGCTTCCGCAGCTTCAAGAGTCAGATCTATCCCCGCGCTACCTTGGACCAACTCCCCCACCTCCTGCTRGGTCAATCCATCAAGCTGCACTCTGTGGAACAGTTGCTCCCGGACCAGAGCGCCAAGGGTCTGGGACAAGGGATGGCGCCGGGAAACCTCGATATCCCGGTAGGCGCCAACAAGCGATATCTTGCTGGTTCCAATCTCTCGAGCCACGAACTCCAGAAGTAGCAAGGTCGAACGGTCGGCCCAGTGAAGGTCGTCCAGGACGACCATGAGGGGCTGACGTTGAGCCACGTTTTTAAGGAAGATGGTTATGGAGTCGAAGAGACGGAAACGGGCCGCATCAGGCTCCAATGCCGGAGGTGTTTCCGCGCCAGGCAATTTACTCCGTATCTCGGTAATGATCTCGCCGATGGCGGCGGCTCCGAGCCCCATCTCCTCGACGAGTTGTTCCGGAGCAGTCTGCTGAACGTAGGTACGCATGGATTGGACCCATGGCCAATAGGGCGGCGCTCCTTCTTCTTAGTGGCACCGTCCCCATAAATTCTGGGCTCCTCGTTGCTCGGCCAACACGCCCAACTCCTGGGCGGTACGGGTCTTGCCGATGCCCGGCTCACCGGCCAGCATGACCAACCGTCCCTGGCCGGACAGGGCGTCATTCAGGGCTGACGTCAGCTCAGCCATCTCCCGCCGACGGCCTACGAAGACCTGGGCTATATCGCTGTTGGGACGAATCTCTGCCATGCAGCAACTACCGAAATTGTATTTAATTCAGGCCACTGGTCCAGGTATGGGGAAATGTTACGTTGGAGGTGACGGGTTGTCCAGCAAGAAATAAAACCCATAAACACGGRACCTGGCYGGTAAGTTGGCAATCAATKCTGAGCCCTGGGCGGGAYCGCCAATGAGGGTGTAAACTTGGGACTTCTACGGGACTTGGTTTTAGCGATTCCTTGCGTCTCACGCGATTTTTGAAATGCGAATGAATAGAGGAGTTTTACACATGGAAATAGAGAACAAACTCAAAGCGATGGGACTGGAGCTACCTGCCGCCGGAACCCCGCCGGCGGGCCGCGCCGGGGCGGTCCAAGTTGGGAACATACTTTTCGTCGGCGGGCACACGGCGGGGGCAACGTACCGGGGCAAGCTGGGAGCGGAGATATCCGTGGAGCAAGGTTACGAAGCCGCTAAAGAAGCGTGCCTCAACTGTCTAGCCGATGTGAAAGCCGCGATCGGTGACCTGGATAAGGTGAAGCAGGTGGCCAAGCTGCTGTGTATGATTAACGCCGTTCCCGATTTCGGCCAGCAACCCTTGGTCGCCAATGGAGCCACCGACCTTCTGAGCGAGTTATTCGGTGACGCCGGGGCACACGCCAGGTCCGCCGTGGGGATGGGTTCGCTACCCAACGGGGTCTGCATCGAGATTGAGATGATTCTGGAAATATCGGACTAAGCTGATCGGTCTGAAGCCCGGAAATATCTACCATGGCTGAACCCGCAGGGCAGGTGACGGTCACTTATTACGGCCACTGTGCCTTCCTGTGGGAGACCAGCCAGGGCGCCAGGGTGCTGGTTGACCCCTACCGGAACCGGGAAGACCGCTACTGGTTCACCCGTAAGTTTCCAMGCATCCCTTGCGATCTGGGCYTGATAACCCATGCCCATTTCGACCACGACGCCGCAGACCGYTTGCCGGAGACCGYTTCCSTGCTCCGGATGCCRGGGGAGGTGMRCTACCGGGATTTTTCGGTTCGGGGSATCGGGGATCTCCATTCCAATCCTCGAGGCAACACACCCAATTTCCCTAACGTGATGTTCCGGTTTGAGGCCRGCGGCYTGCGCTTTCTGCATATCGGCGACAACCGGGCCGACTGGCCCGGCGATGTGGCCGAGTCGGTGGGCGAAGTGGATGTTCTAATGGTCACCGTGGACGATTCCGATCATCTTCTTAACTTACCGGGAAGTGGACTCCCTCATCGACCGGCTGAGTCCCAAGGTAGTGATTCCCATGCATTATCAGATCCCGGGACTGGTACCAGACTCGGCGGGTCTATTGCCGCCCGCCGGTTGGCTGACGACGCACCCAGGGGTGAAGCGATTGGGACACCACTCTGCTCCATTTTCCGGAGCAGACCTGCCAGGCGACACCGAGATCTGGGTCTTTGATCCGTCACCGGATTCTTTGGCGGCTCCCTTGGCAAGTCCTTGATATCGCCACCCTAGCATTGTCAGGGCTTGTCAAAACCGATAGCGCAGCCTGATCAAACCGTGGGATACAGGCTCAAATAAGCGGTATTTACCACAAACCCGCAAAACGTAGTAAAATAAACGGCATGATGGACCTAAAGTCTTGGTTGGGCGAACAAAGCATAAGTGTGCGGGAGTTTGCCTTGGAACTAGAGGTGCCGCTTAAGACTGCCCAAGATTGGGTATATCGAGGCGTCGCGCCGTCTGCGGAAAACCGCGACAGGCTCAGCGGCTTCATCTCTTCTCGTTGTGCCCACCATTGGGTCATCGACGCCGCTAACGGTCACACCAGCCGTGGTGTGTGCAAGATATGTGATGAAGTTCGGGAGTTTGAAAACTCAACCGAGGCGTCGTTGTGGATACCTCCTAAACGTACATCCAGTGCCTAGTCCCTCCCCTTAACCACCTTGGACCAACTCTTCGTATCTAACCCCGCCATCTTGGATCTAGCAACAGACGTTGTACGGCGAGTACGAAGTATCACTGCCTTAAGAACTGCAAGGGCCCCATCGCCAATTTCCCTCAGACGCCCCACATCATGTCGAGCCGCCATCACTGTGGCAGGATGTCGTGGTTTGCGAWTTYATCTATCCCGGTAGTCCRGAGACCCGTTCGGGATGGTAGAATRTCGGTCAAATGGGCCGGARTATCACCGTCRATCTTACCCACYCGGCAACGGCGAAGACGATGAYCTCAWGGTCSGAACAAGGAWTTGGTTCCTTTGGTTCACYTATAGCGGCCCCTMCAACCCGATATGAATCATTGCTGGGCCACKGCGCCGGTCCAAYGGGCGTTCACGGTTAATCGATCCACCATCATTTAATCTGAGGGAGCATCAGCGAATGGCAAGCACGAAATCGCCGGCGACGGCAACGGTCAACAGCGTAGCCCTCTCCAGTCAAACATTAGGCAGTTCTGTGCCTCTACCGGACTATGACAAGCAGCGGATCGAAGACATTGGGTTCTTAACGGACATGACTTTGGTGCTATTGGGCAACTACGCCCAAACCGGGCACTTTGGCGGCCCGCTAGCTTACTCCGCCTATACCGTCGCATCTCACCTGGCCGGCCCCGATCTGGGCGGACTCCGTTTTGACTATCGCCGGCCCAAACACCCTTACGCCGACAAATTCATGCTGGCGGGAGGCCATAACGCACCGGTCACCTATGCCCTCTGGATGATCATGGGTGAGGCCATGGCCCGCAAGCATGCCCAGTCAGGTGACGCCCGGTTTCACGTTGACCCGAATCTGGCAATGTTGTCCATCGACGCCTTAGGCTTCCGCCGAGGGGCCGGGGCACTGAAAAATCTGCTGGAGCAGAACAACCTCCAAGACCATCCACTGATGGCTCAAGCCAAGATTCGCGGCATCCGGTCRCTGGCAGGGCACGCGGAGACCACGGACGTTACCAACGATGTTAATGGAGGGCCYTCTGGAATAGGSATAGCGACYGCYGCGGGCAAGGCYGCWTTTTGGGACATCATGGGTGCGCCGGATAGCCTGAAGATTCTGGCTATCGAAGGCGAATTTGCCATGACCTCCGGCCATGCCCAAGAATTGAAAACCACAGCGGTGGCCCAGCAGGTCGGCAAGCGTCTAAGGATCCTACTCTCGTATAACAACGCCGGTATCGATGACGAGTTGGTGGGCGGCGTGATCAATCCAGCGTACGCCGCTTACCGGATACAAGACCAATGGGCCTCCTACGGCTGGAACGTTTTTGCGTTGGACGACGGTAATGATTACGATCAGGTGGTAGCGGTCCTCAAGACCATGGAGGACTGGGACCCCACWGACAACCGGCCCATGATAGTGRTYGGWCGYACGGTCAAAGGRTGGTGGCCCGCTGCCGAAAACGGAAATATTCCCGGATWCGGAGARCAGATCGTCAGCTACCACAGCCATCCTTACGCCTTCGCCATGAAYGGCGATTACTTCCAAGCCTTGGCCGCAACCTTCGAACAGCGTTTCGGGGTCGAGTTCCAAGGCATCAGGGATGGCGCGGTATCCGATAACCGGGAACGCTTGATCCAATTCAAGCACAACATCGACRTCGCCATGTCCRTYCTAGAAAAGGATGGTCTGGGGGACTGGCTGGCCGAGCGGCTGGTGGAGATYGGCGACTCGGTTAACGACGAATTGCCTTTGCGTATCGACCGGAATATCGACCCGTTCCTCGACCCTCGGYTGGGCGTCGGCAACTTGCCGATAGAGCCACAGAAGGTCACRATCCGGAATCCCGTATCCGGAGCTGAGAAAGAAGCGACCATCACATTGTTTGAAGAACCCGGCCGCGTCCGCGGCACCCGCCGGGGCATATCCGAGATAATCAAGTGGATGAACTACGTCACCGGCAACCGTTTGATCACAGTCGCCGCTGATTTGTCGGACTCCATCAACGTTGAAGGTGGGTCCTTTTGGGGCCACTACGACCCGGTGGAGAACCCGGCTGGCACTCGGCTCAAGGCGAGTATTCAGGAAGCGGGAAACGCCTCTACGGCCGTGGGTTTGGTGGGCCAGTCCGCATCCCTGGACCCGGCCAAGCACGTTGGACTTTGGGCCCTGAGCGGCASCTACGGGGCCTTTACGCCCCTGATGTATCTCCCGGCCCGGGTCTGGAGCCAGCAGAAYCAGGACAGCCCCTTCCGGGTKGGGGTGTTGAACATCCTGGCCGGCCATTCCGGYCCGGAAACGGCCGCCGACGCCCGCACCCACTTCGGCATCTTTTCTCCTCAAGTGTGGAAACTGTTCCCCAGACACCAGGTGATCACCCTGAGTTTCTGGGACTACAACGACGTCGCCGCCGGGTATTTCGCCGCGGTCGAAATAGCGGCGCGGGACCCAAAGGTCGGCGTCATTGTTCTAGAGGTGGCCAGGCCCKACTTCYCGGTGGCGGACCGCAATACCTTCGCCGACAAAGACCTCAAGGCAGCAGCCAAGGGCATGTACGTCATAAGGGACTTTGAGCCAGGCAAGCCAAAACATGGTTATGTAATCTCGCAGGGWTCATCCTCCACYGTAAATCTGGTGGRCRTTCTACCCCGTCTGGCGGAAGAAGGGCTGAACGTTAAAGTGATTGCGGCGATCAGCGAAGAGCTGTTCCATCGGCARCCYGAGGASTACCGRAAYTCGGTTMTACCTCCYGMGGCCCGTTTCGAYCTGATGGTGGTCAGCACCGGCACCCGGCGCGTCTGGCCCCTGCAGGATGCCGGTCCYYTGACCGACGAATATTCGCTGGTTTCAGACTGGCACGACGAATGGCTGACCGGCGGAACCGAGTCCGACGTAATCACCGAGGCACACTTGGACCCAGAGTCCATCTTCCAAGGCGTAAAGCGCTTCGCCTCGGACCATGACGATCGCATATCCCGGCAAGCGGCTCAGCTGGAAAGTTTGCGCTAAGCCRGCCTGATCGAGACCATTCAATCTTACGGGTTCATTTATTCTGATGGTGGTGAGCCATCCCGGGAGACTGATATTTGACTGAAGAAAGCATCAAACTCGTTCGGCGTATGTACGACGAAGCCTGGAACGAGGGCAAACTCGACGTTGTCGATGAGATATGCGCCCCTGACTACGTCGGCGWRGGGCCGTACGGCGACGAGCATGGCCCGGAGTCCGTCAAGAGCGGCATCCTAACGCGCCGCCAGGCATTTCCCGACATCCACGTGACCATCGAGGACATCATCGCTTCGGGAGACAAGGTCGTCGCGCGCCTAACATTTCGGGGAACACATAAGGGCGAGTTTCTAGGTGTCCAACCCACTGGTCAAGAAGTCATTTGGTCGGGAATCTGGATATATCGAGTCGCCAACGGAAGGTTTGTCGAACGTTGGCATAACTACGATATGCMCGGTTTGATGCGGCAGCTAGGCGCAATCCCGTCCTAAATGGTTTCGGGGATACCTGCGGGGACTGGACCTTGGCCGCGTCTACAGTGGCTCTTCGCAAGCGTTGTACCCCGCACTGAGTCACCGCAACACAAGGCCCCTCCATGGGCGCCATCTGGAAATGCTCCCCATTACCATCTATAAAATGTTCGCATAGTTGCCAATTACGATTATGATGGCGCTATGCTGAAGTTCGTCACGTCAATCTCCGGCGGCTCCTATCAGGCGGCGTCTTCAGTCGTCAATCTATGAGGCAACGCCGATTCCTGACCGCCGTGGCCTTAGGGATGTTCTTCACCCAGAGTGCGTCGTTGATGTTGGCCCCGTTATTGGTTGCGATGGCTAATGAGTTCGACACCTTAGTGGCAGTCGCCGGACAGCTCGCCACCGCCACATTCGCGGCGTGGGGCGTGTCCGTGGTCACCGTAGGGCCATTGTCCGACTCCTTCGGCAGGCGGCCGGTAGCATTAACCGGGCTTACATTGCTTYCCATCGGGGTATTGGCATCGGCCTTCGCGCCAAACCTGGGAACTTTGATGGCCCTTAGGGTAGTAACCGGGCTTGGCGGCGGCATGATTCCCCCMAACAGCATGGCGGCSGTGGCCGACTCCGTTCCCMCAGCTCGCCGTGCCCAGATAATAGGCGGGATCATGGCATTCGCTACCCTGTCTGGCGTTATTGGCGTACCCTTGGTGGCGGTRGCGGCCRATTCAGGAGGTTGGCGGCTACCCTTCCTGGTGATTGGAATTCTGTTGGCCGCATGCACTCTGCTCAATTGGTTCTGGTTCCCCAAGAACGAGGRTGMSGGACTCCGGTCYCTCTCGTTCYTCTCAAGATACCGACTGATATTGGCCATTCCTGTYTTCCGGGCGGCGTTGACGGTGAACGTCGCCCAGCGGATGGCCTACATCGCACTATTCAGCTATCTTGCGGCCTACTTGATCAAAACCTACGAAATGAGCGTCGGCGCAATCGCGGTCCCCTTGGCGTTAGTCGGCATCGGCRCAGTAGTTGGCAGCTACATAGGCGGTCCACTGGCCAACCGGAAAGACCGGATGCCCTTGATGGCGATTTCGTCCTTGGCCGGTGGCGCCGCCGCCTTGCTCCTGTTCTTGATTGAAGTCCCGGTCTGGGCGGCTGTGGCCATCGCCACGGGAGCGGTTGCGCTTTTGAGCGTCGCCTGGCCATTRATGATTACTTTTAGCGCYGAGATATCCACCCAATCCCGGGCCACCGGCGTTGGGCTGCTGGGGGCCAGCAACCAATCGGGAGGCGTCGGCGGGGCTGCAATAGGCGGCGTGCTGTTAGCCGCCAGTGGATTCCCGGGAGTCGGGTACCTATGTTTGGGCGCAACGGCGTTCTCGGCGTTAGTAATCGCGTTATTCATGCGCCAGGCCAGGCCTTGAACAAAGCCATCTGGCTTGAHCCTCAGATCGCGATCGTGTATGGAAAATAACCGCTAACTTACACCCTTGTGGGCAGGCATAAGGGGCCCAGCAGGATACGAACCGCCCAGCGGGGTTAGGCATTGACCGTGGCATGCTGGACGGCGCGATAGAGGAATCAAAAGAACATCTGTAAGAGACGGTTACGAAAAACCGAAGGATCAATTAAGAAACCATGAAAATCGCCGACATAAAGATAGATGTGATAGAGCGGGAGATTCCCGACACCGGCTTGGATTCAGACCTGGGACGGTTCGCCGGAACCGTGGAGCAAGGGCTGTTGCGCATCCTCACGGATGATGGCATCGAAGGGAATTGCTACATAGGGGGATTCCGCGGCGGCGGACGCTCCCTTTTCGGTCCAATACTTAATGTATCAAAACCCGAACTTCTGGGCCGGGAGCCTTCYGAAAGAGAGTGGCTGTGGCATCKYCTGCARATCTTGAGCTCCCGCAGGGGCATCACCAATCAAAYWTGGGCCCCGGTAGACGTCGCCCTTTGGGATATAAYCGGGAAAGCCGCCGGGCTTCCCATCTATAAGCTCTTGGGCACTCAGAGATACGAGACAGAAGTTTACGGTACATATCCACCTCGGCATGATTCGCCTGATGGGTATGTGGAAGAAGCTCGTGAAATGGTATCCAGGGGTTTTCGCGCCTACAAGATACACCCTGGCGTGATGAGCACTCGAGACGTCATACGGATGGTGACATTRGTCCGGGAAGCCGTRGGGCCGGACGTTCGGCTTATGCTAGACCCTAATTGCGGCTACGATTACCGCAAAGCTCTCGATATCGGCAGAGCCTTGGACCAAAACAAGTTCCATTGGTTCGAAGACCCGGTTCCCCATCACGACCTTGACGCCATCAAATCGCTGACCGAGCGGTTGGACGTGCCCCTTTGCATGAGCGACCAGAACCCCAATCAATTCTTTGATGCCGCCAACATGGTCAGAAATCAATCATCGCGATTGGTCCGGGGAACGGCCCAAAAACTGGGCATCACCGGATTGAAGAAGCTTTGTTCGCTGGCGGAAGGCTTCGGGATAAATTGCGAGATTGGCACCGCGGCGAACTCTCTATTGAACGCCGCCAACCTGCACGTCATTTTCTCGGTGTCCAATTGCGATTACTTCGAATACTGGATGCCCCAAGCTGCCCATCAGTTCGGGCTAGTCGATGACATCCACCTCAACGGCAAAATGGTGATTGAGGCGCCAACCCGGCCYGGTCTGGGCTACGAGCTAGAYTGGGATTGGCTGRAAGCCCACACCGTMGAAACCTTGGGGTARTRGCCYATCTGGGCGTCYCCRAATCGCCAACMTAATCATGCACCGANNNMYMCCCCTAGCTAAGCGAGGAAGGTAACCGTGGCGCGAGATATCGGACCGGAYGGGGTATTCATCAACGCCGCCGGCATGATTACCATGCAAGGTAAGCCTTTTTTTGAAAATTGGTTGACTGCCTTGGCGGTGCGAGACGGCAACATCATCGCCATCGGTTCCGGCGAGTCCATTCTCTCCATGGCCGGTCAGGTTCCCGTGGTGGACCTGGAACGCGCCGTGGTGATGCCCGGCCTCATCGACAGCCACAACCATTTTCTAAGTACCGCGCTRGGCTGGAACCGCGTGCAGATCCACGGAGCCMRGTCCATCGATCAACTGTTGGAGTYYATMGAACAACGCGTCCGTGAAGCGCCGCCCGGCGAGTGGATCYTGTGCTCCAGCCGGTGGCACGAAACYAATYTGGCGGARCGSCGSATGCCCACGRCCGCRGAGTTGGACCGGGYCGCACCCRATCAYCCCGTCTACCTGCCACGGGGAGGCCACGTCGTAGTCACCAACACGCTGGGATTGAAACTGGCGGGAATCTCGCCGGACAGCACKGAYCCGYCGGRAGGCGAATTCGTAMGAGACGKCGCCGGCCGGCTCACCGGCATGTTATTGGAAAGGCCGGCATTCTCCAGTCTCACCCGATTGCTGCCCCAGCCAGACGAGGAAGACCGCCGGTCGGCTATCCGCGCCGGGATCGCAGCCTACAACCAGGTTGGCATCACCGGAGTGAGAGARCCTGGATTAACCGGCGAAGAGATTCAGTCTTACCAGGCGGTGATAACCGAGGAGMAGTCGATCAGGGCCTCGYTGATGTGGCGGGTTGATCTTGGCAYGTCACCGGAAGAGCGGCGRCAGTGGGTTCAAGGGTTRGCAWCCAAGAGCGRAGGGGGCAACCAGTGGTTGGATATTTGGGGTCTGAAAGTGACCTTGGACGGTGGTGTGGAAGGCGGCTACTTTTACGACGCATACGCTAACAATCCTGATTTTAAGGGCTTCCCATTCACCAGCCAAGAAAACCTTACGGCCATCGTAGAGGAGGCCCACCACATCGACTGGAGAGTTGGTGTACATGTAGTCGGCGACGCCGCCTTGGAATTGGCCTTGGACGCGTTCCAGGCAGCCAACGCCCGGTCGTCTACCAAAGGCCGCGGACACGCCTTGGAGCACGCCTTCACGCCGGTTCACCGGTCCATGGAGCGGACCCTGGAAATGGGCATCGGCGTGACCCTGCAACACGCCCTGGTTTACAGCTTGGCCGGTAACATGCAGACCTATTGGGGTGACCGGCGCGCGGCGGACTGCACKCCCTCCCGCGCCTGGATAGATTCGGGRGCTCTGGTSGGCGCCGGCACGGACTCCCCGGTCACCGGCTACGACCCGTGGCTAAATATATACGGATTTGCCACTCGGGACACCGAAGTCGCCGGAATCATCGGTCCGGAGCACTGCATCTCCATCGCCGAGGCGTTGCGGGCGTACACCGTCGGGTCGGCGGAGATCTTCGGAAGGGGAAGCGCCCTTGGATCTCTGGAAGTCGGCAAGGCAGCGGACTTCATCTGCTTGGAGCGTGACCCKCTRGCATCCTCACCCGATCAGGTGCGCCACATGAAAGTAACGCGGACTTTCGTGGGCGGCAGGCAGGTGTACCCGGGTCCCGGCBGCGAGTAGCACCGGCAGCGGTGTTCTTGGTTGACAGTTAACGATTTTTTCGTTAATGTGCTCAACATGAAACATCAATTGAACCCCGCCGAGCTGGTAATATCTCGCTTCGGGGGCCAGACCTCGCTGGCAGCTCTTCTTGGCAAGCGGCAAAGCACCGTGCAGCATTGGGCGAAAACCGGACGGATTCCATCGCAATGGCACGCACAGCTGATGCAGGTCGCCCGCKACAAAGGAATCGCMCTTGAACCCAAGGATTTCGTCGCGATGGAATCTCCGTCTATCCAGCGGGCTGATGGGAAGCTCGGCATTATGCTTGTGGGCCTAGGCGCCGTTTCCTCCACCCTGATCGCCGGCGTCGAGCAGATTCGGCGCGGCGTGAGGCAACCTGTTGGATCGATCACTCAGATGGCCACGATCAGGATTGGCAACCGGACGGAGAAACAGACACCCCTGATACGGGATTTTGTTCCGCTGGCAGACCTAGAGCAACTTGTGTTCGGCGCCTGGGACCCGATTCCCGACAACGCATATGAAGCCGCCTTGAAGTGCGGAGTCYTGAACCGGTATGAAGATATCGACCCCATTGCGGACTTCCTGAGAAGCATCGAGCCAATGCCAGCCGTATTCGACAGCGAATACGTCAAGCGGATCAAGGGCACCAACACAAAGACGGCAAGSACTAAGTTCGAAGCCGCCGASGCTATTCGCGATGACATCCGCCGCTTCAAGGCCACTAACGACTGCGACCGGCTCGTGATGATTTGGTGTGCGTCTACCGAAAAATTCGTTAMMRAATCGGATGTGCATCAAGACATTRAGAGTTTCATAGGRGGGCTCAGAGAGAACGATGAAAATATCGCACCCTCCATGATTTATGCCTACGCCGCCCTGATGGAGGGCGTTCCCTTCGCCAACGGCGCGCCGAATCTGACAACTGACGTCCCAGCTCTCGAGAAGCTAGCACGCGATGAAGAGACCCCAATTTGCGGGAAGGACTTCAAGACTGGCCAAACCCTCGTCAAAACAGTGATAGCTCCAATGCTGAAGGCAAGAATGCTTGGCGTGGACGGCTGGTTTTCGACGAATCTACTGGGCAACCGGGATGGTGAGGTTCTCGATGAGCCTGAGAACTTCAAGACGAAAGAGGAATCGAAGCTTGGTGCCTTGGATTACATCTTGCAGCCCCATCTGTACCCTAGCCTCTATGCCGATGCCTATCACAAGGTCCGTATCAACTATTACCCGCCCCGTGGAGATAACAAAGAAGGTTGGGACAACATAGATATCTTCGGCTGGCTTGGTGGCCGTATGCAGATCAAAGTCAACTTCCTATGCTCAGATTCCATCCTCGCCGCCCCACTAGTGCTCGATGTAGCTCTGTTTATGGATCTGGCAAAGCGAGCCGGGCTAAGCGGGATTCAGGAGTGGCTGTCCTTCTACTTCAAGAGTCCTCATCATGCGCCAACCGTATATCCAGAGCATGACCTCTTCATACAGCAGACGAAGCTCAAGAACACCCTCAGGTGGTTAATGGGCGCCGGGCAGATCACGCATCTCGGAATGGAGTACTACCGTGAGGGTTGACCTGCAGAACAGGATCGAGGGTGTTCTGGATTTGTATCGAGAAGCTAGAAATCCGTGGTGTTCCATSAAGCTCAAATTCGCGGCCCTAGGCTCACCGCAATAGTATTCGACACGACCCGGAGCTACCAGATCGCGTTTGCCATTTTTATTGCCTGCTTCCTGGCTTCGGCGGTGTTTTTGTATTTCGCACAACCTCCCGTCCCTGTGGTATCCACTCCCTCATTAGAAGCCTCAGACTACTGATCTGTCGCCGGACTCCAGTTCAAGCCGGCGCCAAATAGTTTATGAGCTTGGCGGCGTTCTTGCGCAATTCTACGCTGGTGTTAGTGTAAGATCGTGCGGCCTCCGGCAACCGCAACAAGTAGTCCCGGATGCCAAAGGCAGCCATAAAAGGCGAAACAACAGGGGCGAAGTCATGACAGAGCAACACTCGGTGCAAGAGCAGACGTTCAGTCTGATGGAAAAGACGATCGACGAGATCCACGCGGCGATAAAGTCGGGGCAGACAACCTGTGTAGCGATCGTGCGGCAATACTTAGACCGGGTACGRGCCTACAACGGTGTCGCCAGCATGCTGGTCACCGAAGATGGAGCGGCCGTTCCGGAAGCCCCMGGCGTRGTTCGGGGGAGGCAGCCCCTACGCTTTCCCACRGAAACTGTCAAAGCCTCGACCGTCTTGCCCGATCTCGACAGATACCAAGGACCGCCGTTGGAATACGGCCGCATGGAGCCGACTTCATCCGATCCCACGGTATCCCAGCAATTCGGAATGATCGGCGGGATACCGAACGCCGGACAGGTAAACGCCCTTGCCACGCTGAATATAAGGGGCGAACGGTCGGTCACGTGCAAAGGAGACTTCGACCGGCATGTCAACGAGGGCCCCCTTCCCCCCGGAGCGCCTCCGGTTTGCGAACACTTCCGCCTGATGCCCGACGCCCTAGAGCGGGCCGCCGAGCTAGAYGCGGCTTACGGAAGCAACCCCGACCTSGAAAAGATGCCGATGTATGGCGTGGTGTTTTCCTTCAAGGACCCTTTCGACACCAAAGACATGCGCTCTACCGGTGGCGGTGACGCGCATTACGACATCGACTTTCCGGCACGGGATCACGTGCTGGTGGAGCAGCTTCGGGAAAAAGGCGGGATCATCTTCGCCAAGGCGGTCAACACGGAGTACAACGGACGGGCCGGGGACCCCGGTGGCCGCAACGATCCTGATAAAGTGCTGCCGTCGGTGCTRGGGTACCAGCGCAGCACTTGGGCCGGCAATCCTTCCAACCCCTACGACACCACCCGCTCGGCGTCTTTGGGATCGAGCTCGGGCTCTGCTTTGTCGGTCAGCACTAACATGGTTATGGCCAGCCTGGGGGAAGAAACACGAGCGTCAACCCGGGGACCGTCAAACCACAATTCGGTGGCGCTTATACTGCCCCACAAGTCGCTGATAGGCTTTGACGGGGGCGCCATCGGCGCCGACATATACTGCGACCGCAGCGGCATCATCTGCCGCACTATCGGCGACTGCGCTAAAGTCCTAGACGCCCTGAAGGACCCATCCGAAGGTTACTACGACCCCCGCGACCCATTCACCACCGTGCCGCGCTCGTCCGTGTTAAGCACAACCTTCGCCAGTCACGCATCTACGACCGGCGCGACCGGCGCGCTTAAGGGTATCCGCATCGGTATCATTCGGGAGTCCATGGTCTTCCCGGCCGGCTCCAATACCGAGACGCCCATCGTCTCCGCCGCCGCACGGGAGATCAAGACCGTCCTCAGTGACAAGCTTGGGGCCACCCTGGTGGAATCGTCCGACCCTCTTTGGGAAAGGGACCCGGAAATCGAATCCATGAAAACGGATTTCCGGCGCGCCTTGGCCCGTCTGGTCCCAGTATTCATGCCGGAGCTGTTATTTCGGATGAGGCCCGATGGACAACCCCTTTTCGAGGAGTTCGCGGCGGCCATCCTTCCCACCGAATTCATGCCTGGAAAGATTTTCGGCTCGGGCACGATGCAGCCCATCGACTATTTCGTCGAGTTGGCGGACGGCCGGATAGAACCGCCCTTGAACCTGAACATCGCCACCGTCCAACAGCAGGAGTTGGCGATGGCGTTCCGGTACCATATCCCCCAGTACCTATCGCGCCGCGCCGCCGACTGGAAGGAGTTGGGTTTCACGGAAACGCTGGTCGATTTCCCCACCCTCAACCAGCGGTCCAAGTTCTGGGGCGACGACCATCGCGCCGCCTTCAAGAATTGGGAAGAAGTGACCGACCCGCGCAATCCCCACGGGCAGCGTCAAGGGGTAAATGAGCGGATAATGCTGCGTGAATTGCTGCGCCGGGTGGATATGATGGTGCTGATAGAGAATCACCTGGACGCACTGGTCCGCCTGCACACGCCCTTTCCGCCGGCCAAGATCGGCGGCCCCAGTCAGCACGGAATCTCGGGGAATCTGCGTTTAGAATCGTTCAACGGTCCAAACGCGGGCCTGACGGAAGTCCTGATCCCGGCTGGCTACGTCACAACCGTCTACGACCCAGTATTCCAACTCAGCCCCGACGGCGCCCGCTACCTGTCCGTCCCCTCCAACGTCCCAACAACCATCCCGGAGCCGGGATTACCCTTCTCCCTGGTGTTCCGCGCCGACCCTGGCAAAGAAGACATCATCCTAAAGATTGCCTCAGCCTACGAAGCGGCCTCAAAACGCCGCGTTCCACCACCGGATTTTGGGGCGGTGCCTGGGACGAATCCGGGGTAGCTGTTCTAGGTTAATGTTCTATACTGAATCCTGGCAATGAGCTCCATCGGTCGAATTTCCAACCTCAAGGAGACTAACGCATGAGCGTATATTGGAAAACCGTTAATAGGGGACAGAACCTGATCCTCAGCGRAGAAGAAGGGAAGGAAGAGATCGTCGGCGGGTACCGCGATACCAAGCGTGGTATCGACGCCTACGCTCAGACTTTTAGCTACGACCCCGGCCGCTCCCAGAAGGGGTTCGACACCATCGAAGACGCCAAGGAATTTGTAGAAGCTTTTAGGCCGTGGGAGATTCATGGTGTCTTTGACGTTACAGTCGACCGCGAATGAGAGGCGGCTTCCGAATCGAGTGCAACTGCCGGCCCTGACGCTTCCGAGCATCCCGGCGAATCTCCGGAGCCTGATTCTCGAACGGCTGCAACCGCCAGATCTGCTCCGGCTGCACAACCCACCGAGCCCGTTGTTCCGGAACAGATGTCTCGAAAAAGCTSGTGGCAGTTCTGGAAGAAGGGTTAGGCGGATGCCGGCGCAGGCTAGTCACTAACGTTCCGCATCCCTTCCTCACCAAGAGCGGCGWGTGCTAATCTGTACCGGATATTTTTCAAGGAGTGATGATCAATGGGTCCATTAGGACTTTCTGAATACAAGCCGGAGCAAGCCTACCTGGGTTATACCCTTTTCACACCGATGCAAACCCAGGAGGCCTACCTGATCGATATGCGTGGCAACGTCGTCCAGAGATGGGAGCTACTCTACCGTCCGGGCGACTACGGATACCTGCTGGAGAACGGAAACCTTCTTATGTCCGGCCGCACCAACAAAGGCCCTGTGGAGATCGGCGGCCGGGGCGGCATCATCATGGAGATCGACTGGGCTGGAAATAAGGTGTGGGAGTACGTTGAAGATACGCTCCACCACGACTTCTGCCGTATGGACAACGGCAACACCATGGTCTTGGGATGGGAGCAGGTACCGGCCGACGTGGAGAAAAAGGTCCGGGGAGGCATCGCCGGGCCCACGGAGAAGGGCCTATGGTGCGACTATTTCCGTGAAGTAGCTCCCAACGGAGCAACCGTCTGGGAGTGGCACGGTTTCGAGAACCTGGATCCGGAGGCCGATGCTATCTGCCCCCTTCACCACCGCGATGAGTGGACCCACACCAACACCTGCGAGGTACTTCCCAACGGCAACATCATGACCAGCTTCCGGCTGCTGGACACCGTTGGYATCATCGACAAGAGCACGGGAGATTTCGTCTGGAAGTGGGGCCGGGGAGAACTAGGCCATCAGCACGACCCCAACTTGTTGGAAAACGGCAACGTGCTAATCTTCGACAACGGCTGGCATTCGGTCTCCGCCCCCATGCCCTCTTCCCGAATCATCGAAATCGAGCCCAATAGTAATGAGATTAAATGGGAGTACAAGACCAAACCGGGTTGGGATTTCTTCAGCTCTTTCATAAGCGGCGCGCAACGGCAGCCCAATGGCAACACTCTGATATGCGAGGGCATGAAAGGCCGGATTTTCGAGGTGACGAACGAAGGAGAGATCGTTTGGCAATACGTGAACCCTTTCTTCGGCGATGACGCCCGGTTCGGCCGCTCTAACACGGTCTTTCGGGCTTACCGGTACGGCCCGGACTTCCCAGCATTCAAAGGGAAAGACTTGGACCCTGGAAGGTTCGCCTGGCTTAACAACCTGCATCGCCCGTAGCCAACCGGCAAGATCAATTTCCCACTCAGCCAAAGTATGGAACCAGRCTGGAAAACAGAAAGAACCCCAGGTTGACCCTGGGGTTCTTTCCGTTTTGCTACTAACGCGGATGTCCCACTTTATGGACGGAACATACGGCCGCCGGTATATTTTTACATCGAATAGGACTAGCTCAGGTTATTCTCCAAGAAGGTGAAGATCTTGCTCCAACCGTCCACTGCCTGCTCTTGGCGGTAGTTCGGCGTATGGTAGTAGAAGAAACCGTGGCCGGCGCCATCGTACCGGTGGAAATCATATTTCTTGCCAGCCGCTTTTAACTTTTCTTCATGCTGGTTCACCTGCTCTGGCGTCGGCGCCTGGTCATCGTTGCCGAATATCCCCAGAAGCGGACAGCTCAAGTCATTCGTGAAGTCTATCGGCGCCACCGGCTGGTTATCGGTCAGGTCGTCCCCAGAAGCGACGACACGGCCTCCCCAGCACTCTATCGCCGCGTCAAAGCCCTTGATCCGGCAGGCGGAGAGGAAAGACAGGCGTCCCCCGGAACAGGTACCGAAGATGCCGACTTTGCCGTTGAGGTTGGGCAAGGCGCGAAGGTACTGCATCGCCCCTTCCAAGTCTCCCAGCGCCTGGGCATCTGGGATACCCCCGGCAGCCCGGACCCTGGCGCCCACCTCGTAGGGTTCCCCGTCGCCGTCCCGATGGTACAAGTTGGGGGATATGGTTACGTAGCCGTGGTGGGCATACCGGCGCGCCGCCTCCCGGTACCATTCGTCCCAGCCGGGAGCGTGGTGGATCAACACCATCCCTGGGAATGGCCCCGCACCCAGAGGCTTGGCGATGTAGGCGTTGATCGCGTCACCGTTGTGACCGCAGATGGAAGTAGTTTCTGCCAGCATGCCTTCGTACATGTCAGTGGTATACATTGAAGAACCCCCGATTCAAAAGATGGTTACAGCTTGATTCCGTTTTGCCTCCGAGTCAATCCCAAAGTCGTTGCCGTTACCTCTGCCTTGGTTGCAAGAACTTGAATTCCCCGAACATGGTGGCGCTATGGCCCGGGAATGTACAGACAAAATCGTAGATCCCCGCGATCTGACCTTTAAACTTTATCTCGTCCRATTCGCYTGGATTCAGTAATTTGGTGTGGGCGATGATCCGGTCATCATCTGGCTGTATCCAGCCGTTGGCCGCGCCTGCTTCGGCGCCGGCAGCTACTACGGCGTCTTTAGTCCCTGGTTTAACCAATACCCAGTTATGTTGATTGACTGCGGAAGCGTTGGAGAAAGTTACCGTCACCGAATAAATGGCCGTTTCTTGCAATCTGGCTCTGTCGAACTTCAATTCATCGCCAATCGTACTGATGTGGGGCCGGGCCCGCTTGCTTTTGGCTACGGAATCCTCCCCTGCCGAGGCAAGGATGTCCGGAACAGCGGAAGAAGCCGCAGCGGCTGGAGCTGCCACGGGTACAGCGGTAGGTTCTGCGGCGCCACCGCAAGCTATGACCKAAACTAGCGCCGTCATTATCARTACCAGCAGCAAAAATGCCKGAAGTTTCATCGGSTTCACCCCTTGAGAAAACTATTTTGACTGGGGCATTATAACGMCCGCGACCGGATTCTASCCAGCCTCGGGCTTAGATTAGGGCTTGGTTTCCGCAGACCAACGATGCCTCCAACCTGCAGTGAGCCACAAGAGAATTATCGGCCGCGTAGCTCGATAGACATCAGGAAAGTCTAGTCAAAGTTTGGCATGGTAAGTTTTTCCACCAGATAATCCAGCAGGGGATGTTTTTGAACTGTTGGCAACCAGCAAAAGTGGGACACTTYTGTTAAGGAGAGATCAGGGGGATGTGGCARTATTGTAGGACTCSCGGCGCTGCCGGTTRTAGCGTTTGCGCCATTGTAAAGTCTGRGCTTTCACCTCCCTTC
>NVSQ01000029.1 GCA_002401285.1 SAR202 cluster bacterium
TCTCAAAACTTGCACAGGGGTTACCGGTAGGAGGAGAAATAGAATTTCTAGATGATGGAACTTTATTTTCGGCTTTTAGCTCGTGCTGGGTTATGTGGCGGATACCATTTATCCAGCCTTGCAACGTACCCCTGATGAGATCGGCAACTTGCTTCGAGGGCTAGAAGGCCGGTTCGTGCCTCCGGGGCCCAGCGGAGCGCCCACCAGGGGAATGGCCAACATCCTGCCCACGGGGCGTAACTTTTACTCGGTGGACCCCAAGACCATCCCTTCGCCCTCCGCTTGGGAAACCGGCAAGGCCCTGGCTGACGCTCTGCTGGAAAARTACCTGACCGAGGAAGGSGCCTATCCCGAAATGGTGGGAYTGGTGGTCTGGGGKACRTCGGCCATGCGCACCCACGGCGACGACGTGGCCCAGATYCTCCAGTTRYTGGGMATCAGRCCGGTCTGGCAGCCGGAAAGCCGTAGGGTCGAAGGGCTGGAGGTCATACCCGTCKCCGAATTGGGCCGCCCCCGCATCGACGTAACCATAMGGATCAGCGGCTTTTTCCGTGACGCCTTTCCAAACCTTATCAATCTTCTGGATCAGGCCGTGGAAATGGCGGCATCCCAGGACGAATCTCCCGAAGAAAACTTCATTCTCAAGCACCTCAGAGAAGACCTGGCCCGTGACCGATCTACCTCAGATAGCGAACACCCCTCTCCCTCAGARAGAGGRGCCGGGRGTGAGGGCGACCGGGCCACGTYTCTGTATCGGATATTCGGCAGCAAACCGGGCACCTACGGGGCCGGTATCCTGGCGGCGTTGGACGAGCGCAATTGGGAAACGGTGGAGGACTTGGCGGAGGTCTACACCGCTTGGGGCGGCTACGCTTACACCCAGCGMGACTTCGGAGTGAGTGCCAGGCCCCAGTTCCGGCAGCGGTTCAGCCAGATCGTCGTGGCCGCCAAGAACCAGGACACCCGGGAGCACGACATMTTCGACAGYGATGAYTACATGCAGTATCACGGGGGCATGATCGCCACCGTGCGGGCCTTGACCGGCCGGAACCCGCGCCAATTTTTCGGCGATAGCTCCGACCCTTCCCGAGCTAGGGTCCGCGATCTGCAAGACGAAGCGCGCCGGGTGTTTCGGAGCAGGGTGGTCAACCCCAAGTGGATCGAGTCGATGAAGCGCCATGGCTACAAGGGTGCGTTCGAGCTGTCGGCCACCGTGGATTACATGTTCGGCTACGACGCCACKGCCCAGGTGGTGGAAGACTGGATGTACRAAGACGTRACCGAGAGCTACGTCTTGGAYCCGGAGACCCAGAAGTTCTTCCAGGAGAGCAATCCCTGGGCGCTGCGTAGCATCGTGGAACGGCTACTGGAAGCCATCGAACGGGGTCTTTGGGCGGAGCCTCCACCGGAGATGAGGGAGAAGTTGCAGGAGCTCTACCTGGACCTGGAAACAGAATTGGAGGCTAGGCAAGAAGGGCAACAGCCATAAATAGGCCTTCAGGGATGGGACCGGGCTTGCGTCATTCCGGCGCRGGCCGGAATCCACAGAACGTTCGCATCAACTGCGGGCCTGGACACAGGCCTTCGCCGGTGAGACGGTGTGGGCTCTTTATAYTTCTAACGTAAAAACTGATAGGAGCACTACTTTCAACGGGTAGAAGTGTTTGATAGAATTGGGACGCTCGTGARAYCGYYAGGATTATCAGKAGCGSGATCACGTACGCGGGAGACCATTTCTTAAACAGYTCCCCGGAGGCAGACSGTGGATATAGCCCTYGACTTGATAARGGACCTTACCAAAGACGACCGGGTGATGTGGGTTGTTGGCGGAGGCGAGGTGGTCAGCGAGAATAACTCCAAGGGGATCAAGGAACCGGAGTTAGACCGCGGCTACATCACCGTCGAAGCAGACAATTGGCACTTCCATATCGGCCTGGACAATATAACGGGGATCCAATTCGTGGAGGCGAAGAGCCACGGGGACATGCTCTCATATTATGTCCGATTCTCCGGCTCTAGCGAAGAAACCTTGCTGAGAGGGTATTTCCCCAACCCGTACTTGGATGACGACAACCAGCGTACCGAGTTGCAGCCGGATAGGTTAAAGGCTTTCAACGATATGCGCGAGCAATACGAGGGAAAGGACGGAATCGTGTTCGCCCGTCCACCAGGGCAAACTAGCGGGACGTAGAGGCCCATCGCCAACCTTGGACCGCTGGAGTCGGCTGGTTTTTAACGAGCAAACCTTAACAAATGAAGACTGCCTGTTGGTGGCCCCGATAAATCGGGGCTGAAAAGGGAAGCCGGTGTAAGTCCGGCGCGGTCCCGCCACTGTAACTGGTGAACCAACCCAAGCCGCAAGGTGCGAAGTCACTGGCCCGATAACCCGGGCCGGGAAGGCTGGGARAACGGTTGAAGCCAGAAGCCAGGAGACCTGCCACAGGCATGGATTGATACACTTCGAGGCAGAGGGTATGAATTGGACGGATTTTCGCCCGGTCACGAAGACCGGGCTATTTTTTTCTTAAGACGGCGCGTCTAGCTGTCCGAGAACATTCAGCGRGGACGGCCGGGATGAATGAAACCCACGCGAATTCCAGAGGTTGCCTATGGAAAGGAGTCGAATGGATAGTAATCAAAACCCTCTGTTCGACAGCATGCGCCGAGCCGGTGCGCTAAGCGAACTCTTTAACCTCCCAGTCCGGAAGCGGGATCAGGACGGCTGGCTCGAGGCTCGATCCCTGTTCCAGGACGATGATCAGCGCCTGCAGGACATGGTGATGGCCCTTGGGCGTGACCGGTGGGGCACCGGCAACCACCACGCCGCCTGTTCGGCCTTCGTTATTGCCTACCTAACCCGGGTCACCCGGCCGCTGATCTCCCAATACGTGTTGGAGCGCCGGGTGCCTGACGTGCGCTTGAGTAACCTGGAGTTCCACTGGGACGGCCAGCGTATAGATGGCACCGCACTCAAACGGCCGACCTTTGCCGCGCTTCCGGCTGATGTTGCGTCGAGTCACCWMGRCGMYSWKSTTGTCGCYGACRCGGCGGAACTCTAYGCCCGGCTCAAGGGGTGGCTGTTCGACGCTAACCTACRCATAGTGATYCCGTCACTTCGCCGGGCGGCGCGGGCCAGCATCAAAGTTTCCTGGAATACCGTTGCCGACTCGTGCGCCCAGGCGTTCAGCAGGCTATATGACGTAGCGGARGAACCCGAATCAGTGGTTAAGGATGCCGACGCCTTCTTCGGCGACCCATCGTCGCCGGTGTACCGGCAATTGGCCATGGAGGTGTTCGGCCACCGGGGTAAACTAGGCCTCTTTTCCAGGCGKTCYGGATGCTGCCTCTATTGGCGGACGGAGAAGTCCAGCGACTTCTGCTCCAACTGYATCTTGCTGACTCGCGAGCAACAGGACACGCGGTTCCGGGAGACCCTGGAWGGCCGGAAGTGAGGGGTGGGCTGMCCTGCCAACNAMMACACGGATYCTAAAAAWTAAATMGGRGTTCCNAAATGGCATTTYTYTCTCGAASYATCCCAGTWTTTCTGGYRGTGCTGGCWTTAGCCGTCACCGCGTGTGGTGGAGCCGCSACCGCTGTTCCAGCGTCCACAACTGCTCCTCTAGCGGCGGCAACATTAATCCCAGCTGACAGTGGCAAAGACTCGTCTATGAATATCGCCGTGGTCTTTCTTGATCAGCCGCCTGACCCACTACAGGCAGGGTGGCTGGCCCTTCCGACAGGTCTRTCCGAGACCTTGTTCCGRCTGGGTAMGGACTTCAGTCCCGAACCRTGGTTGGCCACMGGGKCCCAGCAGGTAGATGAAAAAACYTGGGAGATCACCATTCGCCMRGGCGTGAAGTTTCACAACGGAGCGGGTATGGATGCCGCAGCGGTTAAAGCTTCCCTGGAACGGGCCATCACCCAGAACAAGGGCATGGAGACCTTGCTTGATATAGCTAGTATTGAGGTGATGGACCCCCTGAAGGTAAGAATTGTGACCAACGGCGCAAGCCCCGTCCTGCCTGGATTGCTTACCGCCAATAAAACCGCCATCGTAGATGCCGCAGCAGCCCAGGCCATGGGTGACGCCTTTCCCATCAAACCGGTATTGACCGGCCCTTACAAAGTGGAGACGTTCGAACTGGATAAGGAAATGGTGGTAACTCGCCACGATCAGTATTGGGGTTCTCTTCCCAAGCTGGGCCGGATAAAATACCTTGGCTTGGCCGACGCCAACAGCCGGTTGTTGGCGTTACAGAGCGGCGACGTGGACATCGCCGTTTACCTTTCGCCTGAGGGGACTTCTACGGTGCAAAACGACCCTAATCTAGCAGTGAAGTCCGCGGCGCCAAATGCTCTGACTTTTATGTTCGTCAACCACGAAAGAGGAGCAATGAATGACGAGCGGGTTCGCCAGGCRGTWGTCCTAGCTGTTGACCGTCAAGCCCTGGTCGGTGCGATAACGCAAGGCAAAGGCGCCGAGGCCATAGGACCATTCCCACCTGGATTCCTGACTTGTGATCAACTTCGTGSACWCCSCTTCGAKCCGGAAAAAGCGAGGGCTCTTCTCAGCGAAGCRGGGTACCGGGATACCGATGGCGACGGAATCGTGGAAAAAGACGGCCAGCCCTTAGTCTTAGATCTACTCACCTATCGGCAGCGGCCCGAGTTGCCTCTCATCGCGGAGGCCGCTCAATCGATGCTGAAAGACATAGGAATCCGAGCCAAAGTTCAGTTGGTGGAACAACCGGTTCCTGCCGCGAATCAAGGGAATTGGGATCTCTTTACGTGGTATAACGGCACAACTTCCACGGGTGATCCATTCTGGGCCCTTGACCGCATGTACACTACAGGTGGTTCGGGCAACCGKGGTCACTTCAGCAGTTCACGGGTAGACGATCTGGCCGCTCAGGTGGGGCATGCCATAGACCCAGCGGAAMGGSAACGGCTAGCTTGTAAAGCTACGCAGGCGATCATCGACGAAGTGGCGATAGTGCCAATACTGTTCCCGAATTTTAATTATGGTGTATCGAATGATGTAGTCGGGTTTGACGAGCCTCATCCGGTGCCGATGTATTTCATCGATAGCAACGTAGGGAAACGGTAGCATGCGGGCCTATGTAGCGCGCCGGCTGCTAATTCTGCCGGCGCTGCTATTTGGGATCTCCATTATCAGCTTCGCTCTATTRAATTTTGCTCCTGGAGACCCGGCGGAAATTATCCTCCGACGCCAGAATCCAGAAGAACCGCCATTGCCGGAAGCGGTTCGGGCGCTTCGACAGCAATTGGGTCTGGATGCTCCTTTGCCCCTTAGATATGGCCGGTGGCTGTTCGACGTGTTAAAGGGCGACCTAGGGGAGTCTTATCGCAGCGGCACTCCGATCATGAGCGAACTGGTGAAGCGATTTCCGGCCACGATGATGTTGGCAACGGCCGCTCTTGCTCTGTCGGTAGTGGTCAGCATCCCCCTGGGTATAATAGCGGCGCTCTGGCGTGGGTCGCTGTTAGACTCCCTGAGCCGGCTTCTAGCCCTCTTGGGCGCTGCGGTTCCCAGCTACGTGTTGGCTTTGCTTTTGATGCTGTTCGTCGCGGTGAAGCTAAACTGGCTGCCGGCGATTGGCTACGGGAGCCCCAAGAACCTGATACTGCCGGCTATCGCGTTGGCGGCCGGGAGCAGCGCTCAAGTCATGCGGCTGACGCGGGCTAGCATGCTGGAGGTTTTGCAACAGGACTATATGCGCACCGCCCGGTCCAAGGGCTTGAATGAACGCACGGTAATCATGGTGCACGGTTTAAAAAATGGATTACTGCCGGTGGTCACTATGCTGGGGATCAACCTGGGTCATCTCCTCGGCGGGACAGTCATCGTTGAGACGATCTTTGGCTGGCCCGGAGTCGGCAGGTACGCCGTCGAGTCCATCCTGCAAAGGGATTACCCGGTGGTGCAGGGTTTCGTCTTGTATATGGCGTTCATCTTCCTCCTAGCAAACCTGGCGGTGGATTTTGCCTACCGTTGGCTGGATCCTCGGCTCCACTTTGGCCGCCAGCCGGCATAAAGGGGTAGGCTTCGAGGTGCAAATGGAGGGAACGCTACGGTTGAGGGCGCTGAGCCTCAGAATTCACCGCCGGCTGCGGCTTTTTTTAAGGGATCCGGCCAATGTACTAGGCTTGGTCATCGTTGTCTTGGCCGTTACCACCGCCATTGCGGCTCCCCTATTGGCTCCCCATGACCCCACGGACGTAAGTCTGCAGGACCGTCTGCTTCCCCCGGGCCGCGATTTCCCCCTGGGCACTGACCACTTGGGAAGGGACGAGCTTAGCCGCCTGCTCTACGGGGCGCGGACGACCCTGCGAACAGCGGGAGTGGTATTGGCTGTAGTGTTTGCCATCGCGTTCATGGTGGGCACTCTTTCTGGATATTATGGCGGCTGGTTGGATACTCTTTTGATGGGCCTGGTAGACCTGCTTCTGGCTTTCCCYGGATTGATCCTGGCCGTCGCAATCGCGGGTACTTTGGGCCCAAGCCTGATGAATGTAATGATTGCGATGGCTGCGGTGTGGTGGGCCGGTTACGCCCGGCTGGTTCGCGGYATGGTACTTKCGATACGGAACCGGGAGTTYGTGGAAGCGGCGCGGGCGATAGGAGCCAGTGACGGACGGATTATGGTGTCTCATATCTGGAGGAATATTCTCGGCCCTGTGGTGGTGCTGGCTACCCTCGACATGGGTTGGATCATCCTCGGCATCTCCGGATTGAACTTTCTTGGTYTAGGAGCGCAGCCGCCCACACCGGAGTGGGGCGCGATGTTAAACGACGGGCGACCKTTTCTGCAGACGGARCCGCAAATGATGCTGTACCCGGGAGCGGCTATCTTYCTGGTGGTRTTRGGSTTCAACCTGCTGGGAGATGGACTGCGKGACCTGCTTGACCCCACTACCTATCCACGTTAGYCTRTATCCCGCGATTCGACTATTTCATCAAGGTAAAAYATCGGGCGCMATGCCCGACAGGTAAGTCTCACCTGGAAATTCCCRAGTGCGGACAAWTGGAGATTAAGCCTTGGATCAACGGCCCGTACCCAGCTTCCCMTTTACCGGCATYGTMGGCCAGACSGCGATGAAGCGGGCTTTGCTKCTGAACGCCATCAACACCAAGATTGGCGGSGTTCTCATTCGSGGCAAGAARGGAACCGCCAAGTCCACCGCCGTYCGCTCWYTGGCYGCSCTKTTGCCCGAAGTTTCCGTTTTGCAAGGCTGCCCTTATAGYTGCTCCCCYGATGCTCTCCAGGGATTGTGTCACCTKTGCGACGRTAGTGGCGGCGAGGGCTCGGCGGTAAGCCGCCAAGTGCGTATCGTCAACTTGCCAGTGGGCGCTACCGAGGACCGCTTGGTGGGGTCTCTRGACATCGAGCAGGCCATCAAAACGGGCAACCGCAGCTTCGAGCCGGGTCTCATAGCCACCACTCACCGGGGCATTCTCTACGTTGACGAAGTTAACCTCCTCAACGACCACTTGGTCGACGTTTTGCTGGATGCCGCCTCCATGGGCCGCAACTACGTGGAGCGGGAAGGAATCTCCGTCAGCCACGCCGCCGATTTCATTCTGGTGGGYACCATGAACCCTGAAGAGGGCGACCTGCGGCCCCAATTGCTGGACCGGTTCGGTCTGGCGGTGGAAGTCGATGGCGTCTTCAGTGCCGAGGAGCGCCGGGAGGTCGTCCGGCGGCGTATCGCCTACGAAGCCGACCCCTWCGCGTTCATGGAGCAGTGGCGGGAGGCCGAAGAGGAAGAACGGGARCGCATCWCGGCCAGCCGGAGGTTGCTGCCTCAAGTTCAGGTCGGCGAAGAAATACTGGAGCTGATCACCGATATATGCGCCGAATACCAAGTWGACGGWATGCGGGCCGATATCGTGATGTACAAGGCATCGAGCACCATCGCCGCCTACGAAGGRCGGACCCAAGTCTCGCCGGAAGACGTTCGGGAAGCGGCTCAGATGGCSTTGCTGCATCGTCAGCGGCGCCAACCCTTCCAGCAACCCCACCTGGCGACCGAGCARCTGGACACGATGGTAGATGACTTCCAGAACCAGCCCCGCCAACGCGAACCTTCGGATCAGGGKTCCAACTCTAACCAAGARCAGGAAGACAGCGACCCAGACCCATCGAACCAAGACCAGCCTCCCGAGGACTCCGGTCCTCAGGACGAACTTTTCGAAGTTGGCACGCCCTTCAACATTCGCTCCCTGCAGGTACAACCTCCCGATCGCCGGRCCAGGACCAGCGCAGGACGCAGGGCCAACACCATTAGCGGCACTGCCACCGGACACTACACCGGGGCCAAGGTCCCTGAAGGAAAAGCCTCAGACCTGGCCTTGGACGCAACCCTCCGCGTCGCCGCCCCGCACCAACTGGAACGACGGGGCGAGCWGTCAGCAGTCAGCGATCAGCGGTCAGGAGAAGTTCCCGGATCTCCCGGCTTCCTGATCGAGCCGTGGGACATCCGCGAGAAGGTGCGGGAAACCAAGACTGGCAGCCTGATTCTGTTCGTGGTGGATGCCAGCGGCTCTATGGGGGCCCAGAGGCGTATGGTGGCGGTAAAGGGAGCCATCCTGTCCCTRCTGCTGGATGCCTATCAAAGACGGGACCGGGTGGGGCTGATCTCCTTTCGTGGGACCAGTGCCGARGTTGTGTTGCCGCCCACCTCCAGCGTGGACCTGGCTGAGATGTGTCTGCAAGAGATGCCCACGGGAGGGCGCACGCCTTTGAGCCGGGGGATTTACTTGGCCCTGGATATCATAGAGACCGAGCGTATGAAAGACCGCAACGTGTTGCCGCTGATCGTTCTGCTATCCGACGGCCGGGCCAACGTCGCCATGGGCGGCGCCGGCGGGGACGGGAGGCCGGCAAGCAAACCCTTGGATGAGGCGAAAGCCGTCGCCGCTCTGGTTCAGCAGCAGCACATCCCCGCGGCGGTCGTAGACACCGAAGTAGACTTCATCCGGTTGGGCCTGGCAAAACCCATCGCCGAGGCCATGGGCGCCCATTACCTGATGTTGGAAGACCTGCAGGCCGGCAATCTGGCCGATGCGGTGCGCCTACAGCTACCCACTCCCGACGCTCCCCCTCTAACCCAAGATGAGATCCAGGGACTTTTGGACAAGTTGGCTCTGTCATAACCCTGCACCCCTTCCTGTTTACATCCCTCAGGCGAATTGTTACGCTTTTATCCTATCTTTTAGAAAACAAACCCTGACCGCTGAATGCTGACAGCTAACCGCTAGGAGGCTCGCGTGGCCCGAACTCTTCCTTACGCCGACATGGACAAGATCCTCTCTATATCCAAGCGTAGGGGGTTCGTCTTCCAGAGCAGCGAGATATATGGGGGCCTGGGATCCACTTGGGATTACGGTCCCTTGGGTGTGGAGCTGAAGCGCCACGTTAAAGAGGCTTGGTGGCGGTCGGTGGTGCTGGACCGGGACGATATGGTGGGTCTGGACGCCGCCATCTTGATGCATCCCCAGGTATGGGTCGCCAGCGGGCATGTGGAAAACTTCACCGACCCCCTGGTAGAGTGCCGTTCGTGCAACCGGCGTTTTCGCCTAGATCATCTCGCGGAAGCGGCGGGCATCGAAATGGATCCGGCCAACCCCGCAAAGAGTTTGGAAGCTCTTGCCTGCCCTGATTGCGGCGGCGAGTTGGGCGACCCTCGCCAGTTCAACCTGATGTTCAAAACCTTCATGGGACCCGTGGAGGAAACTGCCAGCGAAGTGCACCTGCGCCCCGAAACCGCCCAGGGCATCTTCGTCAACTTTGCCAACGTAGTTAACTCGACCCGTAAAAAACTGCCCTTCGGCATCGCCCAGATCGGAAAAGCCTTCCGCAACGAGATTACCCCCGGCAACTTTACCTTCCGCACCCGGGAGTTCGAGCAGATGGAGATCGAGTACTTCGTCAAGCCGGGCACCGACGAGGAATGGCTGCAAAARTGGGTSCAATCCCGGCTGGAATGGTACGTGGAATACGGCATYCGCCGGGARAAYCTSCGCCTGMGGCAACACGGGTCCGACGAACTGGCCCACTACGCTAAGGACTGCTACGACATCGAATACCGGTTTCCCTGGGGCTGGGCGGAGTTGGAAGGCATTGCCAGCCGGACCGACTATGACCTGCGCCAACACGCCGAGCACAGCGGCCAAGACCTGACCTATTTCGATGAAGAGACCAAGAGCCGCTACTTCCCCTACGTTGTAGAACCTTCCGGGGGCCTGGACCGGGGAGTATTGGCTTTCTGGCTGGATTCCTACGACGAAGAGCCGGACGGTGAAGCGGTCCGGGTCGTCTGCCGGCTGCATCGCAAACTGGCCCCGGTCACCGTGGCTGTTCTGCCTTTAAGCCGCAACGACAAACTCGTTTCCACTGTCCAAGATGTCCRTGCACGGCTGCGGCGTCACTTCACTACACAATTCGACGATGCTCAAAGCATCGGCCGCCGCTACCGCCGCCAGGACGAGATCGGCACACCCTACTGCGTCACCGTGGATTTCGACTCCCTGGATGACCAGCAAGTAACCATCCGCGACCGGGACACCATGCACCAGAGCCGCGTTCCCATCGACGATCTCGTGTCCGTGCTCCAAGACAAACTCGAACACGGATGGTGACGAGCTTTCAGCTATCAGCAGTCAGATTTCAGCACACCTCACGGCTGACTGCTGGCCGCTGAAAGCTGTTCCGGCCTGGTCACAGAACCACGGTCACTTCCTCTTCCCCAATCTCGAAGCGGGTCCCGAAGGGCGACGACATTTCGGTGATGCKTTTTACGACTTCCGGCGCCTGCGCGGGCTTGGCAAAGTCGGGCGGGCCATGTCCGCGAACGACGCCCGGGACGTAGGAGAGCCGCTGGATCTTGCCGTCGGCTATTAGGCAGCGCACCAGCATGGTCATTAAGGTGCGTTCTCGGAATCCCCCCAAGTCATGGACGAAGTTGGCCAGGGAATAGAGGATGGGTTTGCCCTGGTACACTTCGATGGGCTGGGGTTGGTGTGAGTGATGGCCGATGACCATGTCGGCGCCGGAGTCGATGGCGAAGTGCCCCATCTCCTGCTGATACTCCATGACCGGTAACTCGCCGGCGCCGGCATTGGGCTGGATCTGATAAGGAGAGAGCCCCCAGTGCCAGGAAACGATAACCACGTCGGCCTGCTCTCTGGCCGCGCGAATATCCTTCTCCAAGGCCGCGCGATGCTCCCCACGGTCGGGTACGGTGTGGACTATGGGCGGCAAGCCTGGATTGGAGTGAACCCGAGCCGGGGGCTCGTATAGTGTTTGGACTGGGTAGAAAGCAACSCCCGGCGTATCCMCGGTWGCTTCCATCCCCGGRGTGCCSACGGAGGTCCGGGACACGAAGGCTATCTTGGTGCCGTTTCGCTCAATYACTGCGGGCYTGCTGGCYGCCGCCAGGTTCGGSCCGGCCCCRGAGTGGATTATYCCCGCCGCGTCCAGRACCTCGAAACTRCGCATGAGCGGTTCATGRCCRTGGTAGGTATTSGGGTTRTTWGCCTGGTTCATRACRTCGAAGCCYGCCCGCACGTARGAYTCGAACATCCACTCYTCGGTSCGGGGMAGGTGGCTCCGRTCGTASGGATGGAGRTACTGGGCGTCRGCTACGATGGTTTCCAGRTTGCAGAATCGGATATCCGCGTCCTTRAGGAGATCCAWGGCYGGGGTGAASGCCGAGTCCGGGTCMGGCCTCGATACATTKGTATCRCCCAARAGAATCATCTTRACGTCGCCCATKGWAATCTCCTTCTATCCGGTAGTCCGGGRTATTKTTCCGYGTRCCAAGCSGTSGMAATCGTCTGTCGTGGGATTCTAACGTTGCACTATTCTCCACGTCAATCGGAGTCGGCGTGAGAGTCCGCCTTGTCCTGGCTTGGCTTGTTGAGACAAGCTTCCGATGGCCCTGTTACCTAGGAGTTCAAAGCCCTGACCATATCCCGGGCCGTGGCCACGGTATCCTGGTGGGGGAAGAGCTTCTCCATGAGCAGATCGTAGACCTGGGGATCTTGGCCGGCGCTACAGTCTTCCACCACTATTAACTCGTGATCGGCGTCGGCGGCGTAGCGCCCCGCACCGTTTCCTATCCCCGATTGGGGGTTATCGGCGGGCGCCGGACGGCATATACTGGGTGTCGCTATAAAGGGCGGCAGAGTGATCTAGGAGTGGCGAGATGGAAATTGCCTATCAGGTAGGCCAGGTAGTCATGCGGGGGACCCTGGATCTGCAACAGCAGTGGCAAGATCAACTGGAGCAGTTCCGGGCGGCCAGGGATGCCGGTTTCGACACCTATTGCTGGGCCCATCATTACCTGATCGACCCATTCCAGCATTTTCAGCCCTTTCCGGTGTTGGCCCGGTTGGCTGCCGAGCCGGGGAACATGAAACTGGCCACGTCGGTGCTGCTGCTGCCCTTGCTCAATCCGGTAGACGTGGCRGAGCARGTGGCGACTCTGGACCACATCTGCGAAGGCCGCCTCATTCTGGGCCTAGGACTGGGTTACCGGCCCGAGGAGTGCGAARCCTTCGGYACCCGGATGTCCCAGCGGGGCGCCCGCCACTCTGAAGCCCTGGAGTTGATGCAAAGGTTGTGGACCGAGGACGAAGTSACCCACCACGGCCGCTTCTACCACGTTACCGGCGCTCGCCCCACCGCCCGGCCCTACCAGAAGCCTTATCCAAAATTGTGGCTGGCGGCCATGAGCGACCCCGCCATCCGCCGGGTGGGACGGGAGGGTCATCCCCTGTTCATCGGCCCCGTCCAGCCTTACGACACCATYCGGCGGCAGGTKGAGCWATACCATCAGACSCTSCAGGAATACGGCCACCCSATYCCCGAGGATATGGTCATYGTCCGGGAGTTCTTCTGCGCCGATAACCGGGAAGACGCTCTGGACAAAGCCAGGCGGGGMTTTGAACGGAAATACGCCGAGTACTCCGCCCATGGRTTCCAAGGYAACGACGAGGAAATGACCAGCAAGATAACCGGAGACTTRGAAGCCCTGATGGACGACACCTTCATCGTCGGCAGYCCYGATGAGTGCGTGGAGCAGATCGSCCGGTACCGKGAYCTGGGGTTCAGCCAGGTGTCTATACGCCTGTTCTACCCRGAAACTCCCCAGARRGACGTCTTGGACCATATTGATCTGGTGGCTAAARACGTGGTTCCYGGCGTGCACAAACTGTAGGATYMGACRAAAACRRCCCGAGGYAYCCAGCCCAACGCRATCACATCCAACYTGTCATTYTGAGGAGTGAAACGACGAAAGAATCTCCCKGTGGTGAGTAGATTCTTCGCTTCTCTCAATATCGTCCWTGCTGGTTGGCGCCAGGACCACAGCCCACGAATATGGACGATTCGTGTCACTGCGATCCTTCGGCGGAAAGAGAGGAGTCTCATGCCTGGTTGTAGGGGTCATATGAGATTCCTCGCCGCCCTTCCGCCGAKGGGCTGGTGTCGGAATGACGAAGTGTGCGGCCGAAGGTTCGCAAWYCTATTTTTGGAGTAATGACGGCCCACCCAGTATTATTGCCCAAATACCAGTTCACAAACTAAGAAAATACAGTGAGGTTAAGAGATGAGCCGTATCGGAGTCGCGGTTGGCGGAAACAAAGTTCAAGACATACAAGCAACGATTCAGCGAGCCGAAGAATTGGGCGTCGACGCCATTTGGATGACCACCGGCGGCGCCCGTTTGGACAGCATTACAGTGTTTGCCGCTGCCGCTGCAAGCACCCAGCGGATAAAGTTCGGAACATCCATCGTTCCCACCTTCCCTCGCCACCCTCTGGTGGTGGCCCAGCAAGTGCAAGTGGTGGCCCAACTCGCCCCTGGCCGCTTCCGATTGGGCTTGGGGCCCAGCCATCGGCCAACCATGCGGGCCATGGGCATCCAGATGCCGAATCCCCTGGGCCATCTTCGGGAGTATCTGCGCATCGTTAAATCGCTGCTTCAGGAAGGCAAAGTGGATTTCGACGGCGAGTACTACCAGGCCCACGAGTCCATAGCCGAGCCGGTGGATGTGCCGGTGATGGCATCCGCTCTTCAGAGCGGCTCCTTCGAGCTTTGCGGAGCGGAGGCCGACGGGGCCATCAGTTGGGTCTGCCCCGGAGCCTATCTACGGGACACGGCCTTGCCCGCCATGAAGAAGGGAGCGGGCGAAGCCGGCCGTCCGGTGCCGCCCCTCATCGCCCACGCCCCGGTATGCGTCCACGACAACGCCGATGAGATGCGGGCTGCCTTCCGAGAGCAATTCGCCACGTACCCCAGGCTCCCTTTCTATAGGAGGATGCTTATCAGCGCCGGCTATCCCGAGGCTGCCGAAGCCACGTGGAGCGACGCTATGATCGACGGGCTGGTACTCCACGGTAACGAGGAGCAAACCGCCCAGCGTATCCAACAACTGCTGGACATCGGCGCTTCCGAGGTCTTGTTGTCGCCCGTATTGGTTGGCAGCGACCGCGGCGCTTCCCTTGACCGAACCCTCCGCTTACTGGGCCAGGTAGCCCAATCCGTGGCTGCATAGGAATGATGGGATGAGCCTTCCGGAATCCAGCCGCTTCCAGTTTGCTGAAGATATGGAGATCTGCCGCATCTTGAACGGTATGTGGCAGGTGTCCGGAGGCCACGGCCCGATCGACCCCGCCGCCGCCGTTAAAGACATGTTTCCCTACGTGGACGAGGGGTTCACCACCTGGGACCTGGCGGACCATTACGGCCCTGCCGAGGACCTGATCGGGGAATTCCGGCGTCAGTTGACGGCCGCCAGGGGGCCGGAGGCATGGGAAAGTGTGCAAGCCTTCACCAAGTGGGTGACCCGGCCCGGACCGATGACCCGTGGGGTTGTGGAACAGGCCGTGGACGTATCCCTCCGGCGCATGGACATCGATCGTTTGGACCTACTGCAGTTTCACTGGTGGGAATACCAGGACGAGTCCTATCTTGACGCCTTATCCCACTTGTCTGACCTCCGGGACGAAGGCAAGATCAGACACGTTGCCCTGACCAACTTCGACACCGAACGTCTAAAGCGGATCGCCGGTCATGGCATAAAGATCGTGTCCAACCAAGTGCAATTCTCCCTGATCGACCGCCGGCCGGAGGTTGAGATGGCCCAGTTCTGCCTGGACCAAGGCATCCATCTTCTAGCCTACGGCACTCTCTGCGGCGGCTTGTTGTCCGACAGGTACCTGGGAGCGCCCGAGCCCAGCCGGGCCGCCTTGAATACCGCCAGCCTGTCCAAATACAAGCAGATGGTGGACGCGTGGGGCGGTTGGGAGTTGTTTCAAGAATTACTCGGCGCACTAAGGTTCGTTGCCGACACGCATCAAGTCAACATCGCCAACGTGGCGGTGCGCTACGTGCTAGACCGCCCCGCCGTGGCCGGGGCCATCGTCGGTGTCAGGCTAGGCGTAAGCGAAAATCGGGCAGACAGCGCGAGAGTTTTCGAATTCAACCTAGACCAGTCCGACCTGGCCCAGATCGACGCCGTCCTAAACCGTTCCAGGGACCTCTACCAAATCATCGGCGACTGCGGCGACGAATACAGGCGATAACACATCCAAAAACCCACTCCACAAGTCCCCCTTTCGTAAAGGGGGATTTACCGGGATTTAGGGGGATTTCCATGGAAATAGGAGTCATCTTCCCGCAGACCGAGATCGGCGCGGATGTTGGGGCCATACGCGATTACGCCCAGGCGACGGAGGACCTGGGGTTCGCTCATATCTTCATCGCGGACCACGTTTTGGGGGCCGACACCCAATTTCATACCCACCCATCCCTGGCTAATTACAGTCAGCACAGCGTGGTCCATGAGTCGTTGACATTGATGGGTTACCTTGCTGCCATCACCGAGAAAGTGGGTCTGGTGACCGGGATTCTTATCTTGCCCCAGAGACAGACCGTTCTAGTGGCCAAACAGGCGGCGGAGATAGACGTGCTAAGCGGCGGCAGGCTGCGCCTGGGCATCGGAGTCGGCTGGAACCAGGTGGAGTTCGAGGCTTTGGGCCAAGACTTCCACGATCGGGGCCGCCGTAGCGCCGAGCAGATCGAGGTGCTGCGGGCGCTGTGGACGCAGGAAGTCGTGGACTTCCATGGCCGCTGGCACAACATCACCCACGCAGGTCTCAACCCATTGCCCGTCCAAAGGCCCATTCCCATATGGCTGGGCGGAGGCGGCGCCGGCGATTCTCCTCTAAATGAAGTGGTGCTTCGCCGCATCGGGCGCCTGGCCGACGGCTGGTGCCCCAATTTCTCACCCGATGAGGCGGGCCGCGCCCTGATGGACAAAGTCCGGGGATACGCCCAGCAAGCAGGCCGCGACCCGGCGGCTTTGGGATTGGATGGCCGCCTCAGGACTGCCGGCAAACAACCCGAGGAATGGATGGACGAAGTGAAGTCATGGGAGGAGATGGGAGCTAACTATCTGTCCGTGGAAACCAGAAAGGGCGGCCTCAGCGGGGCGGACCAGCACATCGACGCCATCCGCCGCTTCAAGGATGCCATAGGCCGCTGAACCGAAGCGCAGCCGAAGGGATGGGGTGAACGGTGCCTGGGGACGCCCCACCACCTTAATCCTCCCCCGCAAGGGGGGAGGAGATAAGTYTCTTTCACTTTACGGGGGAAGGACGAAGGGACGGGGGTGAGACACTCATAATGAACAAGCTCTCATCCAGGCAACAAAATGAACGCCGGAGAATAAACCATGCCCATCAACCTTAGCGACCTGACCCCTTCCCAACTCGCCGAGAGGCGGGATTTGATCATCGGCAGTTTCGGCCGCATCGACAAGGAATTCGACCGTAGACGCGGCGAAAATCGGCTGCTGGTAAAGGCCGAGGACATCAAGTGGGAGTCTGCGTCCCGGGTCCACCCCACCACGCAAGAGGGCCATCTCCTAGCCAGGATTATTTCTCCCGAACTAGGTTTCAACATACATACATTTCGGGTGTTCAAACGTTCCATCGCCGGCAAGGAGACCGATGGCGCTTTTCACACCCATGGCGACGCGGTTAAGTTCTATTTGGAAGGGAAAGGGAAAGAGATCATCGACAAGGAAGAGGTAGTGGTGGAGCCGGGAGACATGGCCTTCATCCCGGGAAACGTATGGCATGGCACTGAGAATACCGGGGACGAGCCCATGGTCTTCATCGCCTTCCATCAGATCCCCGGTACGCAGCTTCCGGTCCCGGCGTCTTGGCAGTACCCAATGGCCGACATGGAGGGCCAGGACGATCTGGACGATCTGCTCAACTCTACCCAAAAAGAGGACCCGCCATCCATGGGTTCGGCCGCGCTATACTCCCGCCGGCAACACTTTCTCCATGAGCTTGGTGTGCTGGACGAGGAGATGGACCGGCGCCGGCAGGCCAAACGCTGGCTGGTCCGSAAAAACGAGGTCCCCTGGGAGTTGCCRGCGGATARCCAAACGGTTCCCTTGATMGCKCCCGAGTTGGGGTTCAACATCCATACMCTGCAAYTATCYATACGCCTGGTGCCRCCCGGATAYARSGACACCACATTCCACAGCCATGGSGAAGCGGTACAYTATTTCCTTGCCGCGTCRGGGCRGCAGACGGTKGGGAAGGAAGACATYCAGGTKTCCAGYGGAGACYTGGTTTTCATCCCGGCGGGTGTTCCCCACGGCCTCCACAATTCGGGCGATGAGGTAATGCGGGTCCTGGTAGCKGAGCAGTTGCCGGSCMCMTSCMWHCMWYSSCCCGTRAWSRGBSARGRYKRKRRTKRRVKWRRRVCMCYSSMATSCCAAACATTAACCCAAACAACAACATCGGCAGGTGAATAAATTGGCATCTCTAGACAACATCGGCGTCCTGTTGCCCACCAGAGGTGTTCTGGTACACGCTCAGAGCGCCGGGCCGCGGGTTGAGCTYARCTGGCAGATGGCGGAGACTGCCGAAAGGCTTGGCTACGACTCCGTGTGGGTAGGAGACAGCATCACTTCCAAGCCCAGATTGGAGCCTCTAACCATCATGGCAGCCCTGGGCGCGCGCACCAGCCGGGTAAAGATCGGCACGGCCGTCATGCTGAACGCGCTGCGGCACCCGGTGCACTTGGCCCATTCATTAGCGACCATAGACAACATTTCCGGTGGACGAGTGATCCTCGGCGTCGGCGCCGGCCGAGGCAACAACCAGATGTTCATCGACGAACACACCAACGTTGGAGTACCCATCGGAGAACGGGCTGCCCGCATGGAAGAGAGCATCAACCTGATGCGTGCCCTCTGGACCGAGGAGCACGTTTCCAGCTCCGGCGAACACTACCCCATCCATGACGTAACCCTGGAACCAAGACCGGTCCAGCCATCCATACCCGTCTGGATCTCCAGYAACTGGGTTAAACGCGGCCTCCGGCGGGTAGCCGAGATGGGAGACGCCTGGATCACCAACGTACCGTCCGTCGACCTGCTCAATCAATGCTGGGCAAAGATAGAAGACCATGCGTCGRYATTTGGACGGGACCCCAAGGCCATCGGGCGGGCCCTATACATCTCGGTGAACCTCAACGACGAAGACGCCGCGATTTCGGAAGGCGACGAGTTCATGCGGGCCTACTACAGCATCCCCTAYGAGGTCATCAGCAAACAACTCTTGTGCGTATTCGGCCCGCCCCAGAAGTGCATCGACACCATGCACAAGTACCAGGAATCCGGGATCGATTACTTCATCGTGCGTTTCGCTTCGCCCAACCAGATGGACCAGCTTGCCAAGTTTACCGAGCACGTCCTGCCGGCCTTGGGCTGAATGCAAATGGCTACGAACGATGTTGAACCGGATTGCCGGGTAGTGTATGTGGGCACGGGGCGAAGGTCCAGGCGTATTTTTGGTCTTCCACTATCAAATGAGAACGAGAGGACGTGGCGTCAACGGCTGGCAACCGAGATGGAGGAAGTCTCCCGGGAGATGCTCCAGCAAGGTTTGCATCTAGCTCACGTCGTTCCTGTCACGAGTTCCGCGGAATTCCGGGGAGGGTGGACCGAARGGGCTTGGCTCTACTTTGCCACCAATCCATCCCGCGACGGGTAAAACTGCCTCCCGTCGGAAAAACCCGGGATATTGGACTGCCCGTCAATCAAGATATTGGGGKTRCTGAATGANWAAMATGATCAATGGCCTAATGTTTGCCGGTCTGGCGCTCTTGGCGCTGGCCTGTAGCCAGCCTGACCCAACGCCATCGCCAACGTCCACGACCGCCCCAGCGCCCGCTGCCCTTTCCACGGGACACCAGTTGTTCGTCGACAAAGGATGCGCGGCCTGTCATGGTCAAAGCGCAGAGGGCTCGTCATTCGCCCCGCCGTTGGCGGGGCATTCGGCGGCAGTTGTAAAGCGCCAGATCAGAGCTCCTTTGGGGATCATGCCGGTCTTTCCGCCGGATAAGATCTCCAACGAAGAGATGGAGGCCATCACGACATTCATCGACGGCCTTGGAGGAGAACGCCAGCACATSCATTCCGACGCCCCCACCGRGCCGGATGAGTTAGCCCTTCATCACTGGATGGCTCTCTTTTCCATCGAAGGCGGCGACCMAGGGGAAGGCGCCCATCACCTAGGACACATCGTCGACCTGACCGAGGGCGAGCACCTCGCCCAGATGAAAAAGGCGATCGAACTGTTGGAAGGAGGGGATATCCACGACGGAGGCCACATCGTTGAGGGGATGCTYGCCGGTCTTGAAGACGTGGGACTGGATGATCAAGGAATGCACCTCACTCTTGCGTTGTCTTCMGCACGGGTTGGAGAGAAAGACGCATCATTGCATCACGTGGAGCATTTCTAAGATTCGACAACGGGGGAACGGCATGAAGCCGCGGAAGAGATAGAGTCATTGCTTCAGACGGATGCGGTGCACGATGCCGTNGATCGCTTGGAAGAACTCTCCGGGCGGGCCCGTCCCCAGGATGAGCACGGGAATCAAGACCAACACGGGCATTAGGGTGACAGAAGGCTGGGCCGCACGGACAAGTCGCCGCCGGAATGAATCGTTTGCTACGGGTCTCCGGTCCAACTCCAAAATGATYGGCTAATCACACATCACWAAAGGAGAAGAACGTTTTGGCAGATAAGATTCGTTTGGGCATAATAGGAGCCAACATCCACCGGGGATGGGCGCCACGGGCCCACTTGCCCGCTATCGTGGCCAGCCCCGAATTCGAACTGACGGCGGTTTGCACCACCCGTATGGAAAGTGCCGAAGAGTCCCGGCAGAAGTACGGGGCCAAACTGGCCTTCGACGACTACCATAAGATGCTGGCCCACCCGGACATCGATGCCGTGGCAGTCAGCTTGCGAGTCCCGGCCCATTACGAGCCGACCATGGACGCCATCAAYGCCGGAAAGCACGTTTATGTCGAGTGGCCCTTGGGCCGGACAACCGCAGAGGCCCAKGAGATGGCCGACGCGGCCCAGGCAAAAGGGGTCCGGAACATGGTGGGACTTCAAGCTCGAGCCGCGCCCAGCATCTTGTACGCCAAGGAACTGGTGGAGTCGGGTTACGTGGGCGAGGTTATGTCATGCCACGTCAGCCGGATCGACGGCGGGACCCTGGAACGGACTTCCGACCGGACTTGGCAAAAAGACGTGGAGTTGGGCGCGAATACATTGACCATCTCCTGCGGCCACACTATCGACGCCTTGCGATTTGTCGTGGGAGACTTCAGCAACGTTTCCACCGTGGTCAGCAACCAGGCCAAGCAGTGGTTCGAGAAGGACACCAACCAACTTGTCGACGTAACCTCGCCCGACAACATCCTAGTCAGCGGCAGGTTGGCCGGCGGTGGCGTGGCCTCGGTCCACGTCGCCAGCAATCCCTCGGTCGGCAGCGGGTACCGCATGGAGATATACGGGCGGAAAGGAACGCTGGTGGCGTCTTCCGGTGAATCTCCCAACCAAGATGGGGTGCAGCTAAGTGGCGCCCAGGGCAATAATAAACTAGAAGCACTAGAGATCCCCGGCAGATTCACCAACGTGCTAGAGGGCATGCCCCGGGGCGCGCCCTACAACGTGGGGCAGATGTACTACCAGTTCGGCCAAAGCATCCGATCGGGAGACCCCTGCCAGCCCGACTTCAACACCGCCGTGGAGCTGCATCACTTCATCGACAGCATCCAGGCAGCGTCGGACCAGGGCCGGGAGATGGCGGTTCCCGGSMGATAACGCCGCTCGGGCYAWTCGAAGYGCCARRTTWTGTMAACCGGGCAAAGGTCCGGCCAGGAGACAGCATCATGCCAWCYGTAAACACRGTTTTGGGGCCGRTAGACACGGCGGACTTGGGATTTACCTTGAGYCACGAGCACGTGGGAACCAACGCCGCCGGACTGCGCCACACCTATCCCGAGATYATCAAYCGCCCYGCCCTGAAARAACAGGCGGTAGCCGCTTTTAAGGATGCCTACGCCGAGGGTGTCCGGACGATGATCGAAGTGAGCACCTTCGACCTGGGRCGGGACATCGAACTGATACAAGAGGTTTCCCGGGAGAGCGGCATTCAAGTCATCGCCGCCACCGGCAACCACTTGGCGGTACCCCGTCCCTTCGGCGAGGTGTCACCCGACGTTATCGCCGCGATGTACGTTAGGGAGATCGAGGAAGGGATCGAAGGTACCGGGATCAAGGCMGGYATCATCAAGGTSGCCAGYGACCGGGGAGGGGTTACYCAGCYYCARGAAAATGTCCTGCGYGCGGCGGCCCGCACCCACMAGCAGACCGGCATTCCCATATCGACCCACACCTGGTCTCCGGACCGGGTGGGCGACCAGCAAGTCCGCATCTTGGAAGAAGAGGGCGTCGATCTAAACCGGGTCTACATCGGCCACAGCAGCGACGACACGGACATGGGCTACCTGTTGGGGCTGCTGGCCAAAGGTGTCTGGTTGGGCATGGACCGGTATCCGGGAGGTCGGGTCCCCGGTACACCCGATTGGGAACAACGCACCGAGATCGTRAAGAAACTCATCGACGAGGGCCACTGCGGCCGGATCATGCTCTCCCACGACTACTCSGTKCCSAAAGCCCGCTACAGCCCGGAAGAGCAAGAAGCGCGCCGCGCCGCCAATCCSGACGGATTCAACTTCATCGGACGCTACGTACTGCCSCGCCTCAAARAGTTGGGYGCAACYGACCAAGACATCCAYACGATGATGGTYGACAACCCRMGGCGTTTYCTTGAAGGGAACTGACCTYCCACACTYCGCGACYKCCGCCTAACGCRGMAWACWSRAMTMGATYCCRTAAWCGCTYGAGCCGCTTCGGSGYGGTGGACCCAGAAACTAGMCGATGGCGAANMCYYTYKCSCCMCYCSGCAGTYSCACCYGACTGCRACTGCKCCGGTGTAAGCGGGTTCGCGGCAACGCAAAACAGGAGAGCATAGATGCAATTTGGACTTTTCTATGAATGGCCGAACCCCGACCTGAGGAATTGGAAGACCCTCTACGGAGAAGGTGTTGAGGAGATCCAATACTCGGAAGAGATGGGGTTCGACTACTGTCTCATCGCCGAGCACCACTTYTCCAACTACGGTAATTCGCCCGCGCCGCTGTTGCAGGCTCTCCACATCGGCCAACAAACCAATCGCCTGAAGATCGCCACGGGGATCCTGGTGTTGCCAATCTGGCAACCGCTAAGATTGGCGGAAGAGGTAGCAGTCCTGGACAACCTMATCGACGGCAGGTTCATCTGCGGTGTAGGCCGGGGGTACCAACCCCACGAATTCGGCCGGTTCGGTGTTACGGTGGCCGAGTCCCGCCAACGGTTCAGCGAATCCCTAGAAGTGATGATCAAAGCCTGGACCCAGGACGAGTCCTTCACCTACGACGGCGAGTACATAAAGATTCCCAACGAAGTCACCGTGTGGCCCAAGCCTCAGCAAAAACCGCATCCGCCGCTGTGGCTGGCGGGAACCAGCGTCGACTCCATGCAACTGGCGGCGAAATGGGACATGATGCCCCTCACCACCGGGTTGTTGGGGGNCGATGGCATGAGGGCMCACCTGGCRTCGTTGATCCAYGCCCGGATGGACCTGGGCAAGTCCATYCATGGAATAGACTTGGGTATGCAGGCAATCACACACGTGGCGGAGACCGACGAGCAAGCCCGCRAACAGATCGAATACGCCCGCTGGCAAAACCGGGCGGGCCGGGCTCTGGGCCGGCTGGCCGTAACCAACGGAAGGGTCGACGTGACGCCCTATGAAGGGGAGCCGGACGACGACCGGTTCATGGAACGCCTYTATTTCGGRAGCCCTGAAACGGTGATCGAAAAATTCCGCCGCGCCGCCGAGTTGGGCGTCACCCACGTTAGTTGCTGGAGTATGTTCGGCGGAATCGAGCACGAAAAGATCATGCGCTCTATCCGGTTGATGGGGGAACAAGTGATACCCGCCCTGAAGGACGTTCATCCCCCGGCGGGACTGGCCGACGAATTGGCTAAAACCCCAAGGGTCACCACCGAGGACCTGCAGGCGGCCCGCTCAGGTCAGGCGCCGTCGGATGTCCCGACATAGGGGGACCGGGGAMTAAACATGCCCTTCTTCGTATTATTCGTCGGGATATTCTCGGGCTTYTTCTCCGGCCTTCTTGGCTTGGGRGGCGGCYTGATCATGACCCCCATGTTTCTGTACGGCCCGAGTWTGGCCGGCGCCGGTGCGTTGACCGTGAAGGAGATAACCGGCYTAACCATGGTCCAGGGKTTTGCCGGAGCCGTTTCCGGCCTGGCCAGRCACCGGGGWTACGGGATGGTTTCCTGGMGATTRGTCCGSTAYGCGGGYWTCGCWGCGGGTSTATSCGCCTTGGCCGGAGCGGTTCTCTCCAAGTGGGTGGCCGATGACGCGATCCTGGCGATMTTTGGCGCCATGGCCCTMATYGCGTCAGCGCTGATCTTTCTCCCYGGKTCCCGGACGGCCCAGGACGARTCAGATCCGGGGCCTTTCAGTTTCAATGCCCCATTAGCCGTAATCTTGGGCGGAGCCATAGGATTTGCCGGAGGACTGGTGGGCCAAGCCGGTTCATTCATCATGATACCGTCGATGTTGTACGTCCTGCGCGTTCCCACCCGCGTCGCCATCGCCAGCAATCTCGGCATCATCTTATTCTCGGCCGTCGGGGGGATCGCCGGAAAACTGACGACCGCTCAAGTGCCCCTTGAACTCGCCCTCATCATGGTGGCTGGTTCCGTGCCGTCGGCCCAGGCAGGAGCGATCGTGAGCCGCCGGATACAACCACGCCTACTGCGGTACGCTCTGGCCATAGTGGTTGGCGGGTCTGCCGTACGCATCTGGCTCGATGTTTTGAGCTAACCATGGAACCAGCCTGAACTTGCGGCTATACTGGCGGGGCGGTCTTACCGTACGGTTAGCCGAATCAATCTACGATAACCGCCGCTGACGGCAACATTGTGTCCAGGAGCGTTATCGGGAGAGAGTCCATGAAGGCATCATATTTTGGGTCGATGGGGTACTCGGAGAGGCAYACGTTCCCGGCCGAATGGCCGGTACCGCCCGCGTTACTCGACTCCAAGACATCCGTGCAGAGCTACCAGGACGGCCTGGAAGAGTGTGAATTCGCCGAGGAACTSGGATTCGACTGGATAAGYCTTTCGGAGCACCACTACTCGGGCAACCGGACCACTCCCAACCCGGCGGTCATGGCCGCGGCAGTGGCCGAGCGCTGCAAGAAAGCCAGGATCGCCCTGATGGGTCAACTGCTGCCCTTGATGAATCCCATCCGGGCCGCCGAGGAGATCGGCATGCTGGACAACATGACCGGCGGGCGGCTGGTCATGGGGTTCATGCGTAGCACCATCACCGAAGAYCAGGCCTACGGGATAAACCCGGAAGAGGGCCGGGGCAGGCTGATGGAGGCCATGGACCTAGTCCTGAAGGCCTTGACCGAAACCCAACCCTTCTCCTGGGAAGGGCGCTACTACCAATACCGCACCGTGTCCGTTTGGCCCGCTCCCGTGCAGAAGCCTTTGCCGCCGGCGATCGTGTCCACCCGCAGCGAAGATACGGTCCATTACGCCGCCACCCATCGGCTGGGACTGGGTGTCGCCTATGAGCCGCCGGACAGGGCAGCCAAAGTCACTGGAATGTATAACCAGTGGTGCCGGGAAGCCGGCTGGCAGCCCGCGAAGGATGACATCTTAWTCCGTGGCGCCATYTACSTKGCGGARACGGACCAACTGGCGSAAAAGCGYATGGAAGAACTCMAAGCCGGGGGATTCCAGCGTGGMYTGTCCCTGCGCCCGTCYATCACCCAGGCGGTGCAGGGAGCGCGCGCCGATGGCGAGTCCACCCCCCACGTCGTTGGTGACGGCGGCCGCAATGCCGCCCGGGACTCACGGGGCCTTCTGACATTCATCGGCAGCCCTGACACCGTGGTCAAGCAACTGAAGGAGTACCACGACCAGGCTGGCATCGGCATCGTGGACCTAGGCTTCCAACAACCCGGCATCGGGCACAAGGAAGTCATGAAGGAACTGGAATTGTTCGGGCGGGAAGTCCTGCCCCGTATTAAGGAGTTCTAGAGGCCATACGGACTTCTTGGTGAGGGTCGTTTTTGTCTCGCTGATAGCCGCGGCGATGGTCAAATTTCGGTCATTCTMACGAACGTTTGGGAAGAATGGGCTGAAATAGGTGCCGGATTTGTAGTCGCTTATTTCGCTGTCTTCGTGGTGGAGATTGTTCAACACCTTGCTCATAAAGGCGCCACCGAAAAAGCAGTTGATAGAATGACGGACCGTTGGATAAATCTCCCGCATTGAGCATCATCACCAAAGAGGCCCGGCCACAGCTAGGCCCCCTAGGTGTTATGGTGCGTTTGACTTGGCCCTGCGTATCATTTGGTCAACAGCGGGTGTGGTCCGTTCCCAAATGAGTTCAATACCTGGGTGCTGGTTCGYGAACACCCGGAAGATCTCATCAGCGAATGCTGGACCGATCGTGTCCACTCCTTGGAAATCTAGCATTATCTCTTGAAATGAGTCGAATCGGGCTAAAACTCGCTTGGCCTGAGATCGCGATACAAGTTGTTCGTTGCCATRCACCGCCAATTTTATTGGAACATGGGTCCGGATAAAGGCGARCTCTTCAAACTCGGTCATGGCAGCATCGAATATCTCTTTGGTGGTGCGATTTGCTGTTAGCCGAATTTCCATGTATATCTCAGTGCCTTGGATCGGTTCTCGATCATCAACTTCAATTAGCCAATCACCAGGCATCGAATTCATACGGCTAAAYTGTAGAGCGCYTGAGTTCAAAATAAATGAATCAAACATTCGAGAAGTAAAGAAAAATCCTTCACCCGAATGGGCTTCTTTGGCAGTCGTTAATTTGCCTTTGCTCAATTGTAGCAATGCGTCGCGRGGGTCTCGATATCCGAATTCGTCTTGAATCTTGCGGAAGATKCCGATCCCGCGGTCTTCAACGGTCATCAATATATCTGCGGCAGTCCGGCTCACCGTTACATTGAGAACCGGGGAGCTAGAATGTTCGACAACGTTGTTGACCATTTCAGTGAACCCAAATTGACAGATGTCTTCGACATTCCTGGATAGTTCACCAAGAAAGGGAAAAATATGCTCCATCCACACTTCATGTTCTGCGAGTTYCGGAGTGACCGCGATCTCAATCGAGTTACCGTCTAAAACTGCGAGACTGTATTCTTTCGATCGGGTATTGCCGATATTCTCAAGCACCCCTGCTTCAGTTAGCCGCCGCAAATGTTTGTTGGCAGCTTGCCTGGACATGTTAAACCCGGYAGCGACCAGCGACCCTATATCAGAACGATGCTCTCCGACATTTTCCACAATGAAGTCTGTGATTGATTGGAGCCGGGTTGTTCTGTTAGTCATGTGATTGACAACCTGATCTTAGTTTATTAGAAACTAATCTAACAAGATTGTAAACAGCAATCAGATATWTTGTCAACTAAACAATGTGTATTAGAAACTATTGCGCCTATAGAACCGGTCTCTTGACGCACCGGGAATCAAATGTTGAATAATTGGTAATGAGCGATCTAGTTCACCCGATGCGGGACCTTGGTATCTGGTCCATTGAAGCCTTGGATGGTCTAGATCTGACTATAGCGCCGAGGAGCCAGACGACCTACCGTTCTTGCTAGAACAATCTTTTGAGTACAAGACTGGTGTGTTCTTCGACAATGTCATGATGCAGGGATCAGAGTTTGATTCCCGTTCGTGGTGGGCCTTTCGAACCATTATTTACAGGGCGTTCAGAAATCCCCCGTTAGAGCCGTTCTCTCCGAAAAGAAAAGGGGACGSCCCGATGAATTCCGGGCGTCCCCATATTAGTTCAACTTCCCCAGTGGCCGGCTAGGGCGCTACCGCCTCCCGAGCAATCTCCTCGTCCCAAGGGCCGGGCATGCGGCCTTTTTGGGTGCCGCCAATCATGTACCCGTTTGCGTCGTGTCCCCATTCGCTGGCGGGCATCTCATAAGAAATCTCGATGCCGTTGCCGTCGGGGTCATGGATGTAGATGCCGATGGCATGGCCGTGGTCGGAAACGCGCTCTATCTCTATGTTCTTCTCTTTGATCCGGAAGTAGATCTCTTCCAGGTCRCTMAGCGTGTCCATATACCAGGCCATGTGGTTCAAGCCTATCTGCCCAYTTTGCGGGGCGGGAGCGTCTTCTCCCACTTGTAGCAGGGCAATCTCATGGGAGTTACCCACGTCCGCRCTCATGAAGGCGGCGCGYCCGGGCGTAAAMCCGTGGGTATGCAGACCSAGGAGGTCCTCATACCAATCCCGGGAACGCTCCGCGTTACGCACGAATATGTTGACATGTCCTAGCTTCGCTGGCTTGTAACCCATGAACTTCCTCCTATTCTKATCGCRAGTTATGCGAGAGACATTACCACATCGGYATTCAAATCCACAAGAAGGCGTTAATCAAGGATATGGTTATTGATCGTTGTCTGCATTAACATACGTGAGACTCTCGTCGATATTCGACGATTCCGGGAGCGTATCAGGGTCCTGCCAGGCGGTGAACAGACCCACCTTGGCAGAGCCGGTTCGATTTATATTTGAAACAACCTAGTGCGTTAAGCCGCGCCGCATATCCTCTTTCGATATTCCGATACCGTAGCTTCGCCGCCGTTTGGACATCAACCACCCTGCTAGGGATGGGGACCCAGATGGAAGCGCTGGTCATGGGATGGTATGTCTTAACCCTAACCGACAATCCTTTCCTGGTCGGGCTTACGTGGACGGCCCGAATGTCCTTGAACATCTTTGCCTTGTTTGCCGGGGCGATAGCCGACCGCCTACCCCGTAACCGCATCTTGGCGGCCGTGGAATTCATCATCGCCATTCTAGGCGTGATTATGATTGCTCTGATATTGAGCGGTCATATACAAGTCTGGCACATATTCGGCGTAGCCATGGCGGCCGGGGTGGTTCGTGTGTTCCAGATGCCCACTGCCCAGTCTCTGGTCGCCGACACATTGCCTCAAGAGCGCATCGGCAACGGGGCGGCTTTCAACTCCGTAGGTATGAACCTAGCGATGCTTCTGGGACCGCTGATTGGCGGAGTCTTGTTCAAGTCCTACGGTCCAGAAGGGGCCTACGCCATGATTACAGGCCTCTACTGTTTAAGCGGATTCGCCGCCCTTTCCATCAGGCTAGACAAGAAACCTGCAACAGCAGGACGAGAGCCGGTGCTCCGTTCGATAATATCGGGCCTGAAGTACGTAAAGGGCGAGCAAATCATCTGGGGCACGCTGATGGTGGCAATCATCATCGAGTTCTTTGGATGGACCTTCCATACCAGCTTGATACCCAGCTTTGCCCGCGACGTACTGGGTACCGATTCCGCCGGCCTGGGTGTACTGATGTTCGCCTTCGGCGCTGGCGCGCTTGGTGCGTCTTTGACCTGGGCGATGGTCCGGAATCTACGCCATGTCGGCAAGCTGATGTTCGCCGCCGCGCTACTTTGGCACATCAGCATCCTGGCGATATCTACGACCGAATCTTTTTACGTATCCATGGCGATTCTGGYGTTTATCGGSATGGGATTCGGRTCGATMCAGGTGTTTACCCTGGCRGCATTGTTGCGCGCGGCCGRCGCTGGCTATCGAGGCCGGGTGATWAGCCTGCGTTCCCTGGCCATTTATTCATTCGCCATAGGGAGCATGTCTACCGGGTGGCTAGCGGTGGCGTGGGGACCGCCCATGGCCGCCAGGGTGATTGGAATAATGGGCATCATACTGATTCTGATTCTGGCGATGTTCACGCCGAAGTTGCGGCGGCTTTAAGGASTTTCCGGCGCGGTAGACATCGACGGGCATTTTTCGGTCCGGTCCCTCGTGYCCGAATCATAGTAATATATAGGCGTTGTGGCGCCCTAGGCTCGGGTTTCGGCCCTCAATATGGGCTCGATAAACCCGGCCCCATCGACTCAACGCACTGCCTGCGCATGTACGTAGGCCTAAATAAATTCGGAGGACGGTTATATGACTATCAACGTGGCCACCGGTATCGCGCGAATTCTCAAGCASGAAGGCGTGGAGTGGGTGTCCACCTTTCCTGTGTGTCACGTGAACAATGCCTTGGGACAGGAGGGCATACCCATGGTGATGATGCGGGACGACCGGTACGCCGTCGCCTTGGCCGACGCTTTCTCCCGCATCAACGCAGGTTCCAAGAACGGCGTTTGCACCTTTCAAGGCGGGGTCAACGCCGCGGGCCTGCAGGTCGCTTACGCAGGCATGGCCCAAGCCTACGAAGACGGCTCCCCCGTGCTCTGTATAACCGACGGAGTGCCCATCGGCGCCTCGGAGAACAGCCAGTTCGACGTTACGTCGAGTTTGAAATCCGTCTCCAAGTGGTACGGTTACGTGGACAAGCCGGAGCGGCTACCCGAATTCATGCGCCGCGCCTTCACCATGCTGCGAACCGGTAGGCCGGGTCCCGTGGTRTTGGCCATCCCGGACGCCGGRGGCCTCTAYGATGAGACTGCCGACCCCTACGTTCCGATCAAGGGYTGGAARTCCGCGCCCGATCCGGAAGACGTTGCCAAGGCGATCGAACTTCTGCTSAGCGCCCGGAAYCCSTTGATCTACGCTGGGGAGGGTGTGATCTAYGCCGGGGCATCCGCCGAGCTAACATCCTTCGCGGAACTGGCCAACACGCCGGTTATCAGCACGCTGAAGGCCAAGGGGGCCTTCCCCGAGAACAATCCGCTGTTCGTCGGCGTMCGGGGTGATCAGGTTGATGAATATCTAGCCAAGAGCGACCTGATTCTAGCCATAGGGTCTAGCCTGTCGCCGGGCCGTTTCAGCCACGGCATYCCRGACGCGGCCAATAAGACTATCATCCACTGCACCGTGGATGAGTTGCACGTGAACAAGACTTACGCCACGGCAGTAGCTTTGATCGGCGACGCTCGTTTCGCACTACAGGCGTTGGAGAAAGAATTGTCGGACAAAACCTCCGGCAACGGCAGGGCCCCAGGCAGCGTGGCGGCCGAGGTCAAGTCATCCCGGGATTCGGCGATGGTCCAATACCGGGAGGCGATGGCCTCCACCGACAAGCCGATCAACCCTTACCGGGTCTATGCGGGGCTGATGGAAGTGCTGGACCCCCTTAACTCCTTCGTGACCCACGAATCGGGCAACACCAGGGACCAATTGAGCACGGTGTACGACACCTTGATTCCACGGGGATTTCTCGGATGGGGCAACGTCTCCTCACTGGGATTCAGCCTGGCCGCGACCATCGCGGCGAAGATCTCCTTCCCCCAGAAGTATTGCGTCGCGGTGACGGGAGAAGCCGGCCTGGGATACATGATGGGCAACTTGGAAGTGCCCCTGCGCCAGAAGATGGGCATCACMGTAGTTCATGTCAGCAACGGCGGTTTCGCSGGGTATGGCCCCGGATTCTGGGGCGACGGCCACGACCCATTCACCCACAAAGTGCTGGGCAATGACGAGGTCGACATGTCCCARGTYATCGGGGCRTTGGGYTACCACACCGAGCGAGTCACRGAGCCGTCAGAGGTAGGCCCGGCCCTGAAGAGGGCGATGGCGGCCAACGACGCCAACCAACCCGCTTACATCGAGTTCATCTGCAGCCAGTATCCCATCTATGGACGATGGGTCGGCAGGTAGCACAACCACCGAGCCAAGATGCATACCGTGTGCCCGTCTACGGAGCGCACACCGCCATCAACAAAGGGCCAAGCWTKMAWGCTTGGCCCTTTGTTCTGTTAGGGCGTGARCCGCAYCCAGYTATGSGGTCCRATTCCAGYTCATCGTCACCCYTTCTACCACSAAGGACTAATCCCWATATCACCCTCGAATTCATCCGTTATGGTGATTCGTCCCTCCTCGTTATGTTGGAAAATATCTCTTGGGAGGACGAAAGATGCGTGCGGTATTTATGATGATTTTCACTTTGACTTTGGCGGGAATGCTGGTGTTGCAATCAACGGCTTTTGCCGCCGATGGCTTGCCCACTTGTTTTGGTGTGACCTATGANNNNHRYSWWHSVDMMSDYMYHHWHKNKHVSMMMCNDBKSRKNKNACMAAATMKTCGGTACATCCGATGCTGATGTGATTTTCGGGCTAAATGGGAACGATGTCATCTTGGGACAGGGAGGCGATGACATTATCTGTGGCGGCAACGGCGACGATGTACTGAGGGGAAGGGGTGGCGCCGACCGGATAAACGGCGGCAACGGCGACGATGTGCTGTGGGGCGGTGCCGACGAAGGTGATCAACTCCTGGGGGGCAAGGGAGACGACTTCCTCGGAGGCGGCGATGGTGACGATCTGTGCGACGGGGAGAGGGGTAATGACCGCGCCAACGGTCTCTGCGTGATCCTGGTCAACGTTCCGTAAAGTCCCGAATTCAGATTTACGCCTGATACCCCAAGCGCCTAAACCACAGCACCGGCAGAACTCCGGTGGTTCYTACCATGAAATATCTTTTCTGATTCCAGCTGTCGCATCGTAGGTATTTTGTTGTATTCTTAGGACGAAATGACTGATAGCGACAGCGGATTTGTAGGATCCATACCTGAGATTTATGACACCTACCTGGTTCCTTTGATATTCGAGGTGTACGCCAACGATCTTGCCGAACGGGCCGCCGCCCTGGCGCCGAAGGCGGTTTTGGAAACAGCRGCGGGTAGTGGTGTTTTGGCCCGCGCCCTGGCGCCACGTTTGTCTTCAGACGCCCATTACACGGTCACAGACTTAAATCAACCGATGCTGGATCATGCCGCAAGCAAACAAGGACCGGACGCCCGCATCACATGGCAACAGGCCGACGCGCTGGACTTACCATTCAACAAGGCCACGTTCGATGCCGTCGTTTGTCAATTCGGCGTCATGTTTTTTYCGGACAGRGTCGCCGGTTATGCCGAAGCRCGGCACGTCCTTAAACCGGGCGGCAGTTTCATCTTCAATGTCTGGGACAAGATCGAAACKAACGAGTTCGCCGATGTCGTGACGCACGCGGCAGCCACCGTATTCCCTAATGACCCGCCTCGTTTTATGGCGCGAACTCCCCACGGTTATTATGACTTTGAACTGATATACGACGAGTTGATATCGGCCGGTTTTTTCGAAATCTCGTTCGACACACTGGAAGAAACAAGCACTGCGCCGTCCCCACGGCATCCCGCCGTCGCATATTGTCAGGGCACTCCCCTGCGAAACGAGATCGAATCCCGGGACGCCAGCCTACTTGAYCAWGTGACCGATGAAGCAACCAAAGCCATCGCGGCGCGCTTCGGCGGCGGCGCGGTTACCGGGAAGATTCGCGGGCATATCGTAACCGCAGCGTAGGACTAACTAAGCGAAAATCACCACAGCCGAACGATGTCATCCTCGGCGAAGACGTTTGGAACGTCGAGATTTAGAGGCGGCTTGGCGTAGAGTTCTGGCGGCACGCTGATGTCTGCCAGATACAGTTCTCCAATGTGGCGTCTAGCCGATTCAGCTTCGAATCCTACCTTCGGCATGGCCAGCGTCATCGTAGCAGTCGCCCGAATAACAGACCCTGTGGCCGCTCCCGTGACCGAATCTACCCCGCTGGGCACGTCTAGGGACAGGATGGGCGCTCCATGGTTGTTGGCAGCGTCGATGAGGTTGGCCGCCAAGCCCCTGGGCGGTCCGGTCAGACTGTAACCGATCAGGGCATCTACCAATAGGTCCGCGGGTGGCAGCGTTGACGACTCGCCCGCGGCAATCGTGGGGATGCCCATACGCTCAAGAACGCCRAGTTGTTGCAACGGCACTCCCGCCAGTTCCTTGCCTGGGGCGGYCATCCACAACTGCACCTCCGCTCCCCAATCGTGGAGACGGCGGGCGCAGACCATGCCTCCGCCACCGTTGCCTCCTTTGCCGGCCAGCACCAGGACGCGGCGCCCGGTGGGATCACCTTGCAAAAAGCGGCCGCGAGCTAGTTGGGCGAGATTGCGGCCGGCGTTTTCCATCATCTGAACCAGGGATATCCCGTAGTCCTCAATCATCGCCCGGTCTACTTCGCGCATCTGATCCGTGGTGATGAACGGGATGTTTACGATGTCCTCAAGTCCCCGCATGGTATTAACGCCATCGCGGCCGCTGAATCTCAGCCATGTCTGTTCCCATCGGTCYCTACTCCCAGCCACTTATGTCCAAGTTGGGACAAAAGTCCGTCGGCCGCCGCTGGACCCCATGACCCCGGCTCGTAGGATTGAGGACGGAGCGTGCCCGCGCCTTCCTGACCCTCCAGCAACGGGGCGACTATGCGCCACGCCTCCTCGATGTGGTCGCTGCGGATGAATAGAGAAGCGTCACCCTCCAGGGAGTCCTGAAGCAGCCGCTCGTAGGCTTCTGGAATGGCCTGGTCTTTGAAAGCGGAATCATAGTGAAACGACATGTCTTTCGACACCATGGCCATGCCTTCGTCCGGCACCTTAACGCCAAACTTCAGGTGAACACCTTCATCCGGCTGAAGACTCATGGAGAGCATATTGGGGCTGTTTTCTTGATCCTGCGCCCCGGAAAACATCATGTGAGGCGGACGCCGGAACTGAACTACGATCTCGGTTGCCTTGTCCGCCATGGATTTTCCGGTCCGCAGGTAGAATGGCACGCCCTGCCAGCGCCAGTTGTCKAYGAACAGCCGCAACGCGGCGTAGGTTGGGGTGTCCGAGCCCGGCGCGACGCCATTTTCGTCGTGGTATCCCCGGTACTGACCCAAAGTAGTATTTAGCGCCCTTTCCTCNGGGGGTCCACCGGCGGATCGCCCGGAGCACGTCCACCTTGTGGTTTCGGAGAGATTCGGCGTCCATCGTGCTAGGCGGTTCCATTGCGACCATGGTTAGCAACTGGAGCAAGTGGTTCTGCACCATGTCGCGGACGACCCCTGATTGGTCGTAGTATCCGGCCCGGTCGCCGACCGAAACAGTTTCCGCCGCGGTGATCTGCACGTTGTCCACGTGCTCCCGGTTCCAGATGGGCTCGAATATCCGGTTGCCAAATCTGAACACCAAGATATTCTGMACCGTCTCCTTACCCARGTAATGGTCTATCCGGTATACCTGTTCTTCATCGAATACGTTATGCACCGCCCGGTTCAAGGACTGAGCGGCCTCCAGGTCATGCCCAAAGGGTTTTTCGATCACCACCCGGCGCCATCCTCCCTCGTCTCTCCCTAGACCTGAACTGCCCAAGTTGGCTATCGTACTTCCGAAATACCTGGGAGCGATCGATAGGTAGAACAGCCGGTGCCCGCCACCGCTGCCTTCGGAGTCCTCCAACGTTTGCTTGAGCCGAACATAGTCWTCCGGTGTTTCCAGATCGCCCTGGAAATAGGAGATGCTTCTGGCAAACGTGTCCCACTCGCCGGTGCGTCCCGCGAATTGGCCAAATTCCTGGACGCCCTCTCCCATGAACTCCCGAAACCGGTCGTCAGAGTAATCCCGGCGGCCAAAGCCAACGATGCGCAGTGGATCGGRCAATCGTCCTTTGCACGCCAACTGGAACAGCGCCGGRATCAAMTTTCYCCGGGTAAGATCACCGGTGGCGCCGAAGATCACGATGGTTGTGGGATGGCCGGCCATCAGTCTGTCCCCCCTTCTGATTCGGCTTGAGCGGGCCGCACTGCGTGACCTCCGAATTGGTTGCGCAAGGCGGCCAGCATCTTGGCGCCAAAAGGGCTCTCCTGGCGAGAGCGGAAGCGCTGCTGCAGCGAAAGAGTTATGACCGGAGCAGGCACGGCCAGGTCTATGGATTCCTGGACGGTCCAGCGGCCCTCACCGGAATCGTCGACGTAAGCTTCCAGGCTTTCGAGTTTGGGATCCTCCTCTAGCGCCGCGGCGGCCAGGTCCAGAAGCCAGGAGCGCACTACACTTCCGTAGCGCCAGCCTTCGGCGATCTGGCCAAGGTCCAAGTTAAACTCCTTCTTGGCTTCCATGATTTCGAAGCCCTCGGCATAAGCCTGCATCATGCCGTACTCGACTCCGTTATGTATCATCTTCACAAAATGGCCGGCGCCCGCGGGTCCCACGTGGCTCAGACCCTGGTCCTTGGCGGGAGCTAGTGTCTGGAAAATGGGCTCCAGCCGTTGAAACACTTCCTTTTTTCCGCCAATCATCAAGGCGTAGCCTTCGACCAACCCCCAGATSCCGCCGCTGGTGCCAACGTCCATGAAATCTATGCCATGGCCGGCTAGCTTCTCCGCCCGCCTCATACTGTCCTTGTAGTTGGCGTTGCCGCCGTCCAAGACCGTATCCCCGGCTGAGAGGAAGGGTATGAGGCTATCGATAGTATCCTCGGTTGGTTGGCCGAAGGGCACCATCACCCAAACAGCCTTGGGGGCGGACAGGAAACCGACCAGTTCCTCGACAGAGGACGCGCCAACCGCACCCTGAGACTGGCTGGCGGCAACCGCTTCGGCGCWTYGGKCGWRSGTSMCCRSRMRRTGYCCNKCCRYYCAGYMRYCGTYGCACCATGTTTCCGCCCATTCGTCCCAGGCCGATCATGCCAATCTCCATGTTGTTGCCCCCTATCTTGTGATTTACTTTAAACGGTTGCTTTACCGGCGGTTTTTCAGTGCGATTCCCGGTTGTGCGCCGCGATTCTTTCTTCCACTACTTCAAGCAGCATTTCGGGGTCGTGGACCATCCAAGCGTGTTCCAACACCTGGCTGGAATGGAGACCCGCGATGGTGAAAGGAGTCGCCACCGCAATCACGTTCATGCCCGCGGCGACCCCGGCNTGYACCCCGTTGGGCGAATMTTCCAGCACCAGGCAATCTTGAGGCTGGACCTCAAGCTTCTGGGCGGCCAGAAAGTAGATCTCCGGGTCTRGTTTGGGATTTTGCACGTCCTCGCGAGTTAATACCTCGTCCAAGGAGTCCTCGATCYCCAACGACCTCAAMACATGCAACGCCTCTTTGCGGTAGGACATGGTTGCCAAGGCGGTCCGGCAAAAGGTCTCACGGGCTACTCGCAACAGTCCGATGGTATGAGGCCRTTGGTTGTCTCGAAGGACTTGGGGGTCCTCTACCATGTTGTTGTAAATCTCCGTCCGCATCCCCGCCAGCACTTCCCAAGGTTCGCTAGCGCCATGTTCCGCCATCAATGGCCGCAGCTCAGATTCAAGGCCTAGGTTCTCGATGATGTGGCGGGTCGCGACTTCCCGGGCGGAGCCCASGATCTCCCGGTAGGCTTCGATGGCTCGGGGCTCAGGTTCGTCTAAGCCCCTCATCCGTTGCACGGCGATAGCGTAGGACTGGGCCTTCAGCTTCTCTGATTGCACCAGCGTGCCGTCCAGATCGAATATGATTGCACTGATCACTACTCAATCCCCCGCATAAAATCTACGCTGATCGTCTTAACCGGCTAGGGCCACAAGTTGACCGGCGTCATAAATCAGGCCACTTCGCCGGCCATCCYGCGTATGGCGGCTTCCGGGTTCGTTCCCAGATCAACCCGGACGGCCCGGCGTCGCGAAGCCAGCAGCGCCTGCAAGTCTCCCACGGCCTGACTATCCGCCAGCACGCCGAAGCTGTATGGGGCGCCGGGAATCGTTAGATCGTGGGCGTGTTCCCCTGTAAGTTGCAAGAATAGTCCGGACCCTGGACCGCCCTTGTGGAGCTGGCCGGTGGAATGCAGAAAACGAGGGCCGTATCCCATGGTTGTCGCGATGCCGTGCCTCTCGGTCACCTTACGCCGCAGGTCGTCCAAGGCTTGATCGACTTGGGGCGTCTGCCGGATGTAGGCCATAATGACCAGGTAGTCGCCCGGTCCGGCCTGGGACAGCAGATCGCCCAAAGATGACGACACCTCCATCGGCGGAAGCTCGCCTGACCTTTCAAACTGGCCCAATACACTGTCGGTCATGTCCTTAGCCGCTTGCACGTTCGGCTGGTCAAAGGGATTTATGCCCAAGATGGAGCCGGCGACAGCCGTAGCCATTTCCCAACGGAAAAACTCGGCGCCCACGTCGTACTTGTCCCTTAGATTCAATCGCACCAATGGMTGTCCCGACTCCTGGATGGCTTGTACCGCTCTGTCGGATTCATCGTTTTCGTCGCCATCCAGACGCAGGTAGACGAATAGGCGGTCGCCGCCATAATGGTTCGGGGACGCCAATGGCTCTCCCGCCACCGGAATGATGCCTAGTCCTTCCTTGCCGGTGCTTTCCGCGATGAGTTGCTCCACCCACAACCCAAAGCTGCCGATCGAAGGCGATGTGACCAAGGTGAGCTTGTCCCRCCCCTGTTGCGCCAGGACACCCATCACCGCTCCGAGCCAGGCCCCAGGATTCTCTTGGACCGTAACTGTGGAAACTGTCTCTTCCCGCATCCGGTCGGCCCGGTCGATCAATCTCGATAGGTCTAGTCCGATCAGCGCCGCCGGGACCAGGCCGAAGTARGACAGCACGGAATAACGCCCGCCGATCTCCGGGGGATTGGCGAAGACCCGGCGGAATCCTTGATCTATCGCCAGCTTCTCCAGTGAGGTACCAGAGTCGGTTACAGCAATGAAATGTTGACCGGCGCCATCCTTTCCGGCGGCTTTCTCCACCAAGCCCCTAAAGTAGTCGTAAAACATGTTGGGCTCGGTGGTCGAGCCGGACTTAGAAGAAACCAGAAAGAGGGTGTGCGCCGGATCGATAGCATCGGTTACCGACTGCACCCAACGGGGAACCGTGGAGTCCAAAACGATTAATTCGGGATAGCCGGGAGCGCTGCTGAAGGTCTGACGCAGCACTTCCGGACCCAAACTGCTACCCCCCATTCCCAGCAGAACAACGTGGCGGATGCCGGCGTCGCGAACCTCCTGGGCCAACGCCTGCATGGCCGGCGTTTGCACACGCATGGCATCGGTGACCGTGAGCCAYCCCAAACGGTTGGTAATCTCGGTGGGGTCCGGCTTCCATACTGTATGGTCCCCGCTCCAGATACGGGAAATAACCCGGCGGCTTTGTAGGCCGGACAGCGCAGATTCTACGCCGGCCAGGTAATCCCCGAGACTAGCTCCTGGATGTTCGTGTTGTGAGGTCATCAGAGAGACCTTCCCGTTCCGGATATGCGTCTGTGGGAGGCCGGACYRGTCTACCAAGAGCCGGCCTACGAGGCCCCAGGGCGTTCTGTTCAGCTTTTATTCCGTTTCACCAAGGATTCTGCTTCATCCGCCATGTGTTGGGCGGTGAGGCCGAACTTCTCATAAATGATTCCGGCGGGAGCCGACGCGCCGAAGTGGGAGATTCCTAATGTAACGCCGTCGGCGCCAACATATCGGTCCCATCCCATGGGCGTAGCCGCTTCAATCGAGACCCTCGCCCGGATGTTGGATGGCAAAACGCGCTCCCGATAGTCAGCAAGTTGTTCATCAAACAGTTCCCAAGAAGGCAGCGAGACTACCCGGGACGATATGCCCTTTTCCTCTAATATTTTTGCCGCGTCCAATGCGATGTGTACCTCGGAGCCGGTGCCTATCAGTATGGCTGCCGGATCTTCAGAACTCTCCCAAAGGACGTACCCCCCTCGCTGGACTCCCGACGCCTCAGCATAGGTCTCGCGATTCAACACCGGAAGGTTTTGCCGTCCCATGACCATCACGGTGGGTCCGGTGCGGCGCTCCAAGGCAACCTTCCACGCCTCGGCGGTTTCAGTAGCGTCGGCAGGACGTAATACCACCACGTTTGGAACAGCGCGAAGGCCCAAGAGTTGTTCGATGGGCTGGTGGGTTGGCCCGTCTTCTCCCAGACCGATGGAATCATGTGTGAATATGAACACCACCCTCAGGTCCATCAACGCGGCGAGGCGGATGGGAGGGCGCATGTAATCGGAAAAGAGCAGGAAGGTGGCCGTATAAGGAATYGCGCCGCCGTGGAGCGCYATTCCGTTGGCGACGGACCCCATGGCGTGCTCTCGAACGCCGAAGTGCATGTTGTGACCGCCGTACTCCTCAGCACTGTAGTGACCCTGGCCGTTTAGAATCGTTCGGGTGGAGGGGGCCAGATCGGCCGAACCCCCAATAAGGAAATCCACCCGTTCCGCGATGGCGTTCATCACCCGGCCTGAAGCGTCGCGCGTTGCTATCGGCCTATCCGCGCCGTCAAACAGTCCGCCCAACTCTTGGTCCCATCCTTCAGGCAGATYCCCAGTTAATGCTGCTTCAAGCTGGGCAGCTTCGYCGGGATATTCCCGGCGGTAWTCCTCCATCCGGGATTGCCATTCTTCCTGGCTGCCACGGCCCCTATCTCCCGCCAGGGAGAAGTGGGTCTGAGCTTCTTCGGGAATCGTAAAGGGCTCTTCGTAGGGCCAACCCAGCCGCTCCCTGGTCAGAAGAATTTCTTCTTGGCCCAGAGGCTCTCCGTGAGCCGAGCCGGTGCCGGCTTTGTTGGGGCTTCCGTAGCCTATCACGGTGCGGCAAACGATCAGGCTAGGGCGGGCAGTCTCCGCTTGGGCCTCCCGGATCGCCGCGTCCACGGCGGCTCGGTCCATACCTTCGATGGGACCTACGACGTGCCAGCCGTAAGCCTGGAACCGTTGCGCAACGTTCTCGGTGAAGGAGATATCGGTGTCGCCTTCGATGGAAATGTCGTTGTCGTCGTACAGATAGATCAGCTTGCCCAGGCGCAGAGTACCCGCCAAGGAAGCCGCTTCGGAGGCCACCCCTTCTTGTAGGTCTCCATCGGAGACGATGGCGTAAGTGTGATGGTTTATGATTTCGTGTCCGGGGCGGTTGTACCGTTCGGCCAGCCACCGCTCAGCGATGGCCATACCAACCCCGTTGGCGAATCCTTGGCCCAATGGACCGGTAGTGGCCTCAACGCCAGGCGTCAATCCATACTCCGGATGGCCGGGTGTCTTACTGCCCCACTGCCTAAACTGCTTCAACTCATCCAGGGGCAGGTCATATCCGGTGAGGTGCAGCAAGGAATACAACAAAGCCGAAGCATGTCCCGCCGAGAGAATGAACCGGTCCCGGTCCGGCCAACTGGGGTCGCTGGGGTTGTGCTTGAGAAAGCGGTCCCAAAGTACGTACGCCATCGGCGCGGCCCCCATGGGCGCGCCGGGATGGCCGGAGTTAGCTTTTTGTACCGTGTCCACGGAAAGGAACCTGATGGTGTTGATGCAAAGCTCGTCCAGCTTCGGACTGGCCATATTTCCACTCCTCCGATTCGCGGTCTAGCAGCTTGAGCCCACTAGCCACCAGCCAAGGTTACACTCTTGGCCGCGACGGGTAAATCATATAAGGAAAGGTGGGATTCGGCACGGTTCCTCCATAGCATCCTGATGCGAATGAACCGGACGAGGATTCATCAGAAGACGTCGTTGAAGCTAGACAGGTAACAGACATGTCTCGGCGCCTGTCTCTCTGAATATGTCAGCTTTTGTGCGAACCAAGAATGTCCAAACTAAACCTGCACATGCGATGGCTGGCAATTGAGCTCACTGGGGATTCCACTGATAATAGTTGGCTCCTTGTCCAGTGCGCATAAACTGCGCCTCCCTACTCCCGGCTGCGGTATCAACGTGGCCGGCCCCTGTTCCACCAATATGAGCCGCAATCGTACAGGGCAACCCCATTCAGTGTCTGAATCTAGAGGATATATGACCGCTGTACATAGAATTAACGATCATAGATTACGTTTACCGTTAAATGGGCCCACCACGACTACGTGGCTTGACACTATATCTACCTATCATGTGTAGGCGTTCAGCGATAATGGGACACTTTTAAGGGGAGAAAAACATGAGAGTGGTGGTGGGTTTGGACTCCTGGTGTTGGGTATAAATCATCCACATC
>NVSQ01000076.1 GCA_002401285.1 SAR202 cluster bacterium
CAACCAAGCGACGCTGTWKKKCWYRRTRWSRRSKYSAYKGWWRWRRSYTARYKGRYGGSRMGMTRGAGKAGAGTTGAACTACACCGAGAACGCGGGCTGATGGTGTTGGTGGCGGCGTAGTTTCACAAGGGTAACAATCARTTGAGCGACCCTAAGATACCTGCCTCGCCATAGAAGCCCTCTACTTGAACAACTTCCGCTACTTCCAGAATGCAGGTGAATGGTTATGGTGCTTGGTGTGAGCCAGTTCATGTGTCACCACATAGCTGGCTGACGGGGCCGGTAAAAATAATAGATTCTGATTGAGGTTAAGGGATTGTTGTGAAGAACAACTTCCCCATCTAGTCTTCTGTCTTCTGATGGTGACTTTGTTGAAGGGAAGTGCATGTTCCTGGCTGATTTGACTCACCCAAGGAATGAATATCTCCTGGGCCTTCTGTCTCCCCCTTTCATAAAGGGGGATTAAGGGGGGATTTTCGCGTCTATGTGCAGTCATTCCCCACCTACCCCGCCCACTTACCCGCTTCCACCGCCGTCAGGAAGTCCAAGACGGTCCTGTTATACAACTCCGGTTCTTCCAGGTTGATGGTGTGGCCGGCCTGGGGGAAGACGGCCAGTCCGCAGGACGGGATGTTCTGCTTCATAAAGATTGCCGGCTCCACGCAAGGGTGGTCCTCGTCGCCGATCATCACCAGAGTCGGAATCTTGATCTGCCGCAATTTTTTTTGAATCTGGTAGATCGTGGGCCGCTTCATCTGAACGCCCTGGAAGGTCAGCGAAGACCCCTGGGCCGAGTGCGMCGCTAGTCCGGCATGAAACTTGGCCCAGCCCGCTGGGTCCTTGCGTAGGAACTGGACCCGTTCGGGTCCTCGAGCGTAACTGTCCGCGAACTTCTCCATCCCCTCAGTTACCATGGACTCGCTCAGGGCCTGCCAGGACGCCACCAGCCGGTCCCGGTCGCCGGCGTCTGACCCGGCGCCCGCCGATGCCACCGTGATTGACCGGCACATCTTCGGATGGGCCATGGCGAATCCGAGAGTCAGCGTCCCGCCCATGGATAGTCCATGTATATGGGCCTGCTCGAGGNCCAGGTGCTGCAAGAGCCGGTACAGGTCCTCCACCTGGATGTCTTGGGAGTAAGCCGCTGGGTCGTCGGGCACACCTGATGGAGGGTAACCTCGATGGCAGTACGTGACGACCTGGTAACGCCGGGCGAAGAAGTTCACCTGAGGCTCCCAACTGGTGATATCTCCGGCAAATTCGTGGCTCAACACCAGAGGGTAGCCTTCCCCGGCCACCTGGTAGTGGATGTCGACTCCGTCGGACGAGAAAGTGGGCATGATCTAGACTCCATAGCGTTCTTGAGACGGATCATAGGTGCCCCCGGCAAGCACGTCAATTTGGAGGTTGCCACTTCCCGTCAAACAGGTTAGGCTTCGGCCAATCCTGAACGAATGGAGTGAATCATGCTGAACAAAGTGCACCATGTGACCTATGTGGTGGCGAGTATCTCCGACATGGCCGCCTACATGGAGAAAAGCTTCGGTATCAAACCAATATCCACCGACGAGTTCACCGAGCAAGGATTCAAGTCGATCCTATTTCGCATCGGCGAGACGTTGGTAGACTTCTTTGAGCCCCTGCGGGAGGACACCACGATGGCCCGGCAACTGAAGGCCACCGGCCCCGGTGTCATGCACGTCGCCTGGGGCGTGGACGGCATCGACGCGGCCTTCAAAAGCCTCCAAGACGGCGGCAGCGAAATGCRCGGCGACGCCCCTGCTGTAAGCCCGTTCGGGTACAAGACCGCCAACATCGAGACCAGCAGCTCCCACGGGATTCATTTTCAATTGGCCGAGGGCGAGCCAGCCTAAATTAGACATGATTCGCCGATATTTGTCACGGCGGGACTGCCTCGGCCTGATTGATTAGTTTCACGTTTCCAATTTTTCGGGCAGCCATCGTAGAGCTCCCTTTTGATAAGGGGGCTCCTTGTTCTCGTTGATAACGCTAGAATCTGACCAGCTTTAAAATAAAAGAATGCCAAGTCCCCCTTTTGATAATCATGGCTAAGGGGACTTGATTCTCAGAGGGTCAAACATGCAATACAACCCACTCGGCCGCACCGGGCTCAACGTCTCTCGTATCGGATTTGGCGGCGGCGGCATCGGGCAGGTTTGGGGCGCCACTACGCGGGATGAGGCGGTCCGGGCAGTGCACCGTGCGCTGGACCTGGGGATAAACTACTTCGACGTCGCTCCTGCCTACGGCGACGGGAAGGCGGAAGAGGCCCTGGGAATCGCGCTGGAAGGACGCTCGGAAGAGGTGTTTATCGGCACCAAGGTCCGGGTGCCCGCCGATAACCTGGCCGACGCCACCGGCGCGGTGAAACGCTCCATGGAAACCAGCCTGCGGCTGCTGAAACGGGACTCGGTGGACATACTCCACGTGCACAACCGCTTCACGGAAAACCGGGGCGACGTCCCAAACTCCCTATCCGCAGACGACGTCACGGGGCCGGTACTGGAGGCCTATCAGGCCGTCCAGCAGGCGGGGAAGACCCGGTTCATCGGCCTATCGGCCATGGACCACCACGTGCCTGCCTTAAACAAGATCATGGAAACCGGAGATTGGGACACGGTGCTGGCCTACTACAACCTGCTGAACTGGACGGCCCAACTCCCCCCGCCGCCGGGAGTCGACCTGTTCRACAATGGCCAGAACATCGTCCTCGCCAAGAAGCACAACATGGGGGTCATCGGCATCCGCTCCCACGCCGCCGGGGCGCTTACCGGCGGAGTCGACCGGCCGGTGCCTGCGGACAACGACCTGCTGCGCCAGGACATAGCAAGCGCAGCCAGGCTTGATTTTCTGCTGGAAGGCCCTATAGAGACCCTTTCCCAAGCGGCAACGGTCTTCTGCCTGATGAACGAAGACATTCACACCACCGTCCCAGGCGTAAAGAACCAAGCTGAAACCGAAGAGATGGCCGCCTGCATCGATCTGGACGCCTTCTCCCCGGCACAGATGGCCCGCCTGGGGGAGCTCTACAACAAAGCGTTCATCAGCTAGACCTTCGGCCACACCTGAGTCGAAAAGTCCTCCATGAGTCCCAACATGGAGTCCAGGTCGTCGGTCTGCCGCAGGAAGTCCCAGATCATGGACGTTACGCCCATGTCTTGGTATTGGCGGATGTCTCCGGCGATCTGGTCCGCATCACCGACAAAGGGCAGGCGGTCCGGCCCGGCAGCCTGCTTCAGCAACTCGAACTGGTGGGTGCGGTAAATTGTCTCGATAGTCGACGGGTCCCGGCCGAAGCGCTCCGCGTATCCCGCCAGCCGTTCCATCCCTGCTTTCAGTTGCTCGGGGGTGCCCATGGGGAAGGTGGGGTTGGAGCCCAAGGGGTACCATCCGTCGGCCAGTTCCGCAGTGCGGCGCAGCGCCGGGCGGCTCTCCCCGCCGACCCAGATGGGCGGATGGGGCTTCTGCACTGGTTTAGGCAGGAAGCTGATATCGTCGAAACTGATGTATTTGCCTTGGAAGTGGGGGTCGTCTTCGGTCCAAAGGACCTTGAAGGCCCGGATGTACTCGTCAGTCACCGCACCTCGTTCCTCGAATGGCGGCAGACCCAGCGCCTGAAACTCCTCCCGCATCCAACCAACGCCGACGCCCACCACCAGCCGCCCTCCGGAGAGCAGGTCCAGGGTGGCCAAGGACTTTGCGGCGATGAGCGGGTTGCGGTGGGGGACAATCAATACGCTGGTTACCAGGCGGATCTTGCTGGTCTGGCCTGCGATGTACGACARTAGGGTGATCTGCTCCATGGACTCGCCCGACCCTGAGCCGGGAAACTCTCCGCCTTCGGTGTAGGGATACACCGACGAGATATTCTTGGGCACCAGGATGTGGTCTCCGGTCAGCAGGGTGTCAAAGCCAAATTCCTCGCCCTTCCTGGCGATGATGCCCAGTCTCTCGGGGGTGGCGAGGTGCCCTCTTCCGGGCAATGTGAAACCGTATTTCATGATTCAGACTCCAACGTGATGTAATCTCGGCTAAGAGGTCCGAGCAGCTTGGCGAGTGGTTGCCAGGCGTTTGCGGCTCAGTTCTGTTCTCTCGTGGTCCGAGCCCAGTACCTGTACCCGGTCTTCGATAATCTCTCGATGCAATTTAGCGGCCTCGTCGTGCCGGCCCAGAGCGGCCAGGGTGTTGGCCAGGCTGCTGCGGCTGCGAAGCGTGTCTGGGTGCTCCCGTCCTAGTAGGTTGGCCGTAACGCTTTAGTGATTGGCTTTATCTGCTCGGTCGCTGGTGGCCCGTAAAGTTTAAGTAAGCGACTGCACCGAAAAGAAGTCCTTTTGGTGCCCCTGATTATATCCCCACTACAGATTCACCGCACCAGACCCCGGTTTTGGAGCGGTTAGGAAAATGCATCGGTCGGAGGGTGACCCCGTATCAGTTCGGCTCTGGTACATTCTTTTAATCTAGGCACAAAACCTTGACAAAATAGCTTTCGGCATGCTAAGCTAGTGGAGCGTTTTCAGAAATTGCTGGAAGCGCTCTTTTTTTGCCCGATAACAAAGATGCTTAAAGCCCCCTCGATCGAGGGGGCTTTCTCGTTTCAGCGACACCCCTATCGGGAAGCCACCGGGGGTGGGGTACTGGTGGCGGCGGGAGGTGCTTACTGAGTCCCTTGGTAAGTCCTATCCCTGGGCGGTGGGGTTCTTCTTCGGGAACACCGAACTTAGCCTGGAACTGTGGAACCTGATTGCCGGGATTTCTGGGTTCGATGATTCCTAATCTTACCGATATTTAGGTGGAACGTTCACAGCACCTGTGAAGTCAGCACCGATAACATCGTCTAGGATGGCACTGGACAGGTCAGCCCCAGTCAGGTTGGCGCCAGTCAGGTTGGCATCGGACAGGTCGGCCTCGGTCAGGTAGGCCCCGGTCAGGTCGGCCAGGTACAGGTTGGTCCTGGACAGCTTGGCCATGAACAGGTTGGCCCCGGACAGGTTGGCTTTAACCAAATCACAATCTTTGCAATCCATTGGCCCCCACTCAGTGGGGTTATASCGAGGTGGAGGGTTRTAGYGAGCTACGTCYTTACCGATAKGCTCCTTAGCGATTCCATTTCCAGAATCATCTTGAACTTTGTCGGCCGATTTAGCAGRTCCAGCTTCTTTTTCCCCACCTTGGACGGTCAGACCATCCCCGCAGGCCGCTAGGAGTAGCAAGCAGGATATGGATAAAAGGAGACAACGGAGCATACGGACTCACTTTAAGAATTATTGCTTTGGTTTGGGCGATTATAACTCGCAAAAAAGCTAACCCGAATCTGGGGCAGGTCCAGGACGATCCCCGTGGCCCTCGCGGCGTGGTCGCTGTCCACACCGATAGCACGGTCCCACCAGCGGAGTAATAACCGCTCATACCTTGCCCGCTGGAGGTCGTACTCGGCCTGGACGGCTTCTTWGTCTTCTCGCCGCACCTCACCCAGATAAGCCCGGATGTCCTTCCAKATRGTGTACTGGGCCACTCCTTCTTGCTCGGMGATCTCGGCCTCGGAACGTCCCKCGATCTTTGCCTGGATGACGCGGTGACGCCGTTGAGCTAGTGCRATCTTCTTACCRTTCTGTAACGCCACGATATAACCACCCTCCGGTATGGGCTTYCCAYCGATCGTCATCCACTTGGAGTGTCCTCCGGGCAAGGTGAGTCTTCCACCRGGTCGGTGTAGTTCATGGCCCACTCCARCCACCGGGCGAASRCTTCGGGGTCGGCTGTGTGGTCCAYCCACCGCCGCMGYTCTTGCTCSTTTTGTGGTGGCCGGTCCAGTGGAGGGAGTTGACCGTCGTCGAACCTTATTGCGCTTCTTTCGCTTAGTGCGCACTCTACGCCAGGGAGAAACCATGGCTGGTTATTTGGCTAAGGTTAAGGAACTGGAGCAATCAAAGCGCGGCTCCGGTATACCGCCCTGTGGCGAGATTTTGCAACTGTCATATTGCGAAAGAAGCGAAAGAAGCGAAAGAAGTCCCTGTCAAATGGCTGTCCATACTTCAACGGACCTCCCGTTGGTCTCACGGCGCTCGCAGTGAACCTTCCCCGCAGTTTGGAGCAGGTTCAATGCCTGTTGGATACGAGAGGCTTTGAGATGGCGCTGGAACAACTGGGTAATCGAGGTCCGATCAAGTTCTCCGTTGCGCAGGGCATCTATGATCCGAKWCCCCACGGGGTCTCCAGTGGCGTCTCCRAAGATGTACCGTGCCGAAGCTTCCGCGTACTCCCAAACAGCGAGCGCAGCTTTCAGRTGGGGCAGCSTGATTGCATCRGCGCCGTCCATSGCCGCGTAAAGCACCGACAAGCGCAAGACCTGGGCCTCAGCCCTGGCAGTCACAGCGCCGAACAAACCGGGCTTACCCTCGGACAAATCCGGGTAGATGGCAGCCCATGATTCCCGTGCTTGCGAATCCCGTTGCAGCCAACCTATCTCCTTGGCCTTTTCCAGAGCATCATGGAGRGGTTGCACCAGCCCGTTGTAGTCGGGTGTCCCGCCACCTTCGGGCAATACTTGGGACCTCCGGACGCAGAACCACATGAACCGATTGGCAAAGCCGTTGCCCGCCTCGGTATCGGACAAGTACCTTAACAACTCATCCTTGGTGACGTGCCCCAGGATCGAGATGTGGGCGCCGGTGGCCACRGCGGGATTGTTCTTGACCATCGTCCGGAGATTGCCGGTATCCCAGGCCTGGCGGACCAATGGGGATAGGGTGCTACCCTCGCGAACCATCACCTTTAGGACCGAAGCGAACTCAGGTTCAAAAACCAGCAGGCGTTTGTCGTCCACACCTGCGTCAACGATCACCGTCTCATATTCGCCTGTGTAGCGACCTTTTTCTTTGATCGCCTCCGTTTTTTCTATGGGGTCACGCACCGCCCAGATCAGACCCTCACCTGAAGAGAGGCCTCCCATGGTCCGGGTATGAATCCAAACAGGGTCGATCCGCGMRAAGAGCTCGTGGATGTGTCCACGGGACGATCCTTTCCGGCCTTTGGCWGTYTCYCCMGYCARTACTGCGAAGAGATTGGTGCCGTGGTAGTCTGCTTCGGCCACTCCATGGACGGTCCGACCCAACGCATTACCAACGTAAACCAGRGTATTGRCCAACASGGCCACGGGGTYAGCTTCCGTATGAGGYTCAATAGCTCWCACAATGTCGCCYGCCAGCCCGTGAAACGCCTSTTYCGCCATAGGKTCKGGCCAGTTTCGTYGCCCTTGCGAATTCGGRTACTCACTAGCCACGTCCCYTGAWTCCACCACSCGGGGACCCTCGATGGCGCCCTGACCGACTTCGGAGTCTCCAKGCTCTAACAATGCCTCTCTCTCCGCCCAAGCCTCGATATCCTTCAAGCTAGCCATCAAGGGCTCCTTTGGCAGCAAGCCTTTGCAGCAACTCRATCACATCCCCGCCGGAAGCACACGCACCGTAGCAGCGCCATCTTTGGGAATCAGCGTAGACGTAGAAGCTGGCCGTCTTTTCTTCGTGTAAAGGACACCTGCCTTTTGGGTTATCGCCACTCCCGGTCAACTCCGTAAACTTGCTCGCCACGGCAATGATGTCCAGGCGGGCCTTTAGCCTGGGGATGGGACCGAACCCAGCGGGCAGGGCAGGTCGTGACCGCCGCTCGATCTCTTTCTTGACTTCCGGAAGCACATGGGCCTGCCAGAACTCTTCATCTGGTGCTTCGGTGACACGGCCGTCCATCATGGTCGAACCACCGGCGTTGTTATAAAGTATATTCAGTCCGCCGAACGTCTTCACAGTTGTTGAAATCATACTCCTTACGTT
>NVSQ01000002.1:0-13297 GCA_002401285.1 SAR202 cluster bacterium
AGGCCTTCTTTGCGACGGTCCAGATTGCACCGCCGGCGCGCGGCGACGGTTTTCAGATCGGCGGACCGCAGCCGGCAAAGTTTTATCGGCCGGGTGAAGAGGAATGGGCCACCGCGCTGCGGGCGGAATTGGAACAGCAGATCGCCGACGCGGAACAGGAGTTGGCCGAGTTCAGTGCGGCCTTGGATGATGCCATGTCTGGCCAAGGACGTCTGGCCATGCTTGCCGGAGAACCGGGAATCGGCAAGACCCGCACCGCCCAAGAGTTAGCCATGATGGCAGAAGGGCGTGGGACGCAGGTCCACTGGGGCCGGTGCTACGAAGAACTGGGGACGCCGCCCTACTGGGCCTGGGTCCAGACCATGCGGTCCTACATTGAACAGGCAAGCACCGAACAACTTGCCGCAGATATGGGTCCTGGCGCCTCCTACATTGCCGAGATAGTTCCCGAGATTCGGGGCAAGCTACAGGAATTGACAACGCCTCCGAGCCTGGAGCCGGAGCAAGCCCGTTTCCGGCTTTTCGACTCCATCACCACCTTCCTGAAGAACGCGGCGCATCGTCAGCCCCTCATGCTGGTCCTGGACGACCTCCATTGGGCCGACCAGTCATCCTTACTACTTTTAGAGTTTGTAGCCCGCGAAATCGAGACCAGCCGCATCTTGCTGGTTGGTGCTTACCGGGACGTCGAAGTTTCCAGGCGACATCCACTTTCCCAGACCCTTGGGGCTCTTGTTCGGGAGAAGCTATTCTACAGGGTCCAACTACAAGGACTTACCCAACAAGAAGTAACGGAATTCGTCCAGGGTAATGTGGGAATCACCCTAACCCCCGAAGCCGCGGGAGTCATGCATGAGCGGACCGATGGCAATCCGTTTTTTTATCAGTGAGCTAACGCGCCAGGTCCCCTCGGAGAATATAACCGAAGACCCGGAGTGGGCCAGCATCATTCCCAAAGGTGTTCGCGATGGCATCGATGGGCAACGTACCCAAAGCCGTCGAGATTACCAGTCCGTCATCCCGGCCCTTCCGCGGAAGGGGGATCCAGGCAATTGGTACCAAGCCGGGCTCGGGCCAGAAAAGCGATCGTGAGTAGGAAATGTCGAGGATATTCGGCGATGTAGAGTAATTCGTGAGGCCATACGCCGGCCGGGGAACCTTTTGGAGCACAAGACGATCGCCCTTAACGGGGTCAAAATCCACTACGTGCAGGCCGGGCAAGGGCCGGTGGTGTTGCTGTTGCACGGATTGGGTTCGTCCCTGGACACTTGGCGGCGGAATCTTGAGCCCCTGGCCAACGCGGGATTCACCGTTCTGGCCCCAGACATGCCCGGCCANGKTGNACYCTSMAWWNCYAKMYGMTYYNGSAYTAWSSWCCYSNNGCWWCGCCGTCGATTTCACCGGACAGTTTCTCCGCGCCTTNGGGGTGGAGRGAGCTTCGTTGGTGGGTAACTCAGCCGGAGGACTTGTGGCCGCGCTGGTCGCTCCCGGAGGAATCGGCCGCCAGGTTTCCTGGGTGTTACGTTTGATGTCTGTGCCGGGTTTGGGGGAGTTCCTCTTCCAACGCTGGATATACAGCCTGATGGGTATCAACAAGCGAGTTTTTCATGAGCCGTCTTCGATACCCGACGAGGTGCTGACCGAAATGGCCCGTGTCCAGTTTTTGCCCGGCTCCACCAGTTGCAYCCTCCATTCTATCCGCTCCAGCATTAACCTCCTGGGGMTTCGCCGTCGATGGCGGATTCTTGATCGATTGCCTCAAGTGTCTTCTCCTCTGATGTGCCTCTGGGGAGAAGAAGACATTGTCATCCCGGTAAGCCACGCTGGCTGGATAAAAGACACGATCCCYCGATGTTTAGTACGCACCTTCCCTCAGTGCGGGCATTGGCCCCACATGGAAAAAGCCGACGAGTTCAACGCCCTGTTGACATTATTTCTTCAGGGCGGCCTGGATGACCAATGCGGGTCCATCCCTGGGCCGGTTTCTCTATGAACAGCTTGGTCCGGGTCCTTTCCGCGCCCGCCCGGTGGGATTGGCGTGATCCCAGCACCCTAATTCGGATCGGGATAATCCTAGCGGTCCTGGCCGCCTCGGCGACCGCTCTTTTACTGCGGGATCAATTRACTCCAGCTCAGGCGGGCTACGGYGGAGTGGCCCTGGCATCACTGATCGCCAGCGCCGGTCTGATAATTCCGGTGCCCGCCTTGGGAGCCGTATGCGCCGGTAGCGTATTCCTGAATCCGGTGCTTCTGGGTCTCATCGCCGGGACCAGCGAGAGTGTGGGCGAGCTAACAGGGTACTTTCTGGGTTATAGCGGACGAGACATGGCCCGGAGGTCTCGCCTGTACAATCGGCTGGAGCCCTTGGTACGCCGCCGGGGCTGGYTTCCCTTGTTCTTGGTTTCGCTAGTGCCCAACCCCATCTTCGACATCATCGGCATCGCGGCCGGCGCCCTTCGGTACCCTCTTTGGAGCTTCCTGAGCATAGTTTGGGTGGGCAAGACCATCAAGTTCATCACCTTCGCCTACGCCTGCAAATACAGCCTAGCCTGGCTCACCCAAGTCTTCGGCATATAAAAGTCCTCAATCGTAAAACGTGTCTCGCCCCCCTTTCGTAAAGGGGGGTTGGGGGGATTTCCCCTGACCGCTGATAGCTGACTGSTCGAAAATTCCCCTGGCGATAGTCCCAGTCACCGTGTATCCTTTTACYGGAAGGGCARMGGCCCAATCAGCAACACCGGAGGTCCCCGTGATTCGCAGCCTCGATGGAAAAACTCCAAAGATTCATCCCTCCTGTTTCGTCAGTGAGACTGCTTATATAGTCGGCGACGTTGAGATCGGCGAGGACACCAGCATCTGGCCGGGCGCCGTGATTCGAGGCGACTACGGCAAGATAATCATCGGAAAAGCCTGCTCTATCCAGGATAACTGCGTCCTGCATACCGACGACTATCTGGAGTTGGGCGACAATGTTCTTATGACCCACGGAGCAGTTATCCATGGCGGCATCGTCGGCAACAACGTGCTCATCGGCATGAACGCCGCCATTCTGGAGAGCGCCAAAGTCGGCAACTACGTGCTCATCGGCGCGTCGGCGTTGGTGCTGGCCGACGCCRTRATTCCAGACAACTCTCTGGTCCTGGGAGTGCCRGGCAAGGTGCGCCCCCTGACCGCGGAACACCGTGAGCGGTTGGAAGACCCCACCGGTATCTACGTAGAGAACATGAAACGATACATCAAAGCCGGCCTGGGGCTGCAGATCCCTACCGACGGTCAATAAAGGTTTAACTATGACGGCTAACGGCGAAAAGCTACCCTTGCCCCTGGAAGGCATCCGGGTCTTGGACCTGACCCACATAGTGGCTGGTCCCTTCTGCTCGATGATATTTGCCGACATGGGCGCCGAAGTTATCAAAGTAGAACGGCCCGGATTCGGTGATCGTTCACGGATCAATACCCCCTTCAAGGACGGAGCCAATGGGCAGAAAGTCTCCGTGAGATACCTGGGCGTCAACCGGAACAAGAAAAGCGTGACCTTAGACCTACGCGACCCCCGATGCAGATCCGCCTTCGAGAAGATGGTCAAAGAGTCTGACATCCTTCTGGACAACTGGGGTCCCGGCGCACTGCGGCGGCTGGGTTTGGGCTACGAAACGCTCTCCGAATTGAACCCCGGCCTGATCTACGCCAGCATCACCGGCTACGGCGACTCCGATGATATGCAAGGCCCCTACTCCCAGTGGCCGGCCAACAACCCTTGCGTTCAAGGCATGGGCGGCTGGATGGAGATCACCGGAGCCCACGGCGGGGCTCCGCAGATGGTCGGCGACAACATCGGCGACACCGTGCCCGGAGTCTGGTCAGCCCTGGGCGTTATGTTGGCCTTGGAAGCCCGGCATAAGACTGGCAAGGGACAGCACGTGGACATGGCCATGTACGACTGCATGGTAGCCCACACCACCAGCAGCATGCCCCTGTACCAATTGACCGGCCAAAGCAGTAGCCGGGCCAGGGAGAACATGTTCAGCGCCCAACTGGCGCTGAAAACCAACGATGGGTACGCGGTGCTGGCCGGGGCCGGCGACGAGGAGAAGTGGGTCGCCCTATGGCAACTCGTGGGCCGGGAAGACCTGATCCAGGACCCCCGGTATCTGGGCAAGGGTATCASCGGCGAGTTCTACTTCGAGAACATCGTCCCCGCCATCGAGGAGTGGTCCCAACACTTGTCGAAAAGGGAGGTGGCCGAGCAGCTCATCGAGATCGGTTACTCAATGGGAATGGTGCAGAACACCGCCGACCTGGACCARTGCCCCCACCTGGAGGCTCGCAAGATGTTCGTCGACTGCGGCGACACCATGGGAGGCTCATTCCGGACGGCCAACACACCCATCAACCTTACCGCCTGCCCCGACACCCCCACCGSTCCCCCGCYGTTGTTGGGCGAACACAACCRTGACATTCTGTGTTCCATCGGTGGACTAACCGAGGARCAACTCCTGGGCATGGAGACGGACCGGGTTGTCTGATCGCCGGCACCATTTCACCGRATCAGCGACGGTTTCCACCTCCACTATGACCACGTATAATGSGCCGTCTTAACGCCATCAATCAAGGAGACTAAAGAACTTGTTCCAAGCGCCCAGAGGCACCAACGACCTGCTCCCCCAGGACCAAAAGTATTGGAGATACATCGAATCCAAAGCCGTAGACCTGGCTAGGCAATACGGCTTTGGCCGGATCGACACTCCGGTGTTCGAGGACTCGAACCTGTTCATCCGATCGGTGGGGGAAGGCACGGACATCGTGGAAAAGGAGATGTACACCTTCGAGGACCGGGGTGGCGACCAAGTGACACTGCGTCCCGAGGGTACCGCCCCGGTCTGCCGGGCCTACCTGGAACACGGTATGCACAACCTGCCCCAGCCCGTGCGGATGTACTACTTCTGCCCAGTGTTTCGCTACGAACGGCCTCAAGCCGGGCGATTTCGCGAGCACCATCAGTTCGGCGTAGAAGTGCTGGGAGACGCCGACCCTTCGGTGGACGCTGAGGTAATCGAACTGGCCTGGCGATTGATGCTTTCCTTGGGGCTGAAAGACMCTAGTTTGCTGATCAACAGCATCGGCGACACTGAATGCCGCCCRGCATACGTTGGCGAACTGAAGAACTATTACCAGGGTCACGARAGCAAGCTCTGCGCCGAATGCCGGCARCGTCTGGACCGYAACCCCCTTCGTCTCTTGGATTGCAAGGTTGAGACCTGCCGGGCTCTTGGAGATGAAGCGCCCCGGTCGTCGGATCATTTGTGCCAAGCCTGCCAGGACCACTGGTCCAGCCTTAGGGGATACCTTGACGCCGTGGCTATACCCTACGAGATCGACCACCGGCTGGTGCGTGGTCTGGATTACTACAGCCGCACCGTCTTCGAGATTCAGCCCCTRGAAGGCGGCGCTCAGTCCACCATCTGCGGCGGCGGCCGTTACGACGGACTGATCGAGAGTCTGGGTGGCCGTTCCACKCCGGGAATCGGCTTCGCCACCGGTATGGAGCGCCTGGCCTTGAACCTGGARCRCGGCGGAGTRGAAGTGCCCGATGAACCTTCTCCCAAGTATCTGGTGGCCAATGTGGGCGATGCTGCCCGCCCGGCCGCATTGGAACTGGCCGCCCGGCTACGGGCCAACGGGGTGGGAGCTATCTTGAGCAGCGGCTCCCGTGGGCTAAGGGGTCAGATGCGCCAAGCCAACGCTCTGGGGATCCCTTACACCGCGATCTTGGGAGACGACGAGATCGAGCAGGGCGTAGTTATGATTCGCGACATGCAGGCATCCACCCAGGAAACTAAGCCCATGCAGGAGTTCCTAGATAGCGCCGGCGCCTAGATGGTTCTGGCATAATACCTTCGGCAGCCGTGTCCGGGCTTAGACGATCCTGCCCCAACCCGCCTACTCTGTACAGGGGCCTTAATGCAACGTCTGATTGTCTCGTTGGTGATTATCGCGTCTCTGGCCGGGGCGGCATGCGCCGTCGCACCGACGCCCGTCCCACCGCCTGCACCTACGCCGACACCAATAACAATCACCCACGAATTGGAAATCATAGCGGACCCCCCCGAAGCAGCGGATGTTCTCCTCAATCCCACGCCCATCGAAGGCGGGCGCTATGTGCGTGGCCGCACGGTGGCGATCGATATCTTACCCAAGAAGGGCTGGCAAGTTGATYGGTGGGCTGGGCCGGTCTACGACGAGGTTGGAGTGTCCGCCAAGATAGACATGAACTCCAGCCACACGGTGATAGTGAGGCTGGTGCGGGTCATCGCCGTGCCTCCCACCGCCGCACCATCCACCCTCGCACCTTCCGCCGCCGTACGAGCCACCGCCATGCCACCGGCCTCCGTACCACCGACGCGTACCTATGGCCCCCCTACCCCGGCGCCCACCCTGACCCCTATGCCAACGGATCCCACGAATACCAACGACCTGCCCGCGCTATTGCCTACTTTGGCGGACATAGCCCCCGGAGCGATCATCGAGGGAGAGGGCTACGTCCAAGATACCGACGCCCTCCTTACGTACGAGCGGGAATTTGAGGCAGAGGGGTTGTTCTTCACTCTAGGGTTGTCTCAGTTGAGCAATCTCAGCAGCACCGTCGAGATGTACGCCACCTCYTCCGATGCCAGTGCGCCGGTTCTGGTGATGAGAGCCATGGACCCTCAGTTGTTCGCCCAGCTGGCAGGTCCGGCGTTCGCGGAAGGGGCCGGATTTAGTCCAGAGAACGTTGTGGTCGAGGCCATAGACCTTCCGGCCATCGGCGATGCTACGGCGGGTTTCTTGATGAGGGTTCAGACGCCCCCCATCAATCTAGACGTCTATATGATGTGGTTTGCCCAGGGCCGTATAGCCGCCCAACTGATCGCCGGAGGCCCCCGCGGCCAGGTCCACTCGGACGACGTAGCCAGAATCGCCCGGCTCATTGATCAACGAATCATCGAACGGATCGATAACAATCCTCCTCGCACCCCTCTCGCCACACCCACCCCTACCCAAACGCGTTCGGCCACGCAAGTCCCRATGCCGACCCTGGTTCTTTTTGCCACTCCCACTCCTACCACCGCACCCACTTTCGCGCCTGCCGCTACGACTACCCCCACCCMRRGMCCRRCRCCMACCNCNAMWSCCNCSMCGSYRMCYSCYACTCCCACSCMGGTKCMTCCSACKCCYACSCMSGYWCCTYCSACRCCKAYSCCSGYRCCTYCSACRCCSAYSCCGGTGCCTCCGACGCCCMCCCMCGTGCCTCCCACACCTACGCCGGTACCTCCGACGCCTACACCTGTACCTTCCACACCTACGCCGGCGCCGCCTTCTCCTGGACTGCTGAACTGGTGGCCCGGCAACGGAAACGCCAATGATATCGTCAGTGGCGTAAACGGAACCATGCGGAACGGCGCAACCTTTGCCGCCGGAAAGGTGAATCAGGCTTTCAGTCTAGACGGGGCAAATGACTATGTGGCAATCTCCAATACCTCAAGCCTCCAGGTCTCCACGGGCACCCTGGAAGCTTGGATCAAAACCACCAACTCCGGAGGCGATTTCCGGGGAATAGTCGTAAAACGGGGAGCCTATGGCCTATTCCTACAGAACGGCGTTTTGGTTACCCATGACTGGGGCTCGGGTCAAACTAGGTCGACCGGTGTCAACCTTGCCGACGGGCAGTTCCATCATGTTGCGATTACTTTCCAGAGCGGTGTCGCCGGGGGCACGGTAATTTACGCGGATGGCGTACCGGTTCTGACAACGACTATGACCGTCCTCAACCAGGTGCAGGCCCTTGTCATCGGCGCGGGAGACCCAGGTACTATCCAATTTTTCGACGGCATCATCGACGAAGCCAAACTCTACAACCGCGCCCTCAGCGGTGGAGAGATTCAGGSCACCTTCTCTGGTACGAACTGACACTTGCTCATTGACTAGCTGCCTGGTTTATTAGAACATGTGTTTCCCAGGCCGCCACAAGTTGTTTTTTATGCGGAAGGGCGGAGGGAGGAGACGCAATATTTATGAACTTATTCTATCGAGGCTACGTCATTCATCGGAAATTCCGGTCTATCTGCTACACCATTTTCGGCCGCCGCCCAAAGCGTGTCGAGTTGGCTGCCTGTGCCACGTCCCGGGAAGCCATGCAATGGGTGGACCACCATATGGTTCAAGGCGAACCGGTCCCGATCCAGCAATCTCAACTAGCTGTCCTGTAAGAACAACAAAATCCCCCTTTCGTAAAGGGGGACTTAAGGCTCGCCAGTTTGGGCGTAGCTGGCCCGCACTCTAGTCTCCGGACCTAGTCCGGCTCCGCCACACCTCGCCATCGGCACACACCATCTCCACCCAATCTTCAAGTGGCAGGGTTAGACCCCTCTTGTAGCGGTCCGCTGCCTCGATCAGAAGTTCTTGGGTGGAGGTGTCTATCAGCGCATTTGATATCGCCCAGGCCAGTTCTTGGCCTCCGCCGCCCTCCCTGAGATTGATCTGCGCCTCRCCAAGTATCTGACTGGCCGATTCCGAATCGCCCTGGAAATGAGCCGCTAATCCAAGTCCCAATTGAATCGTTCCGACGCCAAGGCGGTCACCCAGATCGGCCATCGGTGGAATGCTCTCTTCATAAAGCGCGGTAGCCTCTTCCAGCCTGCCAGATTCTAGTAACGTGTTTCCCAAACGGACGCCCGTCCAGGCTATCATCCCGGTGTCCCCGATGCGCCGGAATGTTTCCAGTCCTCGACTGCAATGCTCGACCGATTCGGCGAGATTTCCGGCGAACCAAGCAGAAGAACCTAAGAAGAAGTCGCAAAACGCATCTCCCCACTCGAACCCATAGGACCGGTRGGCCGCCTGGATCTCGACAAGCTTACGGTTCGCTGCCTCCAAGTCTCTCTGGAACCACAGGATCGTGGCCTCGTAGGTCTCAGCCGTCCTTACCCCTTGCTCGTCTCCCAGATCGGTGAAACGCGCCAGTCCATCATGGATCTTTACCAGACACCCTTCGAAGTCGTCATGACGCACTACCGAGCCGGTAAATCCGGACTGAACCAGCGCCGAAGCACGGGCGCTTGAAKATCCTCCGTCGATAGCCAGTACCCGGTCGAACCAATCCATAGCCTCGGCCATGTGCCGACGCACCAACCAGAACCAACCCAAGGCAGCCACAGTACGTAGTCCTAGATCCGCGTCTCCCGCTTCCAAACCCCAAGTCATCGCTACACGGAAGTTGTCGTGTTCCGTCTCCAGCCTCGCCAGCCATTCGAGTTGGCGGGGGMCGTGCAAGTCCGGCGCAGCCCGTTCGGCAAGATCCCGATAGTACMGGGCGTGCCGGCCGCCCGCTTCTGCCGCCTCGTCCGCGGTGATCCGGGCAGCGGCGTACTGCCGCARCGGYTCCAGCATGTAGTACCGTGTTTCCTCGCCTGCGGGCATCGTCCGCACCAAGGATTTGTCCACCAACTCGCCGATGGCATCAAGCGCCTCGAACTCGTCTTCAGTTCCCATGACCGCACTGCCGGCGTCCAGGGTGAAACCACCGCGAAACACCGAGACCTGGCGGAAGAGCATCTGCTGCTCCGGATCCAGCATGTCGTAGCTCCAGTCGATAGCCCGCTCGATGGTCTGGTGGTGCGGCAAGGCATCGACCGGCCCGCCGGACAGGATTTTAAAGCAATCATCAAGGCGGCTGGCGATCTGGGCCGGTTGAATCATTTTCATCCGAGCCGCCGCCAGCTCTATCGCCAAGGGAATCCCGTCGAGCCTCCGCACAATCTGGTTCACGGACCCTGCGTTGCCAGAAGTTAACTCAAAATCGGGCCTCGCTGCCCAGGCCCGCTCTAGGAAGAGTTGCACCGAAGGGCAGTCAACCAATATGTCATCGATGGCGGCGACTACGGGAACGGGCARGGGCGGCACTTGGAACATCCGCTCTCCCGTTAGGTTCAACGGCTCCCGGCTGGTGGCAAGCACGGAGACACCGGGGCAAGAAAGCAACCACTGGACCAGCGATGCCGCGGCGACGATCAAATGCTCGCAGTTGTCCAAAATCAGGAGCACAGTTTTSCCTTGCAAGTATCCATGGAGGGCGTCTTGGCCGACGTCGAATATTTCGGCTACGTGGGATTGCAACACATTGGGGTCCGACAGGGCCGCTAGCCCGATGAACCAAACCCCACCGGGATAATCTTCGATGACCGTAGCGCCAATCTCCTGAGCCAGCCTCGTTTTACCGGAACCGCCCGCGCCCGCGAGAGTAATAAGACGAGCGGTGGGAAGCATGCTGGCGACCTCATCGATCTCTTCTTGCCGTCCGATGAAACTGGTAAGTTGGACCGGCAGGTTGTGCCGGTGTTCATCCAACGATTCCAAGGCCGGGAAATCCGCGGGAAGGTCTGGGTGAAGAAGCTGGAACACTTGCTCCGGCCGCTCCATCCCCNGGAGCCGATGCGTACCCATGTCGCGCAGGGACACGCCTTCAGGCAAGGCATCCTGCACCAACTCCGAAGTTACCTGAGACAGGACGACTTGGCCGCCATGGGCGATGCCCCGGAGGCGGGCGCATCGGTTCACCACCGGACCATAGTAATCGTGTTCCCGTAGCTCAGACTCTCCGGTATGGAGAGCCATCCGRACCTTGATGGAGAGCTCCAACGCCCAGGGTTCCTTGAGGATAGCTTGCTGTACGGCACAGGCCGCGGCAGCCGCGTCTCTGGCGCGAACGAACACCGCGAAAAGGCTGTCCCCTTCGCCGCGGCTCCTGACAACCATGCCGCCATGCTCTTCGTTCACGGAGGTGAGCAATGCATCGTGGCGGGCCAACACGCCGCTCATTTCGCCGGGGTGCTCYTGCCAAAGTTGGGTGCTGCCTTCCAAGTCGGTAAAGAGGTAGGTAATTACCCCGGTGGGCAGATAACTGAGGGGCGTGGAGCATCGGCCGCAGAAGTTCATCCCTTCGGGATTGTCAAAACCACAGCTTGTGCAGATCATCGGMTTGCCTCAGAGGCYGTCTGGATRCTANAANAATTYNATATKCGGTTCGCGAGACGGCCGCRMCTTGGCCAGAGGATGGCCGTAGGCTAACTTTGCTGCCTCACACTGTCAAGCTGATCGGCACATTGGGACAACRATCTTCTGACGCGTCCCAACACCGTCGACACAACCTCGTGGCTTTGGAGAAACCCKGTGTAGGCGGACAGTTCTTTTAACCGTTCGATGAATAATTCCCAAGCCGCCACTTGGTTGGGTGGTGTGTTGATATCCCGCGAAAAGCGGAAACTTGCGCCTGCCTTCATACCCGGATAGGAAGYYCCCGCGGGCAGTGTTGTCAGCSCCTCTCCCAGAGGCCCAATCACGCCAAACATCAGCTTCACGGTGATATCCGCCAGTTTTGTCAGCTCTTCCTGGGAYTCCCCTCCGTGTAGAAACAGCCTCCCAAGCATCTGCATCATGAGCTCGTAGCACCCATCGAACAGATTGCTTACGTCGATGCTCAAGGAGTCTTCTAAAAGATTGATCGTGGTTTCATCGCTGATGTCTCCAGGCAACATCGAATACGGATTGTAGATCACCGGACGTCCCGGCTCGAAGTTGGGGTCCTCCTTGAGAATCTCTTCATACTCTTCTTGAATAGCGACGAACTTGCCGTAATGAGAGTCCGCGGTGACGCCCCTGGCCCCTTCACCCTGCTTGATGATTCCTTGCAAGGCYTGCCCGGCGGAAGCCAGATCCGTGACCTGAATCAAGTCTGGAAGATCAAAATGAGAGCCGGTTATCTGTGAGTCAGGCGGCCCAAGGAAAAGCTTGTCCTCACCGTATTTCTGAGATAGGTACCCAAGGCCGTCTTCTATGCCGAGATACAGTTGGCCTTGGCTCCGGTAGTCGCGGGCGCTGGAGAAAAYRTCGCTGAGCCTTGTCTGGAGTGGATGCGCCGATAGCCCGGACGCCTTCTCGTCAGCCTCCACCAGATCCAGCGGCCTTTCGATGTACACGAACGTTGCCAGGGATTCCCGGCAGAAAGGGGCCAACGCTAGTCTGAAGGATGGGGGGTAGGCCCTGGGGCTTGAAGGAAGATTGGGCCGGCGCAGATGAGCGGCGCCGCCCACCGCCGTGAGAAGGTTGCAGGCCAMGCACATGTGCAGCATCTCTTCAACGGCGATCTCCATAATAGTCCTACGCCATCCCTGTATGCTTTTCAGCTGCTCCTCGGTAACCCCTTCCGCAACATCCCTCTTCATACTGAAGGCGCAATACAGATAGCAGCACATGATCCCATGCTCAAGCTCGGCGGCTTCGGACAGCATGTAGATAAGMTGTCCTCTATTTTMTATTCTAACTAGCGAAACCAATACGGATTACCTCTATACGACTTCAAATTAGACAATTTCGGGGTATGATTCGGCGGCGAACAATCTCATCTATTGACTGCCGAATTGAAATCCCTGGTATTCTAGCCGGGCCTGTTTTAAGCGTCAACTGAGACGATTACCCGGTGAGGACGAGGAAATGGTAGGACCGGAACAGGGGCGGGACGCCCCGGCAACCAAGACAATCACCTATAGCAGAGTAGTGGACCTGTCCCACACGATACACTCCGGCATACCCCAATGGCCAGGGGACCCCCCAGTGGAATTCCAAGAGGTGGCCACGCCGGACCRGGATGGGTACTACCTACGCCGGTTTTCCATGGGAGAACACAGCGCCACCCACATCAACGCTCCCATCGCCTTCCATCCCGGCGGCTTGAGCATAGACTCCTATCTCGCTGAGTCGCTGACCGCCCCGGCAGTGGTGATCGACGTTGAGGAGCGATGCATCGGCAACCCTAGCTACGCGCTGAGTGCCGCCGAGATTGCAGCCTGGGAAGAGCGCCACGGCACGGTTCCGCCCAACGCGGTCGTTCTCTTGCATACCGGATGGCAAAGAAAGTGGCACGACTCCGTGGCGTATCTGGGAGCCGAGCCCAACGGCGAACCGCGCTTTCCCGGATTCAACCACGACGCCGCCAGATTCCTGATAGACCAGCGGGCCATCGCCGGATTGGGCACGGACACCGCTGGATTGGAGCCCGGCTGGGACGGCAGTTTCAGCGTGAACAAGTTACTGCTRGAACAGCCCAGGATCGCGCTGGAAAACCTTACCAATCTGGACCTGCTGCCGCCAACCGGAATCACCCTGGTTATCGGAATCCTCCGATTGCAGGGCGGCAGCGGATCTCCCGTATTGGTGATTGCGTTTGTAGAGTGAGCGTTCAGCKWTCAGSWRYCARGWNCCAMSK
>NVSQ01000002.1:13302-109339 GCA_002401285.1 SAR202 cluster bacterium
GNACGATCCCCTGACGGCTGAAAGCTGATTGCTATCTCACAGCTTGGCGACGCCGGCGGCGGCGCAGTCTTCGTCCTGTTGGGAAGTGCCTCCACCAACTCCGCAGGCGCCTTCCAATGCCCCRTTGCGGAATATGGGCACCGCTCCCTGTCCCATAATCATATGTCCGCCCTCGGCGGCGGCGATTCCTGCCGGAGTGGGCAGGGCGGCCCGCTCAGCCAGCTCACCGCTATTCCGGCCGAAGGCGGCGGAAGCAACTGCCTTGCCTTGGGAGCCGTATACCCCGGCCCATATGGCGCCGTCCATGCGCGCAAATGCGATGAGGCGCCCGCCGGCATCGCATACCGCCACGTTTACTTTGATGCTGAATTCCTCCGCCTTAGCGATGGTCCCTTCAATAATCTTGACAGCTTCATCCAGAGTGATCGCCATAAGTTTCCTCCCTGATTCCTTATTTGAATCTCCACGAGTACACCGGACGCGCTTGACGTCTCCATGAGTAGYCRTYCCRGCTCTCGACGGCTCATTCTACCGTCCCCGATTGGGTTTGCCAACAGCGTAAACGCGTAACAGGTCCCGAGYTTAGTTCAAAGAAGGCCGGATGCTATACTTCTTGCGAAGTAGAACCCTTACCCCCGGCCCCTTTCCCTGAGGGAGAGGGATGGCTCCGAAGGAGCCCGGGTGAGGGCAACCCCAGTAGGAGAGNCAGTCGCGACGTGCTCACCAAGCGTATCATCCCCTGTTTGGACGTGGACGCGGGCCGGGTAGTCAAAGGCATCAGTTTCGTAAACTTGCGGGACGCCGGCGACCCCGCCGAGTTGGCCTCTTACTACGACCAAGAAGGCGCCGACGAACTGGTCTTCTTGGACATTACCGCCAGCTCCGACTCTAGAGACACCATGGTCGACGTGGTGGGCCGGGTTTCCGAACAGGTCTTCATACCTCTGACCGTGGGAGGCGGCATCCGCAGCGTAGACGACATGCGCCGGATGCTCAACGCCGGGGCCGACAAAGTTTCGGTCAATACGGCCGCCGTCAACAATCCAGACCTGGTTAAAGAAGGGGCGGCCCAATTCGGCAATCAATGCATAGTGGTGGCCATCGACGCCAAGAGGGTTTCCAATTCTGGCGAAACCGGGGATACCCGGCAAGACGGCCTCTCTTTAGACCCGGAATCCCKGTGGGAGGTCTACACTCATGGCGGAAGAGAAACCACGGGAATCGACGCGGTTAAGTGGGCGCTACGGGCGGTAGAGTTGGGCGCCGGGGAGTTTTTGCTAACCAGCATGGATGCCGACGGCCACCTGGCCGGGTATGATTTGGAATTAACCAAGGCTATCTCCGAGGCGGTGCCGGTACCGGTGATCGCCAGCGGCGGGGCGGGCAACCTGGACCACTTKTACCAGGCATTCACTCAGGGCAAAGCCGATGCCGTTCTTGCCGCCAGCATCTTCCATTTCGGAACCTATTCCATCGCTCAAGCGAAAGAGTATCTGGCGGCCCAGGGCGTGCCGATGCGCCCTCAGCAATACCCGATATCCTAGTTCCAGTTCCTGGAAGCACCGAGATTTCCTGCTAACTCAATACCGGCGTATCACGGTGAGCACATGACAAACCAATGAGCCAGATAACCACTGTCATCTTCGACATGTACGAAACCCTGGTGGAGAACGGCCCCCATCTCTGGCAGGCCACTTTCCAAGAGATCATTGACTCCCAACAACTCCCTGTTTCGACCGGGGACCTGTGGCGGGAGTGGAAGGTGGCGGAGGTAAACTTTCGAAACCGGCGACTGGAGCCCGATTCGCCCTTTGAGAGTTATTTTGAGGGCTGGCGCGATTGCTTCGTAAAAGCATTCCGCGTATTTGGACTGGATGGAGACCCCGAAGCAGCCTCCCACAGATCCATCCTGGACATGTCACTCCGGGCACCTTATGAAGAAACCGTTGAAGCCTTAAAAGCCATTCAGGGCGACTGGCGCATGGCGGTCCTCTCCAATGCCGATGACGGCTATCTGTTGCCCAACGTGGCCGCACTGGGCTTGGATTTTGCCGAGGTCTTGTCTTCGGAAGGAGGCCGCGCTTACAAACCCGATCAGGGACTATTTAGGGAAATGCTGCGCCGGTTGAACGTGCCGGCCAGCGAAGCGGCATACGTTGGCGACCGCCAATTCGAAGACGTACTTGGAGCCGGCACSGTCGGCATGACCACGGTTTGGATCAACCGGACCGGGGTAGCTGTCGACCCCGAGTTACTCACACCTAATCATCAGATAAAAAGTCTGCTGGAGCTTCCCGATATATTGTCCACAGGCGAATGAGCCACGACATTGTCTGATAACCGAATCAGTAAGGATAAGTTATGAAGGTAAAACTCAACGAGCAAGGTCTGGTCCCCGCGATCGCCCAAGACGCCGACACCGGCCAAGTACTGATGCTGGGATACATGAATCCAGGTTCGTTGAAACGAACKATGGAGGGAGTACAGGTTTGGTTTTACAGCCGGAGCCGGGAAGACCTTTGGCACAAAGGGGAGATTTCAGGCAACTACCTGAACCTGACAGAGGCCTGGCTGGACTGCGACGGGGACACCCTTCTACTGAAGGTCAAGCCCGACGGACCCGCCTGCCATACCGGGGAAACCTCATGCTTCTACACGCCCATGGAACAACTGCCCGAGGAATACGAAGTTWCGGAGACCGGTCCGGGAATCTTGAGCGAACTCTTCGCGGTGATCCAAGACCGGCAGCGGGACCCCCCGGAAGGCAGCTATACCGCAAAACTGCTCCAAGAAGGAATGGGCCGCATCGCGCAAAAGGTGATTGAAGAAGCGGGAGAAACCGCCATCGCGGCGGTCCAAGACAACAAAGAGGAYCTSCCCAAAGAGGTGGCCGACCTCCTGTACCACACCCTGGTGCTTTTGGCGGCGTCCGGCGTCACGCCCAACCAGGTATGGGAGGAGCTGCGGAATCGGAGAGGTTAAACGTCTCCCGGCAGGGTATCCCCTGACTGGTAGACCGTCCATTCGGCGCCCCGGTATACGGTAACTTTGCCGGACCCCACCACTCTCCAGTTTCCCGGCTTGCCCAGACAACCGGTGCGGGCATCTACCCCAAGTACCGTCAAACCGGAGGGGGCTTGGGYCTGCAAGTCTCGTGAAGTCTCGGCGGGGTCTCTGTTTTCATGGTGGGGCATGACGGCAACTCCAGGGACGATACCAAGAGCTTCTATCCAACCGCCCGCGCTGGGACGGCGCATGTAAGACCCGAACACCATGGCTCCGGCGCTGGAGCCGGCCAGAACTGTGCCTTGCTCCACCGCGTTCAAGATCGCCGTCAGGAGCGGAGAATTCCGTAACGCGGACAAAAGATGGTCGGGGTTGCCCCCGGTGAAATAGACCACACCGGCCCCGTCGACCGCGTGGCTAAATTCTGGGTCCTCGGCCTGCGTCCGGTCCAACACCATCAATTGGTGGGCGTCGCCCCCCAGACCGCCGAAATGGGTGACGCCGTCGTTGGCCGCTTTTGCCGGGCCGGTCACCGCCGCCGTGGGCAGCACCAGCACTCGGGACGGCTGTTGCCCGGACACCCTCATTATCTCCCGGTCCATGTCCTCGCAACCTACGCGGAACTCTTCTCCGCCAACGAGACCAATATCACCTGCCATCCTAGCTCCCCCCGGCTGAATGATGTTTCGGAAGAAAATCCAAGCCGAAACTCAGGYCATTGTACCAGTCCGGCAGACCCACTAATTTCATACGCCGAATCGAGGGAATCACCGCGGCKTGATGTGATAGGATGAAAGTTAGGAAAATAAGCATGTTCTCTGGAATTTTGATCGCCCTTAAGGCTTTTATCGGTCATTTCGGCATCAGATTCGGAACTCAAGATAGGTTTCTCCACATGGCAACMCCACCGGTCTTGCACATCGTCCGAGAGTTGGTTTCCCAAGCCGTACAACAGGCCCAGCGAGAAGGCTTGTTGCAACTGGAAACTACGCCTGAGATTCAAGTAGAGCGACCAGCAAAGGCCGAGAACGGCGATTTCGCCACCAGCCTGCCTCTCCGGTTGGCCCGGGCTACCCGCATCAATCCCTTGGAGCTTGCCGAATCGCTGATCAAATATATCCCTGCTTGCGACGAGATCGACCGGGTGGAGGCCGCGYCTCCCGGCTTTATTAACTTCCATCTCAGTGACCGATGGGTCCGAGGGCAGGTAGAAGAAGTGCGCCGGATGGGGAMCGAATACGGAAACGTGGACCTGGGCCAAGGGCAGCAGATGATGGTGGAATATGTCAGCGTCAACCCCACCGGACCGGTGCACGTAGGCCATGCTCGCGGAGCAGTCCTGGGCAGTTCTCTAGCCAACGTACTGTCAGCCGCCGGCTATCAGGTTACCCAGGAATACTACATCAATGACACCGGTACTCAGATGGAGGCTTTCTACGGTTCGGTGTACGCTCGCTATCTGCAGTCTCTAGGACAAGAGGCCGAATTGCCCCCCAACGGTTATGCCGCCGATTATATCGGCGACCTAGCCGAGGAGATCGCCGAAACCGAAGGAACCCGATTCATCGGAATGGAACAGCCGCAGGCTCTTCGGGAAATGGGCGACATTGCCCGGGAAAAGATGATCGCTCTGATCCGGAACGACTTGTCTCAGATCGGAGTGAATTTCGATACCTGGTTCAGCGAACGCACCCTGTTCGACCAGGGGGATTACGACCGGGCGCTGCAGGTATTGCGGGACAAAGAGTACCTGTCGGAGCGGGACAACGCCGTCTGGTTCAACTCTACTAAATTGGGCGACGATAAGGACAACGTAGTGATACGGGCCACCGGCGAGCCTACCTACTTTGCCTCTGACATCGCCTACCATTACAACAAATTCATAGTTCGCGGATTCGATTCGGTAGTCAATATCTGGGGAGCCGACCACCAGGGTCACGTCCCACGGATGAAGTCGGCCGTCGCCGCCTTGGGCATCCCTCCCGAGCGGCTGACGATCTTGATATCACAGATGGTTACATTGAAGCGCGGAACCGAAGTCGTTCGCGCGTCTAAGCGGACTGGCAACTTTGTGACCCTGCAGGAGTTGACCGAAGAGGTTGGCGCAGATGCCTGCCGCTACTTCTTCTTGGCCAGGACGCCCTCCACCCAGATGGAGTTCGATCTGGAGTTGGCTAAGCAGGAATCCTCGGAGAATCCTGTTTATTATGTCCAGTACGCCCACGCCAGAATCGCCGGTATCCTGAATGCGGCACACGGACAGAACATCGACTGGAGCGCCGGCGACGTGGGTCTGTTAACCCACCCCAGCGAACTGAGTCTCATCCGAACAATGATAAGGTTGCCCGAGTTGGTGGAGCAGATGGCCAGGGCCTTGGAGCCCCATCAGTTGCCCCACTACACCATGGAACTGGCCACCGCCTTCCACTGGTTTTACGAGAATTGCCGAGTCATATCATCCCATGAGGAAGATGCCCAACTTAATCTGGCCCGGCTGAAACTGGTAGAATCAGCCCAGATAGTATTCCGCCGCTCGCTAGCGTTGATGGGAATGAGCGCGCCGGAACGGATGTAAGCGGGCCGTCCTCTACTTACTCGACCGCGCCACCTACCTCGACCAACTTGATCGCCTTCCCAGTTAACACCCTATTGCAGTTATCTGGACCTTGATGCGTTTGTTCGATCTATTTCTGGGCCGGAAATCSGTTGACCGCGAGCTGCGCCTGGGGCTGGTGGAAAACTGGCGCCAATTTTCCTTGCTGGTCGCCCTCAACCTGTTCGTCGGCGGCATGATCGGCCTTGAACGCACCATCCTTCCGGTGCTGGCCGAAGCCGAATTCGGCATAACGTCCAGGACGGCGGCCATCTCCTTCATCGCCACTTTCGGCATCTCCAAGGCCCTGTCCAACCTATTCGCCGGGCATCTTGCCCAGAGAGTGACCCGGCGCCGAATACTRATCGTTGGRTGGCTGTTCGGAKTGCCSGTACCTTTGATCTTGATCTGGRCGCCGGACTGGGGTTGGGTGATCGGGGCCAACRTSCTGCTSGGYATCAACCAAGGGTTGACTTGGTCGATGACGGTGAATATGAAGATGGACCTGGTTGGCCCTAGATGGCGCGGCCTGGCTTTGGGCTTCAACGAAACGGCCGGATACGTGGCATTGGCCGCCGCGGCGTTTCTAACCGGGGTCATTGCCCAGTCTTACGGTCTGCGGCCTGAGCCATTCTATCTGGGCATWGGGATCGCCGCCATCGGGCTGGCCCTCAGCGTATTTCTGGTTCGCGACACCGCGCCTTACCTYGCCTTGGAAACGGCGCGGCAATCGGCGYTGGACCCCAATRCTGTTTCGAATCCCGTGTCGYTTAGGCGTAGCTTTGCCGATACCACCTGGCGCAGACGGGACCTGTTCGGCATTACTCAGGCCGGATTCGTAAAGAAYCTCAACGATGGCTTAGCCTGGGGAATCTTCCCGCTTTTATTCGCCAGCCACGGACTGGACCTGGACCGTATSGGAATCTTGGTGGCGATCTATCCGATGGTCTGGGGGTCGCTGCAGATCGGCAGCGGATGGATCAGCGACGTGTTGGGASGCACCCCGTTGATCGTCACCGGTATGTTGYTGCAGGGCGGCGCCATCTGCATGGTTGGTCTCGTTACGTCCTTCGGCCCTTGGGCCGKCGCGATGGTCCTCTTGGGGCYRGGTACCGCCATGGTTTATCCGACGCTACTAGCCGCCATCGRAGACGCGGTGCCTGCCCGGGAGCGAGCCACCTCATTGGGAGTGTACCGCTTCTGGCGGGATGCCGGATTCGTTGCCGCGGCCCTTTCGGCCGGGGGAATCGCAGACCTGTTCGGGCTACGGGCAGCCATATTCTCGGTAGGCGCGTTGACGATCTTATCGGGCATTGTGGCAAGCCTTACATTACAGGACAACCGGGGAAATCCCCAACGGTGAATCTGTCCCAGATTTGAAAGATTCCGTCCGTACAACAACTCCCGGTGATTATTATTGGCTTGAAATGGCCAGGATTTGGGTCTATAATACGACTTGTCGGTCGAACCGTAACAGTCTGCTGTTCTGGCGCACCGCCTCTGCGGGCGCCTCTTCAACCCAGTGGTAGAGGGTTCCCCTCACCTCACTTGACTGCTCCGGTACAAACATGGCYGCCGGGCGGGCCGCAAACAGTCAGATTATCAGTGGTTATCCCGCTTGGTTGGCGTCAGGAGTTCGAGGCGTACTCGCCTAGATGCAAATATTACACCGAATCAACTTGATGGCTTGGCGCCATCGTGTTCGTCTCCTCATCGGATACCTGACCATCGTGATTGCGGTAGGTCTGTCCCTAGTCATCCCCCTAACATTCCGCGAAGCCATCAATATGCTAGTCGTGTTTGAGGACGGTGTGATACGCACCGTGGAGGACACGAAATTCAGTGCCCTGGTGGTTCTGGGCCTCATTCTGCTGGCAGCCAGCGTCATCCGGGGATTCGTCGACTTTGCCCGAACGTACTGCACCGACTCCCTGTCCCAAAAAGTTGCCTACGATGTGCGCAACGACATGTACGACAAGCTGCAGCACCTCAGCTTCGCTTACCATGACAAAGAGCACACGGGCAATCTCATGTCCAAGGTTACTTCCGACGTAGAGGCGATYCGGCGCTACGTGAACATGGGCATGGTCCGGGGCCTGGAAGTCCCGCTCCGGGTGATCGCGATCGTGGCATTGATGTCAACCGTCAACTGGCAACTCACCCTCCTCAGCTTGGTATTCCTCCCATTCTTGKTGGTTAAATCTTCCTTCGTGGTCGTYAGRTTGAGGGCCATGTGGCTGCACGTCCAGGAAGTGATGGGGGAGTTGGTAACCATCCTTCAGGAGAACCTTTCCGGTATCCACGTCGTCAAGGCCTTCGCATCGGAAGAGTACGAAAAGAACAAATACGCCGTTAAGGCCGCGGAGCTCCAGCGGGAATACTACGGAAACGAACGGCTGCAGCAATCGACCACGGCCTGGCTAACCCTGTATTTTACTCTGGCGCTGGGGATAGTWCTYTGGTTCGGCGGATTGGAACTCATGAAGGGAGACCTKGACCCWGGCGGGTTTGCCGCCTTCCTTCTGCTGATGAACCAGTTGACCTTCCCGATACGCATGACGCCGCAGATCATCGGCAGCTTCTCCCGGGCCATCTCTTCCGGAAAGCGCCTCTTCGAAGTCCTGGACGCCCAATCTCCGGTGGTGGAGAAACCGGATGCCAAAGAGATGGAGCGGTCCGAGGGATTCGTCCGATTTGAAGATGTGTCGTTCTCCTACGACCCGCGGATCCCGGCGTTGAAGAACATCGATGTTTCCGCAGCCCCGGGGAGCATCACCGCTATCTTGGGAGCACCCGGCAGCGGCAAGACCACGATCATCAACCTGCTGCCACGGTTCTACGAAGTAACCCAGGGGCGGGTCAGTATAGATAACCAGGATATCCGTGACTTCACGCTGGCGTCATTGCGCCGTAACGTGGGTATAGTCCAGCAAGACATATTTTTGTTCAGTGCCACTATTCAAGACAACATCGCCTACGGCGCTTCTGGGGCTACGAAAGAAGACGTGATTGAAGCCGCCAAGGTGGCTCAACTCCACGACCACATAATGTCCCTGCCCCACGGTTACGATACATGGGTGGGTGAGCGGGGCGCCACGCTTTCCGGCGGTCAGAGACAGCGTCTGTCTATCGCCAGAACGGTGCTCATCGATCCACCGGTCCTGATTCTAGACGACTCCACTTCCAGTGTGGACGTGGAAACGGAGAGGATGATTCATCAGGCCATGACCGATGTGATGAAAGGCCGAACGACATTCATCATCGCCCACCGTCTCAGTTCGGTAAGAGAAGCCGACCASATAATAGTGTTGAAAGACGGCGAGATCGCCGAGCAAGGCAGCCACGCCGAACTGATGGCGGTTGGCGGCACATACCGGGAGATTTACGATCTCCAGTTGCGTCCCCAAGAAGAGGTTTTGCTGGATGCGGCCATTTCCGGGGACGACGGAGGAGACAGCTAGATGCAYTCACAMGGCGCGGGCGGYGGYTTCGGCGGAATGATGGGCGGCATGCGCGGCCTTCAGTCAGGCGGCATGAACTCTCCAAACTTGGAYAACCTGACCGACGAAGGGGTCCAAGGCAGCGCTTACGACAACAAAGTGGTTATGCGCCTCGCCACCTACCTTAAATCCCACCAAAAGGATGTGCTGATAACTATCGGCGCTATCGTTACTTACACGGTGGGCAACGTAACGATACCCTTATTTATGTTGTTGGGGATTCAGTGGGGCATCAACCAGGGGTATGATTCCACTCCTCCGGCCTGGCTTCCCTTTGAATCYTGGCGCCTCCACCTAGTGGCCTTGGTCTTTCTGGCAATGTCTTTATCGTACTTTACCGCCATGTACATCCAGTCCGTCTTCATGCCTAAGTTAAGCCAGAGCATTCTGTACCAGTTACGGACCCAGATGTTCAGCCACCTGCAAGACCTTTCCCCATCGTTCTTCCACAGGACACCGGTCGGCAGGATAATGTCCCGCAGCCAAAGTGACGTGTTGCAACTCACCGAGACCTTCGAATTGATGGTGACCAGCGTAGCGGATATGCTAAGCCTGGTCGGCATCATGCTCATCATGTTGGTCATATTGCCGCTCCTCGGGCTGGCCGACTGGCGTTTGTCCCTGGTCTGCCTGAGTGTAGTCCCGGTACTTTTCTTTATCTTGGCCTACTGGCAACGTTTCGCCCGGCGATCCTTCACTCGCATCCGCCGTGCGATCGCCATGGTGAACGGCGAATACAACCAGAACATCACCGGCGTGCGGGTAGTGGAAAGCCTGAACCGCCAAGACGAGAACCTGGAACATTTCCAAGACCTGAACTACGAGCACTTGGACGCCAACATGCAGGCTAGCCGCTTTTCCGGCGGCCTACAGCCCATCGTGGAGTCTCTCATCGGTATTGCCTTCGGCGTAGTGATCGTCATGGGCGGATCCGCTGTCCTGGGGACGGGCGACCCATCATGGGGTGTGTTGCTGGCGTTCCCCATGTGGATTCAACGGTTCTTTGAACCCATAAGGCAYCTGACCATGCAATACACCCAGTTGCAAAGGGGCATGGCCGCCGGTGTGAGGATATTTGAGGTAATCGACCTGCAACCGGAAGTTAACGACGATCCTGACGCTATTGTGATGCCTCCGATCACGGGCGAGATAGAGTTCGAGAACGTCAGCTTCCACTATGTCCCGGGCGTCGACGTGCTACAAGACATCAACCTTCACATTCAGCCGGGCGAGAATGTCGCTCTGGTAGGGTCCACTGGAGCGGGTAAAAGCACTCTGGTTACCCTCATCCACCGGTTCGCCGACGTTACCCAGGGCGCGATMAAGGTGGACGGGCATGACATCCGGCATGTGCAACGTAGGACGATGGTCAATCAGATGAGCATGGTCCTGCAGGAGCCTTACCTGTTCTCTGGGACTATCAACGAAAACATACGTTACCTTCACGTTGAGGCCAGCGACGAAGACGTGATAGCCGCCGCGCAAGCCGTRGGCGCCCATGACTTTATCATGGCCYTRGAGGGCGGTTACAACTCCACACTGGCCGAACGCGGCARCAACCTGAGCATAGGCCAACGCCAGCTTCTAAGCTTTGCCAGGGCCGTGGTGGCGGACCCAAAGATAATCATTCTGGACGAGGCYACCGCCAACATCGACACCTATACCGAGTTGCTGATACAGCGGGCCCTGCAGAGAGTGCTCCAAGGGCGCACCTCTATCGTCATCGCCCACCGCCTCTCCACAATTCGGAACGCCGACAAGATTATTGTCCTGGACCATGGAAATGTGGCGGAGATTGGGARCCACGATGAGCTACTCGAACGGAAGGGAGTGTACGCCCGTCTGTACGCCATCAACTACGGGCTAGATTCCAATGGGGCTGAAAGTTCTGATAGCGGCACTGTCGCGGTACCGGCACCGGCTCCCGGGGACAACAACTAACTCGCGTCTTCGAGCCAACCGTCCAAATATAAATCCCCCGGTCTGCCCCTGCAAGGGACGCGCCGGGGGATTCGTGTTTCAGGTGAATATTCTAGTCAGACCGGCTGGAATAGACCCTATGCCGCCGGTTCCAGGACTCGCTTCATCGCCTCTTTGAACACGTCGTATGGGTGGGCGCCGGTAAACAGCAGGTTTCCGACCAGGAAGGTAGGAATCCCGCGAATGCCGTGATTCAACGCCTCTTGGTACTGCTCCATCACCGTGTTGGTGTAAACCTGTTGTTCCAACGACGACAGCAGTTCGGCTGAATCCAAACCGACACCCTCAGCAAGCTTGCCAAGAACGTCCGGGTCTCCCAAGTCCTCTTTATCGCTCCACAGCGCCCGGTAGGCCGCCTGATGGAACTCCATGAACTTGCCGTGCTGCTGAGCGTACTCGGTAGCCTCCAAGGCRTACATGGTGTTGGGTGTTCTGGAGAGGGGACGCATCACTAGTCCGGATTCCTTGGCGTTAGTCCGCAAAGGTTCGGACAATTCATCGTCGGTTTCCCCGGGTCTGCGCTCTCGCACCTTGCCTTCTTTGGGCGTGTCGGGGCGCAACAGGTAGGCCCTTCCTTCTACTTCAATCTCATATTCCTGAGTAAGCTTTTCGACCCGCTCCAGGCCGACATAGCACCAGGGTCAAATATAGTCGTACCAGATAGCAACCTTAACCGGGGTTGTACCGTTTTCCGATGGCTGAGCAGATTGAGTCATGGTGGTCTCCTGGTTCGGGACGGCGCAACCGTCCCTGGATGCAACCGAGTCTAGCAGCGGGGTGAAGCGTCGTCAACTAAAGAGCTTGTGCCGGCAAGGGCGGAACAGAAAAGCAGTGGCAAGAGTTGAGAACCACCRTCCGGTCAACCCGCCATGATTKGCGGACGGAGATCAGCGGTGGTTGTTAGTAAGGGATTCGGGGGCGCCTTCCAGAAGGGAGCCTAACTCAGAAAGGCTGCTTATCTTCGGGCAATCGGTAACATCGTCCCGCCAGCCACCCCGGTCGATCAAAACGCCGTGGATACCTACCGCCCGGGCGCCCAGAACGTCAGACGCGTACTGGTCCCCTACGTGCACCGCTTCKTCTGCCGCTACCGACACCCGGTTAAGGGCCTCCAGGAACATGGCCGGGTCGGGTTTTTCGCCBCCGGSYTCGGBGGRNCTGATGCAGAAATCCAGAAATGGGGCCAACCCCAGTTTTTCGCAAAGCTCATCCATATCCCGGCGCAGGTTTGACAGAACGCCCAGGCGATAACCCTGGGCGCGCAACGCCTCCAATGCGGGGATGGTGTCGTCAAACGCCACAAAGTCTTTGGGGATAGTCATGGCCATGGCCCATATTTGCCGCGCCAGATCCAGGGAAACCGGTAGCCCGGCGTTCTCCAGGATCATTTGCTCATATCGGGCGAAGAATTCCAGTCTCTCTTCGGCGGAGCGCAGGCCCAGGGAGTCGCGGCCGTTTTCCTCGTTGAAAAAGATGTCGGCCACCGCATAGCCTCGTCTGATGGAGGCCTTGCACACATTCAGGCCTAACTCTCGACATGCTGCCTGTTGGACTTCGTCTAACGGCGGCCAGAACTGTACCAAAGTGTTATAYAGGTCGAAGGAAATCGCTTTGATCATCTACCCTGTTGGTCTCCAGGCCCGCCGAGCCGCCGGACAACAGCGGGGGACAATTAACGGCTTCAATTTGCCGAGAAGGCGGTCACATCCTAACACACGCCAGCCTGGATGGGAATTAGATCGGCCTGCCAGTATAGTTGAAACTCGTCAACCGCTATCGCAGTGCAGAACTCAGCCTGCTACTGTTGCCCGATCAACTGCAGCGCTTGCAGCACTTCTTGCGGGGAATCCAAACGATACAGGGCTTTGGTCGGCTGCCTTGCCTGGCCGACGAAGATCGCGATGCCGCCGCCGGATCGGACCACCTCAAAACYGTCCTCGTCGGTAACGTCGTCACCGAAATAGAAGGTCAGCGACGCCCGGGGGTACGCATCCTGCAGATAGGCGATCGCCTTCCCTTTATCCCACGGGATGTCCGGYCGGACCTCAAACACCTTCTTGCCCACCGACGTTTTCCAGCCGCCAGGTTTTAAGTAAGGGGACACGGCGGTGTTAAAGCGGGATTCKATCTCGCCGGCCAGTTCGTCCGCCGCCAGGCGGTAATGAACGGTGAGGGTCACGCCTTTGTCCTCGACGAATACCCCCGGGAAGAGCGCCAGATCTTCCCGTAGGTCATGGAGAAGAAGACCCCGGGTCTCACCCAACGATTTTGCTTCAGGATGGACGAAATCCAGGTCAGGCCCGGCTATCTCCAGACCGTGATTTCCGGCGTAGAGAATTTGCGGCAGGTCAATGATAGCGGCAACGTCTGACAAACTCCGGCCGCTGACGATGCCGACTATATATTTATCCTGCCGACTCAATCTGAGCAGCGTATGCCTGGCTTCCTGTCCTAGTACGGCCAATTCGGGTCGAGCGGCGATGGGAGTCAAAGTACCGTCATAGTCGGACAGCAGAAGCACTTGTTCGGCTTCTTTCAACCGTTTGATGATGCTGGGCCAGACTTGTAAGAGGTGGGGCATGTGATCAAAGAGGAAAGTGGGTGATTATTGGGACCGCGTAAGTTATCTGGTTCGGACCGGACGGCGGGAGCGTCTGGCGCCTTGCATCAGRTCCTCCACCATCAACGCCGCCCATTTGTAGATATTGTTTTCCCGAACGATCTCGCGCATCTGAATCATGCGCGACCGCCGCTCCTCACGGGGCATCTCAACCGCTTGGTGTATCGCGTCCGCGAATTGTTCGATGGCGTAGGGATTGACGATCAATGCGTCGGTCAGCTCCAGGGCCGCACCGGTAAAGGGACTCAGGATAAGCACTCCGTCCTCGTCAAATCGGCTGGCTACGTACTCTTTGGCCACCAGGTTCATACCGTCGTGCAGTGAGCTGACAACGCAGAATCTGGCCATGCGGCGGAGTGCCATTAACGTAAGATCGGGCAGATCGGTGGGCATATAGATGATGGGCTGCCACCCATCGCAGCCGAACTTCCCGTTGATCTCTTCCAGCAACTCTTCTATCTGCGCCGACAGCTGCTGATAGGCGTCAACCTGGATGCGGCTAATCACYCCGGCCTGGACCAGAACRACCTTCCCGATGTATTCCGGGAATTTTTCCAGAAACCTTCCCATCGCTCGAAAGCGGTGGGGAATCCCCTTGGTATAGTCGATGCGGTCGATTCCCAGACCGACCAACTTTCCGCCCAAGTTTAGTTCATCGGTCAGGCGGTCCWTCTCCTCGTCAACAATTTGGCCMTCGGCGTCTTGGTTGATCCGCTCGAAGTCCACGCTGATGGGGAATGGCCTGACGACGGTCAGTTCRTCCTTATAGTTGATCCGGGAATATTCGTGGTCCACCCGGCTCTTCAATGTCCGGAACACGGTATCCAGGAAGTTATTGCAGTGGTCGCCGATGTGGAAACCTATCATATCGTTGCCCAGCAGACCATCTAGGAGTTCATCCTGCCARGGGCAGATACGGAAGATCTCCGGATTGGGCCACGGGATATGCCAGAACTGGCCGGTGATAATGTCGGGGTCTGCATCCCTGATCAGCCGGGGTAACATCGCCAGGTGGTAGTCCTGGGTGAAAACGGCCGCGGGCTGTCCGCCAATCTCATCCAAGACCTGCTTGGCGAACTCCCGGTTAACCGATTTGTAGGTCTCCCAATCATCTAGCTTRAATACGGGTTCGGTGTAGGCATTGTGACAAAGGGGCCATAAAGCAGCGTTGGAGAACCCGTCGTAGTACCCCTGTTCTTCCTCTGCCGTCAGCCACACCAGACGCAGGGTATAGGCCGGGTCGTCGGGCGGAACCATGATCCTGTTTTTGTCGTCCACCGCGTACCAGTCGCCCTTTCCCCCTCCGTAAGCAACCCAGGTGCCGCCACATTCCTGCATTATGGGGTCGAGAGCCGTCGTGACCCCGCCGGAGGGCACTGCATATCTCAACTCGCCCTCGATAATCTCATGGATATAGGGCTGACGGTTGGACACCACAATCAGACGGTACTCGCCCATCTCGCGTTGGACCAGACGCCGCAAACTTTCTTTATTCCAAGTAGGCATTGTCACCGCCCTGTTCGTTGGGGAATATACCCGCAAACGGTTTGGTCTGATGCCGTCTCAAATCAATCGATGATGTGTGGAAGTTGATTTGGTGGGGGGTGCGTGGGATGGRATCCCTCGCTTATAAGGAACGGATGTGAATCACCAGGCTCGTCTAAGATTCTGTCACACTCCTCTCCCAAGGTCAACCGAAGCTTAAGCAATTCAGATACGCTCGTACTATCTCATCAGCGTAATGGTTTGAGCACCGCCTATCGACTGGACCAGCACCCCAAATTGACAGACTCCAGCCCAATAGTTACGATAGCGTCGAATTCTGCCTGGCAGCCTCAGGAAAGGATACATTTCCCTAAGTCCGGAGGGAAACAGGAGTGAATATGTTCGTCCGACGGGATCTCAGCGACAGAGTGCCAACGCCGGAAGGCGAGATGCACTATGTAAAGCAAGGCAGCGGTTACCCCTTGGTGATGCTTCATCCTYTGGGCACCTCGACATGGGCTTGGCACTCGGTGATCGACTCACTCAGCCAGCATTACACCTGCTACGCGTTCGACATGCTGGGACACGGTGAGTCAGACAAGCCGTCGCGCCACTTCAACATACCGGATTACGCCAACGCRCTGGACCACGCCTGTCAGATCTTGAATATCCATCGCGGCCACTACGTGGGCAACTCTGTGGGAGCCATTTTGGCCGCGGAAATGGCCGCCAGCTTCCCAGAGCGGCTGGACAAGCTGGTCCTGGTCGGATGTCCGGTGTGGGACCCGCGCACGGCGGCCCAGCGCCTGGAAGATGCTTCCGGCGGTTACGACGAGCAGGATATTGCCAAGCCCCGCACGCTAGAAGAGTTAAAAGCCTCAACGACCTTCGCGGACCCCAAGCCCGAATGGGTCGACGCCACCAACCAAACCAGGGCCCAAGCGGGAGTCTGGGTGGGCAAGTTGATGCAGTCGCTGGCACACTACGATATTATGGCTCGGCTTCCCAGGATCCAAGCATCCGCCACCATGGTCATGTACGGCGAGGTGGACCGATTGAGAGATGGCGAAGAACTGCTCCACAACAACATCGCCAATGCCTCCAAAGTGGTACTGCCAGGACTGGGACACATCCCCCAGATCGAGGACCCTGAAGCTTTTGTAGGCGCTCTGCTTCCCTTCCTGCAAARCTGATTCGGGTTCGCCGAAGGCCGCATCAATATCGGATCACGTTGACGGGAAAATGCTCTGTTCGGGAGCCAATACGTATTCTAAGGAGTTTGCATGGCCGCCACCCGATATTCCCTTCGTCTGATGGAGGTTTTTCGTACCGTTTTCTACACGCCGATACACGTGGCGGTAGCGGGCGGTTTTCTGGAAAGCGAAGGCTTGGACGTAAGTTTCTCGAGTTGTCCACCCGATCTGGGCAGTGTTCCCAACGCGCTGAACCAGGGAGTGGCCGACATTTCGGGCAGCGGCGTGATGCGTTCAATCATAGAATCCGACTCGGGCGCCCAAACCGTGCTGCCCCATTTCGCTGAGATCAATTCTAGAGACGGGTTTTTCGTGTTGGGCAGGGAATCAGGCGACGGCTTTCGATGGGACAGCTTGASCGGGGCCACGGTCATCCCGGTCGGCTTCTCCGCCATGCCATGGGCCTCATTCCAGTTCGCGTTGCGCAAGAATGGGGTCGACCCACAAAGTTTGTCCCTAATACCCGATCTTCCGTTACCGGACGCCGTAGCCGCCTTCAAGAGCGGCCAGGGAGATTTCATCCACCTCCCAGAACCGGCTGCCGAGCAGCTTATCGCCGACGGCACAGCCAGTCTATCGGTGGCCCTGGGGCCGGTCAACGGTCACATCGCCTATAGCTCCTTTGCCGCGGCCGAAGCATATTTGGAGCGCAACACAGAGACAGTCCACCGATTTATCCGGGGCTACGCCCGGGGACTAACGTGGCTGCGCGAGAACGACCCCGCRACGGTTGGAGACGCGGTTTCTGGTTTCTTCCCAGACGTCCCTAGCGAACTGATCACCAAATCAGTAGCACGGTACAAAGAGCAGGGCACTTGGCCCGCTACCCCCCATTTGGAGCAACCTGAATTCGAGGGTTTACAGGAAATCTTGATGGGCGCCGGCATGGTGAAAGAACACCAACCCTACGBCAAAATAGTCCGCCCNNNSSRMSTYGTYSSRKMMSSMMWSSYYYRGSWMSSGCGANAYMARMVCAKCRAACAACNMMKGCMKSSKRCMMTSASMMSCAYGTGCCCAGTATTTGGCCGGCGATACCCGTCTCCGGCAATCTCCACATGGCCATCACCCCCACTTTCGAATCGGCCCCGTGGCCGGCGCTCCGGGAGACGTGAAAGACCGGTGGTATGGCGGTAAGCCATAGTGTAAGATACACATTCAAGCTGGCGCGSGGCCCTTGGCGGGACCTTGAGGCCRATGCGCCCAAACGTCWATCCCAGGAGAATAGTCTTGGCGAAACTAGCGATTATCGGTACCGGACTCATCGGCACATCCTTGGCGTTAGCGCTGAAGAAGGCCAACTTAAAAGACGTGGAATTGGTGGGCACCGACTCCGATGGCAGCGCCCGCCGGGGTGCGGAGAAATCAAAAGCCTTCCACAAGATAGAGAACAGACTCATGCCGGCGGTGCAGGACGCGGAGATCGTCGTTCTGGCAACCCCGGTTATGGCGATGAAGGAGCTTATGGAAGTGATTGGCCCTGGGCTGCCCGAGARCTGCCTGGTCACCGACGTGGGAAGCTCAAAAAGATTGGTATTAGACTGGGCCGAGCAGTACCTTCCCAAGACAGTGAATTTCGTCGGCGGGCACCCCATGGCCGGGAAAGAGACCGCCGGACCCGAGAACGCCGAYGCCGATCTTTTCCGYGGCAAGGCATATTGCGTGGTCCCCGGCCCCAATGTGGGACAAAAGGCGGTTTCCGAGGTAACCACCTTGGCCGAAGCGGTGGGCGCCCGGCCCTTTTTCATCGGGGTTGACGAACACGACAGCTTCGTGGCAGCGGCMAGCCACCTGCCCTTCATGCTTTCCACCGCCCTGGTCGGCTGCGTCTCCAAGAGCGCCAATTGGGAGGACATTGCCCAGTTGACCGCCGGCGGSTTCACCGACGTCTCCCGGCTAGCATCCGGAGACCCGATAATGCACCGGGATATCTGCGTAACCAACCCGGAGCCGATCGTGGCATGGATAGATGCTTTTATCCGCGAACTCTATGAGATGCGCAACACGCTGACCAACGAGGACGGCCCGGACGTCGAAGCCGTACACGAGATATTCGAGGAAGCTTCAATGGCCCGCGCTAAATTGATGGCCGGTCTGGTGAACTCAAGAGCACGCGAGGCGTCAGCCGCGGAGATACCCAGCTTCTCCGAAGGCATGGGAGAGATGTTCGCGGGCCGGAAAGTAATGGAAAGGATGAAAGAGTTTACCCGCGGCAAGGGCCGTAACCGGGACTAGACGATCGATTCGACCAGGACACGCGGACTGACTGCGCGATACCTTGTCCCAAATCGAAATGCGCGAGTATTGGCGGGAGGTTAGCCGAGTTGGAACAAAGGGTCTTCTCGCCTGCTTCGTTGAATGGAGAAACCAGGATACAGGTAGCAGACGCGGCCACGGTGTATTATTCCAACTTTCGGCGCAACCTGTCCCTGCTCTCCGAACGAGAGGGGGCCCAGCCCTGACTCAGCATTCTCTTACCAAGCCACGGCAGGCGGCATAATTGCCACAGATACTTGAGGCCAGCTCAGCGCCTCCCCTGCTAGTCGTACTGTCAGGGCCATCCGGCGTGGGAAAAGACGCCGCGTTGGACGCGTTGAAGCTGCTAGACCGGCCATGGCATTTCGTGGTAACCGCAACGACCCGCACGCAGCGTCAGGGAGAGCAGGACGGAGTCGATTATATTTTCCTGGAAACCGGCGCGTTTCTCAAGATGAAGGAACGAGACGAACTATTGGAGTGCGCCCAGGTATATGGCAACTGGTACGGGGTGCCCCGCAACCAGGTGCGCCAGGGATTGCGGAATGGGAAGGACGTCTTTCTAAAAGTCGACGTGCAAGGGGCGGACACCGTGCGCGAACTGGCCCCTGAGGCCCTCTTCATCTTCATGATTCCCAGTTCATTGGACGACCTTAGAAGCCGTCTGACCCTGCGCATGACGGAGAAACCGTCCGAGATGGAGCTTCGAATCAGCATCGCCGAAAGCGAGTTGGGCAGGGTCGGCGAATACGATTACCGGGTGGTCAACCGCGAAGGCCAATTGGAGCAAGCAGTCGCTGAGATCGACGCTATAATCACAGCGGAGAAGTGCCGTACCCGCCCACGAGTGGTCGATTTTCTTTAGCGTTCCATTCCCAGATAGCCAGGCGCGATCTAAGGGCTGTGAGCCGGTAACTAACCAGCAACAGTAGACCGAAGGAACCGTTTTTGAACCAACAACCCCAAAACCTACCAGTCAGGCCCCGGTTGCCGGAATGGCTCAAGGTGAAGGCGCCGGGCAGCCCAGGTTACATGCGCTTGAAGGGCCTGATGCAGGGCCAACAACTACACACGGTCTGCGAAGAGGCTCATTGCCCTAACATCGGCGAGTGTTGGGACCGCGGAACGGCTACTTTCATGATTTTGGGCGACATATGCACCCGCCGCTGCCACTACTGCGCCGTMACCACCGGCCGGCCCACCGGCATCGACCTGATGGAGCCTAACCGTGTGGCGGAGACCGTCAGCTCGCTAGGGTTGCGCTATTGCGTCATAACCTCAGTGAACCGGGACGACCTCCCTGACGGTGGCGCCTACATCTTCGCCAACTGCATCACTAGGATCCGCGAACAGAGTCCTGACTGCCGCATCGAGTTGTTGATACCCGACTTCGGCGGCTCAAGCTCGGCTTTACGGAAGGTCATCGACGCCCGTCCCGACGTCTTGAACCACAACATCGAGTCGTCCCGGCGRATCTTTCCCAGGGTTCGGCCCAAGGGCGATTACCGGCTGTCCCTGGATCTGCTGGCCGAGGTCAAGGAAATGGACCCCGGCATGGTAACCAAATCGGGCATCATTGCCGGCATGGGCGAGACTCGGGACGAGATCGTGGAGACCATGGAGGACCTGCGCAGMGTGGACTGCGACCTCTTGACGATCGGTCAGTACCTACGGCCTTCGTCCAAGCACTGGCCCATCGACCGCTTCTACACCCCGGCGGAGTTCGACGAGCTACGGGAGACGGGAGAGAAGATGGGGTTCAAACACGTGGCCTCCGGTCCCCTGGTYCGCAGCTCYTACCRTGCCGACGAACAACATGACGCGGCGAATCTGGCCAAGTCCACCGGTTAGGAACTGCCGGATTATCAGCCTTGSGCAGCCCCCAAAGGAATCCGCTCCCTCAGAATGTTCCGGTAAAAGAGCAGGCTGACGCCAAAGGGAATCATGTAGTAGACCAGCCGGAACAGAAACGACACCAGCACTGCCTGCTCCAAGGGCACTCCCAGCAGATGATATACCCCAGCCATCGACCCTTCTTGCACTCCCAAGCCGCCCGGCACCATGGACATCACTCCGGCGGMGACTCCCACCGCGAATCCGGTAACAACTACTCCGGGGTCCACTTGCCCTCCCAGCGCCTGAAAGCACAGCCACACCACGCCCAGCCGGCAAACCCTATCCGCTACGATCAATAAAAGCGGTAGGGCCATATCCAGAGGCCGGGACCGCATCCTTCCCATGCCGCGGCGTAGCGTCGATTCAAAATACCGCAGGCCGGATTTGATACTTTTGCGGGTCACCAGATGCCACGTCCTGCCGACTAGCGATAGGGCGATGGCTCGCACCGGACCCACAAAGAAAACTACCRCTGTCATGGCGAAAGCCACTCCCAAGACGGCAGCTCCGGTAGTAASCGCCAGCGACAATCCGGAAGACAGCGGGTGAGTTAGGGCCAGATAAGCCAATCCCGCCGGTATCAGGGCGAAAAATATCAGGCTTTCCAGGTAACCGTGAAACAAGGATGGAGCCATCACGTCACCGGCGGCCACGCCGCGCCGGGTGAGCAGCAATAGCCGAAGTGAGTGTCCAGCCACTCCGCCCAAGGTAGCGATCATCGCCGACGAAACAATACCAACCCCAAACAGTGCCGGCAGMTCCAGCGGTATGCGAAAAACCCGGTTTATCAATGCGAAGCTATAGCCCAAAGTCAGGTAGGAGACGGCGGTGATCCCCAGGGAAGCAAATACCGGCATCAAGGCCGCCTGGCCGATCACTCCCCGTACTTCCCTCCAGTCCAGCATCACGGACAGCGCTCCTAGGAGCGCCAGCAAGACCACCGCCGCTACCGATAGCCGCGTCCGATGCTTGGAGAATTCCCGGCGATAGCTCACCGAGGGCGGAGGCGTTGCATCAGAGTTGCTTTCTAACACCTGGATGTCTTCCGATGGGTTCTTTCGGCGAAGATAATCTTACTCCAGGCTCAGCAGAACCTGATCCATCGATTCCCAACTGTGATCCGGCCGTCCGTTGAGCAGGTCCTCCCGGTTCAACGCCCCCCAAAGGGCGGCGCCGCCAGCGACGCCGGCCCGGCGGGCGCACTCCAAGTCGTGACTCCCATCGCCGACATACACCGCCTTATCTTTCGCCACACCGAGGACATCCAGTACGTGGAGCAATCCATGGGGATCGGGCTTGTAAGGCCTGCCGTCCACCAGAAACAATGTGTAGTCCAACAGATGACCGATCCCCGAGAGCTCAACCTCAAGCTCTCCGAATTGCTCCCGCTTATCCGAGARCAAGGCTATCCGGTAGCCCCGGTCCTTAAGCRMTGCAAGGGTCTCAGGCACRCCCGGATAAAGCCCTCCCACGGTGGCCATGCTCTCAAGATMAAMCCCCATGTAAGTATCGACCACTCGTTGCTCATCGTMGCCAAAAAACCAGGTGAGGTGCTGAAAAAAAGGCCGGTGGAATTCGTCGGCAACCTGGGCGCCAGACGGACGGGGCAAGGATAGCGCATCGGCGGTACTTTGCATCAACTGGAGATGGAGGTCCCAGCTATTCCAAAGAGTTAGGTCCCAATCGAAAACCACTGCTTTCAATCGGTTACTCCCCAGACTCCCCATCCAACACCCGGGAGAAAAATCCTTGAAGAAGGGGCACGTCTCCGGMTTCCAGGTACTGGACGAAGTGTTGGGCGATGCCGCGCATATGCCCGGGGGATGCCCGGTCAAGGGCGTCYCGGCCRGGTTGKGTCATYACCACGTAGGACACCCGGCGGTCTTCAGGGGAAGATTCRCGGCAGACCAGCCCGGCMTCGGCCATGCGGTCCACCAGGCGGGTGACCCCGCTACGGCTCAAAAGCAGGGATCCGGCCAAAGCTTGATGCTGCATGCGGGCGCCAGGCGCCTCGGAGAGGTGGGTCAGAACGTCGTACCAAGTCAAGGAAAAGCTTTGGTCCTCTATCAGTTCCTTTTCCAACGCCTTGATAACCGCAGAGTGAACTTCCAGAAAGGACCGCCATACGGATATTTGCTCTTGGCTTGATCGTGAGGCCATGTACCCATTCTAAATAAAAYCGATTCGCCGCGCAATAGTTGACAGTGCAAGTAATATCGTATATATTGTTGCTTGAGCAATGATTCATCTAGCAATCAAATCCAGTCTGAGGACATTGCCCATGGCGTAAGCCAGCACCAGTGAAGCAATTTTGAGCCGCAACCGTGAGGCCGCGATAACTGGTGATATACTGAAACAACGCGGTTGATAAGAGAGGAAAACGAAATGAAATTCGGCGGAATAAATCATTTGGCSATGGTCACCAACGACATGGAGAAAACCGTCCGGTTCTACCGGGACGTATTGGGCATGCCCCTGGTGGCGGCCGTAGGCAACATTCCCGGCGGCTATCCTTACCGGCATTACTTTTTTGAGATCGGCCCCAGCAACACCATCGCTTTCTTCGAATGGCCGGGCATGGTGGAGGAGTTCCACAAGCCGGCCGGACAGCCCGCCAAGGGACAACTCCAGTTTGACCACGTTTCCTTCGACGTTGAGAMCGAAGATGCATTGTTGGAGCTTCAAGCTCGCTTGGCCGCCGCCGGCGTGGAAGTTACCCCGGTGATTGACCACAAGATCATCCACTCTATCTACTTCACCGACCCCAACGGAATCGCTCTGGAAGCCTCGGTCTGGATCATCAACCCCACGGGCCACGCTCCCGACCACGGCAACGCCGACGTATTCCAAGACAGGGACCCGGTTCCYGCGTTGCTGGAGCAGMTGGAGGAGGCCCGGCTGCTGAAAACCAGCTANNNGCCCCCCATTCATGCTCAGGCGGRCCGGTTCAATGCGGAATCTTGCGCCTAGATCAGGTCAACAAGAAGGGACCGGCCCTCCCAGCCTGCTTCTGCTCAACGCCAGGGTGCTGACCATGGACCACAACCAGGCCGGCGCCCAGGCGGTGGCGATACACGGCAATACTATCGCCGCCGTAGGCTCTTCCAGCGAAATTGCCGCACTGGCCGCCCCGGCCACCCAAACCATCGACTGTAGCGGCAAGACCCTGATGCCCGGGTTCGTGGATTCCCACTGCCATGTATTGGCCCAGGCAGCTTCCCTCCACGRTATCGACTGTAGCCCTAGGGMCGTCTTGTCCATCCAAGACTTGGAATGGGCGATTAAACGCCGGGCGGAAACCACTGAGGCCGGTCACTGGATCTRCGGCTTTGGTTACGACGACCTGTCCCTCTTGGAGAATCGGCACCCGACCCGCTGGGACCTCGACCGTGCCGCGCCCAATCATCCAGTACGGCTGGACCACCGTAGCGGCCATGCCTCCGTATTGAACAGCCAAGCTCTGGATCTGGCCGGCATCAATGAAACCACCCCGGACCCAGTGGAAGGAGTGATTCACCGGGATGTGGATACCGGCCAACCCTCCGGTCTATTATTCGAGATGTCCGGTTATTTACGCCAACGGTTGAGCGCGYCGCGGGACCAAGCTGCTTTCCAAGCCAGTGTTCACCATCTGAACAACACGCTCCTGGGCTACGGGATAACCTCGGTTCAAGACGCGGGCCCGGACAACGGGATGGACCGGTGGAGAACATTTCAGGAACTTCAGGCCTCGGGCGCACTGACATGCCGGGTGACTATGTTTGCCGGGGTTTCCCGCCTGGCCGAATTCCAGTCCGCTGGGCTGAACTGGGGCGCGGGCGGCGATCAACTGAGGCTGGGCCACGCCAAGATCATGCTCACTCTAACCACCGGCGCGCTGGATCCAAACTTGGCGGCTTTGGGCGACATGGTGGACAATGCCCATCGTTCTGGATTTCCAGTCGCCATTCACGCCATCGAACAGGAAGCCATCGAGGCCGCAGTCCGTGTGTTAAGCGGCGCGGCGCCGCTCCCCMAACCTGCATCGGAAACCTCCGCCCAACCGGTAGACCGCATCGAGCACTGCGCCGAATGCCCTCCCCAACTTATGGCGGAGATCGCCCAGTCCGGGTGCCTGGTCGTAACCCAGCCAGGATTCATCTTCTGGAATGGGGACAATTATCTGGAAAGGGTCAACGCCTACATGCTTCCCGACCTGTATCCGGTTGGCGCTTTGGCCAAGTCCGGAATCCCCGTGGCCTTCGGGTCCGACGCACCGGTGATAGACGCCAATCCGTGGCCCGCGATCTACAGCGCCGTNACCCGGCGCACCAGCAACGGGACTTTTCTACCGCCTAACGGGTTCCGAGGGCAGACGATAACGGTTGCCGAAGCATTAAGGATGTACACATCCTCCGGAGCAAACTCGGAAGGCTCCGGACAACGCAAGGGAACCATCCAACCAGGCATGTTGGCCGACATGGTTCTTCTGGACACCGACCCYTTCTCCGCCGAACCGGAGCAGCTAAAAGAGATCCGGGCCGTGCTTACTGTGGTGGGAGGGCAGGTGGTTTGGGAGGGCGGGGGTTAGAGTCAGWGAATCAGGGGAAGTCAGTCCGGCGGTGCGTTTACTTGGTTTCAGTGCAATGACCGGCACCCCCATCCCTTCGACTACGCTCAGGGCAGGCTCTAACCTTCCCCCGTCGACGGGGAAGGGATCTGGCGTCTGATCTTCTATCGKGCAGAGTTGAATGGCTTTACCGGCTGCGGTCGCGGATGTATTCGGGTAGGTCCAGGAGAGAGCGTCTTGCATCGCAGTCGGGCATGATTTCCAACGACTGGGTGGCTTTGTCGCAGAACTCTCTGATGACCCGGTAACAGTCTTTGACGATTCCCGAGTTGTTGATCATATCCAGGGCCCGCCGCACGTGGCCGTCTTCGGTCCGGTCGTTGAACAGGGCCTTGACCGGGTTATCGTCAGGGAACCTCTCCATCAGCATGATGGTAGGCAGAGTTAGGATTCCCTGAAGCAGGTCGGTCCCCACCGGCTTGCCCAGTTTCGTCGGGTCACCCTGTACGTCCAGCAGGTCGTCCACCATTTGGAAGGCCATGCCGATGTTATAGCCATAGTCGCACATCGCTTGAATCTGAAGTTCCGCCGCGCCGCCCAGGATGGACCCGGTTTCTCCGGCAGTACGGAAGAGCGAGGCGGTTTTCCGATAGATGCGGTCGTGGTAGCGTTCCTGAGCCTGCTCCAGGTTGAAGATGTTGAAGTATTCCGCCATCTCGCCGGTGGCCAGTTCCATGATAGTTTCGGAGAAACGGCGTATCACCCGTACGTTGTTGGTGTCGCAAACAAAGGTGGCGGAAGTAGCGAATAAGAAGTCACCGAATAGCACCGCCACGTGCTTACCCCAAAGGCTGCTGACCGTGGGGCGGCCCCGGCGCAGGTCCGAGTCGTCCACGGTATCGTCATGGATCAGCGTCGCCAGGTGCAGTAACTCCACCGCCGCGGCCATGATGACGGGGTTGTCCTGTTCATGGGAGAAGAAATCGGCGGCAAGCAAAGTGATGGCGGAACGGATGCGCTTGCCGCCCGAATCCAACACGTGATCCAGCAGCGGCTCCAGGTAATCAGGAGTAGTATCCCGTAGGCTTCCCAGCCGCTCCTCCACCAGACTTAGCTGGGGACGTATCGGAGCATAGATAGACGCAGTCCGTTCATCCAGGCCTTGGAGCACCTTACCTCCTAGGCCACGCTGGCGCCCAGGCGTTGGACTTCGTCGTCCACCACCTGGGGGTCGAATTTCGTGTACAGAGGGCTCGGCTGACGGAGCGGATTGCCCGGCTGGATCGCCTGAACTAACTCGTCGAAGTCCCACGAAAGGCTTTCAACCGTGCCGTCCAACCCCAGAAATTCGTGCAGGCGCTGGGCGCTGAACGGTAGGAAGGGATACAACAGCATCTTGAGACAGTTGATCACTGTCATRGCGGTATACAGCGTGGTTGCCGCCTCCGGCCGGTCGGTCTTGATGGATTGCCAGGGCGCTCTGGTATCTAGATAACGGTTGACCTGCTGGGCCAGGCCAAATGCCCTGCCGATAGCCGCCTTGAAGTGGCAATCGTGCAGGTCCCGGTCGACGCTATCCATCGYCTCYCGGGCACTTTGGAGCAGCTCTTGTTCTAGGTCGCCCGGCGGCCCGGCAGGCGGCACCTTTTCGTCGAAATTCCGGTAGGTGAAGGACAAAACTCTGTGGACCAAGTTACCGAACGTGGCCACCAGTTCATCGTTATTGCGGCGGACGAACTCAGCCCAAGAGAAGTTAGTATCGCCGGACTCCGGCATGTTGATGGACAGCAGGTATCTTAGAGGGTCCGGGTCGTATCGGGACAGGTAGTCGTGCACCCACACGGCCCAGTTTTCACTGGTGGAAAACTTCCGGTCCTCCARGCTTAGGAACTCGTTGGCAGGTACATCATAAGGTAGGTTGAGTCCTCCACCATAGGCCATCAGAATCGCCGGCCAGATAATTGTGTGGAACGGTATATTGTCTTTGCCGATGAAGTAGTACGACTTAGTGTCCGGATCCTTCCAGAAGGCTTCCCAGCCCTTGCCGTCGCCATGCAATTTGGCCCACTCCACGGCTGCCGACAGATAACCGGACACCGCCTCGAACCACACGTAGATACGTTTACCTTCATAACCGTCCAAGGGTATGGGCACACCCCAGGTCAGGTCCCGCGTGATGGCCCGGTCCTTGAGCCCGTCCTCAAGAAAACGGCGGGTGAAGTTCAGAACGTTGGGCCGCCAGTGGGTCTGCTGCTTGACCCAATCCAGCAGCGGTTTCTCGAAGACGGACAGCTTTAGGAAAAAGTGTTCCGACTCTCTAAACTCGGGCTCGCTGTTGGAGATCACGCATCTAGGCTGAATCAAGTCTTGAGGGTCTAGGGTTCGACCGCAATTGTCGCACTGGTCGCCTCGTGCTCTCTCAAACCCGCAATGGGGGCAAGTGCCGTTCACGTACCGGTCGGGCAGAAACCGTTGGCAGTCGGGACAATAGGCCAGGAGCATCGCMTGCTCGTACAGATAACCCTTTTCCAAAAGAACACTAAACAGGTCGTGGACCACCTCTTGGTGATTTTCGGTGTGGGTGGAAGTGAAAAGGTCGAAGGAGATACCCAGTTTATCCCAGGAGTCCAGGAACTGGGGGTGGTACCGGTTGAGTATCTCTTCCGGGGTTACACCTTCCGCCTCGGCTCGCACCGTGATGGGGGTGCCGTGGCTGTCGCTTCCCGAAACCATCAGAACTTCATTGCCCTTGGCGCGGTGATAACGGGCGAAGATGTCTGCCGAAAGATAGCAACCGGCGACGTGGCCCAGATGCAGCGGCCCGTTGGCGTAGGGCCAAGCAACCCCGATGAAGATTCGTTCGGACAAGGGTTTCTTTCCTTCCATAMNCCCCCCTTTTTCTCCCCGGTCTAAGCGGGACAGCAAGGGNGNCTCCAGCTTTGGTATTCTATCATAAACGATGCGTCTTCAGAGTGGCCATGGAGCGGCCGAYAAGTTGACAAGGCCGTGGTGGACTGGTAGCATTTCAWGTAATAAWTYTACGAAAACCGCGACGAAAGGAAGTAGTARGGGTRCCCTGTCCCAGAGAGCCGGAGGTAGGTGRAAGTCCGGCGGCAGAAGGGCTCTGAACTCGYCCTGGAGCGGCCCGCCTGAACTAGAGTAAGGCGCGGCGTCTGGCCYCGTTATAGGCYGTAGAGCWGTTCCGAGGTTGGGGTTACCRAGAGRTGRCTCACCGGCATCYGGCGCAAGTMTGAAGCCTRACYTTCGGARAAGAAGGGTGGTACCGCGGGAATTYCCAGCCCGTCCCTTCAGGGGATGGGTTTTTTATTGGGAAAATTTACTGGGGTCCATTGAACTCTATAAATCGGGGCTGGTACAGATTCCAATTGAAAGTGATGGCGGCGAATCACCCCCATCCTAACCTTCCCCCGTCGAGGGGGAAGGGATTAGTCCTCTCCACCGTAAATGGGGGACCTAAAGTCGGGGTGGTGGACACGGAATCTGATTCAACTAAAACGGGGACTAGACGCTAGAAGATGGAACTAACCGGCGCGGAAATAGTTTGCGAAAGCCTCCTTAAAGAAGGCACGGATGTGGTCTTCGGACTACCCGGCGGAGCGGTGCTGCCCTTATATGGCGCCCTCTCCGTCTACCCGGCCATCCGCCATATCCTGGTGCGCCACGAACAAGCCGCCGCCATGGCCGCCGACGGCTACGCCCGGGCCACGGGCAAGGTCGGCGTCTGCATCGCGACGTCGGGACCCGGCGCGACAAACCTAGTGACCGGCATCGCCGCCGCCCAGATGGACTCGGTCGCCATGGTGGCCATCACCGGGCAGGTGCCCAGACCCGCCATCGGCAGCGACGCTTTCCAGGAGACCGACGTAACCGGAGTAACCTTGCCCATCACCAAGCACAACATGCTGGTCATGGACGTGAAAGACGTCGCGCAGGCCATCCACGACGCCTTCCACATAGCCCGAACCGGACGGCCAGGGCCCGTCTTGGTAGACATCCCCAGAGACGTTCTGCTGGGCGATAAAACCGAGTTTGTTTGGCCCAGTGAGCCCAAACTACCTGGGTACAAGATTCCAACGGAAGCACCCGAGGCCCAAGTCGCCGCCGCCGCTGAGTTGATCAACCAAGCCGAACGGCCCATCATCATGTCGGGGCACGGCGTACTCATCTCCCATGCTTACGGGCTGATGACCGAGTTAGCCGAAAAGGCCCAGATCCCGGTGATAACCACCCTCCTGGGAATCAGCGCTATACCCTCCAGCCATGAACTKAACCTGGGTATGTCGGGCATGCACGGCATGGCTTACGCCAACCTGGCCATCGACGAAGCCGACCTAATCATCGGCCTGGGCATGCGTTTCGACGACCGGGTGACCGGCCGGATATCCGCATTCGCCCCTAACGCCAAGTTCATCCACGTGGACATAGACGCCTCGGAGGTGGACAAAAATATCMAGGCCACCGTRGGCATGGTAGGCGACCTGAAAGCGGTCCTGGGACAGTTGCTGCCCAAAGTGGAGGCCAACGTACACATCGACTGGCTTCAGCACATCAACGAGTTGAAGGCCCAGCATCCGTCGCATCTAGTCCGGGAGTCCGATGAACTCCTGCCCCAGTACGTGCTCCAGCGGTTGACCGAGGTCACCCAGGGCCGGGGTATCGTGGTCACCGGCGTGGGCATGCACCAGATGTGGGCCGCGCAACATTGCCGGTTCACCGAGCCYAACACATTCATCACTTCGGGCGGGTTGGGCACTATGGGATTCGAAGTCCCCGCAGCCTTGGGCGCTCAGGTGGGCCGGCCCGACGTCACCGTCTGGTCCATCGCCGGCGACGGCGGCTTCCAGATGACGATGTGCGACATCGCTACGGCCGTTGAGGCCCACGCCGACGTCAAATTCGCCATCTTAAACAACAACTCCCTGGGCTTAGTCCATCAGTTGCAGGAACTCTTCTTTGACAARGAATACATCGCCAGCCAATATACGGCCAACCCCGACTTCGTGAAGATCGCCGAGGCCTACGGCATCCGGGGCATTCGAGTTACCCGGAAGGACCAGGTGGTGGACGCGGTGCAACAGGCCATGGAAACCGCCGGACCGGTCATCGTCGACTTCATGGTGAAAGAAGACGAGGGACTCTACCCATTCATCCCCTCCGGCCAATCTGTCAAAGAGATGCTGGAAGAACCAACACTCGAAGAGATTACCTAGAATGGTACGGTCAAATCACACCGAACAACACACTCTGATAGCCTTGGTGGAAGATAAGCCGGGCGTCCTGACCAGGGTAGCCAGTATGTTCCGCCGCCGAGGATTCAACATCACCAGCCTGGCCGTGGGCAATAGCGAACAGCCGGGCCTGTCCCGCATGACTTTCGTGGTGAATGGCGACGACTACACCGTGAGCCAAGTAGCCAAGCAACTGGACAAACTCATCGACGTCATCGAGGTTTCGGACATCACCAATGAGTCCACCGTGACCCGGGAGTTGGCCCTGATTAAGGTCAAGGCGAACCAGATGACCCGTGGTGAGATCATCCAGATCGTTAACCTATTCCGAGCCAACATCATCGATGTCGGCAGCGAGTCGATGGTCATCGAAATCACCGGAGAAGAGGACAAGATTAACGCCTTGCACAACCTGCTGTCGTCCTTCGGCGTCATCGAGATGCTGCGGACCGGTCTAGTGGCGATGGTTCGTGGGCAAACTAACGGGATGGCCAACGGACACTCGGAGCAAGCCGGTCAGGTGAACTCAGGTAGCCATTCCTGATTTCCCATCCAAACTCAGCGCCAAATACTAAAACGGAAGTTGGAAAGGAAGAAAATAAGATGGTAGAAGTTTATTACGACAAAGATGCGGACCTGGCCCATCTAGAAGGCAAGACCATTGCTATGATTGGCTACGGCAGCCAGGGTCACGCCCACGCCCTTAACCTAAAGGACAACGGGCAGAACGTGGTGGTCGGCCTATATCCCGAAAGCAAGAGCCGGGCCGTGGCCGAAGCCGCTGGGCTGCGGGTGACCGACGTTCCCGAGGCAGCAAAAGAGGCCGACGTGCTAATGATGGTCATTCCCGATCACCTTCAGGGCCGGGTCTACCGGGAGCAGATCGAGCCCAATCTGAGGCCGGGAAGCGCCTTCATGGTCGCCCACGGTTTCAGCATCCATTACAAGGAAATCGTAATACCTGACACCATCGACGTGATGATGGTGGCCCCCAAAGCCCCCGGACACCGCATGCGCGAGTTGTTCACCGAAGGTGTCGGAGTGCCCAGCCTGTTGGCAGTGCACCAAGATGCCACCGGCCACGCCAAAGARATCGGACTGGCCTACGCCAAGGGAGTCGGCAGCACCGGGTCGGGCGTACTGATGACCACCATCAAGGACGAGACGGAAAGCGACCTGTTCGGTGAGCAGACCATCCTCTGCGGCGGCGTGACCGCCCTGGTGAAGGCAGCATTCGACACGCTGGTTGAGGGCGGTTATCCACAGGAGATCGCCTTCTTCGAGTGCTTGCACGAGCTTAAGATGATCGTCGACCTTATGTACCAAGGCGGGTTCAACTACATGCGCTACTCAGTGAGCGACACGGCCGAGTACGGCGACCTAACCCGGGGCCCGCGGATCATCGACGAGCATGTGAGAGAGAACATGCGGGCGGTCTTGAAAGAGATTCAAGACGGCACTTTCGCCCGCGAATGGATCGCCGAAAACGACGAAGGACGCCCGCGGTTCACTCCCCTCAGGGAGCAGGCCCAGCACAGCCAGATCGAGGAGATCGGCAAGGAACTGCGGGCCATGATGCCCTGGATGGACCCCAAAGTGATCTAGACAAATCTTACTTGGACCCCGGCCGGTCCACGGCCTCAATCGGAACAATCTGTGACGGGGGATTCTAAAATGAGGAATCTGGAGGCGTTGAGTGTAGTCCACCATCGCCCGCTGGTCCTAGCAGGGCTGGCGGCGGTGGACTACATGCCCCTGCGGACCCTTTCTGAGCGCCGCAGTTAGCGGCAAAAGTACACTCAAATCTACAACACAGAAAGGGATTAGGTAACAGATATGGCTATGGAAAAAGTGTTGCTATTGGACACTACCCTCCGCGACGGAGAGCAGTCGGCCGGCATCGGCATGACGGGTCAAGAGAAGATGGAGATCGCCCGCCAACTGCAGCGGATGAATGTGGATATTATCGAAGCGGGTTTCGCCGCCAGTTCACCTGGTGACTTTGAGGCGGTGTCCAACATCGCCAAAGAGATCAAGGGACCCATCATCGCCTCCCTGGCCCGGGCCGTGGCCAACGACGTGGACCAAGCCTGGCGGTCCGTGGAGCACTCCGAGCGCCCCCGCATCCACGTGTTCCTCTCTTCCTCGGAGATCCATCAGATGCACCAACTGCGCAAGAACCGGGAAGAGGTCATGGAGATGGCGGTGACCATGGTTGAGCGAGCCAAGGGCTACTGCGACGATGTCGAGTTCTCCCCCATGGACGCCACCCGGACCAACCCAGAATACTTGTTCCAGATGTTGTCTGAGGTGATTAAGGCCGGGGCCACAACCATCAACATCGCCGACACAGTGGGCTACGCCATCCCCTCGTCCGCTGGATTCGGTCAACTGCTGAAGGACGTTCAGGCCAATGTCCAAGGTATCGAAAACGTCGTGCTAAGCGTCCATTGCCACAACGACCTGGGACTGGCCGTGGCCAACAGCCTCATTGCCGTCGAGTTCGGCGCCCGCCAGGTKGAGGGCTGCATCAACGGCATCGGCGAACGGGCCGGCAACGCATCATTGGAAGAGATAATCATGGGGTTGGACACCCGGAAGGACCACTTCGGGGTAGAGATCAACGCCGACACCACCCAGATATACGGGGCCAGCCGCATGGTCAGCCGCATCACCGGCATGGCCGTTCAGGCCAACAAGGCCATCGTTGGGGAAAACGCCTTCCGGCATGCCTCGGGTATCCACCAGGACGGTGTGATAAAGAACCGCTCCACTTACGAAGTGATGCAGCCCGAGCGGGTGGGCGTCCCCGGCAATASCCTGGTRTTGGGCAAGCTCAGYGGCCGCGCGGGYCTCCAGTCCCGGTTGGAAGATTTGGGCTACGCCCTGTCCAGAGAGGAAATGGCCAAGGTATTCGAGTCCTTTAAAGAGCTGGCCGACAAGAAACGGGAGGTCACCGACCGCGACCTGGAGATCCTCATGGACGAGGAGAATCGGACGGCTACCGAGCCGATCAGCTACACCCTGGACCACGTGCAGTTCTCCGGAGGCGATCAAGACATCGCCACCGCCACCGTCCGGCTCATCGGACCGGAYCAGAAATCGGTCACCGACGCATCCACCGGCAACGGCCCGGTGGACGCTGTCTGCAATGCCATCGACCGGGTGATCGGCTGCGAATGCGAACTGGTGGACTTCAAGGTTCAAGCGGTTACCGAGGGCATGGACTCCATCGGCAGCGTCACCATCCGGATCGAGAATGCCGGGAAGGTCTACACGGGCCGGGGCGCCGACACCGACATAATCGTCGCCAGCGGAAAGGCCTATCTGAGCGCGGTCAACCGCATGCTGGCCGCCGACGAAGAGTCAAGCATCCCGGCCGTGGGCACCACCCCGGATTAAGTCCTCACCAGGGCACATCAGATGCAGAATAGGGGCGACTCGAGCGATCGGGTCGCCCCTATTGTTTTTGCCCTCGTCAAGTGCCGTTTGCGGGGCAGATCCATAAGTCATCCGGATAGGCGTGGATGACCGGGGTGCGGGACAATGCACTTGGATGTAATTGCAGATCGGGTGTTTCTCTAGGCGTCTTGTCCAAAATGGAAGCGGGCGATCCGCACTGAAACATGGCGCCGCAGTATCGAGACAATCGCGTTGGCTACWAATAACTCGATCAGGAGTAACACAAGACCGAGGAGTGAGACAACGAGCGCCTCAGGAAATGTGTCTATGGGGATCGGGCCGATAGCCACTGTTGTCCATTTGTACATGAAAACAGTTGCAAGCAAGACTGGCGGGACTACGGCTGCCACGATGGCGGTGACGAATCCGCCGACGCCGATAGGGAAGAGAACTACCATGCCGACCAACAATACGATGAGATTGATATAAGTCCTAGGATACGTTAAATATCTTGCCCGATTCATCGCGATGCTCCCTCCGGTCGTCTTCGAGTGTTCCATGCGCCAGAATAGGTCGTCGGGTATGCCGAACAGCAAACGGCCAAGTATGTGCACCCGAAGAGATCGCCTCCCGCTCACTGATCCGGATGCATCTTGAGCCTGCTCCCAGAGGTCGGAGGCGATCTCTTCTCCCCTAAATTTCTTGACGTCTATAGGCAGGCCAATGGTGTACAAATTCACCCATTTCCGARCGAGCCACGCCGCCATTCTTGAAGATGAACATCTCATGCCRTCAAAAGTCCTTTCCCAATGGCCGGAAATCGCTTGGCCTCAGCTTTCACTTTTGCCAGGGCTAGGTCACCTGCGGAAGTCAGATTGTAAGAACGTCGGCGAGGCCGGCTCTCTTCCGCAGCGATAAGCGGGTCTTCCCAAGTGCTCTCCAGCARGCCCGCCTTTTCCATCCTCCCCAGAGCTTTATAAAGCGTTCCGTGAGCGGTAAGCAGGCGCGCTCCTTCACGTTCTTTAATTTCTTTGGCGAWCATGAAGCCGTAAAAGCTTGGATCGCTGCGAGTCTTAAGCGCAGCGCCAGCCTCCAGGATCAAGATCTCAATCGGAATGAGAGACYCTGCTTTTCTTCTCATAGCATTCAGTATAGGCATATATCTTCMTATTWATTAATAGGCTGGGAGTCTGTCTTTTTTGTATTTCCCTCGCARCCGCCGGGATACCCGCTATGACCCTGTAGGCGGAAAGTGCTATCCAAGGCTGAAGGTACGGACTCGGATCGGCGAGGGACARGGCCTATCTRAGCGCGGTCAACCGCATGCTGGGCGTTGGCGCCCCCCAGATTATGCCAACCAACGCAAAGTCGTTCACGYGCGTAGGGGCGRGTTTGARACGCGCCCCTACGCTTTTGACGATTCCYCTTCGACTCCTGAAYAGCCCCCTTTCGTAAAGAAAGTTGGGGGGATCTCCTACATCATCTTCATCTGAAACCCTGTGYCCTGTACCTCGCCCCGCCGCCCGTCCAGGTGCACCGCCGGATACCCCAGACCCCTTAGGTGGGCCGCCAGCTCGGGAAAGCCGTTAACCGTGTACACCTCTTTGGGGTCGACCCGACGGACGTATTCAACCAGTTCATTGAAATCCGGATGGTCGCTGAAAGGCAAGCTGGCGTCGCMACGGCGGCCCCAGCCCCGGCTTCCATCCACGGCCCACCCCGTTAGCTCCATGACCTTCAAGCCTCGGAAGCCGTTYACCGCCTTAGTCATCCCACGCCCCGGCGGRCAAAGCAAAACGGCTCCCTCGGGCCATTGTCCGTCGAACAGGCGTAATTCACCGGGGAAGCTAACCCCTGCCTGTTGATAAACCTGGGCAACCTGATAAACCCCTTCATCCACCACCATATCGAAACCCTGACTCAACAAGTGATGCATCACCTCTTGAGATTTGCCCAATCGCCAGCCCTGGACTACGGGTTTACGCCCCTGAGATAACCAGTTTCGCAAGGTATTGCAAGCGGTGGACAATACCTGGTCCTGATCCGGGAAAACATACTTGGGGCGGCCGTAGGTTGCTTCCAAGATCAGGGTGTCGCAGGGTACCGCCTCCAGGGGCTCGTTGGTAGGACTGGGTTTCACCTTTATGTCGCCGGTGTACAACACTCGTTCCCCGGTGCTCTTGGACTCGATCAACGATTGAGCCGACCCCAGGCAATGACCCGCAGGATACAGCGTAAGAGTGTATTTACCGCAATCCAGGGGCTCGTGGTATGAGAGGGGAATCGGGTCCGATTTTTTTAGGTAATCGGCTAAGAGGAGCAGGGTATTCGGCGTCAGAACGGGACGAAGGTGGCGAGCGGTGTGGTCGGAGTGGGCGTGAGAAATCAGACTGGTGTCCTTCTTTCTAAGGGAATCCAGCCACAGGTCTATCTCAGGGAGATACACGCCGCGTTCAAAAACTACTTGCAATCTGCTCAGGACTCGGGCGCTGCTTACCCGGCTACGGAACCGGTTGACGTGGTGGGGCAAGACAGGTAGATGACTTGRTGTACGGGGGCTCACAGCCCGCAAAGTGGTTGAAATCCCGGCTAGTATACCACCGTACGACGCCCGAATATGACAGCGTTCATGCCCGTTTTCAGAGGAAGTTATGTCAAGCTGTTACGTGGTCGTACAACGTTCAAATCTAAGGTATAATCTCCCAGTGTCCGGCCACGGGCACGAGTCTGCAAAATCTAAACAGAAAGGTAAGGATATGCCCGCACAAGTTGGCGACCCAGCCCCTGATTTTACCCTTCCTTCGGTGAGTGAAGGAGACATCACCCTAAGCAGCTACAAGGGTCAAAAGCACGTGGTCCTCTCTTTCCACGTGTTCGACTTCACATCTGGTTGAACCACGCAAGCCACCCTCTTCCGGCAACATCACAGCCGGTTTGAGGAGAAAAATGCTCAGGTTCTGGGCATAAGTTGCGACACAGTAGCGGCTCACCGCGCATGGTCAACCTCTTTGGGAGGATTGCCTTACCCCGAGCTATCGGATTTCCATCCCAAGGGTAAAGCCACGATCGCCTTCGATCTATGGAACGAAGAGCGAGGCGCCAGCACCAGGGCGGTGATCGTGGTGGACAAAGACGGAATCATCCGGTACCGCCAGACCTACGTTCCCGGCGTGCTACCAGACCCGTTGGATATCTTGGCGGAAATAGACAAACTAGGCTAGAGATCAAAAAGAAAAGAGGCCCGGAARTCCGGGCCTCTTTYTATTTCAATCTTAAAACGCGGCTTTAAATAAGGCAGTATGCTACGTGCTAATCTTTTCGATGGTGTACTTCAATGTGCCTTTAGGAACGTTGATCGCAATCTCTTCGCCAACACTGCGGCTCATCAATGCAGAACCGACGGGCGAGACTGTGGATATTTTCMYGGARGARGCATCGGCTTCCMGAACGTCTACCAGCGTRTAAACCACCTTCTTRCCTGAATCCATGTCCTTCAGAGTYAACTTGGCGCCCACAACAGCCTTCTGCTGAGCGGTTCGGCGCCCCGTCTGCATRACAACAGCGCTGACCAGGCCGGCTTCTAGCTCCCGGATCTTGGACTCAATGATGCCCTGGCGTTCCTTGGCCGCTTCCAATGGGGCGTTCTCGCGAAAATCCTTGTCCTCCATCGCCCGCCGGATATCTTCCACGATGCTGACCCGCTCCCCTTTGAGCACCGCAACTTGGGCCACCAGGCGATCATATCCTTCTTGGCTCAAATGGGTAGCATCATCATCCCCATACGCTCCGGRCGAAGACGAGCGGCCTCCGGTGGTTTTTCGCGYCCTAGGGACCCTTAGGTGGGCCGCCAATCCATTGACGATCCAACCTTCATCTTTGAGATAGGCTAGGAAGGGTTTTAATGGATTAAGCCTAAGCGCCGCATCGACGCCTCCCAGACCGATGTGCTGGGCGTATTCAGCAACCTCAGCCGGCGAAACGTCGTTTACTTTTCTTTGCCGTCCACACCAGGCCACAAAGCGGCCGAGCTCTTGATGCCCATCCTKGGCCTTCTTACCGCCCTTCTTGGAGGCGATAAACCGAGTCAGGGCTTCAGAAAGCGACGGGCCACTTTGACTAATCAATTCAGATACCTCCAGAATTTTCAGCCTCTGCTGAACATTTAGCCTTCCATCACGCCATCCGCATCCCTACCATCCACAGATCAAACCTGGGACAAGGACTATTGCTCGTTCGGTTTAACGGGACCGTTCTACCTGGGTGGGCGTCCTGGTTACGCTGGTTSAGGCAGTCCACCGGGTCTTTCCCGGTAGATTGGGTTTCTTCGGTCCACCCGGAGGTTCGATACTTGGATGGCCGCTCTGAACCCTRATTTCTGGCCATTCGGCTGTTCCAGCCGACTAGACGGATTGAATTTTCAGGGGGGATGGCGGTCACCGATGACCGATGAACGTCTTATCAATAATATCAGTTTCCGGTAGGGATATCAACGACTTCGAACCGGCCTTCAACGTCACCAACTTCCGATTTTATCTCTATGCCGGCCAGGCCGGTCCGGCAAAAATACGCCGCGGCCAATCTTGAACCGCGCACCCATACGTGTCCCAGCACATACATTCGGAGTATACTACCGTCGGACTGATTTRCCTCTCCGGTATCGCGTGCGCTTCATTCAACATGGGGTTAATCTCACTCCCAGATTCACCCSATACATGGCGGTTAGGATATACCGGAGAAGTYGGCCTCAACTTATTAGGAAATGCGGCGTCAGTCGGGGGAAACCGATAATGATTGTATGATCCAAACGGCGAGAGAGAATCGCAGTGACCCTTGATCAGCACTCGGTCAACTAGGAGGATGAATCATGAAAGCAGTACAGATATCTGAGCACGGCGGCCCCGAGGCCATGAAGTACCAGGACGTGGCGGATCTGAGCCCTGGAGAAGGACAAGCCTTGGTGGAGATACAGGCCGTGGGCGTCAACTTTACCGATGTCTACAACCGGATGGGGGCCAACCCTGGCCAGCCCCTTCCACGGACCATCGGCGTGGAAGGRGCCGGAACAGTGCGTGGCGTCGGGTCTGGCGTTACCCAAKTTAAAGAAGGTGATGTCGTTGCCTACTGCGGCACCCCCGGGTCTTACGCCGAGCAAGCGTTAGTACCGGCTTCCCGCCTTATCAAGATGCCGGATGGATTGGACGCGCGAGCGGGCGCCGCCGCTATGCTGCAGGGCATGACCGCCCACTACCTTTGCCACTCGACCTACTCGGTGCAAAAAGGCGACCGGGTTGTCATACATGCCGGCGCCGGTGGAGTGGGATTATTGCTGATCCAAATGGTCAAGAAGCTGGGCGGGTATATCTTCACCACCGTTTCCACCGAAGCCAAGGCGGACCTGGCCAGGGAAGCGGGCGCCGACCACGTCATTCTCTACACCCAGCAGGATTTCGCGGAAGAAGTAAAGAAAGCCACCAACGGCGAGGGTGTGCGGGCCGTTTACGATTCGGTGGCAAAGACTACTTTCGACCAGAGCATCAGTTGCTTGGGTAGAAGGGGGCACATGGTGCTTTACGGCAATTCCAGCGGCCCGGTCACCTCCATGGACCCAAGGATCCTTGGCAACGGCTCCCTGTACCTGACCCGCCCCGGACTGGCCGACTATACAGCCACCAGGGAAGAGTTGGAGCAGCGGGCTGGAGACGTGCTGGGCTGGGTYAAGTCAGGCGAGCTAAAGCTGCGGGTGGAGCATGTCTTTCCATTGGCCGAGGCCTCGGAAGCCCACCGCCAGCTTGAGGGCCGGAGCACCACTGGCAAGGTGTTGCTGATTCCTTAACCGCCCATATAGGCTATATATAGAGATTGATTGCCGAACCAGAACCATGATTCAGCGATTCTAATCCTGGGACTAGATACATCCAGGAATTGTTGACCAAATAGGTCGACTTTCCATATAATTAAGAAAGTCGGGCCCAGCCGAAGCCTTAGGGAGGATATTATGGCGGAAGAGCTAACCACGGAAGCGATCTACGAATCTCTCAAGACCGTTTTCGATCCAGAGATACCGGTAAACGTGGTGGATCTAGGACTGATCTACGACGTGCAGGTCACTAAAGGCGATGTCTACGTTCAGATGACATTGACCTTCCCCGGTTGCGGCATGGGCCCTTTCATTGCCCAGCAAGCAGAGTGGGCGATTCAGGACGTTGAAGGCGTGGAAGACGTTGAGATAGAGCTGGTATTCGACCCTCCATGGTCCCCCGACCTTATCAGCGAAGAGGCCAGGTCCCAGCTAGGCATCTAGGCTTCGACATTCCCCAGGCAAGACTTTTTTAACCTTAACCCTAAGCAGCCCGGAGATCCGGCTGGAGGACCGCATGCCAACGCCCCAGGAAAACGCCCGGCTGGAGCAGATCAAACGCAGCTGGGAACAGAAACGCCAGATCACCGATCGCCTATCCAAGATCAAAACCAAGATTGGCGTCTACAGCGGCAAAGGCGGAGTAGGAAAGACCACCGTAGCCGTCAATCTGGCGGTCACTCTCGCCCAACAAGGAAACAGTGTCGGGCTGCTGGATGTGGACATAGACTGTCCCAATGTCACCAAAGTCCTGGGCATTGAAGACAAACCCGATTACGTGGACGGCCAGATTCACCCATCGGAAAAATGGGGCGTCCGAGTCGTTTCAATGGCCTTYTTTCAAGAAAACGAGGAAGAAGCGATCATCTGGCGCGGTCCCATGATTCACAACGCCATCAGCCAGTTTTTACAAACCACCGAGTGGGGAGACTTGGACTACCTGGTGGTCGACCTTCCTCCGGGGACTTCCGACTCCCCATTGACCGTCATGCAGACTTTGCCCATGGATGGATTCGTGGTTGTAAGCACCCCCCAGCAACTGGCGAATATCGACGCCAGGCGTTGTATCAACATGATTCGGAAACTCAACCTTAACGTGCTGGGAATAGTGGAGAACTACACCGGGGAAGTATTCGGGCAGGGAGGAGGCGAGAAGTTGGCGGCCGAGGTAGACACACCATTCCTTGGGACCCTGGCGTTGCGGTCCTCTTACCAAGACACAACAAAGCCCACTTCTTTGATGGACGATTCGGTGGGCGAGGAATACGCTCACTTGGTCAAACGCGTCAAGAATAGCCTGCATGAGTTCGGACGGGAAGCCTCCTAACAGCCAGCAGGTTTCTAGTCGTCAGAGGAAACTGGACCATGGGAAGACTCGTCTTCCAGGGTCCTTTTCTTTTGGACGCGGCCGTTTTTGCCGTCCTCCCGTTCCCCGGAGGATATTCCCCGCAGCAACTCCACTTCACGGATCACCGCTTCATGAGAATAGGTGCTCCGCTCTCCCATGCGCCGAAACTTGCGATAACGTTGTTTGCGAAGCTTACCCTCRGATAGYTTGGACAACCCGGCCAGTTCCTTTAGCACCGAAACTTGTAAAGCTGCTGCCGCTTCCTTGGGATTGGTGTGGGACCCGTTAGGGGGTTCTGGCACGATCCGGTCCACGATGCCCAATTCCACGCAATCCCGGGCAGTCAGCATCAGAGCCTCGGCGGCTTCCCGGTCCAACTTATGGTCGGGATAGGAGCCTCCCAAGTTATGGTTCAACGTTATCGGCGAATAGATCGCGAATTGTTGCATCAAAGTGCGGTCGGAAAGTCCCAATGCCAGCGCGCCTTCGCTGCCGCCCTCACCGATTATTACTGAGACGATGGGGGTAGGAGCATCGGCCATCATCGACAGCGTCTTGGCGATAGCGTTGCCAATGCCTTGCTCCTCCGCCTCCAAGCCAGGGTCGGCGCCTTGAGTATCCACCAACGCCACCAGAGGCAACTTGAACCGGGCCGACAATTCAATCATGCGCTGCGCCTTGCGCAGGCCGTCAGGATATACGTGGTAGCGCTCTCCATCGACCGGGGAACGCCTTTGCTGCCCGATGATAGCCACCGGCTCGCCGCAGAGAAATCCCAGTCCACCAACGATCGAYCGGTCGTCACTATTTAACCGGTCGCCGTGAAGCTCGATGAAAGGATCCAGTATCGCTCTCATGTAGTTCAAGGACAACGGCCTTTCGGCGTCCCGGGCAATGGTGACCGCCTCCCACGGCTCCGCGTCTTCCGGAGTCTCAATCTCCGTTTTGAGCAGCTCCTTGAGATTCCCATTGCTGTGCTTCTTGGCGGTGAGGATCTGGAGGAGTATGGACAACCGGGGTTGCAAAGCCTCACGATCGACTACGTTATCAAGCAGACCGTGACCCAGGTGAGCCTCGGCGGTATGGGCGTCTAGGGGCAGGGGTGTCTTAGACACTTCCCGCAGAGTCCGAAGGGGCGACAAACCGATCAACGAGCCCGGTTCGGCGATGATTATGTCGCCTAGGTTGGCGAAGCTGGCGTAGGCCTGACCGGTAGACGGGTTGGCCAGCACCACGATGAAGGGCACTTGCTTTTCCCGCAGGCGGTTCGCCGCGGTCACCGTCTTGGCCATCTGCATCAAAGACAGAACGCCTTCTTGTACCCGGGCGCCGCCGCCGGTGACCAAGGCGACCATCGGAAGGTCTCGCCGGGCCGCCGTCTCCAAGGCCGTGGCCACCTTCTCCCCCACCACGCTGCCCATACTGCCACCCATGAACCCAAAGTCCAGCACCACCAACATCACATCTATGCCGTCGATCCGGCATCGGCCGGTTACCGCGGCTTCGGTCAACCCGGTGCGGTCCTGGTCACGGGATATCATTTCCCGGTAGGTTGCCTTTCCGGAAAATGACAGAGGCGCAACAGAACTGAGGTATCTTTGGGACTCTTTGAAGGTCCCTTTATCCGCCAGAAGCTCGATCCGTTCCCGAGCGGAAAGGGTGTAGTGGAACCGGCAATAAGGGCATACCCGGTAGGTTAGGTAGGTCGTGGAATCGCTGATCTGCTGTTCGCAGAGCAAGCATCGGTCGTGGACCGTGGAGAGGTTTATACGGTCCCGTTCGCCTTCGCGCCCGAAGAGATGAACCAGGAAATTCGCCAGGTTCCTCAAGTTTTTGCCTCTGGACCGGCCGTCCCCCGGCGGCCTGAGATCTGCTGTGCCTAGCCCGGTGGTTCTCTTACCATAATACTACCAGCGCACCGAAATTAAAATKCGGGAGCGGCATGGGGCTTGGTTCGATCGTGGGTCTGRAACCTTCGTGGGTCTGAAACCTTGCAATAAGGTCTAGTCGAGGCGGTTACTCGCTTCCAAAGACACCGGTGTTCTCCGTCCTATGAATAATACGGCTCCCCCGGAAGGTATCATCTCTATGGTAAAGTCGGTATTTGTACCCAAGTCGGTGGCGAGGTTTGAGGTTAGATTCAAAAGCGTGATTTGGAAGAGTTCGCCAATCTCCAACAGAGAGTCCGTGTYCCCGAAGGCGGCGATGTTGCTAGCGCTGAACTCAGTGCTGGAATTCAGATTCACCGTCTGAGTCTTGTCGCTGTACTTGATAATGGTATTACCCGGAGTCATGTCAATTGCCTCACCGGCGGCGGCGTTGGATATCTGGAATTCGATGCTCGTCACCACGCCGGTCGCGCCGGTGGTTCCGCTCACCTTGGCAACCACCGATCCTTTGAGCTCCAGAGTGCCTCTAGACTCGGCTAGCCCGGCGGTATGGGTCTCTTTGGCTTTGTCGCTGGAGAACAGGCCGGTGGATAGCGCCGCGAAGGCAAATACGGAGGAAACGACCACGAAAGCGATCAACACGATCGCGGTTTCCAGCCCGGTGATTCCTCGTTGGTCGGACGCCAACTTGGGGGTTTGATCGAGCGATATTTGTTTTTTAAGTCTGGATAATTTCACTGGAATCCCGGATAGAAAGTAGAGTATTCATCGTCARTCTTCAGKTCAGTTTAACTYYGGACYCMTGCCGAWTCCACGGGATGTACCCCTGAGCWAAATAGGGAGTGAGTATGGTAGTCYGGGCGGAGATTTCCCCACGCGTTTTGGGTGCCGGCACCTCCCTGGACTACGTTGCTTTGGACGGGTTCGTTGCTTTCCAGATTACCCTGGTTTACACTCTGCCTTGAACCATCCCCGGCCCGGAGGTCAAGGCAATGGCGATTTCCAAAGAGACCCTGAAAGCAATGATCCGGGACTACCACGGATTTGAGCTTTCCGACGGCGAGTTCGATCTTATCGCACCCGAGTTGGACAGCTACTTGGCTGAGTTAGAAAAGCTGAGGGACCTAGACCTCTCGTGCATAATGTCCAGCCGCCTGATCAAAGCGGACGAGGGAGCTGGCGCCGATGGCTAATCTGGCCCTGCTCAAACTAACAATCTCGGATATGGCGCCCAAGATCCTGTCCGGGGAGGTCTCTCCGGTGGAACTTACCGAGGCGGCCTTGGCCCAGGCAGAACGGCTACAGCCCGTATTGAACTCATTCATCACCATCCTCCGGGACCAAGCGATGGACCAGGCCAGAGAGCAGGAAGCGGCTTTGGCCAGGGGAGAATACCTGGGTCCGCTTCAAGGGATCCCCATCGGGATAAAGGACAACATCGCCACCGGCGGCATCCGCACCACGGTGGGGACTAAAGTGCTCTCAGACAACGTTCCCGAAGAAGACGCCGAAGTTGTGCGGCGTTGCAAAGCAGCGGGCGCCATCATTCTGGGTAAAGAAAACCTGGAAGAGTTTGCCGCCGGAGCGACATCCAACAATCCCCACTACGGGCCGGTGCACAATCCTTGGGCGCTGGACCACATTCCCGGAGGGTCCAGCGGTGGGGGAGGCGCTAACGTGGCGTCGGGGGTCACCTTTGCGTCTTTGGGCACCGACTTGGGAGGCTCGGTCCGTCTGCCGGGGACCTTCTGCGGTGTGGTCGGCCTCAAGCAGACCTTCGGCCGGTTGAGCCAACGGGGACTGCTGGTAACCAGTTTCAATGGCGACCACATCGGTCCCATGACCCGCTCGGTCAGCGACAGTGCCTTAGTACTGCAAGCCCTCGCCGGTTACGACCCCTTAGACCCCAGCACCGTGCCAGTTCCAGTGCCCGACTACTCCGCTGCCCTTGAGGGAAACCTCCATGGAATGAAGATGGGCATTCCCACCAACTATTTCTTCGACCTGGTGGACAGCGAAGTGGAGGCGGCGGTCCGTCTGGCCATCGAGGCCCTGCAAGAATTGGGGGTGGAAATCAAAGAGGTTAGCCTGCCCAACATGGAGTATTCCGGGGCGTTGCGCTTCTCCGGCATGGCCGACAGCGTGGTGACCCACGAGCCGTACATCCAGGCGAAGCGGGAAGACTATGGGCCGGATACCCTTTACCGCACCCTGGCCGGCCAGTTCGTCCTAGGGCGGGACTACTCCAAAGCCCTGAAGGTGCAACGGATCATCCAAGAAGAACACGCCCGGGTGCTCCAGGAGGTGGACTTCCTGGTAACCCCCACCGCGCCGGTGGCGGCGCCCCGCATCGACGCCAAGTACATCACCCTGGGCGGCGAGGAACACCGGGTGCGCGGTCCGGGCTCCGGCGTCATCTCCCGAAACACCAGCCCTGAGAATGCCACCGGATTGCCGGCCATCACCGTTCCCTGCGGATTCAATCAGGCGGGCCTCCCCATAGGCATCCAATTCATCGGGCGCGCCTTCGACGAAAGCACGCTATTTCGCGTAGCCCAAGGCTACGAATCAGTCTCCCCCAGCCGCGGACACTGGCCGGCGGTGGCGGCTTAACTCTTCAGTCGATTCCAGAAGCAAACCTAACCAGGAGGTAGTCTCCATGCCGTTGCCACCAAACCGGGTGGACTACAGCCCGATCATTGACCGGCCCATCATCAAGTGGCCCAACGACGCGCGGGTTGCCCTGTGGATCTCGCCCAACGTTGAGCATTACGAATACATGCCCGACGACGATTCGGCCCGCACCCCCTGGCCTCGCACTCCCTTTCCCGATGTGCAGCAGTACTCTTACCGGGACTACGGCAACCGGGTGGGGTTCTGGCGGATGCTGGAGACCTTGGACAAGTACAACATCCGGTGCTGCGTCTCTCTGAACATGGCCGTATTGGAACATTTCCCGGAAATCCGCGATGCAATGGTCCAACGCGACTACGACTACATGAGCCACGGTATCTACAATACCCGGTACCTTTACACCTACACCGAAGAGCAAGAGCGGGAGTTCTACCGGGACACCATCGATACCCTGAAGCTGCACACGGGTAAACAGCTCAAAGGCATGCTGGGACCAGCTATATCCGGCACGGAACGGACCCCGGACCTGATGGCCGAAGCGGGTCTCATCTACCACACCGACTGGATGCATGACGACCAACCGGTCCCCATCAAAGTGAAGTCCGGAAAGCTTGTCTCGGTGCCTTATTCCATCGAGCTAAATGACTCGTCGCTGCTCCGGGACAACCACTACGAGGGTGACTATTTCGCCCGGATCTGCAAAGCCCAATTCGACCAACTGTACAAGGAAGGAGCCGAAAGCGGACGGGTCATGTGCATCGCCCTGCATCCCTTTCTTATCGGCCAGCCGCATCGGATCAAGTATCTGGACGACATTCTAAGCCACATCATGTCCCACGACGGGGTGTGGCAGACCACCGCGGACGACATAGCCGACTATTACATCGAAAATTACTACGACGATGCCGTGGCTCACGCGGCAAAACTTTCGTAAGCGATCAGCTATCAGCCGTCAGCCGTCAGGGGACCGGACAGAACCTGCCCGGGTTCCCGCTGAAGGCTGACAGCCAGGGGTATGGAGGAAAGGGGTATGCCCGCACAGCGCCAACTTGGGATGGACCACCCGCATTATGATTGGTCTCCCATCACCACTCGTGGAGTTCTCCGATGGCCGGATAACGCTAGGGTAGCTCTCTGCGTCATCGTCAACCTGGAGCACATGGAATGGAGTACGCCGGAGGGCAGCTTCCAATCTCGCAGCTTGGCCGGGGGCTCGGTGGCCCGCCCATTTCCCGACTATGCCCGCCTGTCCCACCGGGAGTACGGCCACCGCGTCGGGATCTTCCGGGTATTGGACGTGCTGAAAAGACACGGGATAAAAGCCACCGTCGCCTTGGACGCTATGACCGCCGAAAATTATCCTTATTTGGTGCGCCACTTGCTGGGGTGGGGTTGCGAAATTATCGGACACGGGGTTTCCGTTAGCCGCATGATCAACAGCGGCATGTCCCAGGAACAAGAGCGGGAATACATCAGCGAATCGCTAAAAGCCCTGACCACTGCCACCGGCTCCGCTCCCCAAGGCTGGCTGGGACCGGAGTACGGCGAGTCGGCCCGGACGCCCCAGCTTCTAGCCGAGGCCGGTATATCTTACGTTTGCGATTGGGCAAACGACGAGCAACCTTACCCTCTTAACGTCCCCCAGGGCGAAATCTTGGCCCTGCCCATCATGTTGGAACTGGATGACGTTAACGCCATGGCCGACCGCAAGGTAGACATGGACCGTTATTCTCTGATGCTCAAGGAAGGTTTCGACGCCATGTACGAGGACGGCGCCGCCAACGGCCGGGTGATGGTGTTGCATGTGCATCCCTGGCTCATTGGCCAGCCCTTCCGCATCGGAGTCCTGGACGAAGCCTTGGGCCACATGGTTCGCCGGCAAGGCGTTTGGGCCGCGACGGGAGGGGAGATCGCCGACTGGTACCGCCGCAACCCGCCGGTGGGGTGACGGCGGGGACGATATCTTCGCCCTATCCCCGCCGCCGCTAGCTCGCCGCTACCACCGGTCTGATTCGGCGATCCGAATTACCGGCAGGTTGGGGGGAATTACTCTATCGGCTGAGCCATCGCCAGGGCGTCTTCTCTGCTGACCTCTTGATTGTGCACCTCTTTCCCATGAGCTTGTACCAGTTGAACCAATTCGTCGTCCGTATCCGCTTTGATCGTCTCTCCGCAAGGACAATTGACTGCCTTAGCCATGAGGTCCCTCCTTCCTAGTTTGGTGCGTATATAATACAGCCCGAATCATGTCGAATCTTTGGCGGAAGTTTGGCAGATAGTGGGCGTCAGAATTTATCTCACAGGCCGGGTTGGAATGGAAGCGAACGGCCAGGTTGTGGTCAATCAAACCCAAATCAGGGGCAAGCAAGGCCGGCTGGCGTTTGCCTATTTGGTTCACGAACGGACCAGGACGGTCCCAAAGGAAGAGCTGGCAACCGTCATCTGGCCCGACGAGATGTCCCCCGCCTGGGAAGGGGCATTGAGCGCCATTACCAGCAGGATCCGGAGCATGGTTTCCATCGAGCCGTTGAAGAAAGAGGGAGTCTCTTTTTTCCGCAGCTCGGGGCAATACCAATTGGATCTGCCGGCGGATGTATGGATCGACCTAGAGGCAGGCTTCTCGGCCGTCGACAGAGCTGAGGCCCATTTGAGAAATGGCAGCCCAGAGCAGGTTCTAGGCCCGGCTGGCGCGGCTGCGTGTATCGCCAGAAGGCCCTTTCTCCCGGGCATCGAGGGCTTCTGGGTGGATTCGTTGCGAGGAAAATTACACCGCCAACTGCTGCGGGCACTGGATTGCTTGTCGGAAAGCCAAAGGTTGGTGGGTGAGCCGATGGTTGCCGTGGAAACCGGAACTGAAGCGGTAAAGCTGGACAACCTTCGGGAACGCGGCTACCAACTTTTGATGCAGGCCTACTCGGCGGCAGGCAACCGGSCCKMRRCSYYYAMCRTCWAYSMYCAATGCCGGGRAATATTGGCTGCCGAAGTCGRCACCGAACCCTCTCAAGAGACCCAGGAGATCTACCAGAGCCTCCTGGAGTAACGAACGGCGCAAGTTCCTCATCGGCGTGCTCCCGCAGATCGCGCATCGGGTTGCTAAGCCTTGGACTGGTACCAGGGCACGCCGCTAGTAGTGGGATCATCTCTGATCAGCGCCAGGATTCACCTTTGTATTGCGGATTGGGCTCCGCTGGTTGTAAAGTAGCCTCTAATTRTTATATCGTCATGAATTCMTMTGATGAGACCCTCGGTCAGCCGCAATCGCGGTGGTCCGGAGGGTGACTGATCAGGGGATGCAAGCACAAGAGGAGTTGATTTGAGCAACGTTGACCGATTACTGGAAGGCGCATTAGATATCCACGTCCACTGCGCTCCCGACGCCAGGGTAGAACGTCGGGGGAGCGCCATCGATGTGGCTCTACAGGCTCGGGATATGGGAATGCGGGGCATGGTGCTGAAAAGCCACGAGTATCCGACCCATCCGGTCGCTTACACGGCCAGTCAGGCCGTGCCGGATATCACGCTCATCGGCGGCATTGCCCTGGATTTCGAGGTTGGGGGCCTGAACGCCGCGGCAGTCGAAAGCAGCGCCAAGATGGGCAGCCGCGTTGTCTGGATGCCAACTTATTCGGCCCAGGCCGACCGCCAGCACAAAGGACTGGAAGGCGGTATTTACTTGCTGGACGATGCCGGCGGTCTGGTCCCGGAAGTATACGCCATCCTAGACCAGATCAAGGCGCACGATATGGTGTTGGCCACCGGACACATCTCCACCAAGGAAAGCATGGTATTGGTGGAGGAAGCCCGGAACATGGGCATCGGCAGGGTTGTGGTGACGCACGGCACCACCATGGCATTCTGGACCGGGATGACCTTGGAAGACATGAAAACCCTGGCCTCGATGGGCGCTTACATCGAGCATTGCCTGCACGTAATGATGCCGTTAACCTATCGCCTGGCCCCCCAAGAACTGGTGGACACGATCATGGCCATCGGCACGGAAAACTGCATCGTAAGCACCGACTTCGGCCAGGACTTCCACCCAATGCCGGCCGAGGGTTTGCGGATGGGTATCGCCACCCTGCTTCAAGCGGGCATGGAAGAGGTGGAGGTGGGGATGCTGGTCAAAGACAACCCGTCGAGACTGTTGGGGTTGTGATTATCACCAAATAATTTTGGCGACTCCGCTGCGGCGAATAACCTCGTCATTGGTTATGATTGGAGCCTGCCACGCCAAGGCTTCCGCCACTATCAGGCGGTCATGCATCTCGGCTACCCCGTCGATCTCCCCCATCTTGGACAATTGGGCCTGGCCTAACGGCGAGAACCGGAACTCCCGGCTTCGATTGATGTTGGCAATCAGAATTGCCGGGGAGATAGGATCTCCCCGTTTTACTGTCAGGTAATAGAGTTCAGCGACCACTATGGCGGGAACGATAATATGGGCCCCCCCGGCGGCRGCCAGGCGAAAGGCCGCATCCGCCGCCGGACTCAACAAATGCGGATATTCCATGAACCAGAACCAAGCGTGAGTGTCCAGAATATACCTAGGAAGGTCGGCGTTAGTCAAAAGCCTTGGGTTCCCAAATTCGTTTTGCTTCTGCAAAATCCGCATCGGTGAGTTCATGCCGGTTTGCCCAGGTACCGCGCAAGCTAACCCGCTCCGACCAGGGTATTTCTTCCGAAGTTTCTTTCAAAGACACCAGCTTGGCTGCGGGCTTTCCGTAGCGAGTAATTATGATTTCCAAGCCGGGTGTCTCCTCTAGCATACGAATGAGTTCGGTAGGGTTGGCTTTCAACTCCCGCACGCCAACCTCTTCTCGAATGACCTTATAGCCCTGGCTTTTGGGCGGTTTCTGCGCTGCACCTACTGATTTGGTTTTTTCAGTGCAAGCCGGGCAACGCCAGACGCCGGCCCCTGCGGCCTCGAACTCGGTCCCGCATTCAACACAGTTGAAATTAACCATTTCTGTCCTTAATATACCCAAGCTGTTGCAAGTTGTAACCAYATTGGTATCGATAATATACCACAATTTATACATTATTRTGGCTCAATTCTGCAATTATTAAGCCTCTASTGCGTCTTTATTTCGATCCACACTGCCGGCCGGCTTTCTAATTCCCCAGTTTTAATCGCCGCCCAGTCGGCGATCCTGTGGCCCGCGACCCAAGCGATTCCGCGCTGGGAAAGCAAAAGCGGCATCCGGTCCCGCCAGGTCCGGGGCACTTTGGCGTCGGTGAAAAAGTCTTGAAGCTTCTTCTCCCAGCTCATRCCCAGGGGCTGAAACCGGTCTCCCGGTAGCCGGGTCCTCAAAGACAGCTCTTCTCCCAAGGACTCCCTGTCCAGCCAAGCGGACCACTTGAATGAGGAATCGGGTTCATCCGGGATGGCCGATGGCCGATCAAACTGCTCAGGACGTCCCCAAGGGCTTCCTTGACCGCCAAGCCCTTCTGGGGGGATTCCCGCCCACATGGTAACTTGCCAGCCCGCCACTGACACGGCCACTTCGGACCCTGCCTCAGATGGCAACGCCAAGGGATGTTCGCCTTGAAAAACAGGCAACGGACATGACAACTCGGTTTCTCGTGACAGGATTAGACGATCGTAGACTCGGATCAGCCGGGCGCCCTGTGGCAACTCCACTGTTCCCAMGGTAGCTCGGSCCGATACAAGCTCCGCCATGGCGATCAAGTGGCTCTCCCGTAGCCGCCGAGTGTCTCCGGTCAAGGCGGAATAACCCCGCCGCAACGCCAACCGCTGCAATGAAGGGTGGAKGGGCGTCATCCGCCCAAGGTCGAAGATCACGGCGTCGTCGGTTACTGTGGCTAATTCGGGCCACACCCGCGACACTTCGCCCTCGATAAAATCCAGGTCCGAAGCCGCCGTCCTTGCCAAACGCGCCAAAGCCTCCCTAACCCGTGGGTTGAACTCATCGGCAAGCAGGGGCAACAAGCGATGCCTAACCCGGTTTCGGGTGAACCGTGACAGATAATTCCCGCTATCGTCCCGAATGTCCCGCCCCAACTCCCGGCAGTAGGCCAGCGTGTCCTCTTTGGTCACCCCCAGCAGAGGACGGAATATACGCAGATTGGGATAGCCCATTGGCCATGGCCAGGGCGCCGACTCCGTCATTCCCTGTAGACCGTGGAGTCCAGACCCTCTCAACACATGTTGTAAAACGGTTTCCGCCTGGTCATCGGCAGTGTGTCCAACCGCCACCACCGAGGCTCCAATTTCGTCAGCCACCCGGGCCATGAAGATATAGCGCATCTCCCTGGCCAGTTGCTCGAAAGATGAGATCGACCGGTCTCGCCGGTATTCGGTGGGATCTTGCTTTTCCACCGTGGCAGGCAGGTTTAACTCGTTGGCCAAAGATTCAACGAATCGAGCATCTTCATCGGCTTCATCGCCGCGAAAGTTGTGGTTCAGATGGGCGACGTGAAGTCTTAGCCGATGGGACTCTTGTAGCCGGTGCAGRCTATAGAGAAGAGCMGARGAATCGGATCCYCCGGACACTCCCASAACCAAGATACTGTCGTTGCCGGAGAGACCCATACGRCGTAGGGCCGCCGCTACTTGCCCTTCCAGGCTGGCCACGCTTGCCATGAGTCCCTTNCTAACGGTTTTCCGGGGACAAGTGCCCSGTGGAGTTGTAACAGGCCARRCGCCGGCCCCTGGAGGTGTACTCTACGGTGCTAACTGAGCTTAGATCGAGGGATAACCGGTGAAAATTGGCCAGTGGCAAACCCAAGACTTTGTGGATCATGGTGCGGATCGCGAAGTTATGCGAAACCACCACAATCACATCATCGCCAGAGTGGGCTTCCTCCACTTCCTGGAGGGAACGCCAGGCACGGTCTTGGAGTTGGGAYAGRGACTCTCCCTTGGGCATGGATAACRTGCCGGGGTCTTGACTCCAGGCGGAGTACACGTCGGGCCAGTTGGAGCGCATCTCTTCGCCGGTAACTCCCTCAAGTTCGCCCAGATTCAACTCCTTGACGCCCGGCAAAGGCACCACCGGCACGCTGGCCAAGCGGGATATTTCATTGGCTACCTGCATGGTCCTTTGCAACGGGCTGGAGTACAGAGCAATAACCCCTTCATCCGCCATCGCGCGGGCGGTTTCCTTGGCCTGGGCCAGGCCGCGGGGATTTAAAGCGATGTCCTGTTGGCCTTGAAATCTGCCCAGCTTGTTCCATTCGGTCTCTCCGTGCCGCACCAGGTGCAACTTCACGAAGCCGCTCCGTCCGCCTCGATAACAGTCCGTGTTAGCTCGACCGTTTCAATCCTGACTCCGATCATCTCTTTGACGGTCAACCTCAGATTTTCAAACTCAACCACGTCGCCTTCTTCTGGTATGCGCCCCAGGTCAAACAAGATAAACCCTGCGACCGTCTGGTATTCCCCTTCGGGCAGACCCAGATCCAACTCTTCATTTATCTCCGAGATAGCCACCCCGGCATCAAGCCGGTAGGTATTTTCATCCACCGGAGTATAGAACTCCCCTGATTCATCGTCCTCCATGGTAACCTGGCCGACGATGACCTCTAGAAGCTGCTTTACCGTTGCCAGGCCGGCGATTCCCCCAAATTCATCGACCATCAAGACCAGCCCGTAGCCTCCTTGCTGCATCTCGCTAAACGTACTGCTGACGGTTTTGGTCTCAGGAACAAAAAACGCCGGGCGGCGGAATTCCGTCACGCTGTCCTGGGGAGCGAGCTTGGTCTTCCCCAGGGCGAGAAGTACGTCTTTACTGGAGAGCACACCCACCACGTTCTCCAATAATTCATCGTAAACCGGGAAACGGGTGTSRKYGTGCTCCGTGTACAGACGCAGAAACTCCTCCAGGGTAGTATTGCGCTCGACCATCACAAATTCCGGCCGGGGGGTCATGATCTCACGCATCTGGCGGTCGCCAAAGCTGAACACATTCTCCAGCAGATCAGCCTCACCCTCCGCCACGGCGCCCTCRGTCTTACTGATGTCGATGAGCATCCGCAACTCCCCTTCGGTCACCGACGTTGCCCAGACACCCTGTTCTTTCCCCATCATTTTGGCCAGAAAGCGAGGCAGTAGGGTAAACAGGTATATGACGGACGTCTCCAGGTACATGATTACGCTGATAGGCCTTGCTACTATCAACGACCATCGCTCTGATGACCCAGCCGCCAGAGTTTTGGGGGTGATCTCCCCGAATGTCACAATGACCACGGTCATGACCAACGGAGCCATTAGAACCAGGACCGGGTTTCCGCCTGCTAGATTGATGGCCACAGCCGTTCCCAGAGAAGAGGCGAAAATTATGAAGGCGTTCTCGGTAAGCAGAATGGTGGCGAAGAATTTTTCGTGGTGCTCCAACACTCGGGCGACAACGCGAGCGGACCGATTCCCTTGCTCCGCAAGGTACCTGATCCTGAGCTTATTGACCGATATTAGGCTGGCTTCAGCGCTGCTGAAAAAGGCCACCAGACCTATACACACCACGATCACTATTATTTGAAGGTACARGCCGGAAATGCCCAGGCTGACCGCCGGTCCCGTCGCGGCGAAAACGTAAAATCCGAACGTGCCTAGTGCTAATGGYGSTTCTACCATTTGTTGGCCGATTCCTCCGCAAGCTTGCCTAGTATCAAGGTAAGCGATTACTTGTATTACGATGATAGCATCGGCCCAAATTAGTGTAAAGTTGACGGTGACTCTGCCCCCACCTATGATTGGCCTTGCGCAAAAGTAGCCATTTCGTTCATGTCACAACCCTTGCGCCTGGTTCCTAGTCCCCGTAAAYCTCATATCTATGGTTCCGGAATAATAGGCTTGAAGATCCTAGGTATCGAAACTTCTTGCGATGAAACCGCGGCCGGCGTTGTTGAAGATGGCCGGTTGATGAATTCCAACGTCATCTCTTCTCAAGTGGAGCTTCACTCCGTTTACGGCGGTGTAGTTCCCGAGGTGGCTTCGCGCCAGCATGTCAGGGACATTGTCCCGGTGGTTGAAAAAGCGGTGGCCGATTGCGGCATGGCCCTGGATGAAGTGGACGTGGTAGCGGTAACCCACGGACCAGGACTGGGCGGTTCTTTGATCACCGGACTGAACACCGCCAAAGCGATCTCCTACTCTCTCGGCGTGCCTTTGATGGGAGTCAATCACCTTGAAGGACACATCTACGCCTCCTGGCTCACCGAGCATAACCCGGGGGAAGATCCCGGATTTCCTCTGCTTTGTTTGATCGCTTCGGGGGGACATACCGATCTGCTTTTGATGGAAGGCCACGGCACGTACAAACTGTTGGGTAGGACCCGGGACGATGCCGCCGGCGAGGCTTTCGACAAAGCAGCCCGTATCCTGGGTTTGGGATTTCCCGGAGGACCGGAGATACAGAGGGTGGCCGAAGGAGCGGACGGCGAMGAACGGCTGCCACGGGCTTGGATGAGGGATACCTTGGATTTCAGCTTCAGCGGGTTGAAAACGGCCCTGCTCCATCTAGCCCAAGCTAAAGGGGTGTATCCGCCGGAAAGCAAGGACCTGGGGAAACAGGAATTGGCACGGTTGGTGCGGGAGATGGCTGCGGCTTTCCAAGAGTCGGTGGTGGATGTGATCTCCGCCAAGTTGGTGGACGCCGCTAAGCGTTACCATGCCAAAGGACTGGTCCTGGGCGGCGGAGTCACCGCCAACACGCGGTTGCGCCAAGARATAATCAAGCGCTCGCCTCTGCCGGTGATTATCCCGCCCCCGATATTGTGTACCGATAATGGGGCAATGATCGCCGCTTGCGCCTACTACCAGTACCAGCGCGGCCAGCAGTACGGGTTGGAGTTGGACATCRATCCCGGGCTATCCCTGGGTTAATTTCCCCGATAGATCCCATCTTGGTAGCACTGATTCGTGCAAAGAATCACTCAGGGGTCATCGGCGGACCGNNGNNNNCNGNNNGGCNNNNAACGAACACCRTATTCACCATTCGATAGACTTGTTCCCTGGCCCCCTCACTCTCGTACGGGAAGCTAAACACCCAGTTCGTGCCTTGGAAGGTCACCGAGCCAGACTCATTGCTTCGGTAGAAAYTCCAGATGAGCAAGACGCCGGCAAAGATGGCTATCAAGACCCCGATAGCCCCCAAGTCCATATTTATGATGGGCACGTTTGGTAAATCGACCCGCCCGGCAAGCCAAAACGCGGCAATCACATAGACAAATAAACCACCCACAACCAGGAAGATCCCCTGAACCAACGACCCCGAGTTGCGGGATACGGTTTTAACCACGACTCCGCTCAGTTCCTCCACCGGCACGATATGCGTCTCGTCATTCCCATCTTCATTGGAGAAGGCCAGAATCCTCTGGCTGGTGGTGACCAGCACATGCCCGCTAACCGGAGGCTCTCGGGAAAATCCCGTGGCCGGGGAGAAGACGTGGGTCAGCTTTTCACCAGGCAACATTGCCACGTACCGTACGCGGGTAATATAGCTGTCTTGCGGCTGGGATCCGTTCAATGGTCTACCCCCGGGAATCATACTACCACAACAACTTCTCGCTCCAGAAAACCCTCTCCCCGTTCGTGGGGCGGTTTGCCCGTTATCGCCCTCGATTAAGCAAGCAAAACCATTTGGGTCGCAACGGYGGCTTGAAACAAGATGACCGTGTTCTAGTATGGGAATATACCTGACAGCTAATACTATGTGGCCGAGGCCGGACGATTCCCCTTCAACCGGCCTCAGCGAAAGAGTTACACCGCAGCACCGGGAACGGCGTTCTTAAGGCGGCACATCGCGCCGCCCAAGTCCCGGCATATGGGAATTGATATGGCTTGGATCGAAGAGTCGGAACTACCGGACGTGCCCGCGATTTTCCAGGCGATGTCCCTTAAACCCGAAGCGCTGGACGTGGTGAAACGCCTGAATGAAGTTATCTCATTCGGAAACTCGGGCTTGAKCCGGGTTCAGGAAGAGGCGATCGCCACGGTTGTTTCGGTGGCCAACAGATGCCGGTATGGGGCAATGACCCATGCGGGCTTCCTCCGCCGCCACTCGCAAGACCTGGAAATGGCCAGCCACTTTCTTTCCGACTATACCCAGGCCCCTCTGTCTTCCACTGACCGCCGTATATTGGACTTCGCGGTACAGATTACCCAGGTCCCCGGCGCCCTGACCGAAAACGACGTGGAACAACTTCGGGACGCCGGTCTAGAAGAGTCTCAGATCCTGGACGTTGTTTTGGTAGTGTGTCTTACCAACTTCATGGACCGATTGGCGAACAGCCTGGGCGTAGACCTGGAGCCCCGCCATCGCCGGGCCCTGGGAAATTGGCTAACTGGGCCGGCGGCGCAGCAAGACTGGTTGATGTCATCCCCGTCGCAATCGCCGCCGGCCACCCCAACCAAAAATAAATTCTCCGTGGCCAACGGGAAATCCGCCCCCTGCAATGAATYCCTACCCAAAACTCCAATCCYGCCAACGGAAGACTTCATCGACCCTGTACCGGATACTGCGCTGCCAATGTCAACCGATCTACCCTNTCGCCTTGGAGGACCAGATCGACTCCGGAGTTCTTATCAATGGGTCGGGTTCAATCCAAGAAACCAGTGAGAACGGGCGGGTTGAGGACGTCATCGCGGAACAAACCGGGGGCGAGGACGAGGCCTCGCTTGAGCCGCACAGCGAAATACCAGAGAACCCGTTGGAGGAAGATGCAGCCGGCGAGAAAGGCGGCAGCGAACCCGAGGATAACGCCGACGGGGAACCGGGGCCGAGTCTGCCAATTAGCGTGAACTCCTTGATCRGCCGGTTTGTGGAAGAATGCTGTGAAACCGCCGACAAGCACGCAGCCACGGCCCGTGAGCTGTACATCGCCTACTTGAGGTGGTGCGACGAAAACGATCAGAAACCACTCCGCCAGCGGGACTTCGGCATAAACCTATCGGAGATGGGCTTCGTTCGTCAACGGAAGGCCAGGGGACGCCATTGGTGGATCGGCATCGCGCTCTCTGGCAACGGCGATTAAGGTCTTGAAGGTGTCCAGACCATTGCCATCTTAGTCGATGGGTTATTTGACAGTTAAGCCCTCTAAATGGTACGATATTCGCTAATAGCTGTGATGGAGACGAGTAGGTAAGGGTAGGTGGATAGCGAGCCTGGTACGGTGGAAGCAGGCGCATCGATCTTCACCGAATATCCCTCCGGAGCTGCCAGCTGAACCCCCCACTTACGGGTGAGGGAGCGTAAGCCAGGCCGGAATCGCCGCCCGTTAGAAGCGGTGGGACATKTTAGTRTCCTAAATGAGAGGTCCCGGTTAGCCGGGGCAATTAGGGTGGTACCGCGGGCGACTTTCCGTCCCGTCCCTATCAGGGCCGGGGCTTTTTTATGTTTAGAAAATCTGGACATCAAGTTCCGGTTGACGGGCATCGGCTCAAAAGCAAAGGCTTAACCAGGTATCAAAATCCGGCGGAATAARTAGCGGTGGACGCGAGCAACGGACACGATAGAGGATTAAACTGCACTAACCAGGGACAGCGCGTCTTTTGGAGGCCCTTTTGAAGATCAAGGGTTCGGCAATCATATGCGAAAGCCTACTGCGGGAAGGGGTAGAGGTGATATTCGGCCACCCCGGCGGGGCGATTCTCCCCTTTTACGATGCCCTCTGGGGTTACCCTCAACTCCGCCACATTCTTGTTCGCCATGAGCAGGCTGCGGCTCACGCGGCCGACGGCTACGCGAGGGTCACCGGGAAGGTTGGGGTCTGCGTTGCCACATCGGGACCAGGGGCAACTAATCTGGTCACCGGCATCATGGCAGCCAAGGCCGATTCGGTACCCATGGTGGCCATCACCGGACAGGTTGCCCGCCCCTCCCTAGGCTCCGAGGCTTTCCAAGAGTGCGACACCTGCGCCATCGTCTCTCCTTGCACCAAGGCAACCTTCATGGTTATGAACGCCCGGGACCTGCCCAACGTCATGCGGGAGGCCTTCCAGGTCGCCCGCGAAGGCCGGCCGGGGCCGGTTTTGGTCGACGTCCCCAGGGACGTTCAACTGGAAGAAGCGGAAGTCGAGTTCCCTGARGCCTCGAAGACCGAAATACCGCCCCTATCCGACGAAACCCTGGAAGGGATTCAACAGGCAGCCCGATTGATCAACGACGCCGAGAGACCGGTGATCATCAGCGGCCACGGTATCATCGCCTCCGGGGCTTCAGCGGAGGTTCAAGCCCTGGCCGAAACCACGGGTATTCCGGTAATCACCACGTTGCTTGGCTTGAGCGGTTTCCCCGGGAACCATCCCCTGAATCTGGGAATGTTGGGAATGCACGGCATGTATTGGGCCAACATGGCGGTAGACCAGGCCGACGTGATCGTGGGCCTGGCCATGCGGTTCGACGACCGCGTTACCGGCAAAGCTTCAACGTTCGCCCCTCATGCCCGTATCATCCACTTGGACATTGAGGCCTCTCAAGTAGGCCGAAACGTGCCGGTGGAAGTACCGCTGGTGGGCGACGCCAAGACTGTCTTGCAAGCGTTGTTGCCCTTGGTAAAGGGGAAGGAACGGCCCGACTGGGTGGGCCACATCGAAGGAATGAAACGRGACCATCCCTCTTTGGCCATCCCCAGCAGCGATAAACTCCAAGCTCAGCACGTTCTCCGGGACTTGAACGAACTGATCCAGGAAAACCCTGAGACCGTCGTGGTCACCGGGGTGGGCCAGCACCAGATGTGGGCGGCCCAGTTCCTATTCTTCGACCGCTGCAACTCTTTCGTTTCGTCGGGAGGTTTGGGCACCATGGGCTACGAACTGCCTGCGGCCATGGGAGTGCAGGCCGGGCGGCCCGGCGCGCCGGTTTGGAGCATCGCGGGAGACGGCGGGTTCCAGATGACTCTGCAAGAGTTAGCGACGGTAACTGAAGAGAAGCTTCCGGTAAAGATAGCGGTGTTCAACAACGGTTATTTGGGAATGGTACGACAGTGGCAGGAGATGTTTTTCCAGAACCACCTCAAGGCGGTGCCGATACCGGGCCCCGATTATGTCAAGCTAGCCCAGGCATACGGTATTGAGGCGTTGCGGGTGGATGACCGGGAGGATGTGATGCCGGCGTTGCGCCGCGCCCAGGACCACGACGGGCCATTCTTGATCGAGTTCGTCGTGGATCCCACCACCAACCTCTATCCCATGGTGCCGCCGGGCGGGTCCTTGGCCGATACCTTAGAAGACCCTCTAACACAAAACTCCGGACAGCAGCAGGGCTAGATAGCARTAGCGCCGCGGACCAAGTATCCGGAGCGCTACTGGATGAAGACAAAATATCCTGGGGTATGGGGCAGCCGAAGTTAAGAAGTCCTGCCTCCGCGGCGGTAAACACCAAAGAATCCGATCCCCAGAATCACTCCAAGGRCCAACGCRCCGATGGGCGCGGCAATGGCCACCATSAAGCCGATATTGACCGAGTTGCTGTCCTCGACAAACGTCAGGTCGATCCTGGCCCTGGGCTTTTCTTCCGGGGACGCCGCGCCATCCTCGCCCGGTTTTCCTTCTTGCACATCCTTGCTGCGCACCCTGCCTTGGTCTTCTAGGAATCCCACGGTTGAGTTGAAGTCGTCGGAGAACACGGGAACGGTCATAACCGCGCTCTCTTTTCCGTTGCGCAGCGACACCAGAACAGAGTCCACCACACCCCATTGGATGAGGCCACCAGCGACTTGACCGCGTCCACATGATCGGTAACGCCGTTGACCTCTATTCGCATGGAAGCCGAAGGCGGCTCGCCCGATGCCTTATCCGGAGAGAACAGAGACACGGTGATCGTTGCCAGGTCGATCCTACGCTCCAGGAAGTTCAACTGACCCTGGAACCGCTCGATGTTAGACCTGACTCTGGTAAGCTCCCGCTCGATGGTCAGGACTTCGCTCACGGTAGTCGTCCGTCCCAACAGGGACAGAAGGCTCTCCTCTTCTCGAATGGAGCTTTTCAAATGGGCTTGCAAGTCGATGAACCTCTCGGACACGTCCTCGGACCCCAGGTTCTTGCTTTGCACCTTGCCTACCAACTCGATGCGCTCCACCGCGTCGGAAAACTGGGCTTGAGGGACGCGAACGGTCATATTCGCCTGTTGGCCCTCATCAGCGCCGGAATTGTTCAGGTTCTCCAGGAACCCGCCCAGGCTATCGGCTATATCTCGTACTTGGGTGGTAGCCGCTTCCACTAGATCGACTTCTATCGACAGGAAGGCCGTGGATATGACCTTCGGCTCGGCAATTTCCAAGGCGCCAGAGGCCCCCCCGGCGGATTCCGACTCTACCTTCGCGAGAACTTGCATTTCGGAGCGCATCTCCCTCGGGGCGCCAGCGGAGCCATCGGGGCGGCGGCGACTGCGTGCTCTACTAAGCGGGAGAACCCGCCGTCATCCTGATTCGTGACCGATGATGACGGAAAACTCTCCTTGGTCCGGCCTTCGCTCGGGCTGCAAGCCAGAACGATCAGAAGGGTTAGCAACCCCAGAACTGCCAATAGCTTCCTCATTACCTCACCTCGGTCCTGTATTCTACCAATATAGACGATCATGATGTCAGAAAAGTTCCCGCCCCGATTATTCGGCTCCGAATAATTCCGGCTAGCCCACCGATCATGGTGTCAGGGGGACCCCAAAGAAACCTGGGGACAAGCCGCGGAGCATTTCCCTTGCGGAGACGCGGGGATTCGCCTAGACTCTTAAAGCCTCAAGGGAGCGATAACCGTCATTCGGCGCACCGCACTCTTGCGGGTCCAGTCCAGATCACTTGGGGACCAACCGGAGGAAATGGTGGAGAAACTTTCTATTCAGGACGCCAGTTACCGGCTAAATCTGTCTCAGGCAGACATCCGGGAATGCATACGCAACGGTGAACTGAAGGCGTCCCGTGAGGCCGGTCCATCAGGCCGGCGCTGGATGGTTGAACTGCCCGAAGAGGGCTGGCTCGATAGCTTCAGGGCATCCCTTAGCGACCTGTCAGCCAGTATTACTCCTTGGTGGTGGCCAACTGCGGCCATGAGCGGCGAGGTTCACTACGTAGAGGACATGGGAATAGAGGAGATAGAGCCTCTTTACCTGTGCGGACTAAGGGGCGAGAACGTTTGGGATGCCAAGAATCACGCCGAAGCGGCCCGGTGTCCCACTTGCTTAGAAGTTGCCAAGGAGCGCGACCTACCTCTCTGGTGACCGGGGGTTGGGGCCGTCCCGCCTAACCGCCGCCGCCTCCCGCTCCCAGCCCCGGCTCCGTCATTGCCTGCGCGTCCAGTAACCGGTCCAGGTCGGCGTCAGACAAGCTGGTCTTTTCCTTAGCCACTTCCCGTATCGTCTTTCCGGTGGCTGCCGCTTCCTTGGCTATAGCCGCCGCCGCGTCGTAGCCGATCTCCGGGGCCAAACCCGTGCCCAACATCAAACCTTTCTCCAGCATCTCCGGTCCCACCGAAGTCGCTTCGATGCCCGTAACACACTGCTCCGCGAAATTGTTTGCCGACGTGGCCAGCAGAGAGATGGACTGGAGTATGTTGTGGGCCGCCACCGGCATCATCGTGTTCAACTCAAAGTAGCTGCCGTGTCCGGCCATGGCCACCGCTTCATGGTTCCCAAAGACTTGAGCTACTACCTGAATCACTGACTCGGAGATCACCGGGTTTACTTTGCCCGGCATGATTGAACTCCCCGGTTGGACCTCGGGCACGGTGATCTCGCCGAATCCGGCCCGGGGGCCGCAGGCCATCAAGCGAATGTCGTTGGCGATCTTGTGCAGGCTGACAGCCACGGTCTTGAGGGCGCCGCTGGCTTCGACCAAGGCGTCCAAGGTACACTGGGCTTGGAAATGATTGTCCGTTTCCCGAATGCGTACCCCAGTCATCTCCGACAACAGCTTGCAGGTCCTGGCGGAAAACTCGGGATGAGTATTTACCCCGGTCCCTACGGCGGTCCCGCCCAGAGCAACCTCTTCCAGAGCATCTTGTACTCGCCCCAGACGCGTAACGCTGCTCTCCGCCTGCCCGGCGAATCCCAAGAAGACTTGTCCCATCCGGATCGGGGTTGCGTCTTGCAGATGTGTCCTTCCGGTCTTGATGACGGGCCAGAACTGGTCTGACTTGCTTTTTAGTTCCTTGCCCAGCCTCTCCAATCCGGGAATCAGGTCTTCTTTTATCGCCAACAGCGCCGCCAGATGGATGGCGGTGGGAATAACGTCATTGGACGACTGGCCCATGTTGACGTGGTCGTTGGGGTGTACCAAGCGGGAACCTAAATCCCCGCCCAGGATCTGGGAGGCCCGGTTGGCGATGACCTCGTTGGCATTGGTGTTGGTGGACGTGCCGGACCCTGTCTGAAAGATATCCAGAACAAAATGCTCGTCCAACTTGCCGTCGCTGACTTCCTGGGCGGCGGCAACGATCGCGTCGCCGGTCTTTTGATCCAGCAAACCCAAGCCCATGTTGGTCTTGGCGGCCGCTAGCTTGACCAACCCCAGCGCACGGATGAAGGAGCGGGGGAACCGCAGGTCGCTTATGGGGAAGTTCAACACCGCCCTCATGGTTGATGCGCCGTAAAGCGCGTCGGCGGGGACTTCCATGGGGCCCATGGAGTCACGCTCGACTCTGACTTTAGAATTCGCCGTGGTCATAGAAGAACCATCCTGTGACAAGATTGCTATCTGATTCTATCGGCTGGGACTGGAGTTGGATACCCTACCGGCCTTCTTTTATCCAGTCGGCTACCCGTTCGGCGATCATCAGGGTAGTCGCATTCGTGTTGGCCCGGATAACATCGGGCATGACCGAGGCGTCCACCACCCGCAGGTTTTGCATGCCGTGGACGTGACAGAACTGGTCTACCACCGCCATGGTGTCCGAAGCCTCTCCCATCTTGCAAGTCCCGGACGTATGGTGCTGGGTGTAGGCGTTGCGCAACATCCAGTCGTCCAAAGTGTCGTCGGACACCAAGTCCTCGTCGGTGGGGTTCAGGCGTTCCAACACCATCCCGCTGAACGAGGGATGCTCTGATATCTTTAGGGCTAGACGTAGGGCCTCCCGCATCCGGGCCCGGTCGCCGGGATCCGACAAATAGTCGTAGTTCAGATCGGGTTGTACGTGGGGGTCGGTGGAGGCAAGCCTCAATTGACCCGCCGAGGTGGCGTTCTGCAGGGCGCAGCTAAGGCCAAAATGGAAGTCATCGCTTTCAATTTTTACGCTGGCCGGGCGGTGCTCGCTGCTCATGAGAATGGGGGCCAACTGGAAGTCAGCCCTGGTGGGCGACCCCGGGTTACTGAAACGCAGGCCCACCTGGATGTTGGGTGCGTCTTCATCGGGAGATTCCCCAGTGCCTCGAAGGAGGATAAAGGCCGCCGGGTGGTCGCGCAGGTTCTGGCCGACTCCAGGCAGATCATGGACCAGGTTGATCCCCATTTCCGCCAGGTGCTCCGCCGGACCTACCCCGGACAGCATCAACAGTTGGGGTGATGCCACGGCGCCGCTGCTCACCACGATCTGGTCGCCATTGACGATGAATGTTTCGCCACCGCTTTCCGCCTCAACGCCTACCGCTTTCTTTCCTTCGAAGATGATGCGCCGGGCCGTAACACCGCCTCGGATAGTAACGTTCAGCCGGTGCCGCGCCAATGTGAGGTAGGTCAGCGCCGCGCTCATCCGCACACCGTCGATGTTGTTCAAAGGCCGTAATGCGATTCCGTTGGAGTCGGGATGGTTTTGGTCCGGGTCCACTGGGAACCCCATCTCCACGCAGGTAGCGTAGAAGGACTTAAAGGCCGGGAGCGTTTCCTCCAATTTGGGGCGCCTCACCGGGATGGGTCCCTCGTTGCCGTGGAAATCGTCTCCACGAAAATCCAAGTCATTTTCCAGCTTGCGGAAATAGGGGAGAACTTTGGTAAACCCCCACTCCGTGTTCCCCCATGCAGCCCAGTTGTCGTAGTCTTCGGGCACACCCCGGAAGAGCACCTGACCGTTTATTGCGCTGGAGCCGCCTGTAGCCTTGCCCCTGGGAATGACGATCGGCTCCGGTTGTAACGGTGTCGCAGTGGCCCGGTAATCCCAGCTATGTGGGCCGTAAGCCGAACGCCAAACGTTGTTGCCTTGCTTCAGGTCCACAGGCAGATTCTCGTACTCCGGATAATCCGGTCCGGCCTCCAGGAGCAGCACCGACTTGCTGCTGTCCTCCGACAGCCTGGTAGCCAGCACGCAGCCGGCTGAACCCGCCCCAACCACTATAAAGTCATATTGCACGGTTGCTCCCTCCCGGTTATGTCTTGTCCGATCGGCCCGGCCTTTGATCAGGCTACCAGATTTGCTTTAGTAACTCATCCAGTTCGGCGGCGTCTTTCACCGGGCGCACGTTACGGGTTATCCCGAAGTCGGTCATCGAGTCGACAGCGATCTGYTTGACGCCGTCTTCAGGCACGCCCACTTCCCGAAGTCTGGAAGGCATCTCCAACTGCCGGTAAGTCTCCGCCACGGCGGCGGCKGCCGCATCCGCTCCCCGCCGRTCATCCATATCCCCGTTCATCACTCCCATGATCGAGGCGAGCCTRGCCTGTCCAGCCAGGTTGAAGTCCCTGTTGAACGCGATCCCCGGAGCCGTCAGGACGGCATAGGCATCACCGTGGCTGCACTCCGGGTAGCCGCTATCCARGGAGTGGGCCAAGGAACTGACCACCCCGAGCCCGCCGCCACCGGCTCCGCTATCCATGGCCCGGTTCATCAAGATCGCCGCGGCGCAAAGGTTGACGCGGGATCGGCCGCTTTCCTCTTGGGATTTTACCAGTTGCATGTCTCGCCGCAGGAGGCCAAGGGCCTGGATAAGATCGCCCTCGGCCAGCGGGTTGGCCTGCTCCGGCGACTGCAACGCCCCGACCACACCGCTGAAGCAGGAGGCGGCGGCGCTTAAGCATAACCAGGTTGGAGCTGTCAGCAGGGCATCTGTGTCTAAAAACACGGCCGCCGGGCGGGTTTTGGGATCGAAAAGCTCGACTCGATGCCCGGTCTCCAGGTCCAGCACCGCCGTTCCGGCGCGGGTGACCGCCGTGGTTGGGGTGGTCAACACCACTATGTTGGGAATCTTGGGTTTCATCAAGCGCGGGCTAACCGGCGGTTGGCCCGGCGGATATTGGGTGGCGTGGTCCTGGGCCCGGCCTCCTTCCGCCAGCAGGATTATGAGCGCACGGGTGGTGACCACGGCGCTGCCCCCACCCAGCGCCACGATGAGGTCGGCCTTGGCGTCTCTGGCTTGGGCAGTGGCCAGTTCCACCGATGGCAGTGGAGAACTGGCCTGAACGGCATCGAACACCCCGGCGAACTTTCCCCCCAAGGACTCTTTCACCCGGTCCAGCAGATCGGTTTTGTGGGCCACCGTCTGGCCGCAGACCACGAAAACACGCTGCGCCCGCAGGCGGTCAACCTCATCGGACAAACGTGCAATAACATTGGGTCCACCATGCACCCGGACCGGCAAAGCCACGGAACGGAAGGGTTTAGTTGTCATCAATGCCCGCCNTTTTTTTGCAGAGTTGATCATAGTTAACCGACTGGATCTAATAGACTGCCCAGCACCCCACAAACTTTACCCACGTAATAAGGAGAAGCCGAATCCCTTTCCCCACGACGGGAGAAGGTTAGGATGGGGGTAAAAATTTACGCATCAGTCAAATGTTGCACTGTATTTGGTCCGACGGTTAATCAGCAATATTGACTAGCCTAGTGTGCATTTCACAGCACGAACCACATCGCCAACCTATGTTGCCACCGGGTTGGATTTTTGGCAACAGCACCCCAGGTCCGACGCCATTTCCCAGGTTGACAGTGAAACTCGGTCGCTTATGATGTGTTGGCTATAGCCGACCTATATCTGCAGAGGTATGCCATGCCTGAGATGAGCGGCGCTCAAGCCCTGGTAGGTTCCTTGGCCCGCAACGGCGTGGAAGTGGTTTTCGCCCTTCCTGGGGTCCAGATAATGGACGCATTCGACGCCTTCTATCACGAGCCCAGCATTCGCCTGGTTCTAGCTCGCCACGAACAAGGCGTCGCTTATATGGCCGACGGATACGCCCGCACCACCGGCAAGCCCGGCGTGGGTTTGGTCGTCCCTGGGCCAGGCGCCCTCAACACCACCGCCGCTTTAGGCACCGCCTACGCCACTTCGTCACCCGTGCTTCTGGTTTCCGGCCAGATCGAAAGCTATAACCTGGGCCAGAACCGGGGGGCCTTGCATGAGATCGGCGAGTCCTTGGATGTGTTCCGACAATTGACCAAATGGTGTGCCCGAGCCGGCCGAGTGGAAGACATCCCCGGTATGGTCCAAACCGCCATGGAGCATCTGTCCACGGGCCGGCCCAGGCCGGTGGAGATCGAGATTCCCTGGGACATGCTCCCAGGTAAGGGCGATACCGAACTGCCGGAACCGGAAATCTTCGCCAAAACCTCACCCGATCCCGGTCTGATAAAAGAGGCCGCTGCTTTGCTGTCTCAGGCCCGCCGCCCCGTCATCTGGGCCGGCGGCGGAGCMCGTGAAGCCGATCTGTCCGCCGAGTTGCTGGAATTGGCCAGGTCCCTGAACGCCCCGGTTATCACCACGGCCGAAGGCAAGGGCGCCATACCCGAAGACGACCCCCACTCGTTGGGCTGCTTCGCTTACGCCCACGGCCCCGGTTACCTGGCCCTGCCTCAAGCCGACGTGATCCTGGTGATAGGAAGCCGTTTGCACTTGGCCCCCAAGGTGCCATGGGCGATCCAGCCGCATCAAAAGCTGATCCAGATCGACGCCGACCCCGAGGAGATGGGCCGCAACTACCCGACTACGGTTGGCATCAATTCCGACGGCAAACTGGGGCTAACGGCACTGCTTGCTGAGTTGGGAGGGAACACTCGGACCAGCCAGTGGTCCGAGGGCGAGATGGCGTCCATCCGCCAAGAGTCCAGCCAGCGCATCAGAGAGATGGCTCCCATGCAGACCGAGATMATCGAGACCATGCGCCGGGAACTGGACGACGACGCCATCATGGTGGCCGGTACCACGGATATCGGCTACTGGAGCCACCTGGCGTTCCCGGTCCTCWMKCMYCSCTCCTATCTTACGTCCAGCTACTTCGCTACCCTGGGTTACGCTTTTCCTACGGCCTTGGGCGCCAAGGTAGGCAACCCACATCGCCAAGTTGTGGCCACCATCGGAGACGGCGGTTTTGGATATGCTTCCAGTGAACTGGCCACAGCCGTCCAAGAAGGCATCAACCTGGTAACTTTGGTTTTTAACAACGAGATGCTGGGGGCGTCCCACATCGAGCAGCAGAACCGGTTGAAGGGACGGGTCATCGGCACCCGGTTACACAACCCCGACTTCGCCCAACTAGCCGAGGTCTACGGAGCGATGGGCATCAAGCTTGGAAGCCACCAGGAACTGGGAGATGCCTTGCGCACCGCGTTAAAGGCCGAACGCCCGGTAGTTATCGAGGTGCCCATTCCCAATCTGACGCCGCCATTCCAGATCCCCCCTCCTACCGTGGAAGGTGTAGGAGGGTAATCAACGCCGGTTAAATCGCCGTCGTCTCGACGTTCCTATGCTAGAATTGATTATCATGCCCAGGCACGAGTTATAACCGATATGGCCACCGAAACAGCCCGCATTAACCGCTACCGGTCCCAAAGCCTACGGCTATTGGATAACGCCTTGGGCGACATGCGAGGCGGACGGTGGGCCCAATCGGAAGACCTCCTGTGGGGAAGCCTGACTCTGGCGGTAAAGGCGGTGGCTCTGAGCCGAGGCCAAAGCCTCAATGACGACAAGTCGATTCGGGAATACGCCGAGCAACTGGGGCAAGAGCGGCGGGACAAGAGGATCCGGGAATCCTTCGACCGGCTGGCCGCCTTCGGCGAGTCGCTTCAGAATATCCGCGAGTCCCGGGGAAGGCTGGACCGCCTCTTTTCCATTCTCGACGACGTAGCTTCAGCGGTGGAGCAACTATGGGATCTGGTGCCTGTTGAATACGAAGATTGACCTGATCAACTTGGATTCTCCGCCGGATAACACGCCCGAACTTGCGTCGCCTGCCGACGCTACATTCCGGGGCACGGTGGCGATCCGCACCCAGGGATGCAAGCTGAAYCAGGCCGACAGCGACATGTTAGCCCGGCGCTTCGCCGCGGCCGGTTACCGYCTGGTGCAGTCTCCGGCCAAAGCCGATGTCTTTGTCCTCAACACCTGCACCGTGACCTCCACCGCCGACTCCAAAGCCCGGCAGGCCCTAAGAGCCGCCGCCAGGGCGAATCCCCACGCTCTGATCGTCGCTACCGGCTGTTATGCCCAGCGGTCCAGGGATGAACTTTCCCAAGTTGAAGGCGTGTCCCTGGTGGTAGGAAACACCGAGAAAGCAGAATTGCCTGCCATGGTGACCGCTTTGCTGGAGCAAAGGAACACCGGCGCAAATAGTCACCCACGGGTTTCCTCGGCACTCGACTACTCGGTGCAACCGGCCGCCAACATACGCCGGAACCGGTCCATGGTGAAGATTCAGGAAGGTTGCGACCAGGTTTGCGCTTATTGYATCGTGCCCAARGTCCGGGGYCGRGARCGCAGCATTCCYCCTGAGTCGCTGGTAGARCAGATCAACCAGCGGGTTGCGGAAGGTTGCCTCGAAGTAGTCTTGACCGGGACTCAGTTGGGGACCTACGGTTTCGACATTCCGGGCGCCACGCTAACTAGGCTGCTGGAACGAATCCTGGCGGAGACCGCCGTMCCGCGCTTGCGGGTATCGTCCCTCCAACCCCAGGAAATCAMCCCTCGATTGTTGGAGCTTTGGCAGGACCCCCGCCTATGCCGCCACTTCCATATCCCATTGCAAAGCGGCAGCGACCGGATTCTAGAGATGATGCGCCGCCGTTATACCACCGGATTGTTCGCCGAAAAGGTGGACCTGGTCCGCAATACTGTGCCCGGTTCCGGAGTCACCGCTGACCTGATAGCCGGGTTTCCGGGAGAGACGGAAGCCGAATTTCAAGAGAGCTTGGCGTTCGCCACATCGATGGCATTCAGCGATATGCACATCTTCCCCTACTCGCCCAGGCCCGGAACCAGCGCAGTGTACCTGTCCGGGCCGGTTTCTCAGCCGGTGAAAAAAGCACGCACCACCCAATTGTTAGCTATGGCGAAAGAAGGTTTTGAAGCGTTCCGCAGTTATCAGCTGGRTCAGACCCATCCGGTCCTGTGGGAGTCGTCGACGAGACAGGACGGCGGACTCAAGTGGCGCGGTCTTACCGGCAACTACATACGAGTCTATACCCACAGCCGGAACAACTTGGGCAACACCATCACTCCGGCCCGCTTTGAGGAGTTGACGGGGGATGGTGTCCGGGTGAAAGTCCTCTAGCTAGGGCCGTTTGATAAGCACAAAAAGCAACGGCTGCCGATCAAGGCTTCTTCAAGCCCGGTAGGCAGCCGCAAAATCCGTGGTAAGAGCCCGTAAGGGCCGCGAGAGGTTTACAGTTCGACGGGACGCAGGTATCCGGTGTCTGCCTTCCGTTCCAGGTAGCCTGCCCTCACGTCATGGCCGTGGGAGAAGACCAGCAACCATCCCTGCTTCTCGGCCTCAGCGAGCAGGTCCCGCTTCCGCTCCAAGGTAGTCTCCGGAGAGTTGTCGAACGCCGAAATGACTCCCAGATTCAGATGGTGCGGCGTGGGCACGATGTCCCCCAGGAACACTATCCTCTCGCCGCCATGGTTGACCATGACTATCTGGTGGCCCTTGGCGTGACCGTCGGTGACGATAACGTTCAGGCCGGGCATGATTTCACAGTCGCCGTCTAGGAGCTCCAATTGACCGCGCTCTTCGATGGGAAGAAAGTTGTCTGCCCGATTGGTAACGTGGCACCGCTCGTTGGGGTTGCAGGCCTCGTCCCAGCAGGCCTCTTGAACGTAGTAAGTGGCTTTGGGGAAGGTGGGCACAATGTTCCCCGCCCGGTCCAACCGGGTGCATCCGCCGCTGTGATCGAAATGAAGATGAGTAAGCACCACGGCATTTATGTCTTTGGGGCCCAAACCCATACTCTTTAAGCCTTTGAGTAAGCGGCTGGGCACCAGGCCCAGGGTTTCCTTGTCATTCTCGGCGTCTTTAGTGCCGACTCCGGTGTCCACCAGGATGTTCTGCCCGCTGATCTGAAGAAGCAGACAATTGAGACCCAGTGTCATGCGGTTTTTTCTGTCCGTCACCACACTGTTCTCCCAGGCCATCTTGGGCACTTGCCCGAACATGGAACCGCCGTCCAGTTTGATAACTCCGTCGCTAAGAACCTTTACAGCTGTCGACATCATCTTTACACCCAATCCCCTTCTGCGAAATTATTTTAGAATTCGCTCCCCGCCGATGCCGTCCCTTTCTAGAATGAGGAAAAAACAAATATAACAATGATTACTTATCTACTAAAACTGAGGGCGACCTAACCCGGTTTACCAGGAACGCCGTTGGCTGGGGNCCGCGATACTTAGACGGATTTTAATACTTTTCCCAAAAAATATRTGTGTTTTAATTCTTGCCTTCACCCCCTATCCGCAACATCATCCACCCCAAACACACACCCCTTCCCCAAGCTATTGTAGTAATAAACTCTATTACTTGTTGCTTGTCAAGGGGATTTTGTTCGAATATTAAACTGAATYYCAAAATAATATAAAAATCTAGACAGAACTAGGCGTAACTTTATTTTTTATGCCATTTTACCTTGATGCCCAGGCCACTCCCTTCGCCGTTTCGGGCGTCCCCTTTTTATACTGGGCCGGGACCCGGAACCTGATGCTATACTACCAGCCAGCGAAGCACGGCTGGATCCCCGGATATGCCGTATCATTCAGCGCGAACACCAACAAGCACCGGGANGGGGGCCAAAATCATGGACGAACAAAGGGCGCTGACCGCCCATCTACTACGGCGGGCTGGTTTCGGAGCTACTCCCCAGGAGTTAGATGACTACCTGGAACTGGGCTACGAGGCCACGGTCGAGAAGCTGCTACACCCTGACCAAGCCTCACTCCTGGATGACGATGTGGTCCGGCGCTACCACATCGACCAAAACAGCCTGATGCTCATCGAAAGCTCCCAAGCTTACTGGCTATATCGCATGATCAACACGCCTTTCCCCCTGCAAGAGAAGATCACCCTCTTTTGGCATGGTCTGTTCGCCACCGCGTACGGTAAGCTCAATCACGCCAAGGGCATGGTCAACCAGACCAATATATTTCGCCGCGGTGGTCTCGGCTCCTTCCGAACCCTATTGCTGGAACTGGCCAGAGACCCGGCGATGATCTTTTGGCTGGATAACAAGGACAACCACAAAGAGGCCCCCAACGAAAACTTTGGGCGGGAGTTGCTGGAATTGTTCTCCATGGGCATCGGCAACTACACCGAGGACGATGTCAAATCCTGCGCCCGGGCCTTCACCGGTTGGACGATCGCCAATGCCGAGTACATGAGCATACGGGCCTCGCGGGACTCCATCTGGCCCCACGGCCGGCTAGACTGGCAATTTGTTTACGACCCCGAAGACCACGACGACACCTCAAAGACCTTTTTGGGACAGACCGGCCGGTTCAACGGGGAAGACGTCATCGATATAATCTGCGCCCAGCCGGCGTGTGCCTGGTTCGTCGCCAGCAAACTTTACAATTTCTTCGTCTCAGATACTCCCGACGAAGCAGCGATACAAATCCTGGCCGACGAGTTCCAACGGTCTCACGGAAACATAGAATCGGTGCTACGGACCATGTTTCTTTCCGGTTTCTTCCGCTCGGAACAGGTCCGCTTCGCCCGGGTCAAGAGCCCGGCGGAAATGGTAGCGGGGACCGCACGGTTGGCCGGAAGCCACCGCAGCACCGATTGGAGCATCGTCGGCCTGGCCATGGACGCCAACTTCATGGGCCAGGAAATCTTAAACCCGCCTTCGGTTGAAGGCTGGCACACCGGTACTGAGTGGATCGATACCGGCAGCCTCGTGGAAAGGATAAACTCGGCGGCTCAAGAGGTCGGAAACGCCGGCCAACCCGGAGTCAAAGAGATCATCCGCCGCATGCGGGATGGTCAGGACGTTCTATCTCCCCAGGATTTCGTGGACCGTTGCCTGGACCTGGCCGGAGGCGTGAAAGTGACGGAAGCCACGAACCGCCATCTGACCGGCTACGCGGCATCCCAAGGCGACCTGCGCTTCGACCGCGACGATTTGGTAGCCTGCTCCGAGCAGAGAGTGGCCGACATGCTGCAACTGATCGTCGCTACCCGGGAATACCAACTGGCATAGAGGAGCTATCGGCGGTCACCAGTCACCTATCAGGGGCCGGAACGGTCCGAACTGCTGATAGCTGAMAGCTGATGGCTGATTGCTATCGAAAATGACCGCTACTTCCAGCTTCGCATACAGCCACACCGTCGGGTTCCTAGCCAACACGGGACGGGGCTTCAACAATCCGGTGGACGTGGCTTTGGATTCCCAGGGCATACTTTACGTGCTGAACCGGGCCGGACCGGAAACGGCGCTTCGCTTACCCTACAAACGGGTGGTCAAGTGCACCGTAGACGAAGAGTACTTGGGAGAATTCGGGACCGGCGGCACCGGCGACGGCCAGTTCTGGTGGCCCAGCGCCCTGGCCTTCGATAGCGAAGACCGTYTTTAYGTGGCCGACGAAGCCCTGCAACGTGTTTCCATATTTACCAAAGCGGGTGAACTGCTGGGGCAGTGGGGTAGCCACGGGTCCCAGGACGGGCAACTGGACCGTCCTTCGGCCATGGCCTTCGACTCAGAAGACAACATGTACCTGACCGACTCYTTGAACCACCGGGTCCAGAAGTTCAGCAAGGATGGCACATTCCTAGGCAAATGGGGGGAGGCGGGGGACGGCCCAGGCCAGTTCAACATGCCCTGGGGTGTCGCCCTGGACAGCAACGGAGACGTTTACGTGTCCGACTGGCGCAACGACCGGGTGCAAAAGTTCGACCCGTCAGGACGCTATCTGRCCCAATGGGGTAGCTCCGGCGACGGGGAAGGACAGTTCAAACGCCCGTCGGGCCTSGCCGTGGACCCGGACGGAAACATCTACGTTTGCGACTGGGGCAATGAGCGGGTCCAGGTATTGAGTCCTTCAGGACAGGTTCTCGCCTGTTTCCGGGGCGACTCGGTGACCTCTACCTGGGCCTCCTCCTACTTCGAGGCCAACCCTGACGAAGGGGCGGCCCGACTGGCGGCCGATCTAGAGCCGCAAATTAACCCCCGAAGCGACCACCACCGGGAAACGTCGGCCAACGTGGAGAAACTGCTATGGGGTCCGACATCCGTCAAGCTAGACGGTCAGGGACGGATCTACATAGTGGACAGCCTGCGGCACCGGCTGCAGATTTACCGGCTAGGAAGTTAGGCCGCCCGGGCGGTATCTTTCCCAAGTCTTTGAGCGAGTCTCTAATTGGCTGCTCATACTTTGTGAGAATGGATTGAAGTGAGGGGTTTCACCCCCGTCCCTTCGGCTACGCTCAGGGCAGGCTCTAACCTTCCCCCGTCGGAGGGGAAGGAATCAGTCCTCGCCCTCTTTAKGGAGAGAGTTAGAGAGGGGGTTGTCCCACACCGCTGATTTTGCCGCTCTAACCCTGCTTGCCCGCCTGCTCGATCCGCGCCCAACTGTCGCGTAGGGGAACGGTGCGGTTGAACACCAGGTTTCCGTTGGTGGAATCAACCGTGTCGACGCAGAAATATCCTTGCCGTTCAAACTGGTACCGAATGCCCCGGACTGCCCCAGCCAAGCTAGGTTCGACTTTGCATGAGGTCAATACTGTAAGGGAGTCCGGGTTCAAGTCGCTCTTGTAATCGGCGTCGTCATCCTCGCCGCTGCCGGGTTCCGGGRTGACAAACAAATGCTCGTACAGGCGCACCTCGGCATCCACCGCATGGGCGGCGGACACCCAATGCAAAGTAGCCTGCACCCGGCGTCCATCGGGCGATGAGCCGCCCAGGGACTCGGGGTCGTAGGTGCAGTGCAGTTCCACCACCTCCCCGGTCGTCTCGTCCTTAACCACACTGACGCAGGTGATGTAGCAGGCGTAGCGCAATCGCACCTCGCGCCCCGGCGACAGACGGTAAAAGCGGYGGGGCGGGTCTTCGCGAAAGTCATCTTGTTCGACGTAAATGACTCGGGAAAAGGGGACTTTTCGTGACCCCATCGACGGGTCCTCGGGGTTGTTAACCGCCTCAAACTCCTGGGTCTGATCCTCGGGGTAATTGTCGATGACCACCCGAAGAGGATTCAACACAGCCATTACACGAGGAGAMGTCTGGTTCAAATCTTCCCGAACGCTATGCTCCAACAACGCTAGATCAACTATGGAGTTCCGCTTTGCTACGCCGATTCGATCGCAAAAGTTTCKGATCGAGAGTGGAGTGTAGCCACGCCGGCGCAACCCAGACAACGTGGGCATGCGAGGGTCGTTCCAACCGGTGACATAGCCYTCCTCCACCAATTCACGCAGCCTCCGCTTGCTTAACGTTGTGTAGCTGATGTTGAGTCGCGCGAATTCGATCTGCTGCGGGTGGTACACGTCCAGTTCGTCCAGAAACCAGTCGTATAGCGGCCGGTGGTCCTCAAATTCAAGGGTGCACACAGAGTGAGTGATCCTCTCGATGGAATCCGATTGGCCGTGGGCGAAATCGTAAGTCGGATAGATACACCATTGGGCGCCCGTCCGGTGATGCTCCGTGTTCAATATCCGGTATAGCACCGGGTCACGCAGATTCACGTTGGGCGAGGCCATGTCAATCTTGGCCCGCAACACCCTTGCTCCGTCCTCGAACTCTCCGTCCCGCATCTGCTGGAACAGGTCCATGCTCTCCTCGATGGAGCGTTCACGGTGAGGGCTGTTTCTGCCCGGCTCGGTCAAGGTCCCCCGGTACTCTCTCATCTCCAGGGCGCTGAGGTCGCAGACGTAGGCCTTGCCTTCTTTGATCAACTGGACAGCATAATCGAATAACTGTTCAAAATAGTCCGAGGCGTAGTACAGATGGTCGCCCCAATCCCAGCCCAACCAGCGCACGTCCTCCATGATGGAGTCGACGTACTCAACGTCCTCTCTGGCCGGATTAGTATCGTCGAAACGCAGGTGGCAGATACCGCCTTCGTGCTCGGCTGCCAGGCCGAAGTTTAGGCAGATGGACTTGGCATGGCCGATGTGCAGATATCCGTTGGGTTCCGGAGGRAATCGGGTGACAACCCGGCCATCGTACTTGCCGGAACGGTTGTCATCTTCGACGATGTTGCGGATGAAGTCCGAGGAAGGTACTGGATCGGGGGTGCTCATAGGCATTGTCCTCGATATTGATTAAATAAGATTGGCGYTAGCCAGCCGTTCGACCGCCCACTCCATCCGCCGCAACACCCGTTCCCGGCCCAGCACTTCCATAGTTTCAAACAAGGGAGGAGTTGCCGTCCTCCCGGTTACCGCCGTCCGCAAAGCGCCAAAGAACTGCCTCGGCGAGACGCCGATCTCCAAACCTGTTGCCCTCAGCAACTCCTCAAGGGATTCATGGTCAAAGGTGGAGGCAGAGTTCAACGTCGCTAGGGCCGACTTTAGGGCGTCCAGGGTGCCTTGGGGCTCCATCCCTTTTTGAATCAGGCTGGAGGGATCATATTCGGGTTGCTCTTCGAAGAAATACAAAGTGGAGTCGGCCGCGGTTTCCATCAGCTTGATCCGCTCTTGTATCAGAGGCGCGATACTATCCAGATAGTCGCGGTCCACCGGCAMCAATTCTTTCGGCAGGTCTCTCTCTAGGAASGGGAGCATGTTCCCAGCCAACTCYTTGGRAGACATCTCTCGRATATAGACGCCRCTCATCCATTCCAGCTTKTCCTGGTCGAAGATGGCSGCRGACTTGGTCACCCGGTCCAGAGTGAAGTTGTCCTTGATCATATCCAGGGACATGACCTCGGTCTTGTCATCCAGCGACCAKCCCAGCAGCACCATGAAATTGATCAGCGCGCCGGGTAGAAATCCCTTATCCCGGTATTCCGACACCGCCGTGGCCCCGTGGCGCTTGGACAACTTGGACCGGTCTGGGCCTAGAATCATGGGAAGGTGGGCGAACTGGGGCGGCTCAAAACCCAGGGCGTCGAACAATTGCAGATGCCTGGGAGTGCTGGGGAGCCACTCTTCGGCCCGCATTATGTGGCTGATCTCCATGAAATGGTCGTCGGCCACCACCGCCAAGTGGTACGTGGGGAAGCCGTCGGACTTGAGSAKGATMMARTCKTCCTGCWRGKCGTTCTGCCATTCCACGTCGCCTCGGATCAGATCGTGGACCCTGGTAACTCCCTCGGTGGGCATCCCAAACCGAACCACTGGCGGGCCAGTCGCGGCTTCGGCATCGCTCCGCTGCCGCTCGGTCATCTCCCGGCATTGGCAGGCATGGCTGGTGGCGAACCCTTGCTCCCGGCGCTCSCGCCTCATCTGTTCCAACTTCTYCCGGCTGCAGTAGCAGCGGTAAGCGCGGCCTTGACCGACGAGCTTTCCCGCCAGATCCTGGTAGATGCTTAGGCGTTCCGACTGTACATAGGGCGCGTATGGACCGCCCACCCGAGGGCCTTCATCCCATTGGATGTTCAGCCATTCCAGGCTGTCCAGGACGGCGTCCACCGCGCCGGGCACCAGCCGCTCCTGATCGGTGTCCTCCACACGAACGATGAACTTGCCACCGTGGTGCCGGGCGAACAACCAATTGAACAATGCGGTACGGACATTGCCGATATGAGGTTCGCCGGTGGGACTAGGGGCGTATCTAACTCTGACGTTTTCGGCCAAGTTGGCCCTCCGTTCACGATAGATTCCATTGTAGCGAGGATATCCTCACCCATCAACAACAAAGCCCCCTTTCGTAAAGGGGGTTGGGGAATTTCGCCACTCTTCCACCGCAAACCAAGTTTCGTCAGTCGCTACGGCCCATCACGATGACGGTGGTATGGCGGGGCAAGTAGTGCTGCTGTGGCTCCAACGTTTTTTCTAGGGCACGGAGTAAATCCCCCCAACCCCCGGGGGCTTTAGCTGATTCCACCCTTAATTCATCCTCTGAACACAAGGGTTTAGAACTTGTCCAACGTGGCTGGCAGCAACCCCCCCTTTCGTAAAGGGGGTTGGGGGATTTCGTCCCCTTTCCCGCAACAAACTGAGATTCGTCAGTCGATGCAGTCCATCACGATGGCGGAGGGTATGGGAGACGGGGCTTTAACCGGTTCCCGACCTCAAATCATCCAATACCCCCGCCAATTCGGGGGGCAGATCGGCCCGGAACTCCAACGCTTCTCCGGTCCTGGGATGTTGGAACCCCAACAGGTTGGCGTGCAGAAAGTGCCGGTCTAAGAGAGGGCTGGCTTTGCCGTATACTCCGTCGCCTAGCAGCGGGTGTCCCAGATGGGCCAAGTGGACCCTGATCTGATGGGTTCGGCCGGTCTCTAGAGCCAATTCCAACAGGCTATGTCCAGACGGATTTCCCAGGACGCGGTACCGGGTGCGGGATTCCCGCCCTCCAGCCACCACGGCCATCCGTTTACGGTGCCGCGGGTCCCGGGCGATGGGCTGGTCGATGATTCCGGAGTCCGGGGACACGACGCCGGTGGTCAGGGCCATGTAACCTTTGGTTACCCGGCGGTCTTTTATCTGATTGGAGAGTTCCTGGTGGGCGTAGTGGTTCTTGGCGACCATCATCAATCCAGAAGTATCTTTGTCCAACCGGTGGACGATGCCCGGCCGGATTTCGCCGCCAACCCCCTGAATGTCGGGGCATCGAGCCAGTAATCCATTCACCAATGTTTGGTCGGGGTGCCCTGGACCGGGGTGCACCGAAAGACCGGCGGGTTTATCGATGACAACTATGTCGCTGTCCTGGTATACCAGGGTCAGCGGCATCCACTGCGGCACCACATCGGTTACCCGAGGCGGCGGAATGGTAAGAGAAACCAGATCCCCGGAGCGAACCTTTTGGGCCGGTTTGGCGGATCGCCCGTTGAGAAGGACCTGGCCTTGCACGATTAATCGATGCAATTGAGCCCGTGTGAGTTGAGTATCCTGAAGGGCCAAAAACTGGTCCAACCGCACCTGTCCCGCTTCGACTTTGAACTCTCTATGGGAATCCCGAGCAGTCCCGAWCGACGCAGTCATTCCGGCCTTTCGCCTGGGCCAAGATTCGAAGGGCTGGCTGCTCCAGCTTCCTCGTTTTCCGTGAGTCCAGAGTGCTGCCCATCTTCATCTTGCGATATAGGCGGTTCCACGTGAGCCGTTGCGTCCGGTGTGTCCACATACCGATAAGAATGGGTAGCCTCGAAGTCCGGTCCGCCGCGGTAAACAGCGTCCGGATCAGATCCAGATGCCGCAGGATGCGTTGAGATTTCAGACGACGGCTTATGAGTGTCAATCACTTGTTCGATCCGTTCTTTAACGCCGCAGGTAGAGCAACGCCATCCCCACGTCACCGGCTCCATGACCCCGTCGCAGACTGGGCACCACGATGACTGACGTTGATCCATCAGAGCAGRCCGGGCAGCCTCCGCAATYTCTTCTSCCTGCCTGCCACGTCCAAAGCGTTCCCACGGTATGCCATGGAGCCAAAATAGCAGCAACAGACCAGTCACGATCGAGGAATCCGCGACGTTGAACACGGGCCACGGGCCAATGTCGACAAAGTCGGTAACGTGTCCCTGGAGCAAGCGGTCCAGAAGATTACCGGCAGCCCCGCCCATCTGGAGACCCAAACTAAGCCGCAGCAGATTCGTAGCGGGTCGAAGATTACGGTAAAGCAGCGCCAGAATGATGATGCCCAAGAAGGCCACCAGGATCAACGCGGTGTTTTGGTCAGGGAAGAGACCGAAGGCGCTGCCCGTGTTTTGGGTGTGGGTGATCCGGATGAATCCGTACCGGGGGAATGACTCGCCAAAATCCAGAAATGCCCGGGCCAAGTACTTGGTGAACTGATCCGCGAGAAAAATCAGGGCGGCCAACTGGAGGAGGACYAGGTCCTTGTACATCGCCGGCGGCCCRGTTGCCTCCGGGCCRGGAAGATCTCCGTTCGATGCCATGGAGATTTACTTCAAGTGCTCGGAAAAGTGCTTGACGACCTCTGGAATCATCTCATTCTCATGGCCGGCCCAGAAATGATCGGCCCCAGCCACGATGCTAACTACGGGTTTTCGGGAAAAAGCGCCCAGCACGGAGTCCAATTGATCCGACTGCACCAGCTTATCCCGGTCGCCGGTTATGATGAACGTCGGCTGTTTCCCTTTCTTCAGCGGCGTGCTCTCCACGGCCCGTAGCGGCGGCGAGATCAATGCGATCGCCTTGACTTTCTTGTGCAATGAGGCGCTGCCGAGGACCACCGATGAGCCAAAAGAGTACCCGGCGAGCCCGATCTTTTTCGAATCTACACCGGGCCAGGCTCTCATCAGGTCAAGGGCCGCCAGGACTTCCTGGCTTTCCTGCTCACCCTTGGAGTGCTCCCCTTCACTGTTGCCAACTCCCCGGAAGTTGAAACGGAGAGTGACGAAGCCTCGCTCCACCAGCGCGTGGGACACGGCTAGGACAACATTGTTATCCATGTTGCCGCCGAACAAGGGATGGGGATGGCAGATGACAACTCCTGGCAAGGAGCTTATCTCCTGCTCGGGTTGGGCCATTACGCCCTCAAAAGTCAATCCCTTGGTTTTGAACGATACGGCACTCTGGCGCACGGCTTCCTTCCTCCTGTTTGCTAACACCATCTTAGGAGAGCTTGTAGAGTTTAGCAAGGAAGCCGACAGCTATCAGCGGTCAGCCTTCAGCGATCAGGAGACCRTCCGGCGTGGAACCCGGACCGGTTTTTCGAATGCCTGTGAAAGGTAGGTAGCCAATAGCTGAGCACTGAAAGCTGACGGCTGAACGCTGGCCTGCTGATAGCTGAAAGCTTTTTTTGATAGAATACCGCTTATCCCGAAGAACTTAGGAGTCTCCATGGACGTTATTGATCTGCGTAGCGACACCCTAACCCAACCCACCGAGGAGATGCGCCAAGCCATGGCCAACGCCGAAGTGGGCGATGACGTATACGGCGAAGACCCTAGCGTAAACAAACTTCAAGAGCGGGCGGCGGAGATGTTAGGCAAAGAGGCCGGCCTGCTGATGGCCAGCGGCACCATGAGCAACTTGGTGGCTGCGCTGACCTATTGCCATCGGGGCGATGAGATCGTCATGGGCGACCAGGCCCATATGTTCTGGAACGAGGCTGGCGGCGCGTCGGCTCTAGCCGGAGCCCAGATCAGACTGATACCCAATGATGATCAGGGACGCATCGACCCTGCCGACCTGGAGGCCGCTATTCGTCCACCGGGCAATGTGCACACGTCTCCCACCACCATGGTCTGCTTGGAAAATACCCATAACCGGTGCAGCGGCGGCGTTCTGACTCCGGAGGATACCGCCAAGATAGGCCAAGTCGCCCACGCCGCCGGAGCCAGCGTCCACCTGGACGGCGCCCGTCTCTTCAACGCCGCAGTGGCTTTGGAAGTTCCCGCGAAAGAATTGGTCAAGGACGTGGACGACGTAAGTTTCTGCCTATCCAAGGCCCTGAGTTGCCCGGTGGGTTCGGTTCTCTGCGGGACGCGAGAGTTCATCGACCGGGCCAACAAGTGGCGGAAGATGGTCGGTGGCGGCATGCGGCAGGCAGGCGTTCTGGCAGCCGCGGGACTGGTGGCTTTGGATAGCATGATYGACCGTTTGGCCGACGACCACGCCAACGCCCGCCGGTTAGCCCAAGGCCTGGCCAACATCGACGGACTGACCGTTGACCCGGACAGCATCCACACCAACATCGTGATATTTGAAGTGGACCCATCCCTGGGCCCCTCTGCCAAGCTGATCGGCGCTTTGGGCGCCGAAGACGTCAAGGTTTCCTCACCAAGCCCAACAGCGATCCGAATGGTTACCCACCGGCACATCTCCAGCGAAGATGTGGAGGAAACTCTGAGCCGAACTTCCAAGGCGGTCAGGGCATTGCGCTGAGCTCTCAGCGGTCAGCATTCAGCCATCAGGAAAGGACCCGATCAGGCTATCGCCAAGACGCAAATATCCGTATAAAGGGGGAATACTATGGCAGCAGGAGATTATCTAGGCCAGTACGCCGAGGGCTGGACCAAGGGTGACGCCCAGATCATAACGGGGTCTCTGGCCGACAACTACCAGTTGGATGATCCCAACGCCGGGATGATTAACAAACAGGGCTTCGCCKMGTACYTGTCGGGAATGTGGCAAGTTGTCGAAGGTATACGTGGCAAGACCAGCGACCCGTTGCTTGATATCACGGAAGTGGTCACCCAGGAAGACCAGGGGTAATCACCGCCTGGGTCTGGTGGACAGTCCCCGGTACGCCGATACAGGGCAGCGGCCTGATCAAGGTGGGCGACCAGGGCGTGCTCTCGGAGCGGCTTTGCTACTATACCAAGTTGCCCGAGRCATAGCCGGGCGATGGCCTCGATCGGAACATCGAATCAGGTTTGCTCGCCTTGACATGCCCCCTTGACGACTGTCCGCGGATCGCTCGCAGGGAGAGCTGATGTGCCTAGCATAGAGTTGGACAAAACCACCACCGCCCTGCTCATCGCCGACTTCTACGYGGAGATGATGGGGTCGCTGCCCCACGCGGTGGACCGCAAGGTTGTGGACAAAACTCGGGCCTTGCAGCGGGCGGCGCGGGACGCAGGGATCTTGGTCTGCTACTCGGCCACCGTGTTCCGGCCGGGATACCTGGAGATCAGCGCACGCAACAAGACGTTCAGCCAGCGGAAAAACTCGGGACAAGAGGCGGTCRGCGACCCGGTGCAACTGATCCACCCGTCGGTCAAGCCCCTGCCCGGCGAGGTGGTGGTGGGCAAGCACCGGGTCAACGCTCTGTTCGGCACCGACCTGGACATGGTGTTGCGGTCCAACAATATCGAGACCCTGGTCATCCTAGGTTATGCCACCAGCGGCGTGGTCCTCTCCACGGTGCGCTACGCCGCCGACCTAGATTACCGGCTACTGGTGGTGGAAGACTGCTGCTCCGACCAGGACCCGGAGGTCCACGACTTCCTCACCCAGCGAATCTTCCCCCGCCAAACGGATGTGGTCGGATCTGAAGATGTGATTAGTGCGCTGAGTACCGGGTAATCTGTGTTCGGACTATTCCAAGAGCCAAATGGACATCGGCGGCACCGAGTAGGGGCGGGTTTGAAACCCGCCCCTACTCACGCGATACCAGCTTTAGACCTAAATAGTTGCGTTTCCGGTGTGGCAAATACTGATGCTTAGACGCCTGAGTCCTGCTTGTCCCCATCACCCCACCACTCCTTCATTCTTTTGCTGATCTCTTTCTCGGTCCCCTCCTCCGTCGGTTGGTAATACCGGCGGTCCTTCAATGAGGGAGGCAGGAAATCCTGCTCGACAAAGTGTCCCGGATGGTCGTGGGCGTACTGGTAGTCCTTGCCGTAGCCCATGTTGCGCATCAAACCGGTGACGGCGTTACGCAGATGCAGGGGGACGGGCTCGCCAGCCCGTTTACGCACGTCATCCAGCGCCTGTTCCAAGGCCATGTAGGCCGAGTTGCTCTTGGGGGCGGTGGCCAGGTACACCGTAGCTTCCGCCAGGGGGATTCGCGCTTCGGGCATGCCCAGGAAGTGGACGGCTTGCTGGGCCGCCACGGCCAACGCCAAGGCTTCCGGTTGGGCCAGTCCGATATCCTCGGCAGCCAAGATGACCAATCTGCGGGCGATGAACAGCGGGTCCTCTCCCGACTCGATCATCCGCGCCAGCCAATATAACGCCCCGTCAGGAGAAGACCCGCGCACCGACTTGATGAAAGCTGAGATCGTGTCGTAGTGCCCCTCCCCGGCTTTGTCATATAAGGGAGGGCGGCGCTGCAAGGCATCGGAGATCGTTTCGAGGTCGATCGTGGTCGCGTCTTCTACGCCGGACGTGGCGAAGGCGGCGGTCTCCAATGCGTTCAAAGCTACCCGGGCGTCACCGTTGGCCATGTCTACCAAGTGTTCCAGCGCCGGTTGTTCCAGCTCTAAACCTAGTTCGCCCAAACCCCTTTGGGGTTCGGACAAGGCCCGTTGGACGATCTTTTCCACCTCTTCGGGAGTCAATAATTGAAGGGCGAACACCCGGCACCGGGACAGCAAGGGAGCGTTGACTTCAAAAGATGGGTTCTCCGTGGTCGCTCCGATAAAGGTCACGGTGCCGTCTTCCACATGGGGAAGGATCACGTCTTGCTGCGACTTGTTGAATCGGTGAATCTCGTCGACGAACAGAATGGTCTTTTCCTGGTGCATCCCCAGGCGGTCCCGTGCCTCCGCGACGATGCGCCTCAAGTCGGCCACTCCGGAGGTGACGGCGCTGACGGATTGGAAAGAGGCTTGAGTGACGCCCGAGATCAACCGGGCCAGGGTAGTTTTGCCGCTGCCCGGCGGTCCCCATAGGATAATGGATGGCAGCCGGTCGGCCTGGATAGCCCGCCGCAGCACCCGGTCCACGCCAACCACGTGCTCTTGGCCGACAAACTCATCGAACGTCCGGGGGCGCATCCGGTCCGCCAGCGGTGCGTTCTTAGCCATCTGCCTTTGGGCTTGGTGTTCGAACAAGGACATTGGTTACCCTAGCTTTCAGCTATCAGCGTTCAGCCGTCAGCATTTTTGATGTCATCCAAAAAAACCGGCATGGGCTTCAGGAATTTCACCGGTCTCCTGATAGCTGAAAGCTGACCGCTACCCAAAATGAGGCATCACCTCTTCAGCAAAGAGGCGCATGGATTTTTCCACTTCATTGTGGGGAAGCATGCCACCGGTGTTGAACCAGCACATGAACTCTTGGTTCTGATACCTACCGCCCAACGATCTCAGCTTCTCCACGACCTGGTCCGGGTCTCCGATGGCGGCAAAGTCATCGTACACCCGGTCGTACGTCAGTTCGGAGATACCCCTAAGCGACCGTGTCCGGTTGGCCCGGATCAGGCCCAGATAGTTGTCAAAGCTGGCCTGGGGCATGCCTTTGGCCTTGCTCTTGTCCTTGGTGACGTACACCGGAACGTTCACGTTGACCTTTACCTTGGCCGGGTCGTGACCATGTTCGCCCAATGCTTCCCGGTACACCGCCAGACCGTCCAGTGCCCCCTGAACGGAAACAACTAACGGCGCTACCAGGATGTTGTGTCCCAAAGAACCAACGATACCGAAAGTGTCCGCACTATTGGAAGCGATGTACACCGGAGGATGGGGATCTTGCAGCGGTTTGGGCGTGATCCTCAGATCCTGGGCTTGAAAATACTCGCCTTCGTAGGAAAGCTTGTCGCAGGTCCAGGCTTTCAGAACAAAGTCCAAGGCTTCTAGGAATCTTTCCCGTCCCTCGGCTATGTCGACGCCGTAGCCTGCGAACTGGCGGGGATTGGAGCCCCTGCCGATACCGAAGATGGCCCGTCCGCCGGAAATAACATCCAGTGTCGCGGCCTCTTCCGCTAATCGCACCGGATTATGTAAAGGCATCAGATTGACGGCGGTGCCCACCTTTATCCGCTTGGTTGTTTGGGCGATAGCCGAGGCCACCAGGAGTGGCGCCGGCATGATGGAAAATTCCGGATTGAAGTGCAGTTCGGCCAGCCACACGGAGTCGAAACCCAATTCGTCGGCTAGTTGGGACTGGGCGATGGTGTCGGAATACCGCTGTGACGGTGACTGATCTTCCGAGCAAGGCAACTGGTAGAAGACGCCAAATTCCACGGATACACTCCTTTGGGTTGAAGGCTATCAGCTATCGGTTCTCCTGAACGCTGATAGCCGAAAGCTGCTTGCTATAACGGTATATTGCCGTGTTTCTTGGCCGGCAGTGTATCCCGCTTGTTTTGCAGCATCTCCAAGGCTCGGATCAAGCGGGGCCTCGTTTCTGACGGATCGATGATGTCGTCCACGTAACCCCGGCTAGCCGCCACGTAAGGATTGGTGAACTTTTCCTGGTAGTCGGCCACCAACTCCTTCCTGGTCTGGTCAGGGTCTTCGGCGCTGGATATCTCCCCCCGGTGAATTATGTTAATCGCGCCCTCGGCGCCCATCACGGCAATCTCCGCCGATGGCCAAACGAAGTTGACATCAGATCTCAGGTGCTTGCTGCTCATCACGATGTAAGCCCCGCCGTAGGCCTTCCGTATGATGACGCTAACCTTGGGAACCGTAGCCTCAGCATAGGCGTAGATCAGTTTTGCGCCGTGGCGGATGATGCCGCCGTGCTCCTGATCTACGCCCGGCATGAATCCGGGAACATCAACCAATGTCACCAGGGGGATGTTGAAGCAGTCGCAAAACCGGACGAACCGGGCTGCTTTGTTGGAAGCGTCGATGTCCAAGACTCCGGCCAGATGTTGGGGCTGATTGCCGATGATGCCCACCGTGCGGCCGTCGAGGCGGCTCAAGCCCACCAAGATGTTGGGAGCGAAACTTTGATGGACCTCCATGAACTCCTCGTCATCGACGATCCGATAGATAATGTCCCGCATGTCGTAGGGCCGGTTAGCGTCATCCGGAACCAATTGGGCAAGGTCCGGGTCAGTCCGGCCTGCCCCATCGCCGGTGACTACAAGGGGTGAATCGTCCAGATTATTGCCGGGGAGGAAACCTAACAGCCGCCGCACTTCGGCCAGACACTCTTCCTCGGTTTCATAAACGAATTGGGCCACGCCGCTGCGGGTGGCATGGGAAGCCGCTCCGCCCAGCTCCTCGTGGGTAACATCCTCGCCGGTAACCGCTTTGATCACGTCCGGTCCCGTGATGTACATCTGACCGGTGCCGCTGACCATAAACACAAAATCGGTTATGGCCGGAGAGTATACTGCCCCTCCCGCTGCCGGTCCCACGATCACCGAGATTTGGGGTATCACCCCGGAGAACAGGGTATTACGCAGGAAGATATCCCCGTAGGCGGCCAGGCTGGTGACCCCTTCCTGGATCCGCGCGCCCCCGGAGTCATTCAGACCTACCAGCGGACAGCCGGTCTTGGCCGCCAGGTCCATAACTTTACAGATCTTCTGGCTCACCACTTCGGACAAAGAGCCCCCGAACACGGTGAAGTCCTGGGCGAAGGCGAAGACTTGCCGGCCGTCGACCCGGCCATATCCGGTGACCACCGCGTCTCCCAAAAACTTGCGGTCGGCCAAGCCGAAATCCGTCGCCCGGTGAGTGACGAACGTGTCCATCTCAACGAAGGAGCCGTCGTCCATCAACAACGCCATTCGCTCACGGGCCGTCAGTTTGCCCCGGCTATGCTGTTGGTCTATGCGCTCCTGGCCGCCGCCCTTTTGGGCTTGCTGGCGCATCTGCTCCAGAGTGACCAATTTCATTTGAATCGACTGGTTTTCTGCTGTCACTAGCCCCTCGCAACCCCCGCCGCCGGGCAGGTTGGCCCCATCCTAGCAGACGGGTATAAGCGGTGCAAGGCGAGGGTGACCGAGTGGTAGAATAGGCTGCGAACCGTCTTATACCTCTTGATCGACCGTGAGAATCCTGGTGCCTCCTTTGAACCAACTTTCCGTAGCCAATGGCGAGCCCCTGGTGTGGGGACAGCGCACCTACGTCATGGGAATAATCAACCTGACTCCCGATTCCTTTTCCGGCGACGGCTTGGGCTCGGACGTTTCCGTGGCCGTTGAACAAGCGCTAAGGTTCGAGGCCGAAGGCGCCGACTTTATAGATGTAGGAGCCGAGTCCACCCGTCCCGGCCATGAATCCGTCACCGCCGAAGAGGAACTGGAGCGGCTTATGCCTGCTTTGGAGGCAATGGTTTCCCGCGTCAACCTGCCGGTCAGCGTGGACACCAGCAAGGCGGTGGTTGCCCAGACCGCCGTAGCCGCCGGCGCCGCGATTATCAATGACCAATGGGGCCTGAAATCCGAACCGGAGATCGCGATAGTGGCCGCCCAGACCGGCGCGGGTCTCATTCTGATGCACAACCAGAAGGGACGCCATTACAACGACCTTATACCTGACATCTCCTCCAGTCTGTCCGCCAGCGCCAAGACCGCTCTCGACGCCGGCGTCCCCAAGGGAAACATCATCTTCGACCCAGGCAGTGGGTTCGGCAAGACGCCCGACCACAACCTTGAGATCCTGAACCGATTGCGGGAGTTCACGTCCTTGGGTTATCCATTGCTGCTGGGCACGTCACGCAAGTCGACCATCGGCATGGTGCTGGACCTGGCCGTAGAGGAAAGAGTAGAAGGAACGGCTGCCACGGTGGCCCTAGCCATCGCTGCAGGAGTGGACATCGTCCGGGTTCACGACGTGCGGCACATGGTTCGGGTTTGCCGGATGAGCGATGCGGTGGTCCGGGGCTGGAGGCCTTCGGGTTGGAAACGGTAACGGCATACCTGGGTTTGGGCACCAATCTGGGAGAACGCCGGAAAAACCTGGAAAGGGCAGCCGAGTTATTGTTCCGGTCTCCGGCAGAGCCGGTAAGCAATCTTCAATCACTGCGATCGTCGTCCGTCTACGAGACTGCTCCATGGGGATATGCCAACCAGCCTGACTTTCTCAACTGCGTCCTAGAGGTGGAAACCGGGCTAGCATCGGACCTGCTCCTAGATATCACCCAAGGGGTGGAGCGGGAGATGGGCCGGGAATGGAGCCTTAGATACGGACCGAGAGTCATCGACGTGGATATATTGTTTTACGGCGCCATTATCGTCGAGCAAGCAAATCTTCAGATACCCCATCCCCGGTTGCACCAAAGGGCGTTCGTGCTGGCGCCGCTGGCGGAATTAGCTCCCGAACTGACCCATCCGGTGCTTGGGCTGACGGTGCGGGAAATCATGGCCGAAGTCGATGGCAAGAGCGGGGTCAAGCTATGGGGGCCGCCGCTGAATCTCCCGTAACCAGACGGACCCGCTCTCCAGGCGTGAAAGCTAGAAAACCGGTTGACAATCTAACCCGACTATCGCATATTGGTATCGTCTAATGTTCCAACTAATCTCCCTGTTTTCCGCCATCATTTTCGGCTCGATTCCAGGGAGCCTGCTATAGAGATTGGATGATAAATTACCGAGGAGACAGGAATGGCGGATAAACAGCTAACTTTTAGTGCAGAAGCGCGAACCAGCTTGATGCGCGGCGTAGACGAACTGAGCCGTGTCGTTGGTTTAACCCTGGGGCCCAGCGGCAGAAACGTACTCTTCAGCCGCATGTTCGGCTTGCCGGTGGTTTGCAGCGACGGCGTTACCATCGCCAAAGAGATCGAACTGCCCGACGCCTACGAAAACATGGGCGCGCAACTGGTCAAAGAAGCCGCGTCCAAGACTAACGATGTGGTCGGAGACGGCACCACCACATCAGTGGTGTTGACCCAGGCGATCGTACGCCAGGGATTCCTCAACGTTGCCGCCGGCGCCAGCGGTATGGCCTTGAAATCCGGCATCGAGAAGGCGGTTGAAACCGTCGTGACCGAGTTGAAACAAATGGCGATCCCCGTGGAAAACCGGGACCAGATCGCCCGGGTAGCGGCCCTTTCCGCCCATGAAGAGGCCATCGCCCAACTACTGGCAGACGCCATGGACAAAGTTGGTCGGGAGGGCGTCATCACCATCGAGGAATCCAAAGCCATGGACGACGAGCTGGAAGTCGTAGAAGGTGTCCGGATAGACCGGGGCTATCTTTCGCCCCACTTCGTCACCGACACCGACCGTATGGAAGCGGCGTTGGACGATCCCCTCTTCTTGATCACCGATCAAAAACTTAGCTCGCCCACCGACATCGTCGCCACTATGGAAATGGTGATTGCAGAGGGCCGCCGGCCCTTGGTAGTCATAGCGGAGGATGTTGACGGTGAGGCATTGGCGACCCTTGTGGTCAACAAGATGCGTGGCACTCTTGGTTGTGTAGCCATCAAAGCCCCCGGGTTTGGAGAACGCCGAAAGGCCCTGCTGGAGGATATGGCCATCTTGACCGGCAGCACGGTCATCAGCAGCGACGTGGGCCTGCGCTTGGACAGCGTGGAGATGTCGCATCTCGGATCGGCTAGAAGATTGGTTGCCCTAAAAGACGACTCAACCATCATAGATGGCCGAGGTTCGGCGGACGCCGTCAAGGACCGCGCAGCGCAGCTTAAGGTCCAGATCGAAGAGACTAGTTCCGACTACGATAGGGAAAAGCTAGAGGAGCGTCTTGCCTCTCTGGTGGGAGGCGTGGCCGTCATCAAGATCGGCGGGACCACCGAGCCGGAAGTCAATGAGCGTAAATCACGAGCCGAAGATGCCCTATCCGCAACCAAAGCAGCGGTCGAGGAAGGTATCGTGCCCGGCGGCGGCGTGGCCATGATTCGAGCCGAGAGCGCCGTAGAGAAGTTGGAGTCAACGCTGAGCGGCGAGGAGGCTTTGGGCGCCCGGTTGGTAAGGCAAGCACTGAGCGCGCCACTGATCCTGATATGCGAAAACGCCGGCCACCGCGGCGAGGTAATTCTTAACGAAGTTCGCAACGGCGAGGGCGACTGGGGATTCGACGCCGAGGAGGGTGAGTATTGCCACCTGATGGAACGCGGCATCGTCGACCCGTTGAAGGTAACCCGTTCCGCCTTGGAGAACGCCGGCAGCATAGCGGGAATGATGCTAACCACTCAGGCCGTGATCACCGAGATTCCCGTCGTAGTGCCGTTGCCCCAAGACGTCCAAGACTTCATGCACGACTAGGTCCATCCCGGTTCTTAACTCCGCATTCTAGGGAGAAGAAACTAATGGCCCGGAATGTCATCGCCAAACCGGCGGTAATGTCCGGGCCAGAATTTTGGCAAGCGACATGACATCTAACGCTCTGGACCGGAATTCAATCGCGGAGTTGATCCTAGGTTCGTCACGCCTCATCGAGTCGTACCTATCTCTGGACGAGCAGCTTCAGCCTAACGGATTCGACCTGAGCCTGAAAGAAGTCTCTCGCCTGACCTCCGGAGGCACCATGGGATCCGGGCCGGATCAACGGACATTATCAGACACCGAAATCCTGGATTTCGACCGGGAAGGCTGGCTTCGCTTATCCTTCGGACCTTACTTGATCAGCTTCAATGAGATCGTTAACCTCCCGCTGGATCTGATGGCCTTGGGCCGTCCCAGGTCCAGCCTGTTGCGCAGCGGGGTGAGTATCCACACCGCTGTTTGGGACGCCGGCTACCGAGGCCGCTCTCAAGCGTTACTGGTGGTGTATAACGATCAAGGCTACGCGATGCAACGAGATGCACGCCTGATGCAATTGGTGTTCTTCCACCTAACCCAGCCGGTGAGCCAGGGATACCAGGGCCGGTTCCACGGCGAGAACCTTTAGAGGATTCGCATCCGTTAACGCCGGACCGGCAGGACGCGGTTGCCGGAAGCACGCCAGTGGATTTTCCCAAAAGGTGCGCGGGATCTCCACCGGTGGGATAATAGGTCCGGTGCATCAGTGAATAACTTAAAACAAACCGTCACCGGCTACGCGCTGGAACTGGGGTTCGACCTAGTGCGTATCACCTCGACTGACGATTTCGTCCAAGACAGGGAAATAGCCCTGGAGCGCTTGCGTGACGGCTTGATGGACGGTCTGCCCTGGTATCACCAGGCTCGCGTCATGCGGGGGACCAGCCCGCAAGAGCTTTTACCGGGCGCCCGCTCAATCATATGTTTGGGCCTCAGCTACTATCGCCCGGTTCTTTCCGATGGTACCGCCCCCCGATCGGCGGGGAAGGTGGCACAGTACGCCCGGCTCCAGGACTACCATAAAGTTATGAAGACCCGGATGCGCGACTACGTTCGGGGCTTATCTTCCCAGCTGGAAACACCGATCGACGCTCGGTGGTATGTGGATGACGGCCCCATGCTGGAYCGGGCGGCGGCCGCCCGCTCGGGCCTGGGTTGGTTCGGCAAAAACACTAACATCCTGACCCCAACCCACGGCTCATGGATATTCCTAGGCCAGGTCATAACCGACCTGGCGTTAGAACCGGATCCGCCTCTAAAGAAGACCTGTGGGTCCTGCGTCCGGTGCATCGACGCTTGTCCCACGGGAGCCATCGTGGCCCCTTATGTCATCGACAACACCCGGTGCATATCCTACCTGACCATTGAACATCGGGGCCCCATACCTCGGGAACTGCGGCCCAAGATGCTGGATTGGGTCTTCGGCTGCGACATTTGCCAGGATGTCTGCCCGGTGAACCGGAATGCCCTCACCGGAGACTCAGCGATGTGGAAACAAGGGTCTAGGGGAGACTCCCATGAAGCAAAAATGGGCACCCTAGATCTGCTTGATCTGCTCCGGATAACCGAGGAGGAATTTCGGCAAAGATTCAAGGGTAGCCCGATACTCCGCGCCAAGCGAGAGGGCCTGCAAAGGAACGCATGCGTGGCCTTGGGAAACCTGGGAGACCCCTCAGCGGTCCCGGCCTTGAATGAAGCCTTATCTCACAGTTCGCCGTTGGTTAGGGGCCACGCCGCATGGGCTTTGGGGCAGATCGGGACTTTTGACGCACGGGAAGCCTTGAAGGCCATCCGGTCAAACGAGGTGGACCCGGAGGTTTTGGAGGAGATCCAAGCCGCCCTAGACGATACGGTTGGCCGGGATCCTGTCTCCGTCATCGAACACATCTGAACTGAGAGCCCTACAGGGGCGAATTTACACTCCCGTTCGCATGATCCCGGCGTTAAAGTGTCTAACCATCGGGAGCGGTCCCAGGAGATGCGGGCGCGGTGGGTCCAGTAGGCGCCTGTGCTGGGCCACCTTGGGACGACTGAGCCCCAGCAGGCGGCTGAACCGGGCCACCTGGGGCCGCCGTTGCTCCGGGTCTCGTAGGAGCCTGGGCTGCGGCGCCCGGGGCCGCCAGACCTGGCCTCTGTCCCCCGCCCCGTCCGCCGTGTCTCCTCGAASCCGATTTTCTCTTGCGGTTGCCCGAAGGAGGTTGAAGGGTTGGCGTCGGCTTGTAGTCCTTCCCAAACTTCAGCTTCTTCATCTCTTCTTCGATCAAAAGAAAATCGGCCTTGGGCAACAGGTGAAGATTTCCCTGGAAAGCCATATACCAATTTTCCGGCGTCCACCGCTTCACGTAGTCTAATCGGGGCGCCAGCAGGTTGGCGTCGATGTATTGAGTTTCTTCCAAAATGATTTCAGGCTTTATCTCGATGCGGAATGGCCAATCGGCGCCGCCCTCATTCTCCCAGATGGGCGTATCGTCCTCAAAGAAAGATGTGGTGGCCGTGACGGTGGCGGTGAATTTACGCTTGTGGGTAACATAATAAAGTATGCGGTCGCCGTTTCCGATACGTTGAACCTTGCGCCGGTGCTGTGGCTTCAAACCCAGTAAATTGAACCCACGCTCCTGCGTTATCCGGAAGTTCTCGGCGTTGCAAACCACCATCCAGAAATTAAGAGGCATAATCCCTCCGAGCAGCCCACCGGCATCTGCGGCATGGCCAGGCCGGATTCTGTTTATATTTTACCATGCCGAAGCGCCGTTGTTCCCTGTGGGGTCCATCACCTCAAGGACGATTCTCGCCACCTGTTCAAAAAACCGGTTGTCCTGTCAGGTTGGTTGGTGTAACATCATTCCGGCTGCGGAACGAGGCCAAGTTGAAGCTGGGCATGGCAGCTCCATGAATCAACTATTAGGCTTGCCGTGGACGCCGGCCTATTCGTGAGCCGGACGGCAAACCGGCCCCGGGAATCCCAATGAGAGAGGAAAAAGGAATGACATCAAGCGGTTCCAGAGAGCGGGAGATCGCCATCGTTGGGGTGGCCGAGTCCGACGAGATGGGTACGGTGCCCAATAAGTCATCGCTGCAACACCATGCGGAAGCGGCCCACAATGCGCTGGCGGACGCCGGACTCTCCAAGAGTGACGTGGACGGGGTTTTCACCGCCGGATTTTCCACGATGGCCACTGCCGAGTACATGGGCATCCAACCCCGATTTACCGACAACACGTCGGTAGGTGGTTCGTCCTTCGTGATTCACGTCGCCCACGCCATAGCCGCGATCAAGGCTGGTTACTGTGAAGTGGCGCTCATCACCCACGGACAAGCAGGGCGGTCTACCCGGGGCCGGGTCCCCGGCGACCCTAACCTTCCGGTCGCTCAATACGAAGCGCCTTACGGCATGGTTGGTCAACCCATCAACTACGCGCTGGCTTGCTCCCGGTACATGCACGAATACGGCGAAGACCGCGCCAGACAGGCCATGGCAGAGATCGCTGTTTCCACTAGAAAGTGGGCGAACCTAAATCCTAAGGCGGCGATGCACGACACCCCCATGACCTTTGACGACTACCACGACTCCCGCTACGTNGCATGGCCTTTCCACTTGTTTGACTGCTGCCTGGTTACGGACTCCGGAGCGTCCATCATCGTGACCACCGCGGAGCGAGCCCGAGCTTGCCGCAAGGAACCCGTTTGGGTTTTGGGCGCCGGGGAGGGTCACGACCACAACTTGATCAGCATGATGCCTTCACTCACGTCCYTGATCGCGCGGGAGACCGGTCCAAAAGCCATGGCCCAGGCCGGCATCAACCACGACGATATCGACCTGACGATGATTTACGATTCCTTCACCTATACGGTCATGCTGACACTGGAATCCCTGGGCTTCTGCGGCCGGGGAGAGGTAGCGGACTTCGTTGCCGGCCAACGCACCGCGCCCGGYGGGGACTTCCCCCTGAACACCAACGGCGGCGGATTGTCCTATTCCCATCCGGGGATGTACGGCAGCTTCCTCTTGGTAGAGGCGGTACGCCAACTCCGCGGCGAGGCCGGCGACCGGCAGGTGCACCGTAAAGGGACCAATGATCAAAATCCCCAGATATCCCTAGTCAACGGTACCGGCGGCTCTCTGTCTTCCACCGGCACCGTGGTGCTTGGCACCGGCTGATCGATACTCCCGCTACCTCAGACTCCCGCATCCCCTCGTCGTAACGTCAATAACGGCGAGGGGTTTTTATTTGTGAAAACTTCGAATATTCAGCGTAACCGGTACAAGTAGCACACATAACATTCCCGGTGCCTCTGCTAATATTCAACGATATTGGCTTGGTGGTCATCCGCCAACCCATCTTTATCTGCTAATAGCGAAGGAATTCGTTATAGCGAAAGGATTCGATCATATGGAACAGTCTATAAACTCGTTTCTCCAGCACCTCATTGTCGAAAAAGGTTTTTCCCGCAACACCTCCGAAGCCTACCGCAACGACCTCGGCCAGTTCTATCAATTCTTCCAGGACCASAACAAAACCGAAGTAAACGGGAGTAGTCCCTGGCGGCTRGTGGACCTGGAATTGCTGAATAAGTACATCAGCGACCTGCGGGGCAACAAAGGCTACCGCGACACCACCACCGCCCGAAAGGTTGCCGCTCTTAAGTCCTTCTTCGGGTTTTTGACCGAAAGCGGCACGGTAACCSAAGACCCCACCCAATCGCTGAGTTCTCCCCGAGTGGGAAGGTCCCTGCCCAAGGCCCTCTCCCAAGACGAGGTTGCCCGACTTCTGGACATGGCGTCCCRCTCTGGGAGCAACGAGGGACGCCGCGACGCCGCCATCCTGGAACTGCTCTATGCCACGGGACTCCGCGTTGGCGAGTTGGTGTCGCTGAATCTGCAGAACGTGGACCTCAACGATTCCTACATCCGCTGCTGGGGCAAGGGCTCCAAGGAGCGCATCGTATACATGTACCCAAAGGCCCTGGCCGAGATTAAAAGCTACCTGCACAAGTCGCGTCCGGGATTGCTAGGAACCGAGAAAAGCCAGACAGCCTTGTTCATCAATCACCGCGGTCAACGGCTGACCCGGCAATGGGTGTGGAACATACTGAAATCTTACGGCGAAAAAGCGCATCTCCCCCAGAGGATCACCCCGCATACATTGCGGCACAGCTTCGCCACCCATCTCTTGCAGAACGGGGCCTCGTTGCGCCACGTTCAAGAGTTATTGGGGCATTCAAGTATCTCCACCACCCAGGTGTATACCCATCTCACCGATGGCTATCTGCACCGTGAATACGAAAAGAGCCATCCCAGAGCCTAAGCCGAACACGGAATGGCGATGCACGTAGGGGCAGGTTTGAAACCTGCCCCTACCAGGTTGGGCGGCGCCGGTCACCCCAAGCAACCGCAGGTTCTCTCCAAACTGCCAGGCCCACTGCCCAATTCGGCCAATTGCTGTTATAGTAAAATTGTCKGCCCAGGAACCGGGTTGGTTGAGATTCGCTCAGACACTCCCGCTCCTAACATGGGCGTGACGGACATCAGGAGGTAGATTTCCATGCCGGGTAAAGCTCGCCGTGTGGCGTCTCGCCAGGCACAACTCAACCGAAGAAAAAGGCAGCAACGGGGTCCCAGCGGGATTCCCGCCGTTGAAGCCACGGCGGCCACCGAAGATCAGCAGTCCGCCGAAGAAACTGCCAGTCAGGCCAATGGTGTTGTGAATTCCTCCGAGGCCACTGCGTATGCGCCTGACGCAACCGCAGCCGCCCGCGCGCCT
>NVSQ01000030.1 GCA_002401285.1 SAR202 cluster bacterium
CTCAGGGGCGCGGCGTAGATCTGCCCGCCCTTGGGGCAGTCGGTGCAGGTAGCGTCGGCCCACAGGGCGTTACGTCCATTTTCCCTGGGTAAAATGCCACCTGGACCCAGGTTGCGGTCGTAGATCTCGCCGTAGTTGCCAACGGCCTTAAGGATGTCTTGGGCCGCTGTCTGACTGATGCCCAAGCTCTCCTGACCATATGAACCCTCGATGCCCAGCAGGCGGTCGACCTTGGTGTCTCCCGTGGCTGAGGAGGGTACGGTACCTGAGAATACGCCATAGGCCTCACCGTAGATGAGCACGGCCATCACCGTTTTTACGACGTCGAACCATTGATCATCCCCGTGGGGGACGACCGGACCCAAAGGCTCTTCAGAGATGGTTTCAGGGAGAATGATGTGGTCGTCCCGCTTGTCGAAAGCGCTACCCAAAGCCGCGAGTTGGGAACGGTCATTCGTGAAGGCATCACACTGGCCGCTCTGGTAGGCCGCTACCACCGCATCGGTATCTTCAAACGTCAGCGCCGAGATGTTGAGATTGTTCTGATTGGAGAAGTCCTGCAGGTTTAGCTCCGTCGTGGTGCCCTGGGTGACACAGACCACGGCGTCATTAAGCTCCAGAGCGCTGGATATACCAAAGGCCTTATTGACCATGAACCCTTGTCCGTCGAAGAACATCGTCTGGACGTAGTTGCCCCATTGGGAGTCGCGAGAAGTTGTCCAGGTAACGGTGCGGACAAGCATATCCACTTCGCCCGACTGGATGGTCGGCCCTCGTTCGGATGCCGAGATATAGCGAATCTCGATGGCTTTAGGATCGCCCAAGACCGCGGAGGCAACCGCGCGGCAAAGGTCTATGTCAAAGCCCACGTTGTTGCCGGACGCATCCAAGGAGCCATAACCAGGAACGTCGTTGCGGCTGGCGCAGATGAGCTTGCCTCGCTTCTTAACAGTGTCCAGCCGCGAGCCCTCCATCTTGGCCATTCCGCCTGGCTGCATCTTTTCCATCATCATTGCCATGTTTTCAGGCCCCATCGCCTCCATCATCTGAGGCATCATTTCGGCCATCATCGCAGCCACGCCATCAGGGCCCATTTTTTCCATCACCTGGGGCATCATCTCGCCCATCAWYGYGYGGANRYYYTCANSTSCCATCTTTTCCATCATCATRCTCATGGCTTCAGGTCCCMYCGCCTGGGGCGCGGCGGCGGTTGTCGGAACCGGCGTCGGCTCACCGCCACAAGCCACTGCAAACACAGCCNAAAAAACCAATAAACCACTCAGTGCGCCTAGATGCCTGCGCTTAATCTTTGTCATACTTACCTCTTAAAATAGATGGWTTTCGGCAAGCATGCGCTCTTAATGGACCAAYATTATGCCACCTATGCGCTGCTTCCTTCGCCATTATRGCAACAGCGGCTTGTGTGTAGTCAAGAAGATCGGCCTAAARTTCGCCAGCTTGAGTGTAGGTCCAGGCGATTTACCCTGTCCAACGTCAGCCGTTTCGCACGCGCAATGATGTAGGATAGTTGATATCGGAGCATTCGGCCGAACCAATATGCTTTGAAATTGCTCAAAACCGGGCAGTTCGCCACGAGTGATTTTTCTTGACATTATGCTTAAATTGTGACCAACAAATTCCCGCGAAGAAATATTATGCGTGTGGCAGCCGGTAAAGCCAAGGGACGCCCGCTGAAGGGGGCGGTGTCTTCCSAGGTCCGCCCTACCACGGCGCGTGTGAGAGCGGCCATCTTTAACATCCTCCAAGCCAGCCTGTACCAAGACGGACGGGTGCTAGACCTGTACGCCGGTACCGGGAGTCTGGGGATAGAAGCCCTCAGTCAGGGGGCGGGATGGGCAGATTTCGTGGACCTAGACCGGCGGCAATGCGCCGTTATCCAGGCAAATCTGAAAACCACGGGGTTCAGCGCCCAGGCCAGGGTCCGCACCGGAGCGGTCTTGCAGACTCTGGGAAATCTGGAGGGCCCTTATCAAGTGGTTCTCTTGGACCCACCATACAAATTGCAAGAGCTAGACGAGGTATTGGATGCGATGGCCTCAACTCCTGATCTAGTAGCTCAAGGAGGAATAGTGGTGGCGGGTCACTCCAGACATCTGGAGTTACAATCAAGTCATGGCTCGCTRCGGAGGATATCCCAACGCCGCTATGGGGATAACGCCGTGGACTTTTATCTTAACGAGGTCGAATCGGAGTGACTGCCGTTTATCCAGGAAGCTTCGACCCAGTAACTCTGGGACACGTGGACATAGCCAAGCGTGCCTCAGCGCTCTTTGACAAAGTAATAATCGGCGTCTATGCCACGCCATCCAAGTCGTTGCTATTCGACGCCGAAGAAAGGATCAGCCTATTTACCAGATCCTTGGASGGACTGCCCAACGTGGAGGTGAGGGGATTCGAAGGATTAGTGGTGAGATTCGCCGAGGAGGCCGGCGCCAACGTCATAGTCAGGGGATTGCGCAGTGGGTCAGACTTCGAGTAYGAATTCGACATGGCCTTTATGAATCGCAAACTGGCCCCGGATATCGATTTGGTGACCTTCATGACCTCCCAAGAGTACATGTTTCTTAGTTCAAGCCTGATCAAAGAGGTAGCTAAGCTGGGGGGAGATATCACCGACATGGTGCCCCCGCACGTCAACGAGGCTGTTCAAGCCAAATTTGGATTGCCGGTCAAGGGAAAAAGTTGACCGGGCAAGGAGGACATCATAGATATCATAAACGTTATTGACCGATTGGAGACCTTACTCGATACCAGCAAGGCCGTGCCCGTTAGTGGTAACGTCCTTGTCGATAAGAAGAAAATAATGGAGCTGGTCGACCAGTTGCGCCTGGCTATACCCCAAGAAGTTAAGGCAGCCGTCGAGGTTCTTTCTCAGAAAGACCACATCATCAACSAAGCCAATCTGGACGCCAGGCGAACCAAGGCCCAGGCCGAGGATGACTACCGGGAACGCCTGGACCAGAATGAGATTACCGAACTGGCTCAGAAGCGGGCCACCGAAACTCTGTCGGAGGCTGAGGAACGAGCAAACCGCATCATCAAGCAGACGGAGAACGATGCCAAGTCACGTTTGGTCGATGCCGACGCCTATGCCCTGCGCAGTCTCCGTGCTCTGGAACGCCAGTTGAACAACATCACCGAGTCGGTACGGAAAGGCATCGACATCCTGGCCGAGGACACCGTAGTCGGCGCCAACGGGTACCACACCGCAAATTAGATCAAGCCCCGGCGGGACATCCAGGATCAAGCTATCCGCCKCTACAAACCCYCAAGGTACTACCCGGCTAGGCCGGTCAGCCTTGGGGGTTTTAATTACGCCTTTAAGATAATCAAACCTGCTGGATGCGCCGCRMKYGCGGCGCCCTAGTTTAATGGCGCCATCAATCCCTCGTAGTAACCCCGCATAGAACGGTTCAGCTCTCCAAACCTTTTCTCCACCAGGGAATTCACGGTCCCCTCGGGAAAAGCGCCATCCGGACCACGCTCGCCGGCTGGACATCCGGTCAGGATCTCCAATCCTTCGTCGATGGTTTTAACGGAGTATATGTGGAACCGGCCCTCTTTGATCGCCTGGACCACGTCGGACCGCAGCATGAGGTTTCGCAGGTTCTGGTGCGGCACCATAACCCCTTGGTCCCCGGTCAATCCGGCGATACGGCAAACGTCATACATGCCTTCGACTTTTTGATTGACTCCGCCGATGGGCTGTATTTCCCCTTTCTGATTCACCGACCCGGTCACGGCGATGTTCTGCTTCAKCGGCAGACCGGACAGGCTAGACATGATRGCGTACAACTCGGTGGAGGAAGCGCTATCTCCGTCGATACCGTCGTAGGACTGCTCGAAGCAGAGGCTGGTGGATAGCGTCAGCGGTCTTTCTTGACCAAACTTGGCGCCCAAATAGCCGCTCAGGATCAGCACGCCCTTGTCGTGGGTGCGGCCACTGAGGGACGCTTCCCGTTCGATGTTAATAATCCCATCCCTTCCAGCGAAGGTTTGAGCGGTGATACGCGAAGGACGRCCGAAACTGAAGTCGCCCAAGTCGTAAACCGCCAGCCCGTTCACTTGACCCACCACGGAGCCGGTGAAATCCAGCAGCAACGACCCATCCTCCACCATCTCCTGAACCCTTTCCTCCATCTGATTCAACCGGTGGACCTTTTGTGTCAACGCTTGCTCCACGTGTTTACCCAGCACCGAGGAACTAGAATCCTGACCGGCCCAGTAATCCGCTTCGATCAGCAGGTCTTTGATCTGGCCAAAACGGGTCGAGAGCTTTTTCTGGTCGGACACCATTCGGGCCGCTTGTTCGATCACCCGGGCCGCGCCATCGGAGTCGAAGGCGCGAAGCCCCTCGTCTTCGCAAGTCCGGCAGATGAAGGCACAATATGCATCGACGTTTTCCGGCGTGATGTCGACTTTGTTGTCGAACTCGGCCTTTACTTTGAACAGATCCCAAAAGTCTTCATTGTCCATCGTTGTAAGGAGGCGGTAGGTAGACTCATCACCGGTGATTATCACCTTTATGTCCAGCGGGATCGGCTCCGGGCGCAGCCCTTGGGGCACGAAAAACCCGCTCTGCTCAGCCGGGTCTTCCAACCGGATCTCCCGGTTGCGAATGACCCGTTTCAAACCTTCCCATACCGGGGGCGAACTCAACACRTCTCGAGCGTTTAAAACCAAATAGCCCCCGTTGGCTTGATGGAYCGAACCCGGTTTCAGCATTGTGTGGTCGCTGAAATACGTGCCCATGGATGCGCGGCGTTCGATGCGGCCGAACAGGTTTCCCCAGTTGGGATTAGGTTCGATAACAATAGGCGCTTTGCCCACGTTGCTGTTGTCCACTAGGAGATTGATGTCAAAAGCGARGAAGGGATTCGCGTTTCCCGGTCCGGCAGGCGTACCGGAGGCCGAGGGGGGCGCGGATTGTGCAGGGTCCGCCTCCTCTTCCTTGAACAGATTCAGGTTGTCCAACACCTTTTCGGCCAGGTGGCCTAGGTAGTGGTTAACTTCAGGAACRTCCCGGTAGGTATTGACCGTCGGCCGGAAGATATCTGTAACGCGGTGTTCGGCCGCCGACCGTTCATGGTCRCGAATCAAGTCCCAGGATTCTTTCTCCGCCTCTCGAACTTTGGCCATCGTTTCCTGGGTCTGCTGCATCAACTGGTTGCGAAYCTCGTCGATCGATTTCCGTCGCTCCTTTTCAAGATCCTGATATTCCTCCGGAGACATGGCCCGGTTTTCCACCATGGGGAAAATAGTCACGCCCGTCTGATTGACCTGAATTGCGAACCCTCGATCTCGGGCATCCTGTTCCAACGCGTTCATGATTTCCTGGGTGGTCAAACGCCCCTTTTCCTCCATCTCCCGGCGCTCGGCTTCGAACTGCTCGCTCTTGAATACCTTGGGCATCTCCTCTCGAAGCAGGGCCAAGATGTAGGTCATCCGGGAACGCAAAGACTTCCCCTCACCCGCCGGYAAGCTAAGAGCAAAGGGCCGGTCTGGATCGTCAAAGTTGTAAGCGTAGCACCAATCAGAGGGTGGCTTACTCCGCTCTTGTCGTTCCATATCTTCGATGATCCCTTCCAAGTGGGCCTTTATCGCGCTGGTTTTGCCGGTACCGGTCAATCCGGTCACAAATAAGTTGTAACCGGGTTTGTCCACTTCCAGACCGAACCGTATCGCATCCAGCGCCCGGTCTTGCCCAATGAAGCGGTCGAGAGGCATCAACTCATCGGTGCATTGAAAGTTGAAATCCTCTGTTTGGCATGTCCAGCATGTTTCTTGCCAGGGAACCCGATACTTGTCTAATCCATTCATCCAGAGCCTCCGGAGACCAACGTAGCCGCTTCCGGCATCAGACGCCACTMAATRGGGGTGATTACCTACTTAACTATCTTATGATTGATTGGCAATTATACACTCGAGGCGTTATTTGAGATGCYGCAACCTCGCTCAGAGACGCAACCACTCATCGGTTTTTTGGAACGACGGATTCGCCGATACAAAACRCGACACCGGATTCCGGACGCGGGATTGGCGAGGTCTCCAGCGGTGGCAAACGGAAGTAAACTGGGTCTATTTGGGTTGACATTGAATTTAGCCAAGGCATACAATCCTTAGGCGTACAGGGTGATAAGCGGAGGCAGGTTTAATGCTTGAGATGACCATCGATAGCATCCGGGTCAGCCCGATGAACTACCAGCGGGTTGTAATCCTCAAGGAAAAAGACTCGGACCGCTACTTGCCTATTTGGATCGGGCCGGCGGAAGCTGACGCTATCGCCGTCAAGCTCCAAGACTTGAGCGTTCCTCGCCCATTGACCCACGACCTGTTACGCACGGTGATCGACAGCCTAGGCGCTTCCGTCCAGCACATTTTGGTAAGCGATCTCCAGAACGACACCTTCTTCGCCAAGATTTCACTTCAATCCAATGGTACTTCCCAGGAGATAGACTGCCGGCCCAGCGACGCGGTGGCCTTGGCCGTTCGGGCCCAGGTACCGATCTACGTCGAAGAATCGGTGCTCGACAAAGCAGGGATTCTTCTGGACAAAGAAACCGGCAAACCACTGATTCCTGGAGAAGGCGATCAGACCTCGGATGCAAAGCCCGTCGAATTGAAAGAAGAAGACATACGGCGCATGTCCGCTTTCACCGACTTCATCGACACATTGGACCTGGAGGACTTCGGCAAGTCGCAACCAAGTAGGTAAAGTCCCCCAATACKAAAAAMATTGAACGGCCCCGGCGTTATCAACGTCAGGGCCGTTTTCCGTTTTCTCGGCCGTCGAATCTCCTAGTGAGGGCCTCAATTGACTTTTAAAAAGCATCCTGATAMSATTCACCAGGCTCGGCGGCAAGGATGAATCTGTGGGTCCTKGCTGTAAGGCTCACGGGCCTGGGTTGGTATGTCGCCCTATGCATCGTCTTCGGTATTGTGGGCGGKCTTGCACTAGACGGGCTATTAGAAACCAAACCCCTCTTTATGTTGCTGGGTATTCTGCTGGGTTCCGTGGTCGCGTTTTGGGGACTCTATAAAATGGTCCAACCCCTCTTGAACGCGGCGGCGAGCCAAAGCAAAAACGATAACGGGAGTAATAGTTAGTGCCATCGGGCAGCGCTGCCAGGAACCTCCTCGTATTAGCTGGATTAGGGCTCCTGGCCCTKTTGCTGGCTGGGGCCGTAATGGGCGTCATAGGTCAAAAGATCTTAGGCCTTGGCGACGGTTACGTGTCCAAGCCGGAGATCCATCTCCCTCCACAACCGATATTCCCCGCTTCGGTTCGTGACAAACACCTCGGGCTGACTCCGGCCAAAGATCACGTGGAAGAGCCGCAAAAAGACGAGGACCACAAAGAAGGAACCGCGGCAAAAGATGCTCAAGAGGGAGAAGCCCACTCCACTCCCTTGCCGATAATGCAATTCGCCGTAACCAACACTTTGCTATCGGCATGGTTCGCCACCGTGATGTTGGTCCTTTTCTTCGTTTTGGGTTCCCGGAAGAAAAGCTTGGTACCCGGCCGGTTCCAAAGCCTCGTAGAGTCTCTCATCGAGGCGGCCTTGAGCTTCTGCAGCAGTGTTCTGGGTCCGGAGATGGGACGGAAGGCGTTCCCCGTTGTGGCGACGATTTTCTTCTTTGTGCTTTTCAACGCTTGGCTGGCTCTACTGCCCTTTTACCAATTCTTGGGATTCACCAAAGATGGTGAGATCAAAGCCCATCTGCTTCGGTCGGCCGGCACGGATCTAAACTTCCCGTTGGCCCTAGCCCTGATCTCCTTTGTTTTCGTCGAATACTGGGGGATAAGGTCCCACGGGCTAGGCTACTTCAAAAAGTTCTTTGCCATAGGTGGCCTGTTGCGGCTCCGCCCTTCGGGTATAATCGACGCCTTCGTGGGCTTTTTAGAGTTGATCAGCGAATTTGTCCGGATAGTCAGCTTCACCTTCCGGCTTTTCGGCAACATGACCGCCGGTGAGATTCTGGTGGTCATGATAACGTTCCTGGTTCCATTCGTGGCCGTGGAGTTTGTTTTCGGGTTGGAGTTGCTGGTAGGTCTGATTCAGGCCGTCATATTCGCGTCTCTCACCCTGGTATTCTTGTCGGTGGCGGTGAGCCACCAGGAACATTAACCAGAYCGGGAAGCCCGGTRAAAATGTTGAATAGCCGGTCCCAAGGCCGTCGAAGGGAAGGGGACCGGCAGGTAATCCGGATTCAAGGCGATCTTGACACCATAAAATCATTCTAGGAGGCCAAACGGTCATGGATCTCGTCCTTTTGCAATTCGCACCAGAAGCTGCGAAATTCATCGGAGCGGGGCTAGCTATCGGATTAGGTGTGGTTGGTCCCGGCATTGGAATCGGTATCCTAGGCGCCGGCGCCATGGGCGCCATCGGCCGCAACCCCGAGGCCGCCGGTCAGATTCAGGTAAATATGATTTTGGCCATCGCCTTCGCGGAGGCTTTGGGCATCTACGCATTGATCGTAGCGGTCATCCTGTTGTTCGTGGTCTGACATGACGGAGCTAGGAATCAACCTTCCCAGCTTGATCGCATACCTGCTTAACTTTCTGATCCTGCTGGGARTACTTTATCTAATGGCCTATAAGCCAATCATACGGCTATTAGACCAACGCGCCGACCGGATACGGGAAAGCCTGGCCGCSGCGGACCARGCAAGACAAGAGGCGACCAGCGCCAGGGAAKCSATYGAAGAGCAGATCAACGARGCCCGCCGGGAAGGCCAGCGATTGTTGGAGCAAGCTAGGGAAGCATCGGACCGGTTTCGCGGCGARGAGATGGACCGGGCCAGGGGTGAGGCCGAGGCTTTCATTGAGCGGGCCCATGCCGACATCCAACGGGAACGCGACGCCGCCATCCAAGAAGTCCGGGCCAATTTTGGCGAACTGGCCATAACCGCGGCTGAGCGGGTGATACGCCGCTCTCTGGACCGTCAAACCCACCAAGAATTGATCTCTCAAGTCCTGGAAGAGGGCGGTTCAGCCTCCGGCAATGGGAGGGCATAGATAGCCTATGCCGAAGCGCGTCTCCGGGCAGCGTTACGCCCAAGCAATCTTCGAGTTGGCGTTGGAGCAAGGACAGACCGACGAGTGGGCCGCCGATCTTGAATTGGCTGGCCAGGTGCTTCGGGACGAGGAGTTCCGCACCTTCCTGAACCACGCGGAAGTCCCCGCCGATGAGAAGATAAAATCTGTAGAAGCCGTCTTGCCGGACGTTCATCCGCTGATTCGCAACTTRTTGAAAGTTCTGGTTACCAAGGGATCAGCCAACCTTGCTCCGGAGTTGAGTGACGCTNACGCTAAGCTGTTGGACATCCACCATGGACGCCAACGGATCGAAGTTGTGACAGCGGTGGCGTTGGACKATGCCGAGCTYCAAAGTATCACCCAGTTCGTCTCCAACTTGACTGGAAAAGATGTCGTGGTTACCACCGAAGTTGACGAAGACATAATCGGCGGCATTGTGATCCAGATAGGAGACCAACTACTCGACGGCAGCACCCGGACACACTTGGAAGCGCTAAGGAAGCGGGTGCGTTCCGGCATTAGCTAGTCTTGGAACCGATTACGAAGGCCCGGGCTCGGCCAAGCCGGACCAGAAAAGGGAGTCACCAATGGCGACTAGAGGACAAGATATAGTTTCCTTGATCAAGCGCCAGATCGAAGAGTTCGAAGGCGATCTGACCTTGGTGGACGTTGGAACAGTGGTCCAAGTGGGCGACGGAGTTGCCAGCATCCAAGGGTTGCAGGGCGTCCGCTACAACGAACTCTTGGACTTCGGCAGCGACGTTCTAGGCCTGGCATTGAACTTAGAATCCGACCTGGTCGGCGCGGCTATTCTCGGTGACCCCAACGTGGTCAAGGAAGGAGACCGGGTCCGCTCCACCGGGAGAATCATTGAGGTCCCGGTGGGCGATGCCCTGMTCGGCCGTGTCGTAAATCCGGTTGGAAATCCCTTAGATGGAAAAGGGCCCGTAAATACCACCTCCACTCGCCCGGTCGAAAAAGTTGCTCCCAACGTAGTGTCCCGGCAATCGGTGGATACACCGGTGCAAACCGGTATCAAGGCTGTTGACGCCATGATCCCCATCGGCCGCGGTCAACGGGAGCTGATAATCGGCGACCGGTCCACAGGCAAAACCACCATAGCCCTGGATGCCATCATTAACCAAAAGGGCGGCGACCTGATCTGCATTTACGTCGGCATCGGCCAGAAACAGGGCAAAGTGGCCCAAGTGGTCAACATTTTGGAAGAAAACGGCGCGATGGAACACACCATCGTCGTCACCGCCGGCGCCGCCGACTCCGCTCCGATGCAGTACATCGCCCCTTACGCGGGCTGTGCCATGGCCGAAGAGTTCATGGCCCAAGGCAAGGACGTACTTATCGTCTACGACGACCTGACGAAACATGCCTGGGCCTACCGCCAGATGTCTTTGCTGCTGCGYCGCCCGGCCGGTCGCGAAGCCTATCCCGGCGACATTTTTTACCTGCACAGCCGGTTGCTGGAGCGGTCTGCCCGGCTGGACGAAGCCAACGGCGGCGGCTCTATCACCGCGTTACCAATCATCGAGACTCAGGCCGGAGACGTTTCGGCGTACATACCTACAAACGTCATTTCAATCACCGACGGGCAGATCTACCTTGAAACGGAGTTGTTCAATGCCGGTATCAGGCCGGCGGTCAACGTAGGTTTGTCAGTGTCCCGAGTGGGCGGCGCCGCCCAAACCAGAGCCATCCGCCGTGTGGCGGGCCGTTTACGCCTAGACTTGGCCCAATACCGGGAACTAGCCACCTTTGCCCAGTTCGGTACCGCCGATCTGGATGCCGCTACCAGGGCCCAACTGGCCCGGGGCCAGCTTGCCACGGAAATCCTGAAGCAGCCTCATTCCAATCCGCTATCCTTGGAGCATGAAGTAATCATCCTGTTCGCGGTCAATGAAGGGCTTATTGAAGACATTCCTCTGGAGCGCTGTGCTGACTTCCAAGACCAATTGTTGCGGCACATGTCGTCAACTCACCCGCAGATCGGCCAAGACATCGCGACGGCCAAAGATATTACACCGGAGATTGAATCTGCTTTGACCCAGGCCATTAACGACTTCAAGGGCGGGTTCAACGCTTAAGGCATGCGAGATGAGGCCGAWGGGAAAGAGATAAATGCCYAGCGTTAGAGACATGCGCCKCCGCATCCRCAGCGTGCAAAATACCGGCAAGGTRACCAACGCCATGTCGCTGATYGCGGCGTCCAAGATGCGGCGCGCCCAACAGGCGGTAACCCAAGGACGGCCCTTCGCTGAGAAGATTCAAGAAATCATCACCCACCTGGCGGYCCAGCCCGGCGATGACGAAGGCACCGTACATCCCTTGCTTCAGGTACGACCCGTGCAGCGGGTGGGTATTCTAGTGATCAGTCCGGACCGGGGCTTATGCGGCGGCATGCACGCCAACCTGAACCGGGTAGTGGGTCAGTTCATGCTGGAGCAAACGGTTCCAATCACTGCCATCGTAGCGGGTAGAAAAAGCAGAGACTTCATGGTCCGCTCCGGGCAGGAGGTCAAAGCGGTTTTTACCGAACTGCCAGACCGCCCGGTCTTGGCAGATACTATCGCCATTTCCCACTTGGTCATCGACTCCTATTCCGAAGGCGAGGTGGACGAGGTTCATCTAGCCTTCACCAGGTTCGCTTCTACTTTGTCCCAAATACCGGTCATTGAGAAGCTGCTGCCAGTTGCGCCCGCATCTCTGACCGGTTCGGAAAGGGTCGGATACATCTACGAGCCGGACAGCCTAGCGGTGCTGGGGAGCTTGTTGCCGCGATATGTTGAGATGGAGGTATTCCATGCTCTGCTGGAGTCCAACGCCAGCGAGCAGTCGTCCCGCATGGTCGCCATGCGTAACGCAACCGAAAACGCCAACGAACTGATGAACGACATGACCCTGGTGATGAACCGGATCCGCCAGGATRGCATTACSAACGAATTGCTGGACCTGATCGGAGGACAGATGGCCCTGGAAGGCTAAACGAATCAGCRGSAAAGCGCGAGCGCAATCTTTAGAGACTTGCTAACTTAGTGGGAGATAACAATGGCTACCGGAAAAATCGTGCAGGTGATTGGTACCGTCGTAGATGTTGAATTTCAGCCGGACGAGCTACCCAATCTTTTCGACGCCCTAGAGTTGGACAACGAGGGAGAGCGGCTCACTTTGGAGGTGCAATCCCACATCGGCAACAACTGGGTTCGCTGCTTGGCTCTGGGCGCAACCGAAGGGCTGGCCCGGGGAACCGACGTGACCGACCTGGGCAGGAAAGTGGAAGTACCGGTAGGGCCGGAGACATTGGGACGCCTCTTTGACGTGACCGGGACGCCATTGGACAACTTGGGACCGGTGGAGACGGCACAACACTGGCCGATCCACCGCGACCCGCCCGCTTTCGACGACCAGAATCCCGGCATCGAGATTTTGGAAACCGGCATCAAGGTGTTCGACCTTATCACTCCGTTCATGAAAGGCGGCAAGATCGGCGCCTACGGCGGAGCCGGCGTAGGCAAGACGGTAATCATCCAAGAACTCATACGCAACATCGGTGCGGTTCACAAAGGAGTCTCGGTATTTGCCGGTGTCGGAGAACGGTCCCGGGAAGGGAACGACCTTTGGCACGAGATGCAGGATTCGGGCGTGCTGGCCAGCACCGTTCTGGTGTTCGGACAGATGAAYGAAACCCCCGGCGTGCGGGCCAGGATCGGCCTTACCGGTCTCACCATGGCCGAATACTTCCGGGACGAGGAAAAGCAGGACGTGCTCCTGTTCATCGACAACATCTATCGCTACATCCTGGCTGGCATGGAGGTTTCAGCGCTGCTGGGCCGCATGCCCTCAGCCGTGGGATATCAACCCACCTTGAGCACCGAGATGGGCGCTCTGCAGGAGAGGATAACTTCCACAAAGAATGGGTCTATCACTTCCTTCCAGGCGATYTACGTGCCTGCAGACGACTACACGGACCCGGGCATCGTAACCACCTTCGGCCATCTGGACGGGGTGGTTTCCTTGGAGCGGGCGTTGTCGGCCCAAGGTTTGTACCCGGCGGTTGACCCCCTAGCATCTTATTCGCGCATCCTGGAGCCGGGCGTCGTGGGGGCCGAACACTACCAGGTAGCCCGGCAAGTACAACAGGTCCTGCAACGCTACAAGGACTTACAAGACATCATCGCGATTCTAGGGATAGAAGAGCTGTCTGATGAGGACAAATCGACGGTGTTCCGGGCCAGGAAGATACAGCGCTTCCTAACTCAGCCCTTCTTCGTTGCCGAGACCTTCACCAACCAACCCGGTAAATACGTGCCGGTGAAGGAAACGGTACGGGGATTCGCCGAGATACTGGAGGGGAAGCACGACGACCTGCCGGAGCAAGCATTCTACATGGTCGGCACCATCGACGARGCGATYGAGAAAGCCGCYGAGCAGGCCCAAGCGGCGGYKTAGGCGTCAGTTGCGCCGGGCACCGGCATATCTGAAGCGAGGCACCCGTGATCAAGTAATCTCACGCCGTAACCGGTTCAGCTCCGCTGATGTTGTTATTCTTCTTTGAAGCCGGTTAAGCGAAAGAGTCAGTGCCCCCAAAGATACGAGACCTAATCACCGACCTCGAACGTGCCCTRWTTGTGAACCGGAGAGGCAGAGGCAGTCATAGAAACTTTATTCATCCCAACGTTATTCAAACCGATCACAATTTCAGGCAACCTGGGTGACGATGCCAAACAGTATCAGGTAAGGGCGGTGCGGCTGGCCATCGAGGAGTCGAAAAGTGAAGGATAGCGCGAAGTACGTAAAGATCGTGGAATGGTCCGACGAGRATCAATGCTATGTAGGAAGTTCCCTTGGATTGATTTTTGGCGGGTGCCATGGGGACAACGAAAGAGAGGTTTTCGGCGAGCTCTGCCGGATAGTTGAAGAGGTCATCGAACTCTTCCAAAAAGATGGCAACCCTCTTCCACCAGCAACTTCTGGCCGTGATTTTGCGAATAAAATGCAGAGCGTTAYCTGACTWCTGCCTKTGGCTGACTCACAAMTTYTCGCCAKYTGATGAGCTTAACCGATTGCTACTKGGCAAKYGTCRACYGRAAGGATRAAAAACCATGGCRACAATGCAACTGGAAATAATCACYGCSGAGCAACARGTCTACRACGACGAAGTGGAATTGGTGGTTGCTCCCGGYATYGAAGGCGAATTGGGCATCTTGGCCCACCAYGCYCCCYTGATGACGGCGTTGCAGCCTGGAGAAATTCTGATYCGTAAAGACGGGGAAGAGACCTATCTGGCCGTMACCGGGGGTTTCTTGGAGGTCATGGGCAACAAGGTCACCATCTTGGCCGATGCCTGTGAACGTTCCGACGAGATAAACGAAGAGCGCGCCCAGATAGCGGTGGACCGGGCCCGAGAGCGGATGGCCAACCAGGGCACCGACATGCAATTGGAGCGGGCCGTGGCTTCCGTACGCCGGGCCCAAGTGCGGCTGAACGTGGTGCGGCGGCGGCGGACCAGGGCGCCTAGGCYGGGTGCCGGAGATGCCGGCGGGGCGTAAATAATTTTGGCAGAGTGAGSGGACAGGCTGAGAACAGGCTACTCAACCGAATTGTCGGTCAAGTAGTAAGTCATAGACTGCAAGGATAACACCGGGTCGATGTTCCTCACCCGGAYCCCTTCCCTCACCTGAGGCGATATCGGGGCATAGTTCAGCACCGCACGCACTCCGCAAGCCACTAATCGGTCCACTACGCCYTGCGTATGCTCCGTGGGCACGGCCACAATGGCTATACTGATYTTCTTGCTGCTTACTATCTCGTCCAGTTGCTCCAGAGAGCTGACAGTTAACCCGGCAATCGTTTCCCCTACCACATCGGAGTTTGAGTCAAACGCGGCAACGATATGGAATCCGTCAGGCGTGAATCCGGGATAACTGAGGATGGCTCTACCCAGGCGGCCTACTCCCACAACGGCAACATTCCAGAAGGAGTTAAGACCAAGGATCAACTTCAGCCTTTCCAAGAGGTGAATGACGCTGTAACCGCGTCCCTGCTTGCCGAACCGGCCAAAATAGCTCAGATCCTTGCGGATCTGAGCCGGGGTCACCTGCAATTTCTCGCCCAGTTGCTGGGAGCTGACAACCTCAGCGCCCTCTTGGATCAGACGGGTGAGGATTCGAACATACAGGGGAAGGCGAGCGACCACCACTTCTGGCGCGTCGGACCGGCGTTGGTTTTGTGAAGCGGAATCAAGGGCCATATAGTTCCAGCTCCTCCACACGGTGCTACCCCGTGGTCTACCAGAGTAAGCAGCCAGGCGACTGGTTCGTGCGTTACGGACAGGCCGAGTTAGGAATATCCGAGATATAATTTATAATGACTATTAACGATGAGTCAAGGTATTTGWGAAAATTAGTACGAATGCGAATCCGGAAATGGCGAATGGCTTATTCCAGGCGGCACGCSCGCCGRTAATCARSTCTGAATTCTGACGATATGAGTTTGCACATMGGATATTGCCGGATGGAGTTCTTCTTGCCGGACAGTCACAGCCTAAAAGCCAAGCGCCAGGTTGCCCGGTCAGTAGCGGCAAGGATCCGCAACCAATTTAACGTCACWGTCGCAGAGGCAGACGATAACGACCTGTGGCAGCGGCTTACTCTGGGTATTTGTTGCTTGAGCAACGATACCAAGCACGCCAACGAGATTCTGTCTAATGTARTCGCGTTTGTGGAAAAGAGCCGCGACGACTTGGAGTTGCTGGACTACGAAACCGAGATAATTTCGGGGCTCTAGGTCCGATGGGCCTTGGCAAGTCAACTCTTGGGAGTTTGGCTGCGACGATCAAACTGCCTAGTTAGGGTTGACGGTGGCGTTGCTGGTTTGTAGACTGCTGTTACCGGACCTGAAAAGGCTTATGGACCCGGTATCAGCTTAAGTAGTACGCACCAGAGCGATGGTTGCGAAAAAAATAAGACTCCTAAGGGAAAAATAGTACACAAGACGGAGGAGGGTAAGTTGGCATACGCGGAAATGACAAGTGTGGAATCCGGATTGCGGTTCAAAACCCGGGCGGGCTTGGTGGTGGAAACCACCGGAGTGAGCCTACACATCGAGTCCACCGAAGTTAACGTGCATGAAGTGGTTATCGTCGACGGAGAAGGCCAAGGGAACAAATACYTGCACAACTTGGACTACGCAGAAAAGGCCTAAGTCCGGCCGCTATATGTTCTCACTCCCTCGCTAGGTTCGCCTGGCCGTTGGTGAGAGGAAGACCGCTCTCAGGTAAAAAATTGGCGCCGATCAGTCGGCGYCAATTTCTACTAACACATCCGAAAATGGGGCGGCATTCAGCAAGCTCGGGATCGATCGTTGATACCAGCATCAGTTTGGGGTGGAATCGGTGGGACCGTCCTTCAGAGAAGCCAGAAATTCGTTCAACGTGTCCCAGTAACTCCCGCCGCCCGCGATGTAGGTGTCGTTGTGGGCCGTCCCTGGTAGCAGCTGGAACCTCTTGGGTTGATTCGCCGCCTCGAACAACTTCTTACCCTGGCTCAGCGGCACCGTCGCATCCTGGTCCCCGTGCAGAATGAGCACCGGGCGGTGGATCTGCCTGATAGTAGTAATGGAGTCGTACCTTCCCCGGACCAGCAGGTGGAAGGGTGTGAAGGGAAATGCCACTTTTGCCATGTCCGATATGGATGAGAATGGGGCCACCAGCACCAAGCCCAATGGTTCCCYGCTGGCGGCCAACTCCACCGCAACCGCCGCGCCAAGAGACCGTCCAAAGTAGACAATCTTCTCCGGCGCTAAGTCGGACCGGGATGTCAGATACTCTAACGCAGCTCGAGAGTCCTGATATGTCCCCTTTTCGGACGGTGTCCCGGAGCTGCGGCCATAACCCCTATAATCGAAGATAAACTGGTTCACACCCAACCGATGCCGGAAGAGGGCCAGTTCTTCAACCCGGTGGCTGATGTTGCCGCCGTTGCCATGAAACCAGAGCCAGGTTACGTCCCCGGTGCCGGGCAGGTACCATCCGTGCAAGTTGAGACCGTCCCTGGTGGTGAAGAAAACTTCTTCGTATTCAATCCCAAAGTCGCCCGGCGTCTGCTCAATGGCAGCGGAGGGGAAGAATATATACCGTTTTTCTAACTGTGACCAGAACACAAATGCTACAACCACTAGACCAAGGATAAAACCGGCGGCGAGGGTCACTCTGGTGTTCATTATCGGTGCCCCAGGGGKCCAACCAACTACAAGGCGGCCATTGAGACCATTAGCCGGGCGGCGGACTTTAGGGAGTTAACGCCGGCTGCCCTGGGCCACGACATAGATCGGGGACCCGGCGGCGAAAGACTCCAGATTTTCCACAGACATCTCCAATCCGCGCATGGTGCCGTTGTAGGCCATTCCCCCGGCGTGGGGAGACAGAACCACGTTTTCAAGTTGAGTAAGACGATGGCCGGGCGCAAGAGGCTCGGCTTGGAACACATCCAACGCCGCTCCGGCGATGCGCCCATTCTCCAAGGCGTCGATCAKCGCGTCCTCATCCACGGCAAGGCCGCGGGAGGTGTTCACCAATATAGCCGTATCTTTCATCAGATCAAACTGGGCGCGTCCGATGAGGCCCCGGGTGATCTCGGTTAACGCCACGTGAAGAGATACAACATCGGACTGACGTAGCAGGTCGTCAAGCGACAGGAATTCCACGTCATATTCGGCAGCCCGCTCCGGACTGGGGTGCACTGTCCAGGCCACCACCCTCATGCCGATGCCTTTCCCCAACTGAATCATGCGCCGGCCGATGGCTCCGGTTCCCACCACTCCCAGGGTCTTGCCATAGAGCTCGTTGATGAAGCCCCTGGTCCAGCCGCCACTTCGTATATGCTGGTCGTTTATCACGATCTGCCTAGAAACGGCCAGGGCCAACGTCAACGCATGCTCCGACACGTAGGGCGCGCCATATGCCGGGGTGTTGGAAACGGTGATGCCCAATTCCTCGGCGGCGGTCAGGTCAACATGGTCGACGCCGGTGCCCCAAACGGACAGAATCTTGAGCGCCGGGCAGGCAGCCAGTACTTCTCTGGTGAATTGGACCGAGGAGCGGATGTTGATCACGGCCTCAGCGTTTTGCATACGCGCTACCGTCTCATCATTGTCCAAGGGACGGTCGAAGTGCCACTCCACGTTTTCAGCCAAAGCACGGGCGCGATCTTCATACGGTGTTCCGGATAGGACCGGAGGCTCATCGTCGGGAACTACCAACAGGGCAAAGGGTTTATTGTTGGACATAGGCCTAACGCCGCGTCTCAGGATCAACGGGATTATTCGCGGCGTAAGAGCCTTGTTCCTGGTGAATCGCGGCGCCGCGTCCGGCCAGGTCACGGACTTCATGAGTGTCGGCCTGGCAATTGGGGCACCATATAGTTTCGGTAGTCATCAGCATCATGTTGTCTTTCTTCACGTCGAAAGTGCCCAGTTCTTCGCCGCACGCTCCGCAGCTTTGCACCACGGTCATATCGCCTTCAGCCATAAMTCAAACCCTCGRTCTACTCTTCYAGGCTATCYGCCAGAATCTCCAGAACATCCTTGGCCTGTTTCTCGCCCTCTAATCCCTTGGCCTGGATGCCCTCGGTGAGCATCTGCAAGCAGAAGGGGCAGGAAACCGCGACAGTGTCGGCGCCGGTTTCTAAGAATTGGTCGGTGCGAGCATGGTTAACCCTTGTTCCCCTGCTTTCCTCCAGCCACATATGGCCGCCGCCCGCGCCGCAGCAGAATCCCCGCTCCCGGCAATTGGGCTCGATCTCAATCAGGTTAAGACCGGGCACCGATTTGGCCACGGCGCGGGGCTCATCGTAGATTCCGTTGTGGCGGCCCAGGTAGCAAGAGTCGTGATAGGCCACGTTGGTCTGAATCATTTTGATTGGCTTGATCTTGCCKTCCCTAATCAGTCCGTCAACGAATTGGCTATAGTGGAGCACCTCATAGGTCCCACCAAACTGGGGATATTCGTTCTTCATCGTATTGAAACAGTGTGGGCAGATGGTCACGATGGTTTTTACTTCATAGCGATTCAGGGTTTCGATGCTTTGYTGGGCTAGTATTTGGAAAAGATACTCATTGCCCATTCGCCGGGCGGGATCACCGGTGCAGGTCTCTTCTTCGCCTAGGATAGCGAAGTTCACTCCGGCGGCCTTTAACACTTTGACCATGGACCGGGCCACCGCCTGGCTTCGCTGCTCCAACGCGGCGGTGCAGCCCACCCAGAAAAGGACTTCCACGTCTGGCTTCTCGGCCAACGTCGGTACATCCAGACCCTCAGCCCAGTCGGTGCGCGAGTATTGGGTACCCCGCCACGGATGCCCTCGTTGCTCGAGGTTCAGCAGGGCGTTCATCGCAGATTCCGGAATCTTAGACTCTTCAAGAACCAGGTTGCGCCGCATATCCATGATGGTGGGAACGTGTTCCACAACTACCGGGCACTCCTCCATACAGGCGCCACACGAAAGACAATCCCAGATCGCCTCTTCAGATATGGCCCCGCCAAATAGAGGCGTGGGCTCAACGTGCTCCGGATCTCGTGCTCCCTGATGCCCAATGGCGACCATGTGGTCTTTCAGGTTTTCCACGATGTGCATCGGCGATAGCACTTTGCCGGTCAGGTTAGCCGGGCATACGGAAGTACATCGTCCGCAYACCGCGCAGGCGTACCCGTCCAACAATTGCTTCCAGGTGAAGTCCTGAACTCTTCCAGCGCCAAAACGCTCAGTGTTCTCCAAGTCAATCGTAGGTAGCAAACCACTGGGTTCCAACGACCGGAAGAAAGCGTTCAGCGGCGCGGCCAGCATGTGCATATGTTTGGTGAACGGAATATAGACGGCGAAGCCTAGAATTATGGACAGGTGCAGCCACCAGAAAACACCATGCAACACGTTTGACGCTGCGAGCCCGATACCCATGCCTTGGAACAAGCCGGACAATGCGCTGCCGATAATGACATTCGCTTCCGGTCCTAAGCCGCCCTTGGCTATGTAAAAGGCGTGGGTCAGGAGGGTGGATACCATGAGCAGACCAATGAGTCCAACGATGATAACGGAGTCCAGATGTCTGGTCAGATCGTAGCTCAGACGGCTGGGTTTTACGATCCAACGCCGGGCCAAAGCCCAACCCAGCAGGACCAACATGACCGCGGCCATGATGTCCAGGTAGATACTGTAAATCCGGACGCCGGTGGTGTGAAGCAGCCATTCCGGGAAGTGACTCCATATGGAGGCGCCGAAGATAAAAATCAGGTAACTCAGGGCAAAGGAGAGGAATCCCCAGAAGATCAGGGCGTGTCCGATGCCGGCCCAGTCCCTTTGGGGGACTCGTTGCAACACTTTCCGCTGGCCCAGAACGATACTCACCGCCCCCTTCAGTCTTACCCAGGGGCGGTCGAACCGGGCAACGCCTTTACCCTGACGGATCAGGCGGAACACCCGATGATAGAGCACGTAGTTGGAAAGGGCGCCGGTCACTAATGCAGCTAGATACACGCCAGCCCATATAGGTAGAGGCCCGATGTCTCCCGGTGGTACCACTCTTTTGAACCCTCCTGACTTGAGACAGCTAACAGTTTAACAGGCCCAGTGGCAGCCAGCCAGATATGACAGCTTGTTAACCCGGAACCCTAAAGATTGGGCGACAAGAATAAAGGGCGGTAAACGGCGTACAATTTGAGCCGCTGGATTTCTTACCCGCTCTTCACCCTGGGTATAACGTCYCKGCCCATGATCTCTATCTGGCGAAGTAACTGCCGGTGGGGCATACCAGGCCATTGCATGCGGAAGATCATGTAATCGATCCCCAACTCCGATTCGTACCGCTTTATCTCACCAACCACRTCGTCCGCGGTCCCCAACAGAAACCGGTCTTTGGCCAAGTCCCGGTATGGGATCGAGAAGCTCTCTTCACCCGGTAAAGCTTTGTCCTGCCCCCAGGAGGCATAAGCCGCGTATTTGCCCTCCAGATACGGCCTGCTCTCGTTATAGGCCGTCTCCCGGTCCTGGGCCACGTACAACTCCCGCATCATGGGCAGACTGGACGCCGGTTGGCCCGCCTTAGACAGAGCCTCCCGATACATCTCCAATTGGCCGGTCACCATGGAAACCGTGGCATGGGGATTGACCAGCCAGGGATAGCCCCATCGGGCGGCCCTCCGTATGGCCCTGTTACCGTTGGCGGCAACCCATATCGGCGGATGCGGCCGCTGCACCGGGCGGGTCGCCAGCTTTACCTTGGGAACGTGATAATATCGTCCGTTGAATTCCACCTCCTCTTCAGTCCAGAGGAGTTTTATCAACTCCAGGGCTTCCCGCATCCGCCCTACCCGCTGGCTGGGCTCTACTCCAAAGGCGGCGAACTCTTCTTCGCGGTAACCAAGGCCGATGCCGAATATGAACCGGCCCCCACAGATCGCGTCCAAAGTTGCCACGCTATCGGCTATCTCAACGGGGTTGTGCAACGGCAACAAGATAATCGTGGCAGCAACCTCCATGTCGCCGGCTTCGGCTGCCAGCCGTGCCAACAAAGGCATGGTGGTGCTCATCTGATATGGAGCCGCCAGGTAGTGTTGGGCGGCGCAGATAAGATCGAACCCGGCCYCCCTGGCCGCCTTCACCTGCTCCACGCTCTCCTGAATCTTGTCCGGCATCGACTCGCCGGCCACGTACTGGCTGTTTATGAGTAGTCCCAGCTTCAACGYTCATCACCTTCAGATAAGATTGTACCAATGCTAACAGAGTCCATGATGAATGGAGCACCAACCGGTTGATTTTATTCGAAACACTACCCTGGCAACAACCCGTGTTTCCTCTTGCGACGGAGCAAGTGAACGGTTACAATCCCCACCGAGTCTCCCATCCANATTARATRCGAGGGGCGCGGCAAGCATGAAAATCGCGCGATTTCGGGCCGCSAGGCGAGTGGCATTCGGTGTGGTGATGGGAGATGAAATTGTTGAGATYCGWGGAAGTATCTAYACCCGCTTCNGGCTRACCGAYACYCGGTATCCYTTGGCGGACGTAAACATCCTGGCGCCCACCGAGCCKGCGGTGATCTGGGGGCCGGGCCTCAATTTTGCTGAACACTTGGAATTCGCCGCGTCGGTTCTGGGTGAAGGCGCCGACGAGCTGCCCRAACATCCGGAGCCCTGGCACAAGAGCCGTAATTCCCTTACCGGGCCCAACGACCCCATCATCATACCAAAGGACTCCAGCGGCGACGTGCACTACGAGGGCGAGGCGGTGGCGGTTATCGGTAGAAATTGCCGCCGGGTGACCCCGTCAGACGCCCGGAAGTATATCTTAGGCTATACCTGCGGCAACGACGTTAGCGAGCGGACCTGGCAGAAAAAGGATTCTACCTTCTGGCGCGCCAAAGGGTCGGACACCTTCGCTCCGGTAGGACCTTGGATCGAGACGGATATCAACCCTCAGGATCTGGAGATTTTGGTCCGTCTCAACGRCGMGGAGGTCCAACGGGCCCACACCAGCGATATGCTGTTCACATTTTCCGAGTTAGTCAGCTATATTAGCCAGCAAGTTACGCTGCATCCAGGCGATCTGGTCTTCTCCGGCACTACCGGTACAACCAAGGCCATGAAACCGGGCGACAAGGTAGAGGTGGAGATTCCCGGCATCGGGGTGTTGAGCAACCCCGTTGAGGCCGAGTTCGACGCGGCRGCACAATAGGAAMCGACTGATATTAGCCGGTCCATTAAAACTCCGTTCAACAAGCTCTCTAAGAACGGAAGSCGGTCCGATTACCGTTCGTCCTGACCCTATYGAAGGACCCGGCATTGGGCCGCAACGGATTTTGAAAGTGGCTCTAGCCAAACCATCAAGCGSCATCTGTTCAAATTTTTACTTTTAGTTCAACCCTGGCCCCAAGAGAATCCGGCCGTTTTGGTTTTTATACGTCGGAATCTCGCACCATTTGTAATAGTTGGTCCACGACCTCCTTGGCCGCCCGARCTCCCTCTACTTCGTCGGGTTTGCCCTTGGGCTGATTGTAGATTATGACCCGTAACTCTGGGAGACCCAGGGCGATGGACTGTGCCTGGGCCGCTTTYCCGAAGACATCGTGGGAAATGACTACGGMCGGGACACCCTTGTTTTCCAGGTTAATACCGTCTCGCACGGAGCCGGAAGTACAGGAGCCTCAAGCGCACACCCCAACCAAGGCCAGGTCCACATCCGACAAATCCTGGATAGTGGRARGTCCGGCGGGAGMGAAAGTGTTGGGCTTGATGACGGTGATCGTGTCAGCCGGCTCACAACGGGTTTTGATCTCCTCCTCCAGGTTCCTCCAGAAGGGAATCACCGACACGTGTCCGTTGAAGAGGAAGGCTATCTTGCTTCCCCCTAACTCGGGAAAGGGAGAGATTCCCTTGGCGTGGGGAGCTTCTTCCCCGATGGGGCTAAAGAGTTCGATTGGTGGCATCGTTCACTCCTTTTCGAACAATGAGATTATGACGGGATCAATTCGATCGGCCGGGTTTGGGCCAGTCCTCCGGCTTGCATCCAGCCGTGACACACGGCGTTAAACCCCGACCCTGAACCCCAACCCCCGGCCACCATGATCAACAGGTCTTCCGGCGTCCGTAACGCTGGAATCATCGCGTCATCGTCTTCCGGGTCTATAAAGTTGGCCCAGTGGAACGGGTGTTCCGGGTTCAAGAATTTGTTGGACTTCATCAACCGAACCGGTTTRCGGGCCAGTTGGTGCAACTCTTCCCGGATCTGTTGCTTATCGTAGCCGTCCGACGCCAGCTTCTGGGCGGTCATCGGACCCATAAGCAGCAGAACTTGGCCGCCGCCGTTCATGGCCGCGCTACCGGCGGTGGCGATGCTGTCGGCGATCACCGCCAGGATATCGCCGCCGGTAAGAACGTAGCCGGATCCGGTGGCGATGTGGTGCGGGGACTCGCAGGCAAAAACGGTTACCGCCGATGATTCGGCAGGGAGCCCCAGGTCTTGGTGCAGGGGCCCCCACGGGCTATCCTGGCTGTTCTCGGCGACGCAAAAAGTGTATTTCCCAGGATGTCCGAAGGTGGCCCGGTCGATCTCTCCGGCGTATCCACCCCCGATGTTCCACATCACGAGACGGATGGCGCGGCCGACGGCGGCGTTGGCCCTAGAGCCGCCTCCGAACACGTTGTCGCCAGCGTTAAATCCCAATTGCTCGACAACCGGTCCGCTGACGATCGCCAATGGGCTGATGCAATTGGTGGTGGCCTGAATCCCGTTTAGGTTGAACTCGTTATGCAGCATCGCCTCTATGGAGGCWATGACCACCGGGATGTACTCGGGTAAGCACCCGGCCATCACCGAGTTCACCACCACTTTCTCCACTGTGGCTATTCGGTTTTTCGGCGGTATTTCGCCGATCACTTCTTGAGGATCGCGCCCCAGGAAGTCCAACGCAGCACTAACAAGCTTGGCCGTCGGCGGGATGACGGGAAGGCCGTCAGTCCATCCTAACCGGTACATCTCTTCATGGGCTTCYTCCAGGCTGTCGACSTGRATYGACTTGGTTGGGTCCATYYATCCTCCATGSYRMGWGRCCGGGTTCAGGCAGAACCAGGCGGGACGGCGCGTTTACGTGATCCACGATCGCCAAAAATTAAAATTGAAGCAACTTCAGGAATCGCGCCTCACTGCGATGAGGTCCCACCACCGCCAGGCGTATCTGTTCCGGTTGGAGAAGACGCTCAGCAACCCTCGCGACATCTTCTGAGTTTACCTCGTCTAATCTCTGGACAACTTCTTCCGGTGTCGCGACTTCGCCTTGTAGCAACTCCTGGCTGGCAAGCCATCCCGATACCGCACGGGTATCCTCCATGCGAAGGAGCAGGCGGCCCTTGGTATATTCCCTGGCCTTGGTAATTTCCTGCTCGGGAGCCTCTTGATGCATCCCCTGTAGCTCGTGGACGATCCCCTGCACGGCTAGCCGGCTCTTCTTAGGTTCCACGCCACAGTAAACCGTCAGCGCCCCGCAGTCCCGGAAGTGGCTGTTGGAACTGCTGACATCGTACGCCAATCCCTGAACCTCCCGTAGGCTTTGGAAAAGCCTGCTGCTCATCCCATCGCCCAAGATAACGTTGAGGATGGTCAGGTTGTACCGGTCCGGGTCGTTTAAGGACAGCCCCGGCACCGCCAAACAGATGTGAGTCTGGTCGGTTCGCCGCCACTCCATTCGGACCTCGGGATCATAGTGGCCGTTTACGACCGGCTCCCAGTCTAGTGATTCCCGAGGCTCCCACTGGACGGTGGCCTCACCCACCATGTCCAGGACTTCTTCATGGGTAACGTCTCCGGCGATCGCCAGGACCGTGTTGGCGGGATTGTATTGCTGRRCCATGTATTCACGTATGCTTTCCTGGGAAATCTTTTCCACCGTCTCCGGCGTCCCGCCTACATCCCGGCCCATGGCCTGGTCCGGCCACAGCGCCTCGTCGATCAGCAGGTCCACTTTGTATGTGGGATGGTCGTARGTCATCCKTAGCTCTTCCTGGATGATCTCCCGCTCCTTYTCCACCTCTTCCCGGTCCAACACCGGGTTGAGAATCATGTCCAGCATCACCGACAAGGCCTTGCGGAAATGAATCCTGGCAACYTTGCACCAAAAAACCGTCATTTCACGGTCGGTGCTGGCGTTCATTATTCCGCCTACACCCTCGATCGCCTCGCTAACCGCCTGGGCGGTGGGCCAGCTTTTAGTGCCTTTGAAGGGCAGGTGCTCGATAAAATGGGAAACACCGGCCAGCTCAGGGGTTTCGTAGCGAGAGCCGGCGCCGACGCATAGGGTGATCGAAACCGACAGGGTGTGGGGCATAGAGGACGTGAAAACTCGAAGCTGGTTATCCAGGACGGAACGTTGGTACATGTTCACCTCATACGTTTAATGCCGGGACGCAAAGCCCGTACCGGCTAAGAAAACAGGGAGCGGAGACCGCTCCCTGGACGCGACAATTTTTCCGGCGGGCAGCGATTAAACTAACCAGGCTACATCACCGAACAAGCCGGGGTCTCGCGGCTTGGAGGCGAATACCTGATACTGCTCGCGAGCCTCGCCGATTGTTGTGTCGTCACCATGGCCTGGATAGACGRCGGTGTCGTCGGGCAATACGAGTAGCTTTTTCGTGATGCTGTCRATTACCTGCTGTAGAGCTTCGGGGCTGCGGGTTTTGCCGGGCCCTCCGGGGAAGAGGGTGTCTCCGGAGAATAGATGCTTGCCAATCAAGAAGCAGGTCGCTCCCTCGGTGTGGCCGGGGGTGTCCAGAACCGTCATCTCCTGGTTGCCAAACTTTATCACCATGCCGTCTTTCAGGTCGAGTTGAGGAGGCCTRGGTAGACCATCGGCATCATCTGTGCCGATGCCCACGGGGACCTGAACAGCCCCGGTGATCTCGTCGAAACCCAGAAGGTGGTCTTGATGTTTGTGGGTGATCAGGATGCTTTTTATCTGAACATCCCCGATGGCGCCGAGYAACTTTTCCGGTTCAGCGGGAGTGTCGATAATCACACCCTCGTTGGTTTCAGGGCAAATAACGATATAGCCATTGTTGTTGTAGGGACCCATGTTTATCTTGGTGATTTTCAGTTCGCCATCGTAATGAAAGGGCATGATTCTCCTCGCTTGGATAACGGTGGGACAACAAGTTTACGATAGCCATTCTATCAAAACGGGGTGCGGGTGACAAAACTGGGTGCCGCGTCACAGTCATCGGGAACTCGCCAAGTTCTTTTGAGTACAAACTGAAAAGCGACGTCCAATAACGATGTGTTACCTAATCCCCCACCGCCGCTCCGACGGGCTCGCCAACGGTTTYTCGGCCGTTCTTCAAGATCGGCTGAAGGTACTGGCCGGTGAATGATTTTTTATTTTTGGCTACCTGCTCCGGAGTCCCTTGGGCGATCAAGCGGCCGCCCAGATCTCCCGCGCCGGGTCCCAGATCAATGATCCAGTCAGCATTTTTGATGACGTCCAAGTTGTGCTCGATGAGGATGACGGTGTTTCCGCCATCAACCAACCGGTGGAGGACCCGAAGCAGGGCGGCGCAGTCTTCGAAAGACAGCCCGGTCGTCGGTTCATCCAGCAAGTACAGGGTCTTGCCGGTGGCCCGCTTGGAAAGCTCCGTGGACAGTTTCACCCTTTGGGCCTCGCCACCGGACAAGGTAGTGGCGGGCTGCCCCAACCGGATGTACCCCAAGCCCACGTCACGCAGTGTCTCCAGCTTAGGACGGATCCGAGGGAAGCCGCTAAAAACCTCCAAAGCCTGGTCCACCGTCATGTCCAGAACATCGGCGATGCTGTGGCCGCGCAGCGTTACCTCCAAGGCCTCCCGGTTGTAACGGCGCCCGTGGCAGATCTCGCAAGGCACGGTCACGTCGGGCAAGAACTGCATCTCTATCTGGTTGTAGCCTTCGCCCTGGCAGGCCTCACAACGGCCTCCCTTGACGTTGAAGGAAAACCGGCCCGGAGCATACCCCCGTATCTTGGCTTCTGGCAGATTCGCGAACAGCTCTCGCATAGGCGTGAAGGCCCCGGTATAGGTGGCCGGGTTGCTGCGGGGCGTTCGGCCGATGGGCGACTGGTCGATGTTGACGACTTTGTCGATGTTTTCGACCCCAACGATTTCCTTATGCTTGCCTGGCAAGTCGCGGGCGCGGTTGATCAACTGGGCGAGACGTTTGTACAGAATGTCGTAGATCAGGGTGCTCTTACCCGAACCGGATACCCCGGTGATACACACCAACTGGCCCAGAGGGAGCTCAACGTCRATCTTCTTTAGATTGTTCTCCTCGCATCCCTTGACCGTTAGGAACAGACCGTTGCCGGGACGGCGCTCTTGGGGGAACGGAACYTTTTTGCGCCCACTGAGGTACTGACCGGTCAACGATTCCGGACAATCCATTATGTCGTCGATCGTGCCGGACGCCACCACATAGCCGCCGTGCTCGCCCGCTCCGGGCCCCATGTCGGCGATGAAGTCGGCTGACCGCATCATGGCCTCGTCGTGCTCCACCACCACCACGGTGTTGCCCAGGTCACGCAAGTTCGTGAGAGTGCTGATCAAGAGGTGATCGTCATGGGGGTGTAGGCCCACGGTAGGTTCATCGCAAACGTAGAGCACGCCTGTCAGCCCCGATCCGATCTGGGTCGCCAGCCGAACGCGCTGGGCTTCACCTCCTGAGAGGGTTYTGGCGGTACGGCCCAGGGTCACGTAATCAAGGCCGATATTTTTCAGAAACTCCAGACGGCCTTCTATCTCCTTGAGGATCTGATTGCCGATGATCTTTTCCCGTACCGATAGGGTCTGACGGGGACCTTTCCAGGGCACGTCGGGGTCGATCTCACGGACCCATTCCCAGGCATGACCCACATTCTTGGCGCACACTTCCATGATTCCCAGTCCACAAACCGTCACCGCCAAGGCTTCAGGCCGTAGCCGGTTGCCCTGACAGGCGCGGCAGGGCCGGGCCGCCATGTACCGCTCTATCTCTTGGCGGGTGTGGTCCGACTCGGTGTTCTTATAGCGTCTTTCCAAGTTGGGAATCACACCCTCAAAATTCGTGTCCCAGCTATAGGTACGGCCCCGGTKCGTCCGGTGCCGGATGGTGACCTTYTTGGTCCCGTTGCCGTAAAGSACCAAGTCCAAGCTTTCTTTGGGTAGGTCCTTGACCGGGACTTTAGCGGARAACCCGTGAGCGCYGGCGATAGACTCCAGGAGACTCACGTACCAGCTGCTTGAGGGGCCGCCCCTAGACCAGGGAGTTATCGCCCCTTCGGCTAGGGACAACGCTTTGTTGGATATGACCAGGTCAGGGTCCACTTCAAGTTTGTAGCCAAGACCGGTGCATTGGTTGCAGGCGCCGTGGGGACTGTTGAAGCTGAACGTCCGGGGCTCAATCTCCATCAAGCTGGTCCCGCAACTCACGCAAGCAAACTGCTCGGAGAAAACCAACTCCTCTCCGTCTTCTATAGCGGCCAGGACTACGCCGTCTCCTTCCCGCAACGCAGCCTCAACCGACTCTGACACCCGGCTTACCTCGGTGTCATCCCGGATGATTAGCCGGTCCACGACGATCTCGATGTAATGCCACTTCTGCCGATTCAGGTTCAATTGGTCCAATTCATCCAGGAGGTGGACGGTACCATTGACCCTTACCCGAACGAAGCCGGACTTACTCGCGGCGTCGAAAATGTCTTTATGTTCCCCTTTCTTGCGCCTTACTTTGGGCGCCAGCAACAAGATGCGGCTGCCTTCGGGCAAGGACATGATAGCGTCGGCGATCTGYTGCACGGTCTGCTTTTCCACCGGTTGCCCGCATTTGGCGCAGTGAGGCGTTCCCAGCCGGGCAAAAAGCAGCCGCATGTAGTCGTAAATCTCCGTGACGGTGCCCACGGTTGACCGGGGGTTGTGGGACACGCCCTTCTGGTCGATGGATATGGCCGGGGACAGCCCTTCGATGTAGTCGACGTCCGGCTTATCCATGCGTCCCAAGAATTGGCGGGCGTAAGCGGATAATGACTCCACGTAACGCCTCTGACCCTCGGCGTAGATCGTGTCGAAGGCCAGAGAACTCTTGCCGGACCCGGACACGCCGGTGATCACCACCAGCTTCTCCCGGGGAATGGAGATCTCGATGTTTTTTAGGTTGTGTTCGCGGGCGCCTTTGATAACGATGAATTCCTGGGGCATCACACCACACCTATCACATATTCAATCGCGSATATTTTAGCACTCCTAAGGTACCAGACAACACTATGTTAAGTCGTTGCGCCTGGTTCGTCAGGTTTGTTTCGCCTTATACTGTAACGAACATAGAAGTGGCAATGGGAATATGGGGTAACGAAAGATGGCCCACGGCTTGTTCAACAATGCGAATACTGAAAAAGCMCTTATCGGCGTGGTGCACCTGCCACCCCTACCCGGTTCACCCGGTTGGGGAGGGGACATGGACTGGGTGCTGGATCGGGCTCAAGAAGAGGCCTCGGTTCTGGAGCAGGGTGGCGCCAACGGCATCATCGTTGAGAATTTCGGGGACGTTCCCTTCCGCATCGGCCCGGTGGAACCCGACACCGTGGCGGCTATGACGCTGGCAGTGGCACGGGTGAAGCACGGAACCGATCTTCCGGTGGGCGTGAACATGCTGCGCAACGACGCCAAGTCCGCGCTGGCGGTGGCATCCGCGACCGGAGCCGATTTTATCCGGGTGAATGTCCACTACGGTGTCATGGCCGCCGAAGAGGGAATGGTCCAAGGGGATGCCTACGCGACCTTGCGCCACCGCAGATCCCTGGGCGTCGAGGTGAAGATTCTGGCCGACGTACTGGTCAAGCACGCGGTCCCCGTCGGTCCCCAAGACCTAGGCCAGATGGCTCAGGAGACCACCTATCGGGGGTTGGCCGATGGGCTGATAGTCAGCGGCCCGGTCACCGGACAACCGGCCGAGGAGTCCGACGTGGCAGTGGCCCGGAAGGCSGTGCCGGATGGGTTCTTGTTAGTCGGTAGTGGCATAAACGAGGCCAACGCGGCCCGGATACTGGCGGAGGCTGACGGGGCTATCGTGGGGACCAGCTTGAAACGGGATGGGATCGTGGGCAACCTCATCGACCCGGAACGGGTTAGGCGGCTGGCGGAGATCATCCACGAGTTGGGSCCCTACAGGGCATCCTAAATCRGAGTTTTACCCACGACGGTGGAATTCTGCAGACTGGTAACGCCCTTACCCAGTTCGTCGTGAGCCTAAGAACCCGTTCGTGGTGAGCTTGTCGAACCACCGCTCCRCCTTCCGAGTTGAGATCCGAGCCATCCGCGACGTCCGAAATCCCAAGACAAACCACTATGCAGGCTTCCGCTCCACGATACACCCGGTTTGCTCCTCCAGAAGCATCACGGCCGCGGCAGAGTCCATATCGCCGAACCCTTTGTCAACCGCCTGCTTGACGAAGCTATAGGCCAGATTGGCGCCAGGCATCTCAATGCCTAGCTCTTTGGTCAGGTCCTGAATAAGACCCATGTCCTTTAGGAATACTTTGATCTGGGTACGGGCCCCATCGAAGTCCCGGTCCAGCATCACCGGCSCGTTACGGTCCAGCATGAAGCTGTGCCCCCAACCCGAGTTGACTACCTCAAACACCAGGGCCGGGTCCGCGCCGGCTTTCGCTCCTACCACCATGGCCTCGGCGGCGGCGACCGAATGGATGCCCACCAGAAGCTGGTTGACTARCTTCACGACGGTGCCGGTGCCCGTGGGACCGATGTGCCGAACGGTCGTGCCCATGGCKTCGAACGACGGCAAGGCCCGCTGATAAGCCTCAACTGGTCCTCCGGCCATGATGACCAGCGTACCGTCGGCGGCTCGCTCGGTGCCCCCGCTTATGGGCGCGTCCAGGAAGAAGGCTCCCTTGGCTTCGGCGGCGGCGGCGCAGGCCTTGGAGGTCGCCATCCCCACGGTGCTATGGTCAACAAGAACCTGGCCGGGCTTGGCGTTGGCTACTATGCCGTCATCGCCCAGRAATATCTCTTCCGAAGTCGCCACGTCCGGCAAACACGCTAGGACAACGTCGGCCTCCCGGACCACTTCGACCACCGACGTGGCAGCCCGCGCCCCCGCCGACGCAATCTCCTTAACCTTACYCTGGCTGCGGTTATGCACCGTCAGATCGAACCCAGCCGCCAGCAGCCGGTACGACATGGGCAATCCCATGCGGCCAAGGCCAATAAACCCTACTTTAGTTGCCGCCATCTTAATCTCCCGTTGAATTYGCCACAGAAACACAGAGGGCACGGAGATTTTCTTATTTTTACTCCGTGGTCTCTGTGTCTCTGTGGCTAGCCTCGCCTACTCCGCACCCAGGTCGCGGGCGGTTTGGGTGATTACTTTGTCGAATACGGTAACTATTTCGTCRATCTCTCCGGCGGTCACGCATAGGGGTGGGGCGATGTTCATGGCGTCGCCTCCCCGCAGGATGATTCCGTTATCGGAAAATCCTTGGGTGAGACGCGCTCCCAGGTTTGCTTCGGCGGGGAAGGGTTCCTTGGTCTGCCGGTCCTTGACGATGTCCATGCCGCAGAGCAATCCCAGCCCTCGGACGTCGCCGATGATCTGGTGCTTCTCTTTCAGCTCTTCCAGACCGTCCAAGAGGTACCGGCCCATGCGAGCCGAGTTCTCCACCATGCCCTCTTCTTCCATGATCTGGATGTTCTTGAGAGCMGCGGCCGCCGCCACCGGGTGCCCRCCGAAGGTGATGACRTGCTTGAACGCGGCCTGGGGGCTGCCCACGAAGGCGTCGGCGATGGGCTTGCGCAGGATGGCTCCGCCCATGGGTATATACCCGCTGGTGAGGCCCTTGGCCACGGTCATGATGTCCGGAGTGATGCCCCAATGCTCACAGGCGAACATCTTGCCGGTGCGCCCGAAGCCGGTGATGACTTCATCGGCAATGAGCAAACACCCGTAGCGGTCGCATATCTCCCGCAGCATCGGCCAGTAGTTGGGTCCAGGCACTACCGCCCCATAAGGACTRGAGATCGGCTCAGCAACGACTGCCGCCACGGTGTCCGGGCCCTGGAACTTTATGATGTCCTCGATGGCATTGGCGCACCGCTCGGCGCATTCCTCCGGAGTTGTCCCACCGTACTCACAACGATAGGGAAGAGGTTGAGGCCCGTGGAAAAATCCGGGCATCATTGGTTCATAGTCCTGCTTGGGAAAACCCGGCGTGCCACCCAAGGCCAGAGCGCCCATGGTCGCCCCATGATAGGATCCTTTYCGGCTGATGAACTTGTACCGGGTAGGCTCACCYACCCGCTTGAAGTAGGCTCTCGACAATTTAATGGCAGTCTCTACCGACTCCGAGCCGCCGCTGGTGAAGAAGCACCGTGACAGATCGCCGGGAGTGATACTGGCGATCTTCTCCGCCAGGAGGACGGCGGGCTCGTTGGTGGTGCCCAATGGCATATAAGTTAGCTTCAGCATCTGAGCGTAGGCGGCATCGGCGATCTCGTGSCGCCCATACCCCACGTTCTTCAACCACAGGCCTGACATGGCGTCGATGTATTCGTTGCCCCGGGCGTCGGTAACGTGAACGCCCTTACCCTCGACGAATATTTGGGGCTCGCCCTTCTCCGCCATGTCGCTGGGTTCTCTCAGATACACCCACAGGTGCTCCAAGGCAGACTCCGTCAGTGCATCTACTTCCGGTCCAGTATGGGTTGCCATGATTTCTCCTTTTGYTAGGTATCAGCTATCACGGGCCTGGTGCGCGGTGCTTACCCAACCTGCGTGACCAACTCCTGTACTCTACGTTTAATCTCGTCGTATAGAGGGCGGGCCGAGTCGGGGCCCATGCCTCGGGTGTCTTCGATTGTCCAGACAACGACTTTATCGCTGTTGCGGAGATAATCCGGCCAGGTATCGTCGTCGGCCATGACTATAACTTTGTCCGCTTCTTGGACCATCTCGGCGGTTAGTTGCTCCCGCAGGCTTTCGGAAACGTCTACGCCTTGTTCGCTCATGTAAGTTATCGCTGAACTGCCTCCGTCTTTCAAGCGCCTGCTGGCCGGGTTTGTCCWWYCGMCRRKYGCATCGGCCACGGTGCCCGCGCTACCTGCGGATTCGCTCGATAGTTGGTTGAACAATGCCTCGGCGACCTGGCTTCGGCCCATGTTGGCGTTGCACACGAAGAGGGCTTTCATAGCTGGGGCAGCACCTCCCGCGCCAGCATCTCCATGGCATGGGCCGTTTCCTCTACGCTGCGGGTGTTGGGAGTGGATACGACCAGCCTTGCCACCCCCAATTCCTGATATGTCCGCGCCTTTTCCAGGATCTCGCCGGGCTCGGTACCCAGGGAATACCGGCCGGCACGTCCGGCGCCCAATGGCGCGCTGACCGACACTGGGATTTCCGACGGGTCTCGTCCGGCCGCCTCGGCTTGCCGGGCAAGATAGCGGATACCCTCGCTCAATTCTTCTGGTGGCAACGCGGTGGGGYGCCAGCCGTTCCCGGCGCGCGCCGCCCGGCGGATGGCCACCCRGCTKGAGCCGCCGATCACCAGAGGAATGTGGGGTTTCTGCGTTGGCTYGGGTGAGAATTTCATGCCGGAAAAAYTGTGGAACCTCCCCTGAAAWCTCGGGTCTTGTTGGGTCCACAGTTCCTTCATGATCGCGATACTCTCGTCGGTTATGGCGCCCCGYTCGGCGAAGGGGCTGCCCATGGCCTCCATCTCGTTCTCCACCGCCCCAACTCCCACGCCCAACACCAACCGGCCGCCGGACATCACGTCCAACGTCGCCGYCGTTTTGGCCAGATTGATGGGGTTGTGGTAAGGCAGCACCAGGACGCTTGTGCCCAGCAAAACCTTTTTGGTGGTGGCSGCTACGTAGCTGAGAACGGCCAACGGCTCGTAGTAGGGCTTATCGCCGATGCGCTCAAAGACGTGGCCTGCGTTGAAAACGTGGTCGCTGGCCCACACCGACTCGAAACCCAGCTCCTCGGCCCGAACGGCCATCCGCAAAAGAGCCTGGATGTCTTCGATGCCTTGATTATTGGCTAACGAAAAGCCGACTTTCATACTGATGCTCCAGGTTTAGTTGCATACCGTAAAGGGGTTAATCTGCTACGCGGAACCCAGTGTAACACCGGCCAAGAACGGCCACAATTCAGCCCAACCGCAACGAGTCTGCCAACGTAGTCACCGCGCGGTTGAAGCCCCGCTACGTTTACGATAAGCTGACCGCTGATAGCTGAAAGCTGAACGCCCCAAAGAGGTGTCAATGGCCTCCACCACGGCAACCCGGGTTCACGGTAAAGAACGAGAAGAATTGGCGGAKATCCTGCGGAAGCGGGTYTCCGGAGAGGTCCGTTTCGACGCCTTCTCCAGGGTGYTGTACAGCACCGACGCCAGCATCTACCAGATGGAGCCWGTGGGAGTGGTGATTCCCCGGAACGTGGACGATGTGCTGGCGGTGATGGAGGTCGCGCRAGAGAACAATRTCCCGGTGCTKCCCMGGGGMGGCGGGACYAGCCTRGCCGGCCAAACGGTCAACCATGCSATARTCCTMGACTTCAGYAAATACCTCAACCAGGTGCTGGARAYCAACMCCGAAGAAKGCTGGGCAAGGGTCCAACCRGGAATCGTCCTTGACCAGCTCAACCGGCAACTYGCCCCCCATGGRTTGATGTACGCSCCCGACCCMACCACTTCCAGCCGCGCCTGYATCGGCGGAGGCATCGGCAACAACACCTGTGGCGCCCATTCGGTGATCTACGGCAAATCTCTGGATCACATCTTAGAAGTGTACGCCGTACTTACCGACGGCTCCCAGGCCCATTTCAGGACCCTGGAAGCCCACGAACTGGAGGCCAAGCTGAGCGGAACTGGGCTGGAAGGGGACATCTACCGGGGCGTGCGGGGCATCGCCCAGGACAACCTTCAGGAGATCAAGACCCGTTACCCCAACATCATGCGGCGGGTCAGCGGCTACAACCTGGACGAGTTTTTAAGTGACGACTCCTTCAACATGACGCGCATGGTCGTCGGGTCAGAGGGGACACTCTGCGTGGTCACCGAGGCCAAGGTCAATCTGGTGCCCCGGCCAACTTTGACAGCATTGTCGATCCTCCACTTCGCCGATATCGTGCAAGCCAGCGAAGCCATCGTGAAGGTGCTGCAACACAGTCCATCCTCGGTGGAGGTAATGGACAACATTCTACTCCAACGGTCCCGGGAGTCCCTTGGCCACTCCGCAGACCTATCTTTCATCGAAGGCGACCCAGGAGCATTGCTGGCAGTGGAGTTTTACGGCGAGTCGGAAGCGGAGTTAATCTCGAAAACCCGCTCCCTGAAAGACGATATCGAGGGTAAGGGCTTGGCCTACGCCTGCGTCAACGTGCTGGACCAGCCGGGCCAGAACCGGGTTTGGAACCTCAGAAAGGGTGGATTGGGTTTGCTCATGAGCATCCACGGCGACGCCAAACCCCTKCCCTTTGTTGAGGACACGGCGGTTGACCCGGAGAAGCTGGGGCCCTTCGTGCGTAGGTTCGATGAGATCGTGCGCAGCCACGGGACTGAGGCCGCCTATTACGGCCATGCCAGCGTGGGTTGCCTGCACATCCGTCCCTTGGTCAGCCTGAAAGACTCGCAAGGAGTGGCCACCATGGTCGCCATCGCCGACGAGATCAGCGACCTGGTGAAAGAGTTCGGCGGTTCCCTGAGCGGCGAACACGGCGACGGGATAGTCCGGGGCGTTTACACGGAGAAGATGTTCGGTCCAGAGATATACCGGGCATTYCAGGAGCTAAAGAACACTTTCGACCCTCAAGGGATCATGAATCCCGGCAAGATCATCAATTGCCCGCCCATGACCGAGAACTTRCGTTACGGGCCCGATTATCACGCCCAGACCATACCGGCCAAGTTGGACTTTTCCATCGACACCAACTTCGCGGGGGCCGTGGAGATGTGCAACGGCATGGGCGCGTGCCGCAAGCTGGAGGGCACCATGTGCCCCTCTTACATGGCTACCCGCGATGARGAGCATTCTACCCGGGGCCGGGCCAACCTGCTGCGCGCCGCTATGTCGGGGGTATTGCCGGAAGGTACAATGACCAGCAGACGCCTGTTCGACGCTCTAGACCTTTGCCTTGAGTGCAAAGGTTGCAAAGCAGACTGCGACTCCGGCGTAGACATGGCCAAACTCAAGTACGAGTTCTTGGACCACTACTTCCAAGCCAACGGGCTACCTTTAAGAAACAAGATCTTCGGCCGCATCAACCTGGTAAATCAGTGGGGCAGCCGGTTCGCCCCATTTTCCAACTGGGCTTCCCAAAATCCCATCGGCAGATTCTTCGCCGGGCTGGTCCTAGGGATCCACCCACGCCGGTCATTGCCATCCTTCGCCAGAGAAACCTTGCCCAAGTGGTTTGATTCCCGCAGCCAAATCCCCCTCGGTCCCCCTTTACCAAAGGGGGAGGAAAGGGGGATTTCCGCTACGACAAACACTGTTGTCCTATTCAACGACACCTTCATGAACTACAACTATCCCCAGGTGGGGAAGGCCGCGGTCGAGTTGCTTGAGGCTGCCGGGCTCCGAGTCGTGTTGGCCAACGGTGGCTGCTGCGGCCGGCCCATGATCTCTAAGGGTATGTTGGACGAAGCGTCGGCCCACGCCCGCGCCAACGTGGACCTGCTCTACACCTACGCCCAACAAGGCATACCGATCATCGGTTGTGAACCGAGTTGTTTGCTGACCTTCCGCGACGAGTACCCCGAGTTGGTCAAGAACGACAAGGCCCAAAAGGTGGCCGAGAACAGCTACATGATTGACGAATTTCTGACGATGCTGGCTGAAAAAGGGGAACTGCGACTGGAATTCAAGGACGTGGGGAAAAAGATCCTGTTCCACGGCCATTGCCACCAGAAGTCCCTGGYGGGTACCGMCTCCTCTTTGGCCGCCTTGCGGCTGCCGCCRGGCAACGAGGTGGAGYTGATCAACGCCGGTTGCTGCGGCATGGCCGGGTCCTTCGGATTCGAGAAGGAACATTACCAGCTTTCCATGGACATCGGCGCCCAAGCGCTATTCCCGGCGGTGGACGCCAAAGGCGAGGACTGGGAGGTAGCGGTGATGGGAGTATCCTGCCGCCAGCAGATCGAACACGGCACCGGGCGCCGGGCGCGCCACTTGGTGGAAGTGCTACGGGACTCGTTGGCCTGAATACATTGGACTACCGGCGCCATGCAGCCTTGGTTGCGGGGTAGCACGCCCTGATTTTGCGTGCCATCACCGTCGAGCATCGCTCCCCGATAATCTAGAATTCAGCGGAATCGTGTTAGGTATTATGAACTTGCGTTCATTGACACCCTTTCCCCTGCGGGAAATACTTAACCCAAACTAGCGTTGTAGCTACGCCCACAAACTACGGTGGTGCGAAAACCCTGGCCGTTGACGGCCTCATTTAGTGAATCCTAAGGTGGACYCCATCAGTAGGACAGGATTGGGGCATTATTAAGTGAGAGTCCCGCCGTGTTTCCAAGGTTTACCAATGCTCTGTTTGGTGACCATCTCCCCCCTGTTGGGTGTTCTGTCGATTGCACCGAATCTCCGTTGAACACCTCAGCCGGTGTCCGGTAGCCCAAGGCCTGGTGGGGCCGTTGGTTGTTGTAGAAATGAAAGTAACCGTCGAGGCCAGCCTTGGCCTCTCGTCCGTTGGAGTAGGCTTTCAGGTAGACTTCCTCGTACTTCACCGTCCTCCACAGCCGCTCCACGAATATGTTGTCGCTGTACCGCCCTTTCCCGTCCATGCTGATTCTGACCCTGTTGCGCTCCAGGAGTCCGGTGAAGGCCTCGCCGGTGAACTGGCTCCGGTGAACTGGCTCCCTTGGTCAGTGTTGAACACCTCCGGCCTTCCCTTGCCCAGCGCCTCTTCCAAGGCCTCGACACAGAAATCAGCGTCCAGGGTGTTGGACAGGTTCCAGGCCACCACGTACCGAGTGTACCAGTCCATGATGGCCACCAGGTAGTGGAAGCCCCTGGCCATGGGGATGTAGGTGATGTCCGCCGCCCACACCTGGTTGGGCCGGGTGATCTCCATGCCTCCCAGCAGATACGGATACACCCTGTGGCCCAGCGCTGGCTTGCCGGTCCGGGGTCGCCGGTAGATGGCCTGTAGTCCCATGGTCCGCATCAGACGCCGGACCCGCTTCCGGTTTGCTGGGTGACCTTACCTGCTCAGCCAGACCTTCATGCGCCGAGACCCGTAGAAGGGCGTAGCCAGGTACTGCCGGTCGATCAGCTTCATCACCGCCAAGTCCTTTTGGGAATGGCCCCTGGGCCGGTAGTAGACACTCGATCTGCTGATGCCTATCAAGGCGCACTGCCGAACGGTGGACAGGGCCGGATGCTCACGGTCCACCATCTCCCGCCGCCGCTCCCGGCTCATGGACCGGACCTCTCCGCTAAGAAATCCCGCTCAACCTTCAGTTGGCCGATCTGCTGGTAGAGCCGGGCAACAAGGGCCTCATCGGCTTTCTGCCGATTGTCATGGTTCCCGTTGAAGACGCCGGCCGCTCCTTCCAGCAGAGACTTCTTCCATGCCTGGATCTGGCCGGGATGGACCTCGTATCGTGCGGCTAGCTGGGCCATTGTCTGTTCCCCTTTCACCGCCTCCAGGGCCACCTTGGCCTTGAATGATGGGCTGTGCTTCCTCCGTTCTTTTGACATTCCCCACTCCTCCTTCACAGCAACAGCTGCGCTTATTTTAGGAGCGGGTCCCTCACTTAGCTACCTGTCCGAATTTCCGGGTCCACCTCAATCCGTGCATTTACCAGCGGCGAATCTATCAGAGTTTTGAATCCCCAGGTACTGGATCCACCGCAACTAAGAGGGCTGGCCTAATGATGACCGCCTTGGCTCGTTATGGCCTGTCTTTCCCTGACCACCGGCGTGCGCGAAGTGCATGGAAGCGGTCAACGACCGGCGACACAAACCGGCTTAAAGTCTACATCCAGTGGTGGGCGGCCTCCAACAACACCACCATCGGCTATAGCGACAATCCATGCCCCATCTAAATGCGACTGTTCCACGAATTTACGCCGGGTATGATGGTGTCGTCATGGTCGAAGACGGGGGCGAAAAAAGATGAAGAAAAATTTGACTTAAACGTCGAGGGTGAATAAAATTAGCTGGAACCTTGACAGGTTTCGCAACGGCTTTGGCCCTCGCATCCTGTGTTCCCATAGTTAAATCGTTACGATGCATACCCTCGCGATTCACATCTTACCGGGAGGCTGATCATGCCTGCCAACGAAAAAAAACCTTCACTTATCGTAATCCAACTTATTGGGGCCAATGACCCTCTCAACACCGTGGTTCCCTACAGCAACGGTCTTTACTACGACTACCGGCCCATCGTCAACATACCGGCTGAAGATGTGCTTCCCATCGACGACGATTTCGGGTTTACCCCCCACATGGGTCCCATTAAGGACCTATGGGACCGGGGTAATGTGGCCCTGGTGAACGGAATCGGTTATACCGCTCCGGTCCGCTCCCATTTCAGGTCTATGGACATCTGGCATACCGCCGAGCCGGAAAAGATTGCCACCGAAGGCTGGTTGGGCCGCGCTATCCGCGACCTGGATCCGCAGGGAGACAACGTACTGACTGGTATCAACTTTGGCCGAGGACTGCCTAGGTCCTTGGGCTGCAAGGGTGTTCCGGTGGCGTCGGTGGGCAACCTGGAGACCTACGGACTCTTCCCCGACTTGGAAGACGAGCAAGAGAAGGGGTACGCTCTGGAGGCTTTCGCCAGGATGTACGGCATGTCCAAAGATAACGATCCGGTCATGGATTCCTTGAGACAGACGGGTCGAGACGCCCTAAAGGGGGCGGACGTGCTGAGAACGGCGCCGGCCAAATATTCCTCGACGGTGGAATATGCCCAAAATCCCTTCGCCCAGAGCATGAAGAACATCGCCCAGGTGATGTTCGCCGACCTGGGTACGCGCATTTACTACACCTCCTACGGGAGCTTCGATACCCACGGCGGCGAACTGCCGACCCACGCCAAGCTGTGGCAGGACGTTTCCGGGGCGGTGGCGGACTGCTACTCCGATCTTGAGGAGCACGGCTGGCAGGACGACACCATGATATTGATATGGACTGAGTTCGGCCGGCGAATCCGAGACAACGGTTCGGGCACCGACCACGGCGCCGGCGGGCTCGCGATGCTAACTGGGGGA
>NVSQ01000031.1:0-9072 GCA_002401285.1 SAR202 cluster bacterium
CGTATGGTTACGTCGATGCGGGGCGGCCCAATTCGGAGACGGGTATGACCTCCAGCCCTTCGACCCTACGGCTTTCCGGTTGCCAGACCGGCCGGACGCCCAGCAATGCGAGAATCTGGGCAACGTCGTCGCCGTGGGTGCGCATGGCCGACGTCCCCCAGACCACTAGTCCCACCATTTCTGGATAGGCCCCTTCCTCGGTCAGGTACTTTTCCAGCAGAGCGTCAGCCAGGGCCTTGCCRGTTTCCCAAGCGGAGGGCGACGGGATGGTCTTGGGGTCCACCGAGTAAAAGTTACGCCCCGTGGGCAGGATGTTGGCCATTCCCCTGGTGGGCGCTCCGCTGGGCCCCGGAGGCACGAACCGGCCTTCCAGCCCTCGAAGCAAGTTGCCGATCTCATCAGGGGTACGTTGCAAGGCTGGATAAATGGTATCCGCCAYATAACCCAGCACGAGCTGGGTTTGAGCGTCAGCTTGTCCCAAGATTTGGGACACCACTGGGGCCACGAAATCGGGATTGAAGTCCTGAGCCAACAGCAGGCGGTAGGCTTCACGGCACAGCAACTCTATGCGCTCCAGCAAATCTCCCTGRCTGCGCACCGGGGTGTCCGGATCTGCCGATATTAATGCCGGATGAACGTTTCCATCAGCCGCGAGCGCCGGCTCGTCGATGATCGRGCCGTAATCCAGCCCCAGGGCTTCCGCGAATGCCTTGCGTAGGCTTGGAATGCCGCTAATRTCCAGACGTGTCAGGGCGCACAGCAGGCCGATAAGTAGCTCGCCCTCGGGGGCCTCCCCCAGAATATGAAGCCCGTCCTTTATCTGAGCGTCTTTTAGTTCGCAGAGATAACCGTCTATCTCCAGAATGAATTCGCCGAAATCCTCGGGGAGGTCGTCGATGCCTAGGTCACGGTTCAATTCGGCTGCTTTGACCAACTCCCAGATCTGGGCTTCCAGCAGGGGGAGCTTGGCCGGGTCCAGCGTCTGGCACTGGTAATGTTCGTCCATCAATTGCTCAACCCGGGCGATGTCACCGTAGCTATCGGCGGTGGTCATCGCCGGAATCAAGTGGTCTACGATGGTGGCGTGGGTGCGGCGCTTGGCCTGGGCGCCCTCGCCGGGGTTGTTAATTATGAAGGGGTAAAAGAGGGGAACGTCACTCAACGCCAACTCCGGATAACAAGCTTCGGACAAGCCGATGCCCTTCCCGGGTAGCCACTCCAGGGTGCCGTGTTTTCCAACGTGGATCATGGCGTCGGCTTTGAAGACATCCCGGATCCAGCGATAGTAGGCGATGTAATGATGGGTCGGAGCCAAGTCCGGGCTGTGGTAGATGGCGATGGGATGTTCGCCGAATCCCCGGGGCGGTTGCAGGCCGATAAAGACGTTACCCAGGTCGATGCCCGCTATGGCCAGGCTTCCGTTGGTGCGGTAAACCTGTCCCGGCGGCTCACCCCAAGCCTCGGTCATCTCCTGGACAACCTTGGCTGGAAATCCCTGRAACCATTCGGCGTATTGGCGGCTGGTGACGTGACCGACCGCCATTTTAAGTTGCTCTTCGGTAAGCGAGTCCCGGTCGTTGCTGCACCGTTCGATTATGCGGTGGACCAGCTCATCTCCGGATTCGGGTATATCGGTGACGTGATAACCGGCGCCTTTCATGGCATTCAGAATGCGGATCACCGATGCCGGTGTATCCAGACCCACCGCGTTGCCGATACGGGCGTCCTTGGTGGGATAGTTGCTTAGGATGATAGCGATCCGCTTTTCCGAGTTTTCCTTGAGCCGTAGATCAGCCCATTTGATGGATAGGCGGGCCAGATAGTCCACCCGGTCTTCCCGGGGCACGTAACGCTGCATACGTCCGGACAGTTTGGCAGCGCCAGACGATGCGCCGCTATGTCCGGTTTCCTGCTTAAAGGATATGGGTACCGATATGATTCGGCCGTCGAACTCGGGCAGGGCTATGCTCATGGCAGTGTCGATGGGACCTAACCCCAGGGAGCTTTCCTGCCAATCCTCTTCAGTGCCGGTGCTGATGATTCCTTGGATGATTGGAACGTCCAACTTGTCAAGGTAATCCACCGTCCATCCGGCGGCGATGGTAGGTCCCTCGGTGCTCAACTCGCTCATGGACATCCCCATGGTCGTGATGATGCAATCGACCTTGGGAACACCGTCGGGATCGGCCAGGTACTCGGTAAAGGTACGGTTGCCTTGGCCGTCCTCTTCAGGATTGTGCTTCARACTGTAGGAGAACAASGGCAGGACGTTGGCGCCCATCGCTTCTAACCGGTGAATCAGACTATCGATGGTAAGCAGGTTTCCGCTCATCCAGTGGGCCCGGTAAAAAAGAAGGGCGATGCGGGGCTTTCCAGCCTGGAACCGGTCCCGGATGTAATCATCGACCTCGGTGCCTTGGGCCACATCGGGGTGATACAGGCCCTCCCAAGGAATGTGGCTGGGAGCTTCGTGTCCATAATCGGTACCCAAGTAGGTATCGCTGAGGAAAAAGAAGAGGTTTTCCAGGTTCTGCACGCCGCCGCGCATCAGGTAGGCGAAGACCGTTTCCACTTCCGCCACCGGCACGGTGCAGGCGGTAACCAGGTCCTCGTCCCACTCCTGATGACCTGGCAAGGCTATCAGGGGTATCCCTCGGACACGGCAATCGCGGACCAGTTGGTCAAACAACTGGGGCATGGATTGTTTCCCACCCAGGAGACGCAAGATCACAACTCCCGCGTCTTCCAGGGCCGTCATCAGBTCTTCCTGGGCCTCGGGGGTTTCCAGGGCTACCGGGTTGAACGCCCTGACGTGAGGATAGTCATCGGGCATCCCGCTTAAGGCCCGCTCGGCGGTSAKSRYSTCSRTATCGGCGGTGGTGACGAACAGGACAGTCTTCCGTTGGGTGGTTGTATCCGTTCGCTCAGTCATTAAGCATCACTCATGGGAGTCCGGCCCTTCGCCGGCTTCCGTAAAKATCACCATTATRGAAAGATCGCTGAACTCCTCAGTGATCTCGCCGCACTCATCAAGGTTGCCGTCCCACCGTTTCTCGCCGTCCAAGGTAAGGCGCTGGAACACGGTGACCGGCCTGTCTCCCGCAATGCCCGCAGACACTAATTCCTTGGCGATACCKGRGGGCATGAGGTCGTAGGGACGGGGCAGCAGGATCACGTGCCTGCGCCCATCTTTGAGAAAGTGGACAACCTCTTCAACGTCCGAGGCGAAGTCGTCGGAAGCGCCGCGCCGCTGGTGGAGGGTGATGAACACCGCGTCTTCCAGGGAGATTCCAGACCTGGCACAAGCCATCTGGATCGAGCTGATGCCGGGGGTCAGCTCCACCTTCCCGGCCCGGCGCCGTACCCTGGCCAACAACTCCCGGGCCGACACGTTCAAGTCGCCCCAGCAGCAGACAACGCACTTCTTACCGAGCAAGGCCTGGGACTCGACGTACGCCAGCACGTCCTCTTGGTCCCGGTAGGTCATGGGACAGGCTTCAGCGTTGGTGAGCCAGRGCTGGACCACGTCTAGCACGGTCTTGAACCCCGCCACCACGTCGGCGTTCTCGAGAATCTCACGCCCTTGCAGCGTCATCAGACTGGGATCACCCGGMCCGACTGCCACGATCGCGATGGACGTATCGCTATGATTTAGACTCATAAATACCGCGGTTTAACCTTTTTANTTAAGTATAGTTTGAGTTACTACCTGCARGTCGATATATANNCRAGGTGAGAACCATAAAAAAACCCCGGACTGTGTCGTGACCGGGGAGAGTTTGCTGGCGTGGTCGTGRCGCGATCCTAAATYAGGGTAGCGCCACGGGGGCATGTTTCTGTTTAGCGCAGACGAGAGCTCCCCTTACCCGGGCAGGTGTCCTGACTCGCGGGATACGCCTGGGGTTTCCCGTCTCAAATCGTGAGATACGAGAAACAGGACCCAAGCTAAACCCGCATACAGTGGCGCAACCGCGGCGGCCTTTCACCGCCTTTCCTATTAAGCCTTAAGCCGTTTGCAGCGCCTCGGGTAGAACATTCGGTTGTTAAGGGCGGCCTGCCGAACCGGGTTCAAGATGCCCCATGTGGCAGACAGGGATGATTAGACACTTTAAGTGGCTCCAGATGGGTTGTCAACAGGCCGAAATTAGTTGACATCTACAGTCAAGGTTGGTARAGTACTTAGTCGCTGTCAAGTCGATAAGCGGGGATAATCTATGCCTACAGTAAACCAATTGGTCCGGCATGGCCGTAAGCCGGTTCGGAAGAAGACCAAGGCCCCGGCGCTGCACTGGGTCCAGAACTCATTGCGCAACCGGGTAAAGTATGGCAAGGGGTGTCCGCAACGCCGAGGGGTGTGTATWCAGGTACGCACGATGAACCCCAAGAAACCCAACTCAGCGCTGCGGAAAATAGCCCGCGTGCGACTTACTAACGGATTTGAGATCACCGCCTACATCGGCGGCGAAGGGCACAACCTCCARGAGCACTCGGTGGTTCTGGTCCGGGGCGGCCGTGTTAAAGACCTGCCGGGTGTCCGCTATCACGTYATCCGCGCCGCCTTGGATTGCGAAGGTGTCTCGGACCGGAGGCGGGGCCGAAGCAAGTACGGAGCCGACAAGCCTCGTACCGACCGCTAGACCGGTATTTAGCAATTTAAGGCGTCCATCAGCCTTTTCGGTATTAAGCGTAAGGTGTGACTATCTATGTCCAGAAGAAGACGTGCTGTAATCCGGGTGATTCCCCCGGATCCTTTGTACAACAATGTGGAATTGGCCAAGTTCATCAACAATGTGATGCAGCGGGGTAAAAAGAGCACCGCCCAGCGGATCTGTTACAGCGCGTTCGAAATCATCAAAGAGCAATCCAACAGAGAGCCGCTGGAGGTATTTCAGATGGCTCTTAAGAATGCCACCCCAATGGTGGAAGTTAAGCCCAAGCGAGTGGGAGGGGCAACTTACCAAGTACCCACGGAGCTCCGTCCCAGCCGTAGCGAGGCTTTGGCCATCCGGTGGCTTATTCGCGGCGCCCGYGGAAGGAAAGGGATGCCCATGCGCCGAGGGTTGGCTCAGGAACTTATGGAAGCATCCCGAGGAGAAGGAACGGCAGTACGCCGTAAGGAGGAACTACACCGTATGGCGGAGGCCAATCGAGCTTTCGTCCATTATCGAAGATAGACGTCTCACGGGGCGCCCGGTGCCACATCAATTATGGAGAGCAACTTTCCGATAGGGAAAATTCGTAATATCGGCTTTATCGCCCACATCGATGCGGGCAAGACAACGGTAACCGAAAGGGTACTTTTTAACACAGGTAGGATCCATCGGTTAGGAGAGGTGGACGACGGGACCACCRCCATGGACTGGATGCCCCAGGAAAGAGAACGGGGCATCACCATCACCGCTGCCGCCACCACCGCCTATTGGCGGGACTGCAAGATCAACATCATCGACACGCCCGGCCATGTCGATTTCACGGCTGAGGTGGAACGCAGCCTCCGTGTTCTGGACGGCGGAATCGTCGTTCTTGACGCTGTAGCTGGCGTTCAATCTCAATCAGAAACCGTATGGCGTCAGGCCGACACCTACAACGTTCCCCGTATCTGCTTTGTCAACAAGATGGACCGGGTTGGCGCTAGCTATGAGCGCACGATCGAGTCGGTCCGCCGCCGCCTGAAGGCCAATACTGTGCCGGTCCAACTGCCCATCGGTGAAGAATCCGATTTCCATGGTGTGGTAGACCTGATCAGCGGACAGACTTGGACCTACCCCAACAGCCACGTCAACGGCGCCCGGCACGCGAACGGCGCGTCCGAGGCCGAGCTAGGGCCCATGCCCTCCGAGTGCGAGGAGAATTACCAAAAATTTCGGCAAGCCATGATTGAAAAGATCGTGGAGACTGACGAAAGCCTGCTCATTCGCTACCTGGAAGGGGAAGAGATCGGAAACGATGACCTTAGGGCGGCTTTGCGCAAGGCGACTATCGAGCGCAATCTGGTGCCCGTCTTATGCGGCAGCGCCGTCGGCAATAAGGGGATACAACCGTTACTAGACGCGATCATTGATTATCTGCCTTCCCCGTCGGATGTTCCTCCGGTAGAGGGCRTCCAACCCCAGACCGRAGAAACAGTGCTTCGGTATCCAGATGAAAGTGAACCGCTGTCCGCTTTAGCGTTCAAAGTGGCGACAGATCCCTTCGTGGGCCGCTTGGTATACCTCCGCATATATTCCGGCAAGGTAAAAGCCGGAGAGCAGGTACAAAACGTCACCAGAGGAAACCGGGAGCGGATGGGGCGGCTGCTCCAGATGCACGCCAACCACCGGGAGGACCTGGAGGTCATCGGCGCCGGAAATATCTGCGCGGCCATCGGGCTTAAAAACACCTTTACCGGGGACACGATCTGTATCGCGTCCAATCAAGTGATCTTGGAACCGCCTCAATTCCCTCAACCGGTGGTATCGGTGGCCATTGAACCGGCGACCCGGGCCGACCAAGACCGATTGAGTGAAGCCCTTAGAAAACTGTCCGACGAAGACCCCACTTTCATAGTCAAGTTCAACGATGAAACCGGACARACGRTTATGTCCGGCATGGGAGAGCTTCACCTGGAGGTGTTGRTCGACCGCATGCGGCGGGAGTTCGACGTGGAAGCCCAAGTCGGCTCACCCCGGGTGTCTTACCGGGAGACCATCACCCAAGCGATCAAAGTGGAAGGACGGTTCGTTCGCCAAACGGGCGGTCACGGCCAGTTCGGCCACATCTGGCTGGAACTGGAGCCCTTGGACCGGGGGKCSGGAATCGTATTCGTGAACGCCATCAAGGGTGGCACTATTCCTCGAGAGTACATCCCGGCAGTGGAAAAGGGAGTGCGCCAAGCATTAGACAATGGACCAATGGCTGGTTACCCGCTGGTGGACATGCAGGTCAAACTGGTGGACGGCAGTTACCACGACGTTGACTCATCGGAGATGGCCTTCCGCAGCGCCGGAATGCTGGCCATCCGGGAAGGCGTGCCCAAGGGTAAGCCGGTGCTATTGGAACCTATCGTAGATCTGGAAGTAACGACGCCGGGCGAGCATCTCAGTGAAGTCATTGGAGACCTTGGGACCCGCCGCGCTCAGATCCGGAATATTGAGGGGCAAGACGAGATTCAGGTAGTTCGGGCCTATCTGCCCTTGGGGGAGACTTTCTCCTATACGACGGCGCTTCGGTCAATCACCCGAGGCAGGGCCACATTTACGATGGAATTCCGTCATTACGAACCAGTTAACGCGGAACTCTTGAAAACACTGGTCCGAGTGTGATAAATATAGACCCGTTCGGCAAAATTAGGCGAGATAGAGGCATATGGTAACCAGRCAAAAAGTCAGGATTGTCCTCAAGGCTTTCGATCATAAAATGCTGGACCTTTCGGCGGGCCAGATCGTGGAAACCGCGGAGCGTACCGGAGCACGGGTGGCCGGCCCAGTACCCCTGCCGACTCACATCCGCCGGTTCTGCGTCATACGAAGCCCCCACGTCGACAAAGATTCGCGAGAACACTTTGAGATACGCACCCACAAGCGGCTCATAGACATCCTAGAGCCCACCTCGAAGACCATCGACTCGTTAACGCGGCTGAACCTGCCGGCCGGCGTTGATATCTCTATCAAGCTTTAACTAGACGGTTATAAATATGTTGCAAGGCTTTCTCGGTAAAAAAGTTGGAATGAGCCAGGTCTTCTYGGAAGACGGCAGAGTGGTGCCGGTYACGGTCATASAAGCCGGTCCSTGCTTCGTCACCCAGGTGAAGACGGTTGAAACCGACGGTTATGAGGCGRTCCAGATAGGATTTGGYGCGGACAAACGGGCCAACAAACCTACGCGGGGCCACATGAAGGACACCCAAGTCTGCCGCTATCTCCGGGAAGTYCAAGTTGACGACATCGGCGATTACCAGGTGGGCGACAGCGTCTCGGTTGAGATATTCACCCCCGGTGAGAAGGTAGACATCATCGCCCGGTCTAAAGGAAAAGGATTCGCCGGCGTCATCAAGCGCCACGGATTCGACGGCGGACCGCGCACTCACGGCCAATCGGACCGGGCACGAGCTCCCGGCTCCATCGGTGGAGGCACCACACCGGGCAAAGTATACAAGGGCCTGAAGATGGCCGGCCACATGGGTAACCGGCGAATAACGGCCAAGGGATTAGAGATCATAAAGGTCGACACCGACCGGAACCTGTTAATGGTCAAGGGCGGCATACCCGGCTCGCAGATGGGTGTGGTGCAGATCCGGCGGACCGGCAAATCGGTGAACCCGCCAGCCTAAGGGCTGGRCGGCAACGGATTGGAATACGAATGGAAGTTTCGGTAATAAATTCCCAGGGAGAAACGGTCGAAACCATAGATTTGGACGACGCCGTTTTTGCCGTGCCTATGAACCATGCCCTGGTCCATCAGGCGCTGGTTATCTATCAGGGAAACAAGCGCCAGGGTACCGCCGACACCAAGACGAGGGCTCAGGTGTCAGGAGGCGGGCGCAAGCCCTGGATCCAAAAGCATACCGGGCGGGCTCGCCAGGGTAGCATACGCTCCCCGCAATGGCGCCACGGCGGGGTGGTCTTCGGACCGCACCCTCGGGACTWCCGGAAAGCGCTGCCMCGCCGGATGCGCCGATTGGCCTTGAAATGCGTCCTGTCGGAAAAAGCCAGGCAGAACCAACTCATCTGCATCGACGCCATGGACGGGATCAACGGTAAGACTAAGTCGATGGTGGAGCTATTGTCGAATCTGGGAATCACCGGATCAGCCTTGGTGGTGACCAAAGACACAGTGCAAGCGGTTGTACGCGCGGCCCACAACATCGAGAAGATCTGGACTCTTCCGGTGAACCAACTCAATGCCCAAGAACTCTTGAGCCGGGACAAGYTGGTAATTACTCTGGAAGCGGCTCGCTGGGCYGAGCAGGATCTAGCCGTGCCCCCCCCTCGCTGGAAAGACAGGATCGCYGGCCCAAATARCGCGGGCGAGAATTCCCCGGMRGAGGCGAGCCCCGTSKCSASCGYWGYKGMMNANCCGKYNANNANGNNCNGG
>NVSQ01000031.1:9077-40782 GCA_002401285.1 SAR202 cluster bacterium
GNNCCGGCCGAAGAAGCTGCGGCGGAGAGCGTAGACGAAGCGGAAGACGCTGGAGGAGAGGAGTAGATGGATATCCATCATGTCCTGATCAAACCGGCGATCACCGAGAAAAGCACCCTGCTTCAGGAGTCCGGGAAATACACGTTCCACGTGTCTCTCAAGGCAAACAAAGTGGAAGTGAAGCAAGCCGTTGAAACCCGGTTCGATGTGAAGGTGCTAGACGTAAATATCACTAAGCTGCACGGAAAACTGAAGCGGTACGGTCCCCGTACCAAAAAGCGTCCCGATATTAAAAAGGCCGTGGTCACCCTGAAGYCAGGGGATAGRATCAACCTGATAGAGGGTGTGTAAAGSGTTTYTARTATGCAAGGAAATCGAGTATGCCTCTAAAAAACTTAAAACCGATGACGCCCGGCACCCGCAATGCGGTGCGGCCTTCTTTCGAAGAGATCACGACGAGGAAACCCGAGAAGTCCTTGCTCGAACATCTGCCCAACCACGCCGGCCGCAACAACACGGGACAGGTCACCGCCCGGCACCGGGGCGGCGGCCACAAGCAGATGTACCGCAAGATCGACTTTAAGCGGATCAAAGATCAGGTGCCTGGCCGGGTAAGATCCATCGAGTATGACCCGAATCGCACCACCCGCATCGCCTTGATCTTCTACGCCGACGGAGAGAAGAGCTACATCCTGGCCCCGGTGGGATTGTCGGTAGGCGATTGGGTTGAGTCGGGATCGCAATCGGAGATTCATCCCGGCAACTGCCTCCCCCTGCGGTCCATACCTACTGGAACGGTGGTTCATAACTTGGAATTGACTCCCCAGCGGGGCGGTCAGTTGGTAAGAAGCGCCGGGTCGGGCGCCCAAGTTCTGTCTAGGGAAGGCAACTATGTGCTGATAAGGCTTCCCTCCGGAGAGATGCGCCGCGTCTTGTTGGAATGCCGGGCCAGTATCGGCCAGCTTTCCAACCCGGACCATAAAAACGAAAGCCTGGGCAAGGCCGGAGCCAGCCGCCATCTGGGACGGCGCCCCCAAGTTAGGGGTGTCGCCATGAACCCAGTGGACCACCCCCATGGAGGTGGTGAGGGGCGCTCACCCATCGGCATGCCGGGACCCAAGTCACCCACCGGTCAGCCCACMTTGGGCCACAAGACTCGCCGGGTGCACAAAGCAAGTAGCAAGTTCATAATGCGAAGGGGCAGGAGACGGTAGAATGTCCCGGTCAATCAAGAAAGGCCCTTACGTCCATCCTAAGTTGGCCAAGAAAGTGGAGGCCGTACAAAGGTCGGGCACAAAAACGGTCATCATAACTTGGTCCAGAGCGTCGATGATAATGCCCGAATTTGTCGGGTTAACCTTCGGCGTACACGACGGACGCCGGCATATACCGGTGTTCGTAACGGAAAACATGGTGGGCCACCGGCTAGGTGAGTTCTCGCCGACGCGAACCTATCGTGGTCACGTCTCGCGCTCCGAACGCTCCAGTAGGCCAATGAGGTAGTGAATTGCCAMCAGTCCGAGCTGTAGCCAAAAAAATTAGCGCGTCTCAAAAACGGTTGAAGCCGATACTGGACTTGGTCCGGGGCCGGCCGGTGGACGACGCTCTGAATACGTTGAGCCTGCTGACATCGCCTTGGGCCAAAACCGTGGCCAAAGTGGTGCAATCGGCAGCGGCCAATGCTGAAAACAATATGATGATGAACCGGGACTCTCTACGGATAGTCGCGATCTCCGCGGACCAGGCCACACCATTGAAAAGATTTCGGCCCAGGGCCAGGGGCCGCATCGGCCGAATCATAAAGCGTTCCAGCCACATCACGGTGGTAGTGGACGAACCGGGACAGGAGCGTTAAAACATGGGCCATAAAACCCACCCTTACGGGTTTCGGTTGGGCATCATCAAGGATTGGAAGGCGCACTGGTTCGCACCCAACGCCAGTAGCTATCGCGCCTTGGTGCTAGAAGATATTAAGCTGCGGAAAAGCATCGTAGATGAGTACAAGTCCTTCTCCGACGCCGGCATAGCAAAGGTTGAGATTGACCGCGGGGCACAGGATAGTGTGATCAACATCCACTCCGCGCGCCCCGGGATCCTGATTGGCAGAGACGGAGAGCGGGTTAAGAATCTCCGAACCAAACTGGAATCCATCACCCAGCGCCGGGTGCAGCTAAATATCATAGAGATCGAGCAGCCTGAGATTAAYGCCTAYCTGGTTGGCCGAAACATCGCCGACCAGATGGAGCGCCGGGTAGCCTATCGCCGGGCCATGCGTCAGGCGGCCCAAAGGGCCATGCAGGGCGGCGCGCAAGGCATCAAAATTATCGTCAAAGGGCGCATCTCCGGTTCGGAAATCGCTCGCGTTGAAAAGTTGATGATGGGCCGGGTTCCGCTGCACACTTTGCGGGCGGACATAGATTACGCCTTGGCCGAGGCCCACACGGTCATGGGCCAAGTGGGCGTCAAAGTTTGGGTCTACCACGGCGACATCTTACCGCCGCCACCTGAAGAAGAGGAAGAACTGGAAACCATCGAGGTTACGGTCCAGGCTGACTCAGACGAGCCGGAAATTGTGTTGGACGAAGACCTTCAGATCTAGAAACTAGCATGATYCATGGTGGGAATAAGTCACCACCATTGAAGATTCGTTGAATCCGTTCGCCTAGGGGCGTCCGAAGGGACTCAGGCTGGAACGGCCATAGACGAACAATAATAAGGGGTAAGCAATGTTGCAGCCGAAGCGGTCCAAATTTCGCAAGGTGTTTCGGGGCCGGCGCAAAGGCGCCGCMACYACCGGTAGCACTGTGAGCTTTGGTGAGTTCGGGCTCAAAGCCATGGAGGCCGACTGGATCACCGCGCGGCAGATCGAAGCGGCCAGGATCGCCGTCACCCGCCACCTACGCCGTGGCGGCCAGGTGTGGGTAAGGGTTTTCCCGGACAAATCAGTCAGCAAGAAACCTGCCGAAGTCCGCATGGGAGGCGGCAAGGCTGCGGTGGACCACTGGGTAGCCGTGGTCAGACCGGGCAAGATTCTGTTTGAGGTGGCTGGAGTTCCCGCGGCAGACGCCGTCAGGGCGTTGAAATTGGCAGCCCACAAACTTCCGATCCCGACTAAGACCGTCCAGCGTGACCGGATCGCGGTCATGTCAGGTCATTCAGTTTAAAGACGTGATTCCATGTTAATTAACGAGATACGGGCCCTCWCYGATGAACAACTCGRTGAGGAGTTGGAAAAGACCAGCCGGGAGTTGATGGACCTGCGGTTTCGGGCCGCCACCAACCAGCTACCCGACTCCAACSTTCCCAGGTCGGTGCGAAAATCCATCGCCCGCYTGCGAACCGTGATCAGAGAACGGCAACTGGTGGAGGRTTAARTTTGGTTAAGTCTATGCGGAAGGTCAGGACTGGATCGGTGGTCCGCGTGAGTATGGACCGGACGGCGGTCGTCGAAATGGTCTGGAAGCAGCGAAACCGGCTGTATCGCAAGCAAGTGCGCCGGTTGGCCCGTTTCATGGTCCATGACCCTGAAAACCTATGCTTAGTGGGAGACACGGTACGRATCGAAGAGACCCGGCCCATTTCCAAATCCAAGCATTGGCGCTTGTTGGAGATTCTGTCGCGCCGCGAGGTRGCCGATGTCCGTCCGATAGACTTGGAAKCCGAYGCYATCATGGAAAACACAACCTCCGAACAGCCGGTGAATCAGGCTGAGGAARAGGACGAAGAACAAACAGAAGAAATAGCCTCGGAAGACGATTCGGCTTCTGATGAACAGGATACTGAAGAATGATTCAGACTTATACCCGGCTAACTGTGGCGGACAACAGCGGCGCCAAAGTTATCCGGCTGATCAACATTCCCGGCAGCGGCAAACGCAAATTCGCCCATGTGGGTGACGTGATAGTTTGCAACGTTCGGGAAGCGGCGCCCAACTCTCCCGTCCGAAAGGGCGAAGTGGTCCGGGCGGTGATAATCCGTCAGGCCCAGGGCCGGCGCCGGCCCGATGGGACATACATAAAATTCGACGACAACGCCGCCGTGCTGATCTTGGAAAACAGGCTGCCCCGCGGCACGCGGATCTTTGGCCCGGTGGCGCGTGARCTTAGGGACCAAGGGTTCATGCGAATCATCTCCCTAGCCTCGGAAGTAGTATAATGCGCATCCGAAGCGGGGACAACGTGCTCGTGATAGCGGGCAAAGAGAAAGGTAAAAGCGGCCGGGTCGACCGTCAACTGACTAAAGAAAATCGAGTGGTGATTGAAGGGGTGAACTTTATCACCCGCCACGTCAAGCCTCGGCCCGGGGTCCGGCAATCGGGCCGGATCCAACAAGAGGCCCCCATCCATATCTCTAATGTGGTGTTGATCTGCAATAAATGCAACCAGCCCACTAAGCCTAAGATTGTGTTTCTGGATACTGGGGCCCGAGTCAGAAGTTGTCCCAAGTGCCAAGAAGTGATTGACGATGCCAGATAACGAAGAAGAACTAGAACAATCCGATCAAGCGGCGGAGCCTACCGCCGAAGAAACTTCGGAACCGGCGTCGGACTCGGTTGAGCCCGCTGCCGAAGAAGTTTCCGAACCAACCGCAGAAGCGACTGAGCCACCCGMCGARGAGGCAGCTCCGGCACGCCGCCGGGCCCCCCGAACGCCGCGAACCGGAGCAAGAGCGACCGGACGGCAACGGGGCGGCGCCACCGCCGTGGAAGAGCCTCCAGCCGATCCTGCGGATGATCCTCCCCCTCCACCGAGGATGCGGGACCTTTACCGCACTGAAATCGTTCCCACCATGATGCGGGAATTTGGATTCACCAACCCGATGCAGGTGCCGCGCATCCAGAAGATCGTGGTCAACATCGGATTGGGCGAGGCATTAACCAATGGCCGGGCGATGGAAAGCGCCACCGGCGACTTGGCCACCATAACCGGCCAAAAGCCCATCATCACCCACGCCCGCAAATCCATCGCTGGATTCAAGATTCGTGAGGGCAATCCCATCGGTACCTGCGTAACTCTGCGTGGGACCAAGATGTACCACTTCCTGGATAGGTTGATCAACATGTCGCTGCCGCGTATCCGCGACTTCCGGGGGATTCCCAGGCGGGGGTTCGACGGCAGRGGGAACTTCTCCATAGGCATCCGCGAGCAGATAATTTTCCCGGAGATCGACTATAACCAGATCGACCGGATCCGTGGATTGCAGGTAACCATCACTACTACAGCCCACGACGACGCCACGGCGACGCGCATGTTGGAATTATACGGTATGCCATTCGTTCGAGAGGTCTAGAAGAAGCCAATGGCCAAGTCATCAAAGGTTCAAAAGTGGCTCAGGAAGCCCAAGTACCCAGTACGTTGGCACAGCCGGTGCAACCGTTGCACTCGGCCTAGGGCCTACATACGCTACTTCGGCATCTGCCGGATCTGTTTCCGGGAATTGGCGCTGTCCGGTGAACTACCCGGCGTGCGCAAAGCAAGTTGGTAGGGAGCCAAGGGGGATAAAACTKTGCCAGTAACCGATCCAGTAGCGGATATGTTGACCAGGATTCGTAACGCGATTCAGGTGCGTCACGAGTCTGTTATGATGCCTCATTCAAAAATGAAATTGGCCATCGCCAAGATTCTTAAGGAAGAGGGGTACATCCGGGACTTCGACCTGCCTAGGGGGCAGGCCCATCCCACACTCCGGGTCCACCTGATTTACCGGGAGAAGAGAGAACCGGCCATCACCGGTCTGAAGCGAATCAGCAAGCCGGGACTGCGTGTTTACGTGGGACGGGGTGAAATCCCCCGGGTCTATGGAGGCATGGGCGTCGCTATTCTTTCGACGCCCCAAGGCGTAATGGCCGGCCGCCAAGCTTGGCGCGCGGGGATCGGCGGGGAGCTTCTTTGTTATGTCTGGTAGTTCAACAACAAACGGCAATACGCAAGGAAGGACACTGTCGCGCATCGGACGCAAGCCCATCCCCATTCCCCAGGGAGTGGAAGTGGAAGTCCAGTACGGCGGCGTAGTTGTTAAAGGTCCCAACGGCACGCTGACACAGAACTACCATCCCGACGTCAAAGTTACCGTGGAAGACGGCAACGTGTTGGTAGAACGATTGTCAGAACGTAAGTTTCACCATGCCCTTCACGGCCTAACCCGCAGCCTCATTGCCAATGCGGTTCAGGGTGTTTCAGAAGGTTACACCAAGACATTGGAGTTGATGGGCGTGGGCTACCGCGTGCAGCAAGCCGGCGACGGTATTGTGTTGTCGGTGGGCCACAGCCATACGATCGAGATGCATCCACCCGACGGCGTGACTATGGAGGTGGAAGGCAACAACCGGATCCACGTGCGCGGCATCGACAAACAGCAGGTGGGCAACCTGGCCGCCAAAGTTCGGCAGACGCGGCCGCCCAACGCCTATAAAGAAAAGGGGATCAAATACGCGGGAGAGGTCCTGCACTTTAAGCCGGGCAAGTCAGCGGCCCGCAAGGCTTGATCCCGCCAAGAACAACGCTGGTTTATATCAAAGGGTTTAACCCGGACCCGGAAGCGGTCCTGGAAAACAGTATTAAGGGTATTTTGAGGATTCTGCGCCTCCGTAGTGGGAGCGGAGACCTTCCGGAGTGAGAACAACTTAGTGGCCAAGGATAAAAACGCTAGAAAATTGAGATTGGTCCGGCACGCAAGGGTGCGGAAAAAGGTGACCGGTACCGTAGAACGGCCCAGGCTATGTGTGTTTCGCAGCTTGCGCCACATCTACGCGCAGATCATCGACGATAGCGAAGGTCATACCTTGGTCTCCGCTTCCAGCCATGAAACCATGTCCCAGGACGGCGGAGCCGCCGCGCCGAAGATCGATGTTTCCGTAGCCGTGGGCAAGATGGTGGCGGAACGGGCCAAGTCCAAGGGCATCACCAGCGTTGTCTTCGACCGCGGCGGATACAAGTATCACGGCCGCGTCAAAGCCCTAGCTGAAGCCAGCCGCGAAGGCGGCCTGAAGTTTTAGGTAAGGCTTCCCAGACACAACCGGTAAAACCAATCGTTAATGTCCAGGCTGACGTAAGGAGATAGTGACAGCCTATGGTATTTTCCCCAGATCGACCCAGAGGACCTCGGTTCCGCCAGGAAGACACCGGCGGTATGACCGAGCGTGTTGTTTTCACCCGCCGCATCGCCAAGGTGGTGAAGGGGGGCAGACGTCTGCGCTTTAACGCCTTGGTGGTGGTTGGCGATGGCCAAGGCCAGGTAGGTGTCGGGCTGGGGAAAGCCTTGGTTATCCCCGATGCAGTCCGTAAGGGAAACGCCATCGCCCGGCGCGACATGGTTACGATTCCTCTGAAAGGCGGCACGATCCCCCAAGCAGTCACCCTGAAGAAAGGGGCTACAATTGTGATAATCAAGCCCGCCCGGGAAGGGACGGGCGTCATCGCCGCCGGTGCGATGCGGGCCATGCTGGAACTGGGCGGCGTCAAAGACGTTGTTGGAAAATCCTTGGGCTCCAGAAATCCTATCAACATCGTCCATGCCACTCTAGAGGCTTTGCGTTCGTTGCGTGACCCGGAAAAGGAACGGGCGATCAGACTCGCGGGTGTGGCAAGAAATACCGGTAATGCTGCAGCCACCAGAAATCCAGGAACCCCTGCTCCCCCCAGACCGGAGGGCGCCTAAATGACCCAGCTAAGGATCACATGGAAGCGAAGCACGATCGGCCGGACGGCATCCCAGCGGAAAATCATCCAGTCCCTCGGTTTGCACCGCCTGCACCACTCCGTGGTGCACTTTGATTCACCGACTATTCGCGGAATGGTCAATAAAGTAAGCCACTTGGTTTCCGTGGAAATCGTGGAGTCCACCTAAAACGGGCTTTCCCTATAGGAACGCCTAGGCCGTATAACCCGAAAGGGTTCGGGAGGATCTTAGAAACCGATATTTGAGGCCAGATTCAAACCAACGGCGCCGATCGGCGTCTTTTGGTTTTTATAGTGTCAACGACGGAGAGGTATTTCCAATGATGGAACATCAGGTGGTCCCAAGTCCTGGGGCCAGAAAACGCAGGAAACGGGTGGGTCGAGGCGACTCCGCCGGCCAAGGTAGCACTGCCGGCAGGGGTATGAAGGGCCAAAAATCCCGCTCCGGAAGCTCGATTCGGGCCGGATTCGAGGGTGGTCAGAACCAGCTGATAAAGGGACTTCCCATGAAGCGGGGCTTCAACAACATCTTCAAGACCTACTATTCTCTGATCAGTCTGGAAACTCTTGAAACCTTCGACGCCGGAGAGCGAATCACTCCGGAATTACTGCGGGAACGCGGTTTCCTCAAGAGCTTGAAACAGCCCATCAAGATTGTCGGTGACGGCCAATTAACCAAAGCCGTCACGGTGGCCGCGCACCGGTTTACCGGGTCGGCGCGAGAGAAGATTGAGGCGGCCAAAGGGAAAGTAGAGGAGCTGTAGGGCGGATGTTAGAGGCGGAAGTACAAGGGGGGCGCCTCCCCCGTTTACTACAAGCGGCGATCGATGCCTTTAGCCTACCTGACCTGAGATCAAAGATCCTGTTCACGTTGGCTTTGTTGGCTATATACCGGTTTGCCGCCCACATACCCATGCCCGGCATCAATGAGGGGGCACTTGCCAACCTTTTTGAAAACAACGACCTGCTGGGTTTTCTTGACTTGTTCAGTGGGGGAGCCCTTCGCCGAATGAGCATCGTGGCCCTGGGGGTCTTTCCCTATATCACGGCCTCGATCGTGATGCAGTTGATCACCCCGGTGTTTCCCAAACTCCAAGAAATGGCCAAGGAAGGAGAGTCCGGGCGGGCCAAGATGAGCCGCATCACCCACTGGTTGACTGTGCCCATCGCCTTGGCCCAGGGTTATGGGCAATTGATCCTGCTGCAGGGGTCGGGTGTGTTCGTAGACAGTGTGACTGGCGCCCCTACTTTTGTCGTTGGATTTTTCGGGGCTTCCCTTTTACCCACTGTTGCCGCCCTCTTGTCCATCGTGGCGGGAACCTTGTTCCTAGTTTGGATGGGCGAGTTGATCACCGAGCGGGGTATCGGCAATGGAATATCGCTGATAATCTTTGCCGGAATCGTGGCCGGTTTCCCCGGATTGCTCAGCCAGGGGTTCCTGGATACTGACAACGTCTTGGGTATCGGGTTCTTCGCCATCATCGGCGTGGGGATCATTGCCCTTATCGTCTGGTTCAATGAGGCCCACCGGCGCATCCCGGTCCAATACGGACGGAGCATATTCCGTGGTGGACGGATGTATCGGCAGAGTGGAGCGACCTACCTACCTTTGCGCATCAACTCCGCCGGAATGATTCCGTTGATCTTCGCTTTCTCCATAGTGATATTGCCCGGCACGATGGCCACCTACTTCGCCACGACCACCGGGGTGATCGGAGATGTAGCCAGGTTCTTCGCGGACCTACTGGTCCCAACTTCCCCTCCGTATTGGATCATGGTGTTTATCTTGGTGGTGATCTTCACCTTCTTCTACACCCTGGTGGTGTTCAACCAGCAAAATTTGGCGGAAAATCTGCAACGAAACGGTGGGTTTGTCTTGGGGATCAGACCGGGCCGGCCGACTCAGGAATATTTGAACCGGGTCATTGTGCGCATCACCATGGGCGGCGCGTTGTTCCTAGGGTTCATCGCCATCGTTCCCTACTTGGCGTCTTTGATTACCGATGTTCAAGCGATTTCCCTTAGCAGCACCAGCCTTCTAATCATGGTGGGTGTAGGCTTGGATACGATGCGCCAATTGGAGGCGCAGCTAATGATGCGAAACTATGAAGGGTTCTTGAGGTAGTTTGACACAAGGTTTGCGATTGGTCCTTTTCGGTCCACCGGGAGCGGGCAAAGGGACCCAAGCTCAGTTATTGACCGAGCGGCTGAAAATCTCTCATATAAGTTCGGGCGATCTGTTCCGCCACCACGTTCAAGCCGAAACGCCCTTGGGGTTGAAGGCCGCCGATTATATGAACCGGGGGGTTCTGGTTCCCGACGAACTGACCATCGACATCGCTTTGGAGAAAGTGATGTCCTTAAATGCCGAGGAGGGATTTATCCTAGATGGATTTCCCCGTAACCGGTTCCAAGCAAAAGCCTTGGAAGAGGCCTTGCAGACTCGGGCTCGGGGTCTGGACAAAGTAGTGTATATAGATGTGCCGGAGGACGAATTGCTCCGGCGCCTGGCAGGCCGGTTCGTTTGCCGCCAGTGCCAAGCACCACATAGCATGGCGCCCGGTGGGACTAACGGATCGCCGGACCGGGAACTGATCTGTGAGCGTTGCGGCGGAGAGCTCTACCAACGAACCGACGACCGCCCGGAAGCCGTTCAGACACGGATCGAAGTGTACAAGTCGGAAACAATGCCGGTGCTGGATTATTACCGGGAGCGCGCCCTTCTGGCGGAAGTTCCCGGCGTCGACACCGTCGAGCAGATCAACAAACGGGTAATGAAGGCGCTGGAGCTATAATCGGAGCCAAATAGGCGGTCCACTGATCTAACGCAGTAGAGAGCGTGGGTTCCCAAGATTCCCGATTCGAGGTAGAATAGTAACGTTGAAACAAGATCGGAAAACTGAGACCGCCTCCAACTCGGCGTCGCCCTATACTGGGGGAATCACAATCAAATCCCCTAAAGAGCTAGATGCGATGCGCCGGGCTGGTTCAGTTGTGGGCGCTACGCTGGCGATTCTGCTTAAGTCGGTGGAACCGGGCCTTACTACCAAAGACCTGGACACCATCGCTTACAAAGAGATCGTCCGGCACGGCGCTAAACCCACGTTCAAGGGTTATCGCGGCTTTCCGGCAAGCATCTGCACGTCGGTCAATGAAGAGATCGTCCACGGCATACCGGGCAAGAGGGTCTTGAAAGAGGGCGATATCATCAAGATGGACGTGGGCGCGACCATTGATGGATTCATCGGCGACGCTGCCATCTCGGTGGCGGTGGGAAATGTCGCTGAAGAAGCCATAGAACTCATGGATGCCACCAGGCTAAGCCTGGAGGAGGGAATCAAGGCCGCAGTGCCGGGCAACCGTATAGGAGACATCGGCGCAGCGGTTCAAACGTATGCTGAGGCCAAGGGTTATAGTGTGGTCCGGGAATTTGTCGGGCATGGCGTGGGGAGATTTCTTCACGAAGACCCCCAAGTCCCCAACTATGGCCGCCCCGGCCTTGGGCCATTGCTGCGTCCAGGAATGTGCATCGCCATCGAGCCAATGCTCAACCTGGGAGATTGGCACACCCGCATCTTGGACGATCAGTGGACGGTGGTGACCGCGGACGGAAAGATCTCGTCCCACTTCGAGCACACGATAGCAATTACGGAAAACGGTCCGGAGATCATGACGGTGCCAAGCTGACTTGAGCGCTATTCGCTCCGGTGTTTACTTAGAGACCGATCTAGGGAGAAAGTATGGCGAAAAAGCAGGCGATTGAAGTTGAGGCGAATGTAACCGAAGCATTGCCTAATGGCATGTTTCGTGTAACTTTGCCCAACGAGCATCAGGTTTTGGCCCACGTGTCGGGCAAGATTCGGATGCACTTCATCCGGGTATTACCGGGAGACCGGGTCTTGGTGGAGCTATCTCCGTACGATCTCACCCGTGGCCGAATCACCTACCGATTTAAGTAACAAAGATTAAACTAGCGGCCGTACTCCAGATTCCGGCCGGTATAAGTTTGAGGGAAACACGTTGAAAGTATCTGCTTCGGTAAAAAAAAGATGCGACCGATGCCGGGTGATAAAGAGAAAGGGAGTGGTTCGGATAATCTGCACCAATCCTCGGCATTCCCAACGTCAAGGATAGGCTGGACGCCTTAAGGAGGACCAAAGTGGTTCGTATTGCCGGTGTTGACGTACCTGACCGAAAAAAGGCGCATGTAGCCTTGCGTAGCATATACGGTGTCGGTCCCGTCATCGCTTCGGAGATTCTGCTTAAAGCGGACATTGACCCGGAGTCCCCGCCTCGTATGAATGAGTTGTCTGAGGCTCAGGTGGACCGGATCCGGGAGATACTTGGAGATTATACGTCCGAAGGTGATTTGCGGCGGGAAGTTAACCAAAACATTCGCCGTCTGATTGAAATTAGTTCGTATCGAGGTCTGCGTCACCGGCGCGGCCTGCCGGCCCACGGCCAGCGCACCCGGACAAATGCCCGAACCCGGAAAGGTCCCCGCCGCACTGTCGCAGGACGTGGCCGCCGGACGGGTGGTAAGAAGTAGGTGAGGAAAACTTATGCCTAGACCACGAACAAGACGTAGAGAGCGCCGGATTGTCGTCCAAGGCCGGGCTTATATATATTCGACGTTCAACAACACCCTGGTTAGTATCACCGACCCCCAGGGCAGCGTGATCGCCTCAGCCAGCGCGGGAACCGTCGGTTTCAAGGGGTCCCGAAAGGGAACGGCCTTTGCCGCCCAGCGCGCGGCCGAGCAAGCTGCCCGCCGCGGGATGGACCAGGGATTGCGCCAGGTAGACGTGCTGATCAAGGGACCKGGKGCCGGCCGGGAAGCCGCCATTCGGTCGCTGCAAGGRGCCGGCCTGGTTGTCACCAGTATCAGGGATGTAACGCCGATCCCCCACAATGGGTGCCGGCCTCCTAAAAGAAGAAGGGTGTAAATAACAATATATGGGTAGGTATACAGGACCAAACTGCCGGCTGTGCCGGCGAGCCGGTGAAAAGCTCTTTCTAAAGGGAGAGCGGTGTTATACGCCCCGTTGCGCGGTGGAAAAGCGGCGGAGCACCCCCGGCGACCCCTCACGGCGGCGGCGGCGGCCCACAGACTACGGCATTCACCTGCTGGAAAAGCAGAAAGCCAAATATATATTCGGTGTTTTGGAATCCCAGTTCCGGAAATACATGGCCGACGCCTTCGAAGAGGATGGCGTTACCGGGACAAACTTGCTGCGAACCTTGGAGAGGCGCCTGGATAACGTGATTTTCCTACTGGGCTTCGCCGACTCTCGAAAGCAAGCCCGCCAAATGGTTCTCCACGGCCACTTCAAMGTAAACGGCCGGAGGACCGACATCCCTTCGTACCTAGTTGTTGTGGGTCAAGAAATCACTTGGAAAGATTCAGACAAAACATCCGACTATTTCAAGGAACGTACCGACGGGATTCCCAAGCGTCCGGTACCTCCATGGTTAGTGCTGGATCAGACCGATATGTCCGGCAAGATCTTGAACCTGCCGGCCGATGAAGACCTGCAGCAATCCATCAATTCCCGGCTGATTGTAGAGTTTTACTCGAGGTAGAACGTTCGATGTTAGACACTTTTGTTCTCGCCCCCGGACCTGCCGAGAGCGCACCGGAACCTGTCAAACCCRATGTCCACGTGATCGAGTCCGACGATATGYACGGCAAAGTGGCCGTTGAGCCCTTGGAGCRGGGTTTTGCCCTTACTCTGGGCAACCCCATGCGCCGGATTCTGCTCAGTTCCACCAATGGCAGCGCTATAACCTGGGTGAAGATCGACGACGTTGTACACGAGTACACGGCGATCCCCGGGGTTAAAGAAGAGGTCATGGAACTGCTGTTGAACATCAAACGCATACGCATTCGAGCGCAGTCGGAGCGATCTGGAAAGATGCGTCTCGATGTGTCGGGCGGCGGCCCTGTTTGCGCCGGCGATATCGCTACGTCCAGCAATTTTGAGATAGTAAACCCTGAATTACATCTAGCGACCCTGGACTCGGACAGCGCTCATCTCTCCATCGAGTTCAACGTGGAACAGGGTGTCGGATACGTCCAGGCGGTCCAGGGTGACGGAGTCGATGGCCTGCCCGTGGGTGTTCTGCCCCTGGATGCCATCTTCAGCCCAGTTCGGAAGGTMAACTACAACGTTGAGCGTACTCGGGTCGGTCAGGTCACCGACTACGAACGGTTGGTCCTGGAAGTGTGGACGGACGGGACTATCACGCCGGTGGAAGCCGTGCGCCGCGCGGCCGAGACTCTAGTCAACCACTTCTTCTTGTTCAGTACTCTGGACAGAACGGCGGAGACTGGGGCGGACCGCTCGCCGTTGATAGTGTCGCCGGAGATTTACCAAACTCCCATCGAACGCCTGGAGTTATCTCCCAGAACCCTTAACTGTCTAAAGCGGGCGCATATCACCAAGGTCGGTGAAGTCCTGGAAATGCCGGATGAAGAGTTACTAAAGATCAGGAACTTCGGCSAAAAGTCCCTGACTGAACTGCGGGAAAAACTTATCGAACGGGGCATCACTCCTCCGGAAGGAAATTCCCCGGTGGCGGCTTTGGCCGAGGGCGCACACGAAGATGGMATGGATGTAGCCGGAGCSGTATCCTCGTTGAGCCCGGAAGACTTGGGAGAACTAATTGGCTCAACCGAAGGCCCGAGTCCCATGGCAGACGAAGACGACGGGAATAACGACTCCGAARGTGAGTTAGTTGGCGGCGAAGACGATGATTTGGATGCGGACGACGCCGGCGACGACCTTGACGACGACGAGGAGGACAACTAACAACGATGGCGTCCCACCGCGTAGCCGGTAGAAAGCTCAGCCGGTATAAAGACCAACGYAAAGCCTTGCTAAGAGGTTTGACGTCGGAACTGATYCGCCACGARCGGATCACTACCACACTGGCCAAGGCCAAGGAGACCAGGGTGGTTACSGAGAAATTGATCACCCACGGCAAGAAGGGAACATTGCACCACCGCCGTTTGGCCTTGGSCCAGWWCSYMRMSAWGMAANWRNTRGSARMGGWRKTWSWYGANBNTGRMCSRMWGRWATRNCNMKMBRSMCSSNGRNKRKMYNYVVNSRKMWYVWMDMKMKRBVBSSRMSHSRRNNTSRCGGCNGCAGAAATGGCCGTAATCGAGCTGGTCGAACACGATTAAGTTCCTACTTGGCCGAATCCCAGCGCCCGTTCCGAGGAATTCATTCTGGCATCGGAAGAAACGACGGAGAGCCCAGATTCGCTAACGCGAAGAATCGCGCTGATTGTGGAATACGATGGAAGCGGATATATGGGCTTCCAACTCCAAAGGGATCAACCGACTATCCAGGGGGAGATAGAGAAGAGTCTAAACAAGTTCACAGGAGAAAATATACGAATCCGGGGCGCCAGCCGCACCGACTCCGGGGCTCATGCCAAAGGTCAGGTGGTGGATTTCTTAACCCTAAGCTCCAATAAGGTGGAGCTCTATCCACCAGGGTTGAACTTCTACCTGCAGCAGGATATCCGGGTCCAGGCCGCTTACAGAATGACTCCCGAGTTCCATTCCCGGAAGGGAGCCCATAGCCGGACCTACGAATACCACATCCTGAATAGACAGTGGCCTTCGCCCTTGGGGCGGAACTCAAGATATTGGGTTCGTGCTCCTCTGGACTCGGACAAGATGGCAGAGGCGGCGAAACAATTGGTGGGCACGCACGATTTCCGAGCCCTAGCGCCCGGGTTCGACCCAGACCGCAGCGCGGTTCGAACCGTGTACAGGTGGGAGGTCCGGAGGCTAAACGACGAAGTTGTCATCGAGTGCGAAGCCAGCGGCTTCCTGAGGCACCTAATAAGACGGGCAAACGCCCTCTTGATCGAGATAGGGAAAGGCAAATGGCCGGTGGACCAGGTTCGCCGGGTTCTAACGGACCAAGGTAGCGAGAAAATTGAATGGACTTCGGCGCCGGCATGTGGCCTGTGCTTGATGAAAGTATCGTACCCTAATTTTTGGTCGCAGGTTTGTACAGAAAATGAAACGGACTAGCACATATTTCCCCAAACCAGGAGAAGTTACCAGTAAATGGCGAGTGATCGACGCCACGGGTCAAACCCTGGGCAGGGTGGCTCGAGATATATCCGTGGCTCTGCTAGGCAAGGACAAGACCAGCTACACTCCCCACGTTCTTACCGGCGATTTCGTCATCGTTCTCAACGCTTCCAACATCAGAGTGACGGGCAAAAAAATGGAGCAAAAGCTGTATTATCGGCACAGCGGCTATGTGGGGAACTTGAAAACATTCAAGCTGGCCGACATCATGAAAAAACGTCCTGAACGGGTGATTGAGCTTGCCGTCAAAGGCATGCTGCCCAAAAACCATAACGGCCGCCAGATGCTGCGGCGCTTGAAAGTGTACGCCGGCGACACCCATCCCCACCAGGCCCAGGTTGCGGCCAACGCCAATGAGGCAGAGGAGTAAGATTAGTTTTGGTTCAAGCAGCAACCAGCCAGGAATACTACTACGGTACCGGCAAACGCAAGACATCTATCGCCAAGGTAAGGATATACCTGGACGATAACGGCCCGTTCATTGTGAATGGTAAGACCATAGAAGAATATTTCGACTACAAACCTTGGCGCGATATCATCGTCGAGCCGTTTCGGACCAGCGATACCGTCAACCGGTTTAGAGTGGTCGTTAAAGTCCTGGGCGGGGGAGTCCATTCCCAGGCCGAGGCTATCCGCCATGGCATAGCTAGGGCACTGGTGGTCTACGACGAAAACATGAAGCCAGCCYTGCGCCGCGCCGGGTTCATCACGAGAGACGCCCGCATCAAAGAAAGCAAGAAGTACGGACTAAAGCGGGCCCGCCGCGCGCCTCAGTACACCAAGCGGTAGATATTTCCCTGAGGACAGTAACCCGAAACCATTGACGCCCCGCAAGTATCGCGGGGCGTCACGGCTTTWRAAAAYACCTCTCCTTCAACCAGCGGACTCACCACGCCCTAAATGCCTCGTCCTTCCCCCGAAGGACTCGGCATGACAGTTTTGTAGCGCGGACCGATCAGATGCCCAGGTACTCCGCCGCGCCGTCGAGCAGCGCCTCCACCAACTCCGGTTTGCCGGCTTCGGCGTATAGCCGCAACAAAGGTTCGGTGCCGGAGAACCGGATGATTAACCAGGCATCATCGAATACCAATCTGCGGCCATCTATCTCATCGGTCTGCCGCACATGTAACCCTGCCACCTCGGTCAGGCCACCGTCGCCAATGCCGCGCTGGAGTTCCTCGATCCTCGTCCGGTCCTGAGGATCGAAGGACACGTCCCGCCGTTTGTAGTAATGTGACCCTACTTGATCCAAAAGGTGTTGGACCAGTTGGGATGGGGTCGATCCGGTCTTGGCCATATACTCCAGGATGTACAGTCCGCTGAGCACCCCGTCCCGYTCCGGTATGTGTCCCCGGAAAGCGAAACCGCCGCTCTCCTCTCCTCCCATCAAGGCATCTACTTCGGACATTCGGGGCCCGATGTACTTGAAGCCCACCTTCATCTCGTGGACATCCACGCCGAACCGYTCCCCCAGTCTGTTTAGCATGCTAGAAGAAGTGACTCCCTTGACCAGGGCTCCCTTCTCCCCTTTATTCTCCAGCAGATAGAGGGCCAGCAGTGAGAAGACCTCCAGGGTGGTTACGAATCGGCCGTGCTCGTCGACCACTCCCACCCGATCCGCGTCGCCGTCCAAGGCCAGCCCCACCGAAGCGCCTCCCGCTTTGATCCTTTCGATCAGCGTAGTTAAGTTGTGGGCTATAGGCTCGGGTTGTTCCATGCCCGGGAAGGCTGGGTTCCGATAGCCGTTGATCTCCTCCACGGTAGTCGAGCCGCCGGCGATCAACCTGGCGATGTAACCCGCCCCAGCCCCGAACATGGAGTCCACGGTTACCCGGAGACCGGCACTCCGAATCGCCGGCAAGTCGATGAGTTTGCTCATCCGTTCCATGTAAGGCGGRTCCGGATCAAACTCAACGATAAGACCCTCGTCACTGGCTCGGGTCAATGGGATCTGCTGAACCGGGCCGGATTCAGCTATCGCCAACTCGAGCTGGTCGGTAACCTCCTGTGTGGCGCTACCGGCATACTCGGGCTTGAACTTAAAACCATTCCAATTCGCGGGATTGTGCGAGGCGGTGATGATTGCAGCCCCGGCGGCCTGATGATGCAGAACGTTGAAACTAACCACGGGCGTTGGGGCTGCTTTCTCTGAGAGGTAGGCCTTGATRCCGTTTCCCGCCATMACCRTGGCCACACGTTCGGCAAACTCCCGGGAGAGGAACCTGGTGTCATAGCCGACCACCAGACCCTTAGCGGCGATTCCCTCTGCCTTAAGGCGATCTGCCAAACCCTGGGAGCATCGCGCCACGTTTTCGAACGTAAAGTCCTCGGCGATCCGGGCACGCCAACCGTCGGTGCCAAAGCGTATTTCAGTCGCCATCAAACCTCCCGTACCTCACATTCTCGTCGGTACGTTGACGCTAGCTTACAGGTTGAACAGGCACGAATCCGAAAAATAAATAATCGCTCCCATCCTAACCYTCAATATTTTTGGTGAGAAAAAGTTAGATGGGAGCGGAGTTGCCGTGGTTACATCCCTAAGGATCCAAGTCAGTTCAGCCGGTGACCTTTGCCTTGCCGACACAAACTTCTATGGCCTGCTCCCACTCGTCGATATCGAAGAAATGAGGCCCGGCGCCTCCGTGATAGGCGACACGGCCGTCGGCGTCTATCACATACAGGCGCTCGGGCGCGGCGCCGTAAGCCTCGTCTATCAARTTATCCATCTCTTCGACGAGGACTGGCAAGGTAATSTGAAGATCCAGGCTGCAGGTCTGAGCCACTTCTTCCCGCTCGCCATAGCTCTGGTGCTGCCGGAACAGGATACCTTCGGCAACGTTGCTATCGGTCTGGCGGCCGTCGGTGGGATGAGCTTCCTGAACGTACACTACGAAAAATTCGACTTGCTCGGCGAACCGGTGGCTGATCTCTTCGATACGCTCAACCTGAGCRCGGAAAGGGGGTCAAGTGTAGCTGCCGAAGATCAGCCCCACCGCGCGGTTTCCCTTAAAGCTGGACAAACGGACCCGCTCTTCAGTCCCCATGAGCTTAAGATCGAAGTCGGGAGGCTGTTCTCCAGCCATTGGGCCCATTTCGTCCCGCGCGATCACGGCGTCCAAAGCCTCTTGTACTCCGGAGGACAAGCCGCCTCTGCGTGGCTCCAGCACCTCTCTGGCGGTGAATTGGCTGGATGAGGACGATTTCCGCTCGGAGCGGACCTCCCGGATGAGGTTGCGATAAATGSTGTTTTCTTCTTCGGTTAAGCTACTGAAAACCCTGTCCCGCTGTTGCTTCCGCATTTCCCTTCCTCTTAMCTTGCAGTTCAGGCCGGGRCTAATCGTCCCGGCCTGCTGTTAGTTGGGGAACATTTTATGCCGCTTTTAGCCGATTCACAACCCGCGACGAGGATGTGATTCAGGTCTAGGCGTCGTTACAGACCGGCATCGGCACGCAGAGCGTCGGCTTTGTCGGTGCGTTCCCAGGTGAGGTCCAGGTCGTCCCTGCCGAAGTGACCGTAGGCGGCCACAGGCTTGTATATGGGACGGCGCAGGTCCAGGTCCTGGATGATTGCCGCCGGGCGTAGGTCAAAGTGCTTATTTACCAACTCGTGGATCTTATCGCTGTCTATCCGGTTGGTGTCGAAGGTTTCCACCGAAACTGAGATGGGCGTGGACATACCGATGGCGTAGGACACTAGGACCTCCGCCCTGTCGGCGATTCCGGAAGCTACCAAGTTCTTGGCAACGTACCGGGCAGCATAAGCAGCAGACCGGTCTACCTTCGTCGGGTCCTTCCCTGARAAAGCGCCACCGCCGTGACGAGCGATCCCGCCGTAGGTRTCWACSAGAATCTTCCGGCCGGTCAAGCCAGAGTCTCCCGCCGGGCCGCCGGTGACGAACCGGCCGCTRGGATTAACGTAGATATTGGTGTTTTCGTCCAGCAAGTCAGCCGGCACGATCTTCTTGATCACCTGCTCGGTGATGTCTTTCGTTATCTGTTCGTTGGAAACATCCGGGCTATGCTGGGCGCTGATTACCACCGTGTCTACCCGGTGGGGTTTACCGTAGCGGTACTCGACCGTCACCTGGGACTTTCCATCAGGCCGCAGGTAGGGCAACACGCCTTCTTTGCGTACCAAGGCCAGTTGGCGGACCAACCGTTGGGACARACTCACCGTCAGGGGCATCAACTCCGGAGTTTCGTCGCACGCGAACCCCACCATCATGCCCTGGTCCCCGGCGCCRATCTTRTCCAACTCTTCCTCACTGAGGCCGCCTTGGCCACCCCGAGCCTCCAATGCCGTGCTGACTCCGGCGCTGATGTCCGGAGATTGCTCCTGGATGGAAACGCTAACGCCGCAGCTCTTGGCGTCGATGCCATARTCGGCATTAGTGTAACCGGCGTTTCGCAAGGTTTCCCGGACGATTCCGGGAACGTCTACGTAGGCCGTGGTGGTAATCTCCCCCATAACCATCACCAAGCCGTTGGTGGTAGCGGTCTCGCAGGCCACCCGGCCCATGGGGTCATCCTTGAGCACCGCATCCAGAACCGCGTCGGAGATCTGGTCGCAAAGCTTATCGGGGTGCCCTTCGGTTACCGACTCGGAAGTCAGCAGATATTTGGGAGACTCTTGAAACAATAATGGCATATGATCTACTCCTGAAAGATCTAATTTAATCGGACAGGRTGACTACGTTCACCCTTCCCAGCTTTCCAGATACTTCTGTTGCTCGGCGGTCAGAGTGTCGATGTGGACTCCCAACGCTTGAAGTTTCAAGCGTCCCACCTCTGCGTCCAACTCAAGGGGGACCACGTAAACGCCCGGCTCCATCGTCGCATGGTTCTTGACCATATGCTCGGCGCTAAGAGCTTGGTTGGCGAAGCTCATGTCCATCACCGCTGAAGGATGCCCTTCGGCGGCGGCGAGGTTAACCAGCCGCCCTTCGGCCAGTAGGTAGATAAGACGTCCGTCACGCATGGTCCATTCTTGAACGAACGGCCGAACTTCCCGGTTATTGGTGGACAATTCGTCCAAAGATGCGATATCGATCTCAACGTTGAAGTGGCCGCTGTTGGCTAGAATCGCCCCGGAAGACATGAGCTCTATCTGCTCCCGGCCGATAGCGTGTATGCCGCCGGTAGCGGTGATAAATACCTCGCCAACCTTGGCTGCTTCCAGTTTGTCCATAACTTGGAAGCCGTCCATCACGGCTTCCAGGGCGCGTATGGGGTTAACTTCGGTGACGATGACATGGGAGCCCATGCCCTTGGCCCGCGAAGCGATACCMCGGCCGCACCAACCGTAACCGGAAACAACTACCCGGCGTCCGGCCCACAGGATGTTGGTGGCCCTGGTGATTCCGTCCAAGGTGCTCTGGCCGGTGCCGTAGCGGTTGTCAAAGAAGTGCTTGGTTTCCGCATCGTTAACCGCGATGATTGGGTAGGCTAGCTTCCCTTCTTTGGCCATGGCGGTAAGCCTRATTACTCCGGTGGTGGTCTCTTCGGTTCCGCCTATCACCTCCGGCAACAAATCTGAACGTCCCCGGTGCAGCAACGCAACAAGGTCGGCGCCGTCATCCATGGTGATTTGGGGTTTGAAGTCTAACACTGCGGAAAGGTGCCGCTGGTAGGTTYCGTCGTCTTCGCCTTTGATGGCGAAGGTCGGTATTCCATATTCCCGGACCAGAGCAGCGGCGGTTTCATCCTGAGTGCTCAAGGGATTACTGGCGCACATCACTAATTCCGCGCCGCCGTCCCGAAGCGTGAGAGCCAGATTGGCCGTTTCGGTGGTCACGTGCAGACAAGCCGCCATGCGGATCCCTGCCAGGGGCTTCTCCCGTAGGAAACGCTCCCTGATGATGTTGAGCACCGGCATCTCCCGGCCRGCCCACTCTATTCGGTCTACTCCCGTCTTGGATAGTGATAGGTCCTTAACATCTCCATTCGMATGTGCTGAAGTCAATGGTCACTCCTTGGGAAGACCTGGCCGGTCATCCGCCGGCCGCCTTCGCTATAGAATCTTGATTAGATCCAGGGAACCTTTCCAAAATCGGCTTTACCAATGCCGTTCGTGGTGAGCCTGTCGAACCATCCTTTTCCGAAGGGGCCCTTCGACAAGCTCAGGTCGAACGGAATGTTATAGCCGTTACTTGAACAACGGTGCCAGGGGCATTATCGACCTGGTCCGAAACGCTACGGGTCGTCCCCATAGTTAGTCGGAAAGCCGCCTTCGATCCACGCCGGGGTACCGTCTTCGATGTTGTACAGATTCGCAGAGTCGTACCCCATCGACGCCGCAATCTCACAAGCCAATCCACTCCGCACTCCCGCGGCGCAGATGAAAAGCAACTTCTTGTCCTGGGGCAATTGGTCCATGTTGCTTGGAAGATCATCGATATTTATGTGGACGGCCCCAGAAACGTGGCCGGTCACCCACTCATCATCACGCCGCACGTCTATCACAACGATGTCCCCCGAAGAGTCTGCCGCCAGCATGCCMGCGGCTTCCGGGGAGTCTACCCGGAAATATGGTTCACCAGGGTCTTGCCTGGCCATTGTCGAGCCTCCTTGATCCTTTTATCGCATTCTCAGGATAGATACCGGCCCGTGATGGGCGCCAGCTTCCGCTTCAGATCCTCGGGCACACGGTCCTGGGAGGTGATTATCGCGTCCTTCAACGCCGTGGCGCAGGGACAATCCCGAGTACCGTTCAATCTGGGTATTAAATTACGCAGCAGGTCCTTGGACGCGGCCACGTTCTGCAAAAGGTTTCCGATTATCATCTCGACAGTTACAGCTTCGCCGCCTTGGCGCCAGCAATCATAGTCGGTGACCCAAGCCATGGTCGCATAGCACATCTCCGCTTCCCGGGCCAGCTTGGCCTCAGGCAGCGCGGTCATACCGATCAAGTCGGCCCCCCACGAGCGGTACATGATCGACTCCGCTCGGGATGAAAAGGCCGGACCCTCCATGACCACCATGGTGCCGCCTGAGTGAACATTTACCCCCAACTCCAGGGCGGCATGGATCACCATATCGCTGGTTTGGGCGCAGAACGGGTCGGCAAAGGCAACATGGACCACCATGTCCTTGTCGAAAAAGGTGTTGGCGCGCTGACGGGTGCGGTCGATGAGTTGGTYCGGAACCACCAGGTGAAGCGGCTCGAACTCYTCTTTCARACTTCCCACGGCGCTAACCGAGATGATTCTTTCCACGCCCAGAGTTTTCAGGGCGTATATGTTGGCTTGAACCGGGATGTGGGTTGGATTGATGCGATGCCCCTGRCCATGACGGGGCAAGAAAGCCACCCGCGTCTCTTCCAGCGTGCCCAYSGTAATGGCGTCGCTGGKMCGGCCGAAWGGGGTATCGATGTCCACGGATTCCACATCGGAGAGCCCCTCCATCTCGTAGAGGCCGCTACCGCCGATTATCGCTATCGTTGCCGTGTCGCGCTGCATATTCATGGTCTACGCGCCGGAGGCYCYYGACCCKACCGCCAACTTCAAACTTTCCAGGTAAGGCGAACGGGAAACCCCACCTTCCGAGACGATGCCGCTGATGTAACGGTGGGGAGTTACGTCAAAAGCCGGATTGACCGCCGGAACTCCTTCCGGCGCGGTGGGCGTCCCCTGGAAGTGGGTCACCTCCTGGGACGGCCTTTCTTCGATATCGATGTCGTCGCCGGTGGCTAGGTTCAGATCAATCGTGCTGGTTGGGGCCGCGATGTAGAATGGGATGCCGTTCTCTTTGGCCAGAACCGCCAGGGAATAGGTCCCCACTTTGTTGGCGGTATCCCCATTGGCCGCGATGCGGTCCGCGCCGGTGATGACACAATCAATCTCGCCTCTTCTCATCAACATCCCAGCCGCGGAGTCCACGATCAAAGTRGCGGGGATTCCCAGTTGTTGAAACTCCCAAGAAGTAAGCCGTGCTCCCTGCAAGAAGGGCCGGGTTTCGGTGTTGAAAACCTTGAAGCGCTTGCCCGCTTCCCAACCGGCGCGGATGACGCCCAGGGCCGTGCCAAAGCCGGTGGTGGCCAAAGCGCCGGTGTTGCAGTGAGTCAGCACCGCGCCGCCGTCGGGCAAAAGGTCTTTTCCCAAGCCGCCCATCTTCCGGTTGATCTCCTCGTCTTCCTGRTACATGCGTTGGGCTTCAGCCAACAGACGTTCCGGCATGCCCAAGGGGTCCGGYTCGCTCTTGGCCAGGCTCACCATTCGTTGCACKGCCCAGAAAAGGTTGACTGCCGTAGGCCGGGCSGCGGCGATGCGAGMGGCCGCKYCTTCCAGTTCAGACATGTACTCGTCAGGTGACGTGGCGCTKATCTCCCGGGCGGCCATGGCCATGGCATAAGCCGCCGTTACGCCGATGGCCGGCGCGCCACGGACCTGCATATCGCGAATGGCGTCGATCGCCTGCTGGTACCGGTCCAACTCCAGAGTGATTTCCTCCAGAGGAAGACGAGTCTGATCCAGCAGCCAAAGCTTGCCATCGGACCACTGTATTGGGCGGATCTCGYTCACCGRAGATTCACTCCCGAAMCGTACTCAACTAGACCTATGTTTACGCNNAAAAAAATGCTTCTCACATAGAGAAGCTTAATAAGTCACCAAACCCCTCATCTTTCGTCCCCGGCGGTGTTAACCGCTACGGACGCCGGAATTAGCACCGTATCCCGCTTCCCTAGAATGCTAGGACCGGTTGCTAGGCTTCATCGGGCCGTGCCCTCTGCCGTTCTGGATAAARGGTTMRAGTTAAGTATTCGTTTGTTAACRTGYATTATGTTACCCACCACGGGYCRCCATGTCAAGAATTCTTTCCGGCGTTGGKTACACCATTCATACGCATYTACTATATWTTATCGAGTAAAGCCGTCASHTWGATTACGCTATACGTAAATTAATGCCCTTCTCGCCCCGCATATCGGCCTCAGGTGTRACTTCCAATCCGGCCSSGCGCYSGGCAAGCGGACCGCGCCGGTCTCGGTTGACAGGCCACGAGAGGGGCMAACATAATGAGACCCTGCTTCCGAGCGCCCTTTGTCACCCMTTGCCCATACCTCAGGAGCGGAAAATCAGACTGGGGGATCAGGTTGATGGACAACTCCCACGATCCCCTCCCACCGGGACAGACCGGCCTCTTCACCGACCTGTACGAGCTGACCATGGCCCAGGCYTTYTTYCGTCAGAAGATGTTCGCTCCCGCMACGTTCAGYCTCTTCGTCCGTAATTACCCRGCTAACCGGGGYTACCTGGTTTCCGCCGGCCTKGAGGACGTTCTRGATCATCTGGCCGSGTTCCRWTTCAGCCAGGCCGAYCTAACCTAYCTCCGCTCCACCGAAATCTTCACTGGGGATTTTCTGGATTATCTGGAAGGSCTGCGMTTTACCGGGAGCGTSCGGGCCATCCCGGAAGGRCGSYTRTACTTCGCCAACGARCCGGTGCTGGAGGTGACCGGGCCGRTAATCGAGGCYCAGATGGTCGAGACCTTCATCATCAACCAARTAAACCTCCAGACSCTSCTGGCCACCAAAGCCGCCCGCTGTGTTTGGGCYGCCCARGGCCGGGGGATGAGCGACTTCTCAGCTCGCCGGACCCAGGGAATCGATGCCGCGTTGAAGATGGCCCGGTGCAGCTACATCGGCGGGTTCCARTCCACCAGCAACGTYCTKGCGGCCCAGCGTTACGGGATTCCGCCCGCCGGCACCATGGCTCACTCCTTCATTTCCAGTTTCCCCACCGAGCTCCCGGCATTCCGGGCTTACGCCGATACGTTCCCCCAGCGAACCATCCTACTGCTGGACACCTACGACACCATCCAAGGCGCTTGGAACGCGGTCCAGGTTGCCAAGGAGTTGGAGGAGTCGGGAAACCGGCTCCTGGCGGTGCGCCTGGACTCAGGAGACTTCGACTCGCTGAGCCGCCAGGTCCGGCGCATCCTCGACGAAGCCAACCTGGATTACGTGAAGATCTTAGCGTCGGGCGGTCTGGACGAGTACGAGGTARACCGCTTGGTCCGGGACRATGCGCCCATCGACCTCTTCGGAGTGGGCACCAAAGCCGGGGTGTCRGCCGACGCGCCTTGGTCTGACATGGCCTACAAGCTGGTATGCTATGACGGCCGGCCGGTGATGAAGCTTAGTCCGGACAAGGTCAGCCCACCCGGCGCCAAACAGGTTTTCCGGTTCCAGGACAAWGGRGTGTGGTCCCRCGATGTCCTGGGCTTGAGCGACGAATCCGTAACCGGAGCCGAGGAGATYCTGGTGGAAGTGATGGCTGGTGGCACACYGTCCGCCGCCAAAMCCRGYCTGCCGGAGATCAGAGAGCGTCTTGAGGCGGATMTGCAAAGGCTGGACCCCAGGTTCAAAGCGTTGCACCGCCCGCCTTTGTACCCGGTACAGATCAGCCCCAAATTGCAGCGKTTGACCGCTCGGGTTCAGGAACAGCTTGCCGAACCTGAATAGATCATCGCTCGTCACCCCGATGCAAATCGGGGTCCAGGCACAACTCTGGCGCTGACGTTTGGTCATTCCTGCCTCCGCCGGATTGACGATGGCCTGATTGATACGTTTCGGAACGGGCACTCAGGCAGCCTTGGCATAAAATGGGATCGATGGATAGAAGCGGGCCGGACTATTCCGGTTAATGTAACAAATCAAGTCCTATCAAGGTAAATGGATGAAGATTGTCGTTTGCGTCAAGTATGTCCCGGTAGTCGCTCGTATCCAATTCGACTACGAGAACAAGACCATCATCAGAGAGGGTGTACCCTCGGAGGTCAACCCCTTCGACATGCTCGGCCTGGTGCGGGCAGTGGAGTTGAAAAGCGCRCCGGGCGACCAGGTTGTKGCSYTGTGCATGGGGCCGCCCCAGGCTCGTGAGGGATTGCTCGAATGCCTTGCGTTAGGCGCGGATCGGGCCATCCTGCTCACCGACCGGGCGCTRGCCGGGTCCGACACTTTGGCCACCGCTAGAGCATTATCCCTGGCGTTGAAGAACGAGGCCCCGGACTTGATCATCTGCGGCCGCAACAGTGCCGACTCGGAAACCGGGCAGGTCGGTCCCGAGACGGCCGAGCTGATGGATATTCCCCACGTCGGCCAAGTAAGCAAGCTGGACTTAAACGCAGTCTCTAACACCATCGTCACCGAACGCCTTACCGACGAAGGCTACCAGGTCATTGAGTGCCCCCTTCCCGCCCTGGTTTGCGTCACTGAAGGAGTGGCCGAGGAAACCTTCCCCAATCGAGAGCAGTTGGCGGAGGCCGAAACGAAACCGCTGGAAGAAGTGACCTGCGCCCAGCTCTCACCCGACAGCTCCCAGTTCGGCGCCGAGGGGTCTCCCACATGGGTGGAAGAGATCCGSTTGGTGGAACCCAACCGGTCGGGAGTGATCATYGAAGARGAAGATCCCCAAGTCGCCGCGGAGCAGGCAGCCTCGCTGTTGAAAGAGCGGCTGGCCGAGTTAGACTCGGAGGACCGCAGTTCCCTTGCTCCCGGGGTTACTGACCGTTATCCGGACAGCCGAGACAAAAGCATCTGGGTCGTAGCCGAGTCGTCGCCGGCCGGGCTGGCTCATGTGACGCTGGAATTGTTGGGCAAGGCCAGGGAGTTGACCAGCTTCACGCGGAGCGAAGTTGCCGCGATATCGATCGGCCCGGATCAACCGGACCTGACCGGTCAACTGGCGGCCTACGGAGCTGACCGGGTGTTAGTGTTGGATAACACCGSCAYGGGGCCKGTATGGGGCCGACAGGTCGTCCAGAGCYTGGCCKCGGCGGTGCACCAAGCCCAACCGTACGCCGTCCTYTTCGCCTCRACTCCCRATGGCCGCGACCTGGCGTCCCGAGTGGCGGCCCGGTTGGCRTTGGGGCTGACCGGTGACGCCATAGACTTGGAGATMGACGAAGAAGGGCGGCTGGTCCAGCTAAAGCCSGCCCTGGGCGGGAATGTCGTCGCGCCGATCCTTTCCAAGACCTTGCCTAATATGGTCACTCTGCGGCCMGGGCTGCTGACCCCYATCGCGCCRGATRTTTCGTCTCAAGCCCCGGTGGAAGCCATCGCCRCMGCCTCTTTCGATGGACCGGACGTTACGGTGCTGGAAGAGCACGTGCAGGAGGACATCGGCGCGCTGGAACTGACCCAAGCGCAGGTCGTCCTGGGAGTTGGCATGGGAATCGGCGGGCCTGAGAATCTCCCCCAGATCCAGAAGCTGGCCCAATCCATCAACGCTTCCCTGGCCACCACCCGCAACGTCACYCAYGAAGGCTGGCTGCCGGTCCAGATTCAAGTTGGAATCAGCGGACGCAGCATCACCCCCAAAGTGTACTTGGCYRTTGGCATTCGGGGCGCCTTCAATCATACGGTGGGAATCCAGAAGGCCGGMGTGATTCTGGCCATMAACCRGAACCGCCGCCAYGCCATCTTCAAATCRGCCGAYTTTGGYATCGTGGGCGACTGGAATGAGTTCTTRCCGCCRTTGATCGAAGCTTTGAAACCCGTATTRGCGGAGCTAGGCTGAGYAGGCTTSGGTGGACACTTGACACTATAAGTCGGGCACACGACAATGACARAAGCCTCGGCTTCGTGCGGWAGCCCTTRTTCWYCACATACCGCCGGGSMCTYCGGCCCACTACGTAAACGATCGCARTGAAGTAAAGCTGGCAMCCTGGAGAGACRACATGGAGTTTGCTTACACAGCCGAACAACAAGCCCTTCGAGACGAGGTCCAGCGGTTCATCCAAGAGAACGTGRACGAAGACGTCCGGMGTGAGATCGAGAATACCGACGAGATGAGCCAGGGTCCGCTGGTGCGSGACYTGCGCAAGAAAGTYGCCGCCAAGGGATGGGTCGGCATCAGTTGGCCCAAGGAATACGGCGGCCARGACGGCAGCCGYATCGACCAGTACATCGTCGAGGAGGAGTTCTCCAGGATCGGCGTCGGCGTCGGCGGGGCAGGCAGCGGCGCACCGGCGATCCTCGCCGCTGGAACTGAAGAACAGAAGAAAACCTTGCTTCCCGGACTTATTAGCGGAGAGATCACGCTGGCCCTGGGATTCACCGAACCMCAAGCCGGAGCYGAYCTGGCGAGTCTYCAATGCCGGGCAGTGCGAGACGGRGACGACTTCGTGATCAACGGCCAGAARATGTACACATCCTCGGCCCACTACGCCAGCCATATCTACCTGATGGCYCGCACSGACCCMGACGCGCCCAAGCACCGTGGRATCTCCATCTTCATCTTCCCGATGRACACTCCAGGCATCACKGTTCGCCCTCTATGGACCATCCAGAACGACCCTCCGGCTCCCATCGGTACGACCTACGGTCAGCGTAGRACCAACGAGACTTTCTTTGAAGACGTCAGAGTRCCGGCAACGTGYATGTTAGGCGARGAGAACCAGGGTTGGTACGTAGGCGCGATGGGCCTCAACCTGGACCGTGTCGGGGCCAGTAGATACCTGATCTCGGTTCGRCGGGACGAGGACATCATCAACTGGGCCAAAGACAACGACCTGGGCGGCCATGATGTGTCCCAAGACCCRGCCATCCGGGACCGCCTGGCAGAGCTATGGATCGAAGCCCAGGTTTGCCGCCTGATGACCATGCGCAGCATGTCGCTGATGGAACGGGGTGACACCTTTACCTACGAAGGGGCGGCGGAAAAGGTCTGGGCTCCGGAACACGGCGTCCGGACCACTGAAACCATTTCCCAGATCCTAGGGCCTTACGCTCAGCTCATGAGTACCTCGGAAGAGGCCATCGAACACGGTTTGTTCGCCCACAACCTGTTGGGGTCCTTCCAGTCGGGCATCAACCATGGCAGCGTACAGGTAATGAGAGACCAGATAGCCCGCCGGGGACTGGGTCTCCCCCGCGGTTAGGATCGAGCAAGTGGTTCGACAGGCTCACCACGAACGGAAAGGTCTAAYTGAACCGTTCGTCCTGAGCTCCGACTMAGGGTCGCGAGTCTCGCCAAAGTCGGACTTGTCGAAGGACCCGGCGTAAAAACTGTTATTCCGAGGGCAGCGGCAGCGCGCTTTGCCGCCGCCGCGCCAAAATCTCWTGAGGAATTAGCATGGATGTACTTCTGAACGAAGAAGAGGAAATGGTGAAGAACGCTGCCAGGGAGTTTCTGGGTGGCGAATGTCCTCCCAGCCTGGCCCGAGCCATGGAAGTAGACGACCTGGGTTACCCGCCCGAACTGTGGCGTCAGATGGCCCAGTTAGGATGGCTTGGTATGTCTCTCCCCGAATCCCTGGGCGGCCAGGGATTGCCTCTGACGTATTTGGGCATCATCATGGAGGAAGTGGGCCGCGCCATCGCCCCCGTCCCCTTCCATAGCACCATGGTCGCGGCGTTGACSATCGCCGCCGACGGCACCCAGGAACAGAAGCAATCGGTGCTGCCCAAAGTCTGCGCGGGCGACACGGTCCTGACTTGGGCGTTGACCGAACGCGACCCCCGGTTCCTCCCCGAGACTATTGCCACCGCGGCCATAGAACAGGGTGACAACTTCGTCATCAGCGGAACCAAGATGTTCGTCGATAACTTTGGCGCCGCCGAGAAGTGTTTGGTAGTCTGCAGGACCGCCCAGGCCTCTGACGACGATCAAGGCATCTCACTATTTCTGGTGGACACCGGAAGCGCCGGCATCTCCAACGTCCCACTGACAGCCATAGCCAGAGATAAACAGAGCCAGGTGATCTTCGACAACGTAAGCGTTCCCAGATCCGATCTGATAGGCCAGGTTAATCAGGGATGGCCCGTGATTCAGGCCATGATTGACCGGGCGACCGTGTTACTGTGCGCCCAGATGGTGGGGGCCACTAGGAAAGACGCCGAGATGGGCATCGAGTACGCCAAGAACCGGGCGGCCTTCGGCAGGCCCATAGGCTCCTTCCAGTCCATCCAACACCTCTGCGCCGACATGATCCTGTGGGTAGACGGCGCGCAACTATTGACCTACGAGGCTCTTTGGAAGATGGACCAGGGGTTGCCATCTTCGATCGAGATCTCCCAGGCCAAATCCTTCTGTAACGACAAGTGCGAAGCCGTGGTGCGCTCTTCTCAGGTGATCCACGGTGGCATCGGATTCATGATGGAGTTCGACCTCCACCTTTGGTTCCGGCGAGTTACCTCATGGACCATGCGCCTGGGTACCAGCTTCGAGCACCGGTCCAAGATTGCGAAGGCGCTGTTGGACCAGCCAGGCCGTGTGCGGTTGGGAATGAACCTGGAACCGGTGCCCTGAATCTAGCGGCGCGCCCTCATCGCGAATAGGAGAATACGTTATGCCCACAGACCCCGTTTGCGGGATAGAGATTGACGAAGCCGGAGCCAGGGCCGAAACCGGTCAAACCAGGCACGGCGCAACCGAGGTTGACCCCAATATGGGCACCCGGAGCTTTCACAACGGTACTTGGTACTACTTCTGCAGCCTAGATTGCCGGACCAAGTTCCTGGCCGGACCAGACGCATATATATAGGGCAGGCAAGTACCTAGTAGGTAGTTAACGCCAAATTTGCAGATGTCATTGCGGTCCCGCGCCCAACGGCGTCATTTGGAATCCGCCTTGCCGAACAACGTCATTCCAGTCCGCGATTCCCAACTGTCATTTCGACACCAGCCGAAGGCGGCGAGAAATCTCATCCGGTCGCCATTACAAACATGAGATTCCTCTCCTTCCGCCGAAGGATCGGAATGACAAACTCCTGTCGGCGTTTTGGCTTCAGCTAGACCTCTGTGACGCCCCGGACCCCCACCCTTACCCCTACGTGTAAAGCCGGTCGTAAGCCGAGGGCCGGTGAATCCCCTGCTCTTCGTCAAATTCCGGCGCGTTCACCGACTGGCCGGTCATCGTCTCGGGCGTTTGCAGAGCCAGGTGAATGGCGGACGGGCGATATCGTCTGGCAAACGCA